>NZ_JAALLT010000003.1:0-600000 GCF_011059145.1 Halalkalibaculum roseum | reverse complement strand
TCACGATAAAGTTGCCATTTGGTTTCTCCTTAACCTCATGATGGAAACCGTAACCCGGCATTTCCCAGGTATTAAGAACTTCTCCCAGCATGTTGATTTCATAGATCATATTGGTGTTACCGTCTCCGAAGTAGAGGTTTCCGTTCTGTAGCCGTTCCATTCCATCGTCGTAAAACAGACCGGATAGTGAGGGATGTGAACTGAAATTCAGGTACCAGCGAATATCGCCAAAGGAGTCGAACATAAATGGTCTCTGTGGAGTCGGACTCCCATCAGTTATATGGCCGAAATAACTGACAAAATTGAGCCCTTCGATCATTTGTGAGCGATCGGCCACGTTGATTTCAATAGAAGGAAGATCCGCCAGAAGTGATCCGGTTCGAATGTTGTAGGTTCTGCTGCCCAGGCTAGTACCGCTGCTCCCGGTAAAGCTCAGTTCAACGGTATTTTCAATATCCGGGTACAAGCCAAGAACCGGAATCTCAAAAACGTTTCCCGACTGGTTAAGAGTGTAGCTGATATCTGATTCCGGTCCGTTTATCCCAGTTACTTTTACGCTAATAGTGACTTCACTTTCAGTTTCAAGATCAATCTGTGCAGTGAGGGGTGCGTATCCTGAAGGATTTACTGTCACCTCTTCACTTATAATACCGGGATTGGGTCCTTCGGGACCTGAGCTGTTATCCTTACAGCCGGCAGCAAGGATAGTTAATGACATTATGATAATTGCAAAAAGGAGCTTTGATCTGAAGATCATAACAAGAAAAAAATTTAAAGGGGTTTACCTGATTACTCTGAATACCAATTTCTCAACCGTACTTCAATGTCTTCATTTTCACTATTTACCAGATCTTTGAAGACTTCCGTATCCTGCCCTCTGTAGTGAAAGGGATAAACAATGGAAGGCTTGAAATCCAATACCGCGCTGGCTGCCTGATTGATATCCATAGTATAGGGAAGGTTCATGCAGACAAATGCTACATCGATATCGGTTAGTGACCGCATTTCTTCAATATCCTCTGTATCGCCAGAGATATAGACGTTTTTTCCGCCCATCGTTAGGATATAACCATTACCTCTGCCTTTAGGATGCCGTGAGTCCTCGTCCTTGGGTAAGTTGTACATTGGGATCGCTCTTATTCCCATACCCATTAAATCGATATTCTCACCGTTTGAAAGAACAGTAACTTTATTAGAAAGGGGTGCCGGTAAGCGCTCCTTGACAGCTTGAGGTGCAACTACGGTAGCACTTTCGGTATCCAGTGCTTCCAGTGTTTCTATATTCATGTGGTCGCCATGAATGTCCGTAATCAAAATCAGGTTGGGTTTGTCTAATCCTGAAAATGCTTCCTTGCCACCTGTGGGATCCAAATAAATGGAAGTGCCGTTCCAGCTGAGTGCCAGGGTGCCGTGATGTATGGGTTGAATAGTAATAGCTCCGTTTTCGGCAGAAATTTGATCGGGCTTCGGCCTTTGTGCCTCTGCAGTTGTTTGAAACACCATCAGTAGAACTATCGGCAGGACAAAATTCAGTAATTTCATGAAATTATATTTAAATCGTTGTCAGTTCACTCTATGGTAGCAACTGTAGCAGTGATAATCCAATAATCACACAAGTTATTACAGGCTAGATCAGGAGCAATGCGAAGTTGGTGAAATGAACCAATTCATCATTTAAATTCGGCAACAGAAAGAGTATCTTGCAAAAGTTATGTTCAAAGTGAAAAATACCATACTGTCAGAAGATATTGCCACAACGCAGTTTTCCTGTGATATCAGCCGCTGTAAAGGGGCATGCTGTGTTGTGGGGAATGCCGGTGCTCCCGTAAGCAAGGATGAAATTCCGGTGTTAAAAAAGGCCTATAAGTTATTGAAAGATGATCTGCGACCAAGAGCCCGCGAGGTTGTTGAAGAAGAAGGCTTGGTAAAAGGAAATAATAATCAGGGCTATGAACTCGCCTGCACCGATGATAAAGAGTGTGTGTTTGTGGAATATATAGATGATGATGTGGCCATATGTGCCATCCAAAAAGCCTTCTTCGAGGGACGACTGAATTGGGAAAAACCGTTGAGCTGTCACCTCTTTCCTGTTCGTCTAAAAAGAGTAGTCGATTTCGACTATGCAAATTTTGAGTATGTACCTGAATTATGCTCTTCCGGGTGTGAAAGCGGCAAGGAAAAAGGAACCTATCTATCAGAGTTTTTAGAAAAACCCCTTGTTCGCAGGTACGGGCAAGAGTGGTATAAAGAGTTTGCCAAAGCCTGTGAGGAAATCCGAAGCAGAGAGGAAGCGAGGGTAGGCACATGCTAAAAACCGGACAACAGATGAGTCAAAAACAGTCGCAACAACAGCGGCTGTCTCCCCAGCAGATACAGTATATCAAATTGTTGCAGTTACCGACGCTTGCTCTGGAGCAAAGAGTGGAAGAAGAGCTGGAAATGAATCCGGTGCTCGAAGAGGCGGAACCCGAAGATCAGGTTGATCAACAGGAAGAGTTAAATCCGGGAGAAGAGTGGGAAGATAAAAATAAGGAAGACGTAGATCCTGTTGATCAAAATGAAGATATCGACTGGGATGAATTTATGCATAATACCGAATATGACGGTAATGATTACAGCAGTTCTTATTCGGGTTCTTCTGGGAATGAGGACTGGCGCGATTTGCCGGATCCCTACCATGAATCACTACTTGAAGAGCTGGAGCAGCAAGTCGGATTATTGGACCTCGATGAAGAAGAGGAGATGATTGCCGATCAGATATTGGGGTCGCTGGATGAAGACGGGTATTTCAGAAGAGAAACGGAAGCAGTAGTTGACAATATAGCATTCAACAAAGGAGTGCTGATATCAGAAGAGGATGTAGAACGAGTTCGCAAACAGATACAGCAGCTGGACCCTCCCGGCATTGCTTCCAAGGATCTCAAAGACTGCCTCATAGTACAGCTTGAAATGATGGATGAGGGCGTTACCGGGCGAGATACCGCATTGGAAATGCTCAAAAAGCACTGGAAATCCTTTGAGAAGAAGCACTTTGGCAAGCTGAAGAAAAAACTGGATGTAGATGATGAAGGACTCCAGGACGCTTTTGAATGTATAAAAGGGCTGGACCCGAAACCCGGAGGCAGCGGCAATGTGGTTGATGACACTAAAAACTATATCGAACCTGATTTTGAGGTCCGTTATGAACCGGGAGAAACTGTAAATGGGGAGGATGCAGGGGAAGGCGATTTTATCATCAAACTGAATGACCGTAACGTACCGCCATTGCGAATTTCACCACGCTATAAAAAGATGTGGGATGACCTGAAGAAGAAAAAGAATTCGAATCCGGAAGCGAAGGAAACGAAGGATTTTATAAAGAATAAAATTGATTCGGCGCAGTGGTTTATCGATTCCATCCGGCAGCGGCAAAATACCCTGATGAATACGATGAAGACGATTGTGGCCCTCCAGGAGGATTTCTTTAAGCATGGGGAAGGTCTCAAACCGATGATTCTCAAAGATATAGCTGAACGGGTTAATTTGGATATCTCCACCATATCGAGGGTGGTAAACGGTAAATATGTTCAAACCAGCTTCGGTGTATTCGAGCTTAAGTATTTTTTCAGTGAGGGGATTGAAACCGAGAGCGGTGAAGAAGTATCAAGTACAGAAGTAAAAAATATTGTTCAGGAGATTGTCGATAACGAAGATAAGCAGAATCCACTCAGCGACCAGGCAATTGCCGATAAGCTAAAAGACAAAGGCTATAAAGTTGCCCGACGTACGGTTAGTAAATATAGGGAACAGCTCAATATCCCGGTAGCACGCCTTAGAAAGCAAATTATGTAGCCTGGATTTAGGATAACGAGAGAGCCAGTTGAATCACTTTTGGAAACTTGCCCGTAAGCAGCCAGACTCCTGCACCAATCCATAGTATACAATACAGACCTATACTGAGAGTATAAAAGAGATACTTATGTTTTTTAAGATATCGGGATGTATCCAGCGCGGCAGTAATAAATGCGGAAAAGTGAGTTAAGGCAAAGAGCAAGCCCAGAAATACCAGTACTCCCGGACGATTGGCGGTTGTCACTAAAGCAGTCATTACAGTGACAATTATGAAATTGATCTGCAAGGGCATGGCATACAGATTCAGAACCTGACGTGTTTGAGTGACACTTTTATTACTGATTCGCAGCCAAATGACACAAACCAGAGTCAGTATTAATGCAAAAATAAATCCTGTTAGAAATAGCGATAAGGAAGGGTTTCCAAAAAGTAGCAGGTAAGGATAATGATAAAAAAGTGCTTCGTAGCCCAACTTTGAGAATAACACCGACCCCAGACTGTATATGCAGATCCCGGATAGCAACACATTCTGAATTAAAACAATGATGGACGGTCCCATGGAGCGGATGTGTCTATTCATTACATCCTCGACAAAGAACACATGACTGCTGAAATACCGGACCAGTGATTTTCGGTAGACCGGGCTTAAGTGATAATTGACAGCGAAGAGTCCCCATATCATGATCAATAGAAGGACAATCAGGCTATGTTTAGTACTCCGTTTAATCTGTTCGCTGGGTACCGGAAATATGAACTCAGCTTCCGAATTGTATAGCTCGATGGTGCCAGCGAATTCCGGATACTTATCCAGCATGTCAAACAACCAATCGGGATTCACTAAAACCGTAATGTCTTTTTCGGAGGCATCAGCAAGAAAAGTTTTAAACGGATTTAAATACTCATATAGATCGCTTTCAGGCGTATAAAGATAGGGTGTAGTAATGGAGCTTGAATCAGGGTTTGTCAGTTCTGCTGCATCTGCTCCATTGACGTGTTTCTCTACTATTTTAAAATCAAATTGCTCATCTATGGCAACAGGCGCCGCATCGGCGGAAGCATAGTATAATCGCCCATTAAATTCTTCTCTGATTTGTTCTATTATGGGTCGAAGGGTTGAATCAAAAGCTGCTTTATGAACAGCGCCATAGCGAAATAGTCCTAATGCGCCAACAGAAGGATGAGAAGAATACACTCTTACATGTTTACTGATCAGATTGATAAGGCTCGAGTCAGGTTCCGAAAAGGTGCTGACCAGTGGGAAATAGACGGGTACTTGCCCGAAAACCTCAAAATCCAAGCTGTCTAAGACAGCCCATATTTGATCATCGGGCAGTTTGTCAATTTCAATGACTGATACATTCAGGCTGTCAAAAGTCTTAAGCTGCGAAAAAGCTTGGTCGGGATTATCGGGGATATTCCATTTGACACCTATAGTACCCTGGGCAATGCATTGATTTGCCAAACCATAGCTAAGAAATACGCAAAAAAGGAGAACCGATCTGAGTGTTGAGCGCATTAAAGATGGCTGAGAATAAGATTAGTCCTTTTTATTTGGGGTCTATGGTTTTTTCAATCGGTAATTCCTGGGTTTCCTTAAAACTGCTTAGCACGACATTCGATCGTGTCTTATGTACACCATCAAATGACTGAATCCTGGAAAGCAGCTTCTCGAGCGATTCGGTGTTCTCAGTTCGTATTTTGAGGACATGAGAGCCATCTCCGGTAATTGAGTGACATTCCAATACTTCCGGTTCATTCTTAATATTATCAACAAACTTTTTATAGTTGTCAGAACCATCTACCTCAACAAATACAAAAGCGGTTATATCGAAATTGAAGCGCTTCGAGTCGAGCACTGCATAATAACCTTTAATGAGATCTTTCTCTTCCAGCTTGCGCATTCTTTCTGACACAGAAGGTACCGAAAGGTGTACAATTTCAGCCAGTTTGTTGCGCTGTGAACGCCCATCCTTTTGAAGATGCTTGAGTATTTTTATGTCAATTTCATCTAAACTGTGAGCCATAATTTTTAATACTTGCCTAAATTTTTGATGTAAGCTTAAAAATAATCTTAATTAATTAGGAGATCAAGCATTTATTGTTCGTATGAGTAAAAATATTTCTGAAAGATCCGCAGCTATGAAACATAAAATCATGCAGGTCAGGAATAGATGTTGATCATAAAACTATCTCAAAAGAGATTAAAAATGTCCTGTATACCTTTGGTAAACTCTATTATCTTTGGGCTCTGTTCATAGCAACCAAATATTCATATTCTAGATGTTAGATATAAATTTTATTCGCGAGAATACCGAGAAAGTTAAACAAGGTATGATCGATAAGGGAGAGTCGAACACCGAAGCGGTCGATGAAGTATTAAAAGCAGATGAACAGTGGCGTTCTCTTGTCCAAGAGGTTGATGAACTGCGCAGTGAAAGCAATACCAAGGCCAAGGAAATTGGTCAGCTTATGGGGCAGGGCAAGAAAGAAGAGGCTCAGGAGATTATCAAGCACACCAGCCTGCTCAAAGAAAAGATCAAAAAGCTTGAAGATGATCTTCAAAATTACAAAAGCCGGCGTGACGATCTTTTGCTCAGAATTCCGAATACCCCGCATGAATCGGTGCCTGTTGGTAAAGGCGAGGCGGATAATGAAATATTTAAGACATGGGGTGAAACAGTTGAAGATGACTGGCGCAAAGCGCACTGGGACTTGGCGGATGAAAAAGGTTGGATTGACTTCGGTCGCGGGTCGAAGGTCACCGGCGCAGGATTTCCCTTTTACTTGGGACCTGTAGCCAGGCTGCAGCGTGCACTTATTAATTACTTCATCAATAATGCTTGTGATAATGGATTTAAGGAGATACAGGCGCCCTATTTTGTAAATGAAGACTCGGCGAGAGGTACGGGGCAAATTCCTGATAAGGAAGACATGATGTATGTGATTGAACGCGATGAGCTGTTTGCTATCCCCACTGCCGAGGTACCGGTAACAAATTTTCACAGGGATGAAATAATTGAGAAGGAAAACCTGCCCCTATTATATGTGGCTTACACTCCTTGCTGGCGTAGGGAAGCCGGTTCTTATGGAAAAGATGTTAGGGGTTTGAACCGCCTGCACCAGTTTGATAAAGTAGAGCTGGTAAAAATTGTGCACCCGGATACTGCTTATGATGAGCTGGAAAGCCTGAGAGCCTATGCGGAATCACTGCTGGAAGCTCTTCAGCTGCCTTACCGAACACTATTGATGTGCACCGGCGATATGGGATTCACACAGACAAAAAAATACGACCTGGAAGTTTGGAGTCCCGGTCAGAAGCGTTGGCTGGAGGTAAGCTCCTGCTCAAATTTTGCGGGGTACCAGGCACGAAGAATGCAGCTGCGTTACCGCAACGATCAAGGAAATACGGAAACATTGCATACATTGAATGGATCCGGACTGGCACTGCCGCGTGTGGTGGCAGCAATTCTGGAGACCTACCAGCAGGAAGACGGAAGAATTAAAGTGCCGGACGTTTTGCAGCCCTATACAGGTACCGAATACCTCGACTAAGGTAGGAAAGCATATACTATGAAATGAAAAAGTCTCTGGAGTCTATTTATTTATCCCGCGGATTACGCTGAGTTGCGCAGAATTGCATAAAGTTTCAGTGAACATCTGCGCTATCTGCGGGATAAAAATTTTTCGGTAAAGTTTTGCCAAAGTGGGATTCCAGTTTTCTAATTCGAACCCGACTTACCGTACCAAATACCAAAGGTTGCTACCTTCAGCTATATGAACTTCCCTTTGCCGCATTTGAGATGAGCTTGTAGAGCATGTATATGCCCAGGCAGCTGAGGATGATTATAATCAGACTGCCCCAAAAGATATATGCCAGATAGGGAACCAGCAGAATCATCAATAGGCTGAGTATATTTTTTAGCGGGTTTGCATAGAAGCTATACATATTCAATCCCGCAGTAAGCAATCGTATTATCCGCTGCCACATAGTATTGGTATTAAATTTATGATAACCTGATTCCCTATACGAGACTTCTTCAGAATTGATTCATTTTGAAAGGAAAAAGGGAAGTATTTCCCAAACATAGCACCTCTAACGAAATGAGGTCTCATTTCAGAGTTATTCATGGGTAGTGAATATTCTTGAAAGTGTTGTAAGCATTGAAAAGGAATAACTTACTTCGCTATTTCGGATAATACTTTCGAAGCCCGCTCTCTTCCCAGTTCCAATAGTGCTCTAAGGCGATTATTCTCAAAATCAACAGCACTACCCAGACTTTCTTGAGGTGCAATGATAATTGGGTCGATGTACTTGTAGGGACTCCCGTTCGACTTTTTCAGGATTAATCCTGCCTCTTCTGCCTGTTCAACCAGACTATTTATACTCAGAAACCGGTCGATATCCTCTTCAAAAATTTCATCCAGCATAATAGTAATAGCCTGGAAGGCGATTTGGATAATATCGCGTACCTCCACAGCATCTGGAGCCTCATCAATCGGTTCGGTAGGGATGATAACAACTTGGTCTGGATTAAACGGGAGTACTTCTTTAATGGGTGATATGTTGCGAAGACCGCCATCCACCCATATGGAATCATCCTGAATAACCGGATTAAATATAACCGGAATGGCAGTAGAGGCCAATATACGGTTGAGATCCGCGTCATCGATGCGGTGGTCATTATCGTGTCGAACCACAGCCTGAATGTATTCACCTGTTTCAAGCTTTACAAAACCGAAATGAAAGGGGATTGCCACTTTTTTGTTCAACAAGTACTTCCTCAAGAGTTGTTGCAAGGGAGCATTACTGAATTTTGAAAGCGGAGGCTTGCCAATGCCTATTTTATAGGTGAGATATTTTCTTGCGATGCTGAATAGAGATTGTTCTCTTAAAACCTGATCAGGGCTCAGGTTTTCCCAGATTTCAATCAACGTTGACATCTGATCGGTCGCGAGCATCGCGCCGTTCAGGGTACCGACACTTACCCCGCTTACAATATCAAACCGGTAACCTTGTTCCCTCAAAACCTGAAGGGCCCCGGCCTGGAAAGCTCCTTTGGCACCGCCGCCGGATAATACTACCGCTGTTGTTTTATCGGTTTGCATACAACTTCTCCCCAGATTTTGTTATTGATATAGGCCGGCTGATGTTAACAGGTTCGTTCTAGAAAAAAGTAACGCCAGTTTAAATCAGGTAGCTACAGCAAACAGCTCCTGTTCTTTGAAATTAAGCAGCAGTTCAAGAATAGGCTGCATTTCACTCTCCTTCATTATTTTCCCGCGCAGGTGACGGCTGTTGTGAACGCCTTTCAGGTACTGCCCGTAATGTTTTTTCATGATAATCACGCCGTATCGTTCACCGTGATGCTTGACGGATCTACGCAGCTGCTCGGCACAAAGCTCCAAACGTTCCTCAACTGTGGGCTCGGGCAGTAATTCACCTGTCTCGATGTAATGATGGGAATGCTCAAAAATCCATGGATTCCCAATGGCGCCCCGGCCAATCATTACTCCATCCACTCCGGTCTCATCAAACATGCGCTTGGCGTCTTCGGGGGAGGTTACGTCTCCATTACCGATTATGGGAATTTCAAGCCCGGGTGTCTCTTTTAATTTCTTTAGCCATTCCCAGCGCGCTTCTCCCTTATACTTCTGGCAGCGAGTTCTGGCGTGAACCGTCAGTGCTTTAACACCGATACTCTGAAGCATGAGCGCAGCCTCCTGTATGCGAATAGTTCTGTCATCCCAGCCTAATCGGGTTTTCACCGTAACCGGTTTAGTTTCTACTGCATCCACTACCGTTCCGGCCATGCGCTCCATCATGTCGAGATCTTTCAGGCAGGCAGAACCGGCACCTTTTTTTACGATTTTGTAGACAGGACAGCCAAAATTGATATCGACTATATCCGGATTGTTATTTTCTGCTACTTTGGCTGCTCCCTCCATAGCCTCTTCTCTTCCGCCAAAAATCTGTACACCGAAGGGTCGCTCCTCATCACTGAAATCCATCTTGTGGATGGCAGCATCTGTATCTCTGATGATAGCCTCGGAACTTATGAATTCGGTATATACCACATTCGCACCTTTTCTCCGGCAAATTGTGCGAAAAGGGGAGTCCGTGACATCCTCCATGGGTGCCAGAAGCAAAGGTTTGTCACCGAGATCTATTGAGCCAATGTTCATTTAGCAGTAAGTGATTGAATTGAAATTAAGCTTCAAATATAACAATATAATCCAAAAACCTCGATGAGGGCATTCGCTAGTCATTTCCTCTTTTATAATGTATATTGGCTTCTTCTGAGAAATTTTTTAAACAAAGTTGAAATCAAATTGGAGTAACGCTATGGCATTAGCTGCTAAAAGTATTGAAGAACTGCTCGGCAAGGAAGCCGAAGATTTATTGACACATGAATGTGAAACTATTTCTAAGAAAAACCTGCATCTTCCGGGTCCTGATTATGTAGATAATGTTTGGGCTCAATCCGATAGGAATCCGCGGGTACTCAGGAATTTACAATCACTGTTCGACAACGGCCGGCTCGCAGGAACAGGTTATCTTTCCATACTACCGGTTGATCAGGGTATCGAACACTCTGCGGGCGCTTCTTTTGCTCCTAATCCGGAATATTTCGATCCTGAAAAGATTGTTGAACTGGCAATTGAAGGTGGGTGCAATGCCGTAGCTTCAACTTTCGGCGTATTGGGATCGGTTTCACGAAAGTATGCACATAAGATTCCATTCGTGGTGAAAATAAATCATAATGAATTGATGACCTACCCGAACAATTACGATCAAATTATGTTCGGATCTGTGGAACAGGCATTTGACATGGGAGCTGCCGCGGTAGGGGCTACCATTTACTACGGTTCACAGGAGTCTAATCGTCAGATTCAGGAAGTGGCTGAAGCTTTTGAAAGAGCGCACGAACTGGGTATGGCTACTATTCTTTGGTGTTACACAAGGAATTCGGCATTTAAGGTAGACGGGACCGACTATCATGCCTCCGCGGACCTGACCGGCCAGGCTAATCATCTGGGTGTTACCATTCAGGCAGATATTATCAAGCAAAAGCAAGCTGTTAACAATGGGGGATATAAAGCTCTTAATATGGGTGACTCATCCTATGGAAAGCTCGATGAGCGTATTTACACGGAGCTGGCTACGGATCACCCAATTGATCTGACCCGTTACCAGGTAGCTAATTGCTATATGGGACGTGCCGGTTTGATCAACTCAGGCGGCGGATCCGGTGACAATGATTTTGCTCAGGCAGTGAGAACAGCTGTTATCAATAAGCGAGCCGGCGGTATGGGCTTAATCAGCGGCCGCAAAGCATTTCAGCGTCCTATGAAAGAAGGGGTTAAACTCCTGAACTTTATACAGGATGTTTATCTCGATGACAAAATCAATGTAGCTTAAGCACTATTTTGATGAAAAAGCCTTATGGATAGTCTCCGTAAGGCTTTTTTATTATTCATTTCCGGGAGTCAGTCAGTCGTGTACAAAAAGTGCTAGATTTACTACCTATTGCATAGTACCTTAATCACCGAAATCTGATAATCTATTATTGAGTTAGAAATACTCTTCTTTGGCAGATAACGAGGAAAAAATACAAGAACATCCTGACAAGTATTTTTCAAAAAAATACCTGTTTATTTCAATAGCGCTCAGTATTGCAGGTATGGCTGTTGTGGTGTATCTAACCTACACTCCGGGAGTGCTCGAGCATCTCAAGCCAAAACGATTACCCGGCCTCTTTATAGCGCTGATAGTGTCCTTTATGAGATTGTGGTTCTCAGCTGCTAGGATCCGTTATCTCTCTGAAAAAAAGCTTAGCTGGATTGCCTCTTTTCGCGTGATGCTCAGCTGGGACTTTACCTCTTCAGTTACTCCATCCACTATAGGCGGCGCCCCGATGGCAACTTTTGCCATGACCAAAGAAGGTTTCAGGCTGGGACAATCAAGTGCCATCATTTTATACAGTGTACTGCTCGACCAGCTCTGGTTTGCACTGGCAGTACCCATACTGCTAGTAACCGGTCTCTATTACGAAGTGGTTCCCGATAATATCGGGATGGTAGGGCAAGCTTCCATGCTACTCTTGTATGCGGGCTTGTTATCCTATGCCGGACTTATGGCCTATGGGGTGCTTAAAAATCCTTCCGCTATTACGAAAGTACTGAACGGGCTTTTTAAACTGCCTTTTTTACGGCGATGGCGCGGTAAAATTGCGGAAGAGGCCAAGAATCTGGAAGAGTATTCGCACGAACTTAGAAAAAAACCCAAGAGCTTCCTGTTAAAAGCCTTTTTTCTCACGTTTATGTCATGGATGGCCCGGGTTGCCTTACCTACGATTGTTGTATTGAGTTTGCTGCCGGCTGATGTAGTGCTTTCAGTTCTCCGCAGTCTGGCAATGAACCTTGCTTTCCTCATAATGCCTACTCCGGGCGGTAGCGGTGGTGTTGAGGGTCTCTTTGCCATATTCCAGGGGCCCTTGATGGATAGAAAAGCGTTCATCGGTTTGGCAGTTTTTGCCTGGCGCATCATCAGTTACTATATCACGGTCGGTTTGGGAATGATGGCAACTACCTGGTATATCAATCGTTCGGTCATTGATAAACTTCAAACTGAGGAAGCCGGTGCAGAAATTAATGAAGATATTTCAGCAGGAAATAAACACTGATAGTGGCTAAAACAAGAGTTCAATACCTATGTGACGAGTGCGGTCATACTTCCACAAAATGGCTTGGAAACTGTCCGAATTGCGGAAGCTGGCATACCTTTAAGGAGTTCAAAGTTAAAAGAGATAAATCATCAGACGATGATCACAAAGGGAAAGTGGAGGGGCTGGATAAGTCGGAACCGCCTCAGAAGCTGGAGGAAATTGAGGATAGAAATGAAATTCGTTTCACCAGTAACATTGTAGAACTGGATAGGGTGCTGGGAGGTGGATTCATGCCCGGTTCTTTTGTTCTTATAGGAGGAGAACCCGGAGTCGGTAAGAGTACCCTGACTCTTCAAATAGCCAAATCGAATAAGGATTTAAAGATTCTCTATTGTGCCGGTGAGGAGTCGGCAGGTCAGATTAAGCAGCGTGCCGAACGTTTGGGTGTCAGTTCAGACAATCTCTACATTTATACCGATACCATTATCAACAATGTAATTGATGAAGCACGGAAGCTAAACCCTGACCTCCTGATCGTAGATTCCATTCAAACGGTTTATCGCACCGAACTTTCGAGCATGGCCGGCAGTATTCAGCAGGTAAAAGAGTGTGCTGCTTTACTGCAACAGGTAGCCAAGAAACAGAATATTACTACCATGGTTATTGGTCACGTAACCAAGGAGGGCGATATCGCGGGTCCACGGGTATTGGAGCATATGGTAGATACAGTACTGCAATTTGAAGGAGACAATAATAACACCTATCGTATTCTACGTAGTATTAAAAATCGTTTCGGTCCTGCTCAGGAGGTCGGTGTTTTCGAAATGGTGGAAACTGGTCTCAAAGATGTATTAAACCCCTCGAAACTGTTTCTTTCCGACTATAACAGCAATGTCAGTGGAAACGCAGTAGTTTGCACGATTGAAGGGTCTCGCCCATTGCTTATTGAGGTACAGGCATTAGTAACAAACAGTAATTACGGGGTACCCCAACGTACCTCAAACGGTTTCGATCAGCGGAGGCTCTCACTACTGCTTGCAGTTCTGGAAAAGAGGGGAGGTTACCAGTTTTCGGGACAGGATGTCTATCTGAATGTGGCAGGGGGTATGAAACTAAATGATACAGCCGGTGACCTAGCCGTAATTTGTGCCCTGGTTTCCAGCCTGCTGGATAAAACCTTACCTGCTAATACCGTATTTCTGGGGGAGGTTGGGCTTGGAGCAGAGATTAGAACAGTGAACAAGCTTAGGCAGAGACTGGCGGAAGTGGAAAAACTTGGATTTAAACAAGCGTTGGTACCAAAATCGAATACGCTGAACGGCAAGTCGGCTCTCAACCTGGAAAGGGTACAGAACGTTGTTGAAGCCATAAAAATAGCCCTTTAGCATGGCCAAAGGGCTAATAAAATCTTTATAAAAGCGCTTTATATCAGTAGTTGTTACGCTGACGTCTGCGCTGCTCACGAATGCTTTTCTTCAGTGCTTCCCGTCTTTCTTCAGATGGCTTTGTATACTGCTGGTTCTCCTTGTATTCATTAAGGATACGTGAACGGGTAACCAATTTTTTGAATCGGTTAATTGCACGATCAATGCTTTCGTTATCTTTTACATTTACTCCAACCATGTTGTATCAAAAAATTATTTTGCTCTTTGTTAATGGACGCCTAATATAAGAATTT
Organism: Halalkalibaculum roseum; assembly: GCF_011059145.1. Classification (NCBI taxonomy): domain Bacteria; kingdom Pseudomonadati; phylum Balneolota; class Balneolia; order Balneolales; family Balneolaceae; genus Halalkalibaculum; species Halalkalibaculum roseum. The sequence goes on along the minus strand of NZ_JAALLT010000003.1, from coordinate 585,825 downwards.
TAAATCATTAATGTAACTTCTCGACTAATAAAATAAATCTTAGCATCCTGAAGTTGAGAAAGTAGCTTATTTCATTGTTTAGCCAAGGTATTCCGGGTTTTTCACAAAACGTTCAGGGATCTCTTCATCGGAAAGACCGATACCGAAAAGTGCAAAATCATATTTGGATGGATCTTCGGGATCAAGCTGGCGTAACTTTCCTGTGAGCTCTTCCACAGCTTTCCAATCGTTGTATGTTCTTCCAAGCATGCCTAATACCCTGGCTTGACGGCCCACATGCACATCCATCGGTATCATCAACTCTGAGGCCGGCATAAAATCCATAATCCCAAGATCGACAGGACTTCCTTCACGGATGCTCCATTTCAGAAAGAGATACAGGCGTTTACAGGAGCTGTTCTTTTCAGAATCTGAGATGTGTTTGCGAGTTCTTTGGGCAGCTTCCGGATGCATGGCAAAAAACTCTTCATGGAATACACTGATCAATTCCCTGGATTTATTTTCGGCGTGGGAATAACAATGTTTCCAGAAATTTTCGAAGCCCGCATATTTATTTTCAATACTGCTAAGAATTTTGGTGAGCCAGTAGATGTCAACCGGTTTGAATGTTCGATGTTTGAATCCTTCAAATCGAGCGGCATCAGCTTCTGTGAAATTCTTTATAAAGTCTGCCGGCCGATGATCCATTCGATTGAGCAAATCCCCGACTTTATTGACTACAATATCCCTGCGACCCCATGCCATCAATGCTGCAAAAAATCCGGCCAGTAGTTGGTCTTCCTTATCTTCATAGGCGTGCATAAACTGTACGGGATCTTCATCGATGTACTCAGATTTTTCAGTACGATCGACCCACTCTTCCAGGTAAGGTTTAAGCTCTTGGAGTTCCTTCCGGCTCGCTTGCTTGAGTTTCTTTGCCACGGTGTTAAAGATCTAACTCCTTTTGTCCGTTCGACTTCATGAGTTTCTCGGTTAGCTTACGATTAGCCTTTGGGAAGGGATAACGGTCGAGCTCAGAGATGGATACCCATTTCAGTTGCTGACTTGTTTTCGGATGAGGATCACCATTCTTCAGTTCACATAGGTAGGCATGCAACGTAATCTTAAAGTGAGAATATGCGTGATCCAGTTTCATAAACGGCTTGGTGATTGCAACATCTACTCCCAGCTCTTCTTTGAGTTCTCTTATTACGGTTTGCTGTATGTCTTCATCTTTTTTCTGCTTGCCACCGGGGAATTCCCACATACCGCCCAGCATAGCGTCTTCGGGACGAAGCGCAATAAGTACTTCTTCCTCATCCCGGATTATTCCCACCCCTATCTGATGGTGCGGTCGCTTTTTTGCCGGGGATTTGTAGGGTATGGAATCCGTTTTCAATGTGGAATATGCCACACAATCGCTACTTAGGGGACATTGACTACAATCTGGGTTTGTCGGTGTACAGACAGTAGCTCCCAGCTCCATCACGGCCTGGTTAAAGTCGCCGGGACGTTCTTTGTCCAGAAGTTCATCTGCAGCCTCCTGAACAGTATTTTTGGTACTCGAGCTACGAATATCATCTTCGATACCCAGGTAACGTGTAAGCACGCGCAGAACATTACCGTCTACAACCGCATGGGGTTTAGCAAAAGCTATACTTAACACTGCCGATGCGGTATAGGGTCCGACCCCCTTCAGTTCTAGAATCTCTTTCTCGGTGTCGGGTATTTTGCCATCAAAATCTTTGACTACGGTTTTGGCGGCATGGTGCATATTACGGGCACGGCTGTAATAACCCAAGCCTTCCCAAACCTTTAAGACTTCCTGCTGATCGGCTTCTGCAAGCGCATAAACATCCGGGAAGTGTTCAATAAAGCGATTGAAATAGGGAGTTGCCTGGTCAACCCTTGTCTGCTGCAGCATAATTTCAGAAATCCAGGTCTTATACGGGTCCTCACAATCACGCCAAGGCATGTCTCTTTTATTGTCATCATACCAGGCAAGCAGACGAGAACGAAATTCTTTATCAGTCAAGGTTTACTTCTGATTTTGTGGTGATGCGTTATTCAGTTGTTCAAGAGCCTAACAGAAAACAGGGTTTGTTAGTTGCCGTTTTCCGAACCTCTTTGGGCATTGACAACACGAATGGTGATATCCACAGAGGAGGCAGCTCCATACTGGTCGGTAGCGATAACCCTGAAATTATTCTCACCTACCTGGCGCGCGGTTGGCGTCCAGCTAAACTCACCAGTTTGTTCATTTACTGTTGCTCCTTCAGGAAGGTCAACCCCCAGGTATCTAACCAGATCCTGGTGCATGCCATCAGGATCGGTGGCTTTTATGGGCAGGGTAAATGATTCACCAACCGGTATGGAAATAGGTCGCAAGGGTGCGAACCTTGGAGGTGCATTAAACGATCGTACATCAACCGAAAAGGTAGTACTGTCTGTTGCGCCATTGCTGGCTGTAGCTACCACCTTAAAACGATGTTCGCCTACGTCATCAGCCTTTGGCTGCCAATAAAAGCCGTTGGACCTTATCTTCGCCGATTGTATATCCGACTGGTAAGCATACTGAATTTGTTCGGCCGGAATATTGCCTTCCAGTTCGAGATCAAGCAGCAAAGGCTTCGGATAGGGAACTACCTGGTCATTGACCGGCTTCATGTTGATTGTTGAAGGCAGTGCAGGTGAATTTTCGGTTGCATTGCTGGCAACAGCAGGCTGTCCGGCAACTATGCGGCTGATTTGGTTGTACTCACTCAGCCAAAACTGGTCTTTGGTTACGGTAAAATAATTACCTGCATCGGCGTCATCTTTCCACAGTACCGGTGCACGGTTTTGATAAGAGGTCCAAATACGATTCGAGGTTCCTTTTATGATCAGCCAATCCTTCCAAATCCTAATTTTTTGGATTTCTTCACCTATAGATCCAAGCTTTGAAAGGTCTCCCTCACGATTGATCTCATAAATATTTCCATCTTTATCAGAACCGATCAAATTCTGATTCAACAGGAAAATACGATCCATGTTTCTGAGCAGTGATAGTTCGCGGCTTAGGGTAATGCCGTTTTCACCGGATTGAAAGACGTATAGTTTATTCTCATTTGACAGTACAAAAAGCTGGTTGTCTGTGCCTTCCAAATCAATAATGTTCTCACCCTGCAGATTTTGAGTGGCCATGACCTCTGCAGTGCTGTCTACTGAAGCCGGATTACGCAGGGAGATTCGTGCCAGCCCGCCGGAACCAAGAGCCAGGTAGAGCTTCTGTTCAATACGCTGGGCATCGAGAGGTTTTTCAGGTAGAAGGGTGGATGAGTATACACCAAGTACTGAAGTGGGTTCAAGCACTGTTAGCCTACGGTTATAACCAAATAGGTAGGCAAATCGTATATCGGCAGTAACCCTGTTGCCGCGCTGTTCCATGCCGGTTGAAGAGTATAACCACTGCAAGCTGTCATTATGAGCACGAAAAACAACCATCCCTTCCGAGTTGGAAAGAACATACAGGTGAGCCGGAGAGCTCTCCATAGCAATAACCGAAGGAATTTCCATGGTAGTAGTGTAGTCTTTCGTGAGACTGGGCTGTCCTTGAGCTGCTAGCAAGGTTCCAAAAATCAATAGTAACGTTATACTCAGAATTCTTTTTGAAATCATATTATTCATCTGTTGATTATAACCAGTGATGCAGTTGATACCAATGTATGGTTCGAGACAACCCCTCTTTCAGGGTATACTCGGGTTCGTAACCTAACTCCTTATCGGCTTTATCTGCCTTGCAGGTCCACTCCATGATCATTTCATTGGCTTTATCCTTGTTGATAACGGGATAAGTACCAAAGAATGATGCAGTTTTTTCAATTAATCCCGCTATCTTTTTTACGAACTTCGGTTTGACATAAATGGGAATGGTTTTTTTACCGAGTACCTTCGAAGTAGTTCCCCTGATTTCATTCCAGGTGTGTATTTTTTCCCCTGTTATAAAATAGGTGTTAACGCCTGACTCATGATGCTTAGCCGCTTTCAGGATACCCTGAATTACATCTGATACGTAAACCAGCGAAATTTTTGGGTGATTGCCATCCCCGACTATCGGACATATATGTTTGGAAACGGCTTTAAAGAACGTAAAAATCTGATCTTCCCTGGGCCCGTACACTGCCGGCGGTCTCAAAATGGTGATCGAAGTATCATCGCCGGGATGGATTCGATGAATCATCTCTTCCATCTGCTTCTTAGATTTTCCATACATGCTGATAGGATGCATGGGATCCTCCTCCGTAACAGGTCTGCCCTGACTGGGTCCTGCCGCTGCCAGGGAAGAAAGCACCACAATTTTTTTTACACCTTGTTTAAAAGCAATTCGCAATAAATTCTCGGTCGCATCCACGTTGGCATGTTCAAACTCCTGGTAGGTAGGAGCCATAACCAGCCCTGCCAGGTGAAAAATGACGTCAACATCCTTAACTGCTTTTTTTAATACGGGGAGATCGTCCAGATCACCTTTGATTTTTACATAGTCTTTACCCTTGAGCCATTTTTCATTATTACGTACCAGGCAGCGAATTTCTTCATACCCTTCATGATCAATCAGGGTGTCTGCTAAGTGGCTTCCAATAAAACCGGTGCCACCTGTTATAAAGGCTTTCATTAAAATTTGTATATTTGAAGGCTTAAATGAATTTCTTCCTGAAGGTCTTCAGGCTAATTTTTTGTTGACCCGGGTAAAGATACAAATCTGCAAGATGCATTGGAAAATTTATGAGTGAACTGCGCGTAGCAATTTTTACAGGAAATTATAACCACATCAGGGACGGTGTATCGCTGACCCTGAACCGGCTCGTTGACTTTCTGGAAAGAAATGATGTACCCAACATTGTATTTGGGCCTACTGTCGAGGAACCTGCTTTTGAACATAAGGGGGAACTCGTAGCAGTGCCGTCTGTCCCTATGCCGGGAAGACCGGAATATAGGGTGACGGTAGGCTTTCCGGACTCGGCACAACGCCGCCTGGAAGAGTTCGGTCCTACACTGGTTCATATAGCTACTCCCGATCTTCTGGGTTTCAGAGCTATGCGCTGGGCGCAGGCAAATGAGATACAGATTGTCTCTTCCTATCATACCCATTTCACAAGTTACCTCAAGTATTATAATCTGAATATGCTGGAAATGCTGGGCTGGAAATACCTTGAATGGTTTTATAGTCAATGCAAGCATATCTATGTACCATCACCTTCTATGGCTGATGAACTCAATGAACAGGGCATCAGTGATGGCATTCGAATCTGGGCCCGCGGGGTATATACCGACCGTTTTCATCCCGATAAACGTGATATGGAATGGCGACGCTCTCTGGGTATCGAGGATGATGAATTGATAGTTAGTTTTGTGTCCCGCCTGGTTTGGGAAAAAGATCTACAGACCTTTGTTGATGTGGTTAAAAAGTTAGGTGACAGTATCAAGCCGATGGTTGTGGGCGACGGTCCGGCAAGAAAAGAGCTGGAAACGATGCTCCCTGGGGCGCATTTCACCGGTTTTATTACAGGCGATGAGTTGCACCGTGCATATGCCAGCAGTGATATTTTTTTGTTTCCCTCGGATACAGAAACATTTGGAAATGTAACCCTGGAAGCGATGTCGAGTGGTCTTCCCTGCGTAGTTGCCGATGCCACCGGAAGTCGTTCGCTTGTGGAGTCTGGAGTTAACGGGTATTTGGCACCGCCTCGCAATACCAAGGAATTTGCAGCGCGGGTAAACAAGATTGCCCAGGACGATAAACTTCGGGAGAAGATGGGAAAGGCGGCCCGGCAAAAGGCTATAGCCTATTCATGGGACAACGTAAATAACAAGCTGCTGGAGAATTACAGGGAAGCTCTTGAGTCTCCTCGGCCAATGCTAAAATTTTAAGGCTTGCGTATACTTTACGTTTCACATACCCATCCGCCTGAAGATGCCATCCTTGAAAATGTGGGCGGCATGCAAAGAGTTAGTATGCAAATGATCAAGGAGATGGAGAAGAAGGAATCGGTCACCGTCATTAAAGAAACTGTAAATGTATCGGGAAATGTAGGCCTGAAGACCTTCGCTTTTTTAGTAAAGCAGTTGTTTGAACTTCCCCGAAAAGCCAGGGAGAGCGGGGCTGATGTAATTTTATTTTCATCTATGGTTACCGCAAGTCTTTCCTATTTAATAGACAGCAGGGTTTCCATTCCGATGGTAACTATAAATCACGGACGGGATGTTACCTTGCCGGTTACTATCTACCAGTGGTTTGTACCTAGAATTTTTGCGCATCTGGATGGCGTTATTTCAGTTTCCCGCGCCACACGCGAAGAATGTATCAAGCGGGGTATGGAACCTGAACAGGGAGTGGCCCTTCCTAATGGTTTTGATTTGGATAAGCTGGAAAATTTTCCTGACAAGCAGACTTCCCGAACTGACTTGAACAGGCAATTTCAAATTCCTTTTGAAGGGAAATTTGCTCTATTGACCGTTGGGAGGCAGGTTAAAAGAAAAGGTCATGAATGGTTTATCCGGAACGTTTTACCACGGATAGAGTCTAAGGTAGTCTATATGGTAGTGGGTGACGGACCGGAATTTGAAAATGTAAAGCGTGCGGTGGCTGATAGTGGGCAGCAAGATAAGGTATTTCTGCTGGGGCGGCAGCCCGATGAGATTTTAAAGGAAGCTTATTCCGCTTCCGATTTGTTTGTGATGCCAAATATTCCGGTAGAAGGTGATATGGAAGGTTTTGGCATAGTTTTGCTGGAAGCCAATATGGCAAGAACCCCCGCCGTTGCAGCTGACCTGGAAGGTATCAAGGATGTGATAACCAATGGCGAGAACGGATATCGAATACCTGCACTTGAACCGGAATTATTTGCACAGAAAGTGGATGAGGTTCTCAGGGGTGATTTAACTGTGTTTTCTGAGAATACACGTAATTTTGTGAAGAAAAAGTTCAGCTGGCAAACAGTAACGGAAGAGTATTTGAATTACCTCGAAAAAGTAATTGATGAGCAGTGAAACTAAATCAGCTAATATTAACTTAATATTACTGATAATTTGATTGATGCTTCATATGAAAGTATATTTACCTTGATAAGCACACTAAGTAAAGCCGAAAAATAAAGAATGCCCAAATCTAAAACCGAACTAGCAGAAAACGACATTTTTACGAAGGCTTATGATTTTACAAAAGCCGATGAAGTGAAGGCAGAAGGATTATATCCTTACTTCAAGCCATTGCAGGCTACCGACGGTACTACTGTAAAGATTGAAGGCAGAGAAGTAATCATGGCCGGCTCGAATAACTATCTGGGACTTACAAATGATCCCCGAGTTATCAAAGCTGCACAAGATGTACTTCAGGTCTATGGAACCGGATGCACCGGTTCTCGTTATCTCAACGGTACACTCGACCTCCACCTGGAGCTGGAGGAGAAACTTGCTGATTTCATGGGCAAGGACTCCTGCGTTTTATTCTCTACAGGCTACCAGACCAATGAAGGTTCTATTCAGACTATTGCAGGTCGTAACGATGTTATCTTTTCTGATAAAGACAATCATGCCTGTATTGTGACAGGTACATTGGTTTCAAATGCCAAAACCATGCGTTATACCCATAACGATATGGAGCAGCTTCGTAAATTGCTGGAAAGAGCCGATGAATCAGCAGGAAAGCTGATTGTGAGTGACGGCGTCTTTTCGATGTCGGGTACACTTGCCAAAGTACCGGAGCTGGTAGAATTGGCTAAAGAGTACAATGCACGCCTCTATCTGGATGACGCCCATGCTATCGGTGTTGTCGGTGACGGCGGTAGAGGTTCAGCCTCTGTGTTCGGACTAAAAGATGAAGTAGATCTTATCAGCGGCACCTTTTCAAAATCTTTTGCCTCTCTAGGCGGATTTATTGTCGGTGATCATCAGGTTATTGAGTATATCAGACACCACTCCCCGGCACACATTTTCAGCGCATCTATGCCTCCTGCTAACGTGGCGACCGTGTTGAAGGCTCTTGAGATACTTCAGGAAGAAACCTGGAGACTGGATAGGCTAGAGGAAATTTCAAATTACATGCGTACGGAACTCCGTGAGATGGGCTTCAATGTATGGTCCAGCCAGACGCCAATCATTCCTGTTGTTATAGGAGAGATGACCCAATGCTTTAAATTCTGGAAAGCACTCTTTGAAGCCGGGGTTTACGTGAATGCGGTAGTCCCACCGGGAGTACCTAAGGGTCAGTCTCTGGTAAGAACCAGTTATATGGCTACACATACGGATGAACATCTCAATAGGATTCTGGAAGCCTTCCGCAAAGTGGGTATTCAAATGGGTATTATTGATCAAAATGGCCATTCATTACTAGATCAAGACAACTAACATAGGTGGAAACAGCTCTTAAGACGAATGGGGTTACACTGGTAACTACCAGGGAAGAACGCAAGCAATTTCTCGAATTTCCCTACTCTCATTACGAAGGCGATGAGCACTGGATTGCTCCACTTCGCATGGAGCAAAAAAAGCTGATCGATCAAGATAAAAACGCCTTTTACAACAACGGAAACATTGCCATGTTCCTCGCGGAACAGAATGGAAAGGTGTGCGGGAGAATAGCTGCAATTGAAGATCATCGTTTTAATGATTTTCACGATTCCAACATCGGTTTTTTTGGCTTCTTCGAGTGTATCGATGATGAGTCGGTCGCAAAGCTGTTATTCAAAGTGGCAACCGATTGGCTGGCAGAGAAGGGTTACGATGATGTCTTAGGCCCGTCAAATCCAAGTATGATGGACGAAATAGGGATATTGATTGACGGTTTTCAATATGATCCCGGCATCATGATGCCTTACCACAAACCCTACTACGATAAACTCATCAAAAGCGCGGGTCTTGAAAAGGAAATGGACATGTTCGCTTTCCGGGTTACGCAGGAAACCGTTTCTTTCGACAGGATGTACCGGGCAGAAGAAATCGTCAAAAGGCGTTATCCTCGACTGAGAATACGTGAAGTGGATCTCAAGAATATAGAAGAGGAAGTCGAGATTGTAAGAAACATTTTCAATGAAGCCTGGAAAGATAACTGGGGCTTTATACCACTGACAAAAGAAGAGCTGGCTGCTACAGCAAATGATTTCAAGATGATTCTGGATCCCAAAGTAGCCCATATCGCTGAAATTGGGGGAGAACCTATCGCCTTTTCCATTGCTTTACCCGACTTAAACCAGGTTCTTAAGAAAATGGATGGCAAGCTATTTCCATTCGGCATCTTTAAGCTTTTATGGCACAAGAGAAATATCAATCGTATTCGTACTGCACTGATGGGCGTCATGCCGCAGTACCAGGGGAAAGGAATTGATGCCTTGCTACACAAAGAGGCTATATTAAACGGACGCGAGGTTGGATATAAATCTTCTGAAATGAGCTGGGTCCTTGAAACCAACACCAATATGATACGCGTAGCGGAGCGACTCGGGGCTAAAATCGAGAAAACCTACCGCATGTACCGCAAAGAATTATAGCTGCAGATTTGCACTGATATAATTGAGATTTACATAATGGGCCTGACGGCCCAATATGTTCATATTACTAGCCTCCGCCCTCAAAATGAGTGATGCAATGCATCGCCCAAAAATCCGCCAATTCATCCGTGAAAATCTGCGGCTGATACGAAAAATTCCTACCTTTGAATTCCATTTACAAATTGGATGTTATTGAGTTAACAAGTCTTCAAATAAAGTATTAATGACGTTATGAGTGAATTTCGTACGGAGAAAGATTCAATGGGTGAAGTTAAGGTTCCTAAAGATGCATATTACGGTGCGCAGACCCAGCGTGCGGTGGACAATTTTCCGGTAAGCGGTATCATGTTCAGCCGTGCCTTTATCGAAGCTTTGGGTATGGTTAAGAAACACGCTGCCAAAGTGAATAACGAACTGGGAATGCTGGATGAAGAAATAACCGGCCCTATTCAAGAAGCATCCCAGGAGGTTATTGACGGTAAGTTTGATGATGATTTTGCTATTGACATCTTCCAGACGGGTTCCGGTACCTCTACCAATATGAATGCCAATGAGATTATTTCAAAGAGGGCTAATGAGCTGAAGGATGACAGTACGGAAGTGGAAATTCATCCCAATGACCATGTCAACTACGGACAGAGTTCCAATGATGTAATCCCGACAACCATTCGTCTTGCTTCCGCCCTTGCCGTTAGTAACCATTTGATTCCCTCACTGGAACATCTCAGTAAGGCTTTCAAAGAAAAAGGCAAAGAGCTTTCAGAGGTAGTAAAAACCGGCCGTACCCATTTGATGGACGCTATGCCGGTCACCATTCAGCAGGAGTTCAGCGGGTATGCACGTCAGCTGGAACTGGGTGTTGATCGATTGAAATCTGCTTTGGATAGAGTTAAAGAACTCCCGCAAGGAGGAACAGCCGTCGGAACTGGGTTGAATACCAATCCCGACTTCGGTGCTAAAATGGCTGAATCACTTTCTGAAGCGACCGGGATCGATTTTCGTGAGGCTGAAAATCATTTCGAGGCGCAGGCTACCGTCGACGCTCCGGTTGAACTGAGCGGACAGCTGAAAACTATTGCTGTTGGACTCATGAAAATCGGAAATGATCTTCGCTGGATGAACTCAGGACCTAACAGCGGTATTGGCGAATTACAGTTGAAAGCACTTCAGCCCGGTTCTTCGATTATGCCCGGGAAAGTGAATCCGGTTATTGAAGAGTCACTTACTATGGTCTGCGCTCAGGTGATCGGCAATGATTCGGCAATTACCGTAGCCGGCCAATCCGGGAATTTTGAACTGAACGTGATGCTGCCGGTGGTAGCTCATAATCTGCTTGAGTCTATAGATATTCTTGCAAATGCGGCGCGCAATCTGGCCGATCGCTCTGTAAAACTGCTTTCCGCCAATAAAGAGCGAATTGAAGATATGGTGGGAAGAAATCCGGTGCTCGTAACGGCATTGAATCCGCTGATCGGTTATGACCAGGCCGCAAAAATCGCTAAAAAGGCCTTCAAGGAAAACAGGCCTGTCAAGGACGTAGCAAGAGAGATGACAGATCTGTCTGATGAAGAACTTGATAAGGCACTGGATCCAATCAAAATGACCAAAGGCGGTTTTATGGAATAGAGGCTTAAATAAGTGTAGTACACCTTGAGATAGTTTTAAACTTTTAATTGAATCGAGGTGTACTACACTTTTATAGCCGACCTTTTTTGTAAAAAAAGGCTGAAGCCCTTATCATTCTGAACTGGTTGTATTCCGATCTTTTACTGTTTTAAAACTGTCTAAACGGCGGTCAAACCGAATTTAATTGATACTATGGCAAGTACAAAAACAAAGAATAAAAGCGCATCCAAATCATCAGCTTCTAAAAAGAAATATTCTAAAAAACAGAAGCAGGAAATACTGGATGATTACAAGCTTGCTGTGACCAGCCGAGAAGCTTCATACCTGGGAAGGAAGGAGACGCTTACCGGCAAAGCCAAATTCGGAATATTCGGAGACGGGAAAGAGATTCCACAAATCGCTATGGCGAAACACTTTCGGGAAGGCGATTTCAGATCGGGATATTACCGTGATCAAACGTTTATGATGGCCATAGGTCAGGTGACAGTTCAGGAATTTTTCGCCCAGCTTTATGCCCACGCCAATGTGGAAGCCGATCCACACTCAGGCGGCCGTCAAATGAACGCCCATTTCAGTACGCGCAGCCTGGATGAAAACGGGGAGTGGAAAGATCTTACCAAAATGAAAAATACCTCTCCGGATATGTCTCCCACGGCTGGACAAATGGCCAGATTACTAGGACTGGCCCAAGCCTCTAAGGTGTACCGGAACCATGAAGGATTAAAAGAGAAAGAGGAGTTCGGCAAATTTTCAGAAAACGGTAATGAAATTGCCTGGGGAACAATCGGTGATGCCAGCACTTCAGAAGGAATATTCTGGGAAACTATCAATGCAGCCGGTGTCATGCAGGTCCCTATCGTCATGTCGGTGTGGGACGACGGTTACGGTATTTCGGTGCCACGAAAATACCAAACTACCAAGGAAAGCATCTCTAAAGTTCTTGAAGGTTTTCAGCGAACCGAAGATGAAGAAGGATGGGAGATACTTACCGTGAAAGCATGGGACTATACCGCTCTGCTTGAGACCTATGAAAAAGCTGCCAAGATCGCACGTGAAGAGCATGTACCGGTACTGGTTCATGTCAAGGAGGTCACCCAACCTCAGGGGCATTCTACTTCGGGTTCCCATGAACGCTATAAGAATGAAGAACGCCTGGAGTGGGAAGAAGAATATTGCTGCAATAACAAGATACGTAGTTGGATTTTAGAAGAAGGCATAGCAAATGAAGAAGAGCTGGATGCCATCGAAAAGGAGGCCAAGGATCACGTAAAAAGCGAAAAACAGGCGGCATGGAAAGCTTTTACGGGTGAGATGAAAGAAGAGCTTAACACAGTTGCCGATCTGCTTGATCAACTGGCATCATCAAGCGAAAAGAGTGATGAAATCAATAAGATAAAGAGTGAGATGAAGGCGCCGATGGTACCCCTGAGAAAGGATATTATTTCGGCGGCTAAGAAAGCATTAAGAGCAGTTCGTGGCGAGCAAAATCAGGCGAAGGAAGAATTGATGGACTGGCTGGATGAGAACATGAAGGCCAACCGTGAGCGCTACGATTCTCATCTCTACTCCGAAACGGATTATTCTCCCTTGAATGTAGAAGAGGTGAAGCCTGAGTACGGTGATGATCCTAAGCAGGTGGACGGACGTGTAGTTTTGAGGGATAATTTTGACAAAATTTTTGAGAAGTATCCGCAAACCCTGGTTTTCGGAGAAGACACCGGCAAGCTGGGGGACGTCAACAAGGGGCTTGAAAATATGCAGGATAAATTCGGTGAAATTCGTGTCAGTGACACCGGTATCCGTGAAGCTACTATTTTGGGGCAGGGTATTGGTATGGCCCTGAGAGGTCTGCGACCCATCGCTGAAATACAGTATCTTGATTACCTGCTTTACTGCTTCCAGGGTTTAAGTGACGATCTTGCAACCCTTCGTTATAGAAGCGCGGGCGGCCAGAAAGCTCCTGTTATTGTTCGCACCAGAGGCCACAGACTCGAGGGGATATGGCATACCGGTTCTCCTATGGGTATGATTGTGAATGGTGTGCGAGGTGTACACGTCTGTGTGCCAAGAAACCTCACTGATGCAGCGGGTATGTACAATACCCTTCTGCAGGGTGATGATCCTGCCCTGTTAGTTGAGCCGCTGAACGCCTACAGGCTGAAAGAGGATAAACCTGAAAACCTCGGCGAGTTTACAGTTCCTTTGGGTATCCCCAACAAGATTTCAGAGGGAAGCGATATCACTATCGTATCCTACGGTTCTACCTGTAACATCTGTGAAGAGGTCCTTCCGCAACTGGAGGAGGTAGGTATCTCTGTCGAGCTGATCGATACACGAACTCTTATTCCCTTCGATCGCAACCGTGATATCCTTGAATCCCTGAAAAAGACCAATCGAATCCTATTTGTTGATGAGGATGTTCCGGGTGGCGCAACGGCCTATATGATGCAAAAAGTAATAGATGATTATGGTGGATATTATTACCTCGATTCCGAAGCGCTGTGCCTGACTGCCAAGGCCCATCGCGGTGCCTACGGGTCTGACGGTGATTACTTTTCCAAACCTAACGAGGAGGATATCTTCGATGCCGTTTATGATATCATGCATGAGGCAGATCCGGAGAAATATCCCGCTATTTACGACTGACACAAAACAACAACTAATCATGATTCGTAAAACGGGCAGAAATACGAATACAGATCTTACTCTTGTAGGTCCTTTCTGAGTAGCAGCACATCAGGTCCGTTATAGGCAGCGATATAGATATCGGGAAGCTGGTCACCATTGTAATCGGCTATCTCAAAATCAACTACCTGCGGCGTCAGTCCTTCGGGGAGCCAGTTTTCGGTATCATCGCTAAAAGTACCGGCACCGTTATTAATAAAGACCTGTATCCCGCCATTAAAATTGCCGGTTACGATATCCAGGTCTCCGTCCCCATCGATATCCACGAAATCGGAATCAAAAGTATTTGACGTCTTTGCCGGAAGCTGTGAAGAGGTGACATCCGCAAATAAACCCTGTCCATTGTTTATCAGTAGGCGGTCTTGAGGATCTGCTCCTGACTCAAATATGCGGACGTTGGAATAGTACATATCCAGGTCTCCATCCCCATCAACATCTGCAAGTTCAACTTCCCGCGTCTCCTCAATAGCGCTGATAGCCGGCAGGCGTGAGCCGGTCTGATCCAGAAAGATGCCGGATCCGTTATTTGCCAATATCCGGTTGTCGTCGGTCTCATTGCCCACTATGATATCCGGAAAACCATTGCCGGAAATATCTCCTACTTCAACGTCTCTTGTAAGGTCAAAACGAGAAGGCAGCCTCTGTCCGGTTTCATCGAAAAAGCGGGCATTTCCGTTATTGATCAATAAAATATTTTGACCGCTGTTTCCGATTATAATATCGATGAAACCGTCATTATTTATATCCCGGGCAACGGTGGCATTAGAGATACCGGATACAGGGATGAGCCCGATGTCGTTACTAAAACTGACATTACCCTGGTTGATATAAAACTCATTAATTTGCTGGTTGGATTGGTTTGCAGCATTACCGAAGAAGAGATCAAACCGTCCATCGCCATTAAAATCAGCTACAGCCACATCCTGCGAATTATAACTAAAGCGATCGAGGATGGAATTTTGAAGCAGGGAAAATACACCTGAACCGTTATTGAGCAAGATTTTATTCGGTCCCTGACTTGCAATTACAATATCCAGGTCGCCGTCTTGTTCAATATCGACTGCGAGGGCGCTATTGCTGTTGCCTGATAAGCTGGCAGTAGGGAGGTTTGAATTGCTCACGTTTTCATAGGGAATGGGGTCGGGTTCTTCCGGTCCATTCGGTGAATCCTCAGCAGCTTCTATCCAGCAGGAGGAGAGCACTCCTCCCAGTAGTATAAGAATCAGTATATGTAGGAATCTCATGGGAATAATGTCTTTATAGTCTGTAGTTGCTATACAAATTACGTTAAGTATTTGTTTAGGTGAAATTAATTTTCAATAGCCCCTATTACTCTCTTGATAATACCATCCATAGCCTCATAGTCAGATATCCACCTGCCTACAATTACAAGATCATTACTTTTGTCAATATATACCATGTTGATTCCACTGCCAAGAAACACATAGGCGCTGCGCGGTGCGCTAGGCATTCGCTCCTGATCATTATTCAGGAAAAAGTTCATAAAACCATAACCTTGATTGGCTTCGGTTGGTGTTTTAGCCATGTCAATCCACTCTCTGGAAATGATTTGCCTGTTTTCCCATAGTCCATCCCGGAGGAAGAGATAACCGAATTTTGCCTGGTCATAGGCGCTCAACCACATTCCGCCACCCCAGTGGCCGCCTCCACTTACCGACTGCATTCTGAGTCCGTCAATATTTACCCATGAATTTTCATAACCATACCATCGCCAAGTATTCGAAGCACCTATAGGATCCATAACATGTTCCCTGAGAGCTGTTGGTAGAGGCTTTCGCCATACCTTCATTGCAGCAAGTGCCAGTACATTTACTCTTACATCGTTATATTTCCAGGTACTGCCCGGTTCATTGCGCTTGCGATTGATAACCTCGGGGGTGATTTCCTCGGTAGGTCGATCAGCCCAATCCGGCTTTCCAAAAAGCGTTCCATCCCAGTCACTCGTTTGCCGTAACAGGTGATCCCAGGTTATTTTAGCGTTGTGCTCCGAATTAAAATGCTGTACAGGCACATACTGCTGTACTTTATCATCTATATTCTGAATCATTCCCTTATCCCATGCAACACCAACGATTGTAGATAAAAAGCTTTTGGTAACGCTGAAAGTCATGTCTACCCGATGCGGCTCTCCCCATTCGGCAATCAGGTACCCGTCCTTAATAATCATACCGGTCATAGGTCCCCGTTCTTTTACCGGGCCGATGATATTATTATACGGTTCTCCGGTTCTGCTATTCAGGTGTAGACTGAGATCTTTAGGGTTGGTCGATTCATTGGCTTTGGCGTACTCTATGGCCTCCTCAATGGCACCGGCATTCATTCCCACTTCTTCGGGTGCTTTCTTCTCCCAACTGAACCGGGAGGGATAATAGATATCAGATGATTGGGCCGGAAGCGTGCCGGTAATCAGAAAAGTAAGAGCGAAGAGCCAGATGATTCCGCTTAGAAAATGATTTCTGCGTGTCATATTTAAGTATTAATTAGCTTCAAATGGGCTAAATAGTACAAAAAGAATAAGAGTGAGGGAAGAAATACCAGAGTTTTTACATATGGAGTAGATATAAATATCCAAGATTCGGCTCTTACCTCTAAAACTAAATGGAAGTACTAATCAGAAAGGGTGTGCCGGAAAGCTGGCTGAAAAATCAATTTGCCTCATGAATCCTGTAAGAGAAAAAGGAAATGTTTAAAGCCTAGAACAGGATATCAATGAAGATAAAGATCCAGATCAAAGGGAGGTAGCCGAAGGAGGCAAACATGAGTTGTTTCGCCGATTCCTTGCTGCGTGATAGGGCGAAATGAACTCCGTAGAATAGAAAAACCAATGTGCTGAGCAGGGCACCGGAAAGATAGATCCAGCTGCTCATACCGCTGGCAAAAAGCCCCCAGCAGATGGGAAGCAAGACAATAAGGCATCCCAGTATCAAAGCAACCGCTTTGGTGCCGTTTTCATCATTTTTAGGAAGCATCACAAAGCCAGCGTTACTGTAGTCATCCTTACAAACCCAGGCAATTGCCATTACATGTGGGATCTGCCAGAAAAATACGATGCCAAAAAGGAGCCACATGTCCAGGCTTCCGAGATGTCCGGCAGCCGCTGCCCAGCCACCAACGGGAGGTAGTGCCCCGGGTATGGCACCGATAAACACATTAGCCACGGATACTCGCTTCATAGGAGTATAAGCGCCAAGATACAGCAGCGTCGTTGCCAGTGAAACCAATCCGGCGACAAAATTCACGACAAACAGCAAGTAGACCAATCCCAGTATTATAAATGAAAGAGAAAACGCAGAACTTTGCAGAGGTGTGATCTTATTGGACGGTACGGGGCGTTTTTGAGTTCGCTTCATTTTCCCGTCCAGACGCCATTCAAGAAATTGGTTATGGGCGGATGTACCGGCTGCTATCAGATAGGTACCGATAGCAGCATGCAGCATAAGCACATAGTCAATATTGTTACCGGAAGCCAGTAAAAAGCCTACAAGCATGCTGGCTAGAACGGAAAACGTGATGCCCGGTTTGGTCAGCTCGTAATAAGCCGCCAGCTTTTCGGTATCAATGAACTTTGAAAGGGTAAAATCTGTACTTAACTTCATGCGCATTCGCTTGTTTTGCAGGCACTAAAGGTACTGAAATATTATTAAAATTGTTACCTGTCAATATTACAAATTCCCACTGGAATTAAACCATGTGGGACTGACCAAATGCCGGTTTACTAAATTTTTCAAAAAATTAAAGTGACTGCTCAGTTGTAGAGTCAATTCAATATCATGAACTTAAATACCTATCAAAAAGTTGCGATTACAACGGTGTTGGCCACCATTTTTCTAATCTTTGTGGGTGGGTTGGTCCGTGCTTCCGGTGCCGGACTCGGTTGTCCTGATTGGCCTAAATGTTTTGGGTTATGGATACCGCCAACTTCTGTAACGGAATTGCCTGCAGGGTTCAATGCCGATCAATTCAATGTCATCAAAACGTGGACGGAATATATTAACCGTCTGATCGGTGTAGTAATAGGGATACTCATACTTTCAACATTTGTATTGTCATTCAGGTATCGCAAAAGCAAGCCCGCTGTTTTTTATAGCTCGGCTGCTGCTTTCGTGATGGTTCTGATTCAGGGTTGGCTTGGTGGACAGGTGGTGCTCACAGGTCTCAGCGAGTGGCTTATAACCCTGCATATGATGCTGGCGATGTCTATCATGGCTGTATTGCTCTTTGCCGCCTACAAGGCGACCAGTGAATTTCTTACCGTTGACCTTTCCCAAAATCTTAGAAGATGGCTTTTCTGGACTGGTATCGTATTACTGATCTGCACATTGGGACAAACCGTACTGGGAACTCAGGTGAGAGAGGCTATCGACCTGGTTAAGAATGCCGAGGAATCTGCTCCCAGAGAAGCATGGCTGGATCTCATCGGATCGATCGATGAATATCACAGAACATTATCCTGGTCGGTATTTCTTCCCGGATTGTTGATCGGTTACCTCGGAGGTTGGAAGTCGGGATCCACGCTTGTAAAGAAATTAAGCTTGGCCATCCTGGGTGTTATTCTTTTCCAAATTGCGTTAGGTGCGGGACTTTATTATCTGGGGATGCCACCGGCCTATCAGGTATTTCATTTGGTGGGAGTGGCGGTTTTAATCTGCCTGGAATTTTTACTGCTGCTTGTGGTAAAGAATAAGTAGAGATTACCAAACAGGTCAGGTTGCATAAAAATTGGATGAAAAAAAATGCAGTGACTCATCATTAAGAGTCACTGCATTTTTTGAAATTATTATAAGGTGTCTTGTTCTAGAAAGAAGGCACCGGCAATTCTCTGAACATGGTGTCTAGCATGGTAAAGCCTACCAGCAGTGCCAGGAACACAAAAGATGCTATGAGAAGCATGCTGTTGAACTTCTTGTCCCAATAAAGGTGCATAAAGAACATAGCTACAAGCGTAGCTTTCATTACAGCTACAGCCATAGCAACCAGTATTGACCATGGATGAGGAAGCGCCAGGTAATGAACTAGAACTGTTATTATTGTCAGGACAAATAATGCTCCGGCGACCGAGAGTAACGTTTTATCTGTTGATATGTGATGTCCGCTCATGGATCAGAGTGTTTTATAGAGTTAATCAATTAGATAGAATAAGGGGAACAGGAATATCCAGATGATATCCACCAGGTGCCAGTAAAGCCCGGTAATTTCCAAGGGTGTATAATATTCGCTGTCATAAGCTTGGTTCATTGCTTTTTTAACCAGCCAGATCATTAAGCCGATTCCAACCAACACGTGAATTCCGTGCAGTCCCGTCATTAGGTAGTAAAGGCTGAAAAAGATATTAGCCTTCGGATGGTCGATTCCTTCAAAAGCGTAAAATTGACCGGGGAAGATTCCAATTTCAAATTTGTGGGTGTATTCAAAATACTTGATCACCATAAATACAAAGGCAAGAGCTATGGTGATGCCCAGATTGATGATGATATTCTTCTTCTGGTTCAGCTGGGCAGATTTGATCGCCATGGCAACCGTCAGGCTACTGCCGATAAGTACCAGCGTGTTTACCCCGCCCCATAGTGTGTTAAGCTCTTCCGATGCCAGCGTAAAGAGTTCAGGATACCAGGCTCTATATACTATATAAGCTGCGAAAAGTCCGCCAAAAAATAGGATCTCTGTGACCAGAAAAATCCACATCCCGAATTTGGCCGCATCAAACTGTTGATCGGAGTCAACAAAATGATGCTGCACGTGGCTGGCGTGCGTAGTTGCGCTTGAATGATTTGCCATGATTTACGTTCGGTTTATCAGTTTATATTAATTATCTGCTTCTACTTTCTTGTCAATCTCTCCCGAATGTTCCGCGTCGTGTCCGTTGCCCGACTGTACCAGACCCAGCTGGAAGTCAGCCATAGGTTTGTGGTAGTCATAAGGACCGTGAATCATAACCGGTGTGTAATCGAAGTTATGAGGCGGAGCAGGTGAAGGTATTTGCCATTCGGTAGCCCGGCTTCCCCAGGGATTGGCAACAGTTTTCTTGCCATAGTAAATGGAGTGAATAAAGTATCCGATTGCCAATATGAAACCGATACCGAGAATGAAAGAACCCACCGTTGAGATCTGATGGAATGACTGAAACTGGTCGATATAATTGAAATAGCGTCGCGGCATTCCCTGAGACCCCATCACAAATTGAGGCAGGAAGGTTACGTTGAATCCTACGAAAATCAGGAAGCAGGCTAGCTTGGCCAGTTTCTGGTTGTACATCACGCCAAACATTTTCGGCCACCAGTAGTGAAGTCCACCCATAAAGGCCATTACCATACCGCCGACCATTACAAAGTGGAAGTGTGCCACAACATAATAGGTATCGTGTAGGTGAACGTCGATGGCGATCGTGGCCAGTGCAATACCGGTAAGTCCGCCCACGGTAAACAGGAAGAAAAAGCCCAGTATATACAATAATGGGGTATCCAGTTTTATTGACCCTTTGTACATCGTAGAGAGCCAGTTAAACATCTTAATACCTGTTGGAATACCTACCAGGAATGTCAGGAAAGAAAAGACCATGGAAGCCAGAGATGCCTGACCGGAAACGAACATGTGGTGTCCCCATACCAGGAAACCGATAAATGCAATGGCCAGTGAAGAGAGCGCAATAGCCCAGTATCCAAAAATGGTCTTTCTCGAAAATGTTGAAATAATTTCTGAAACAATACCAAAACCAGGTACAATCATAATGTACACAGCCGGGTGACTGTAGAACCAGAAAAAGTGCTGGTAAAGAATTGGATCTCCGCCCAGTGCCGGGTCAAAGATTCCGATGCCCAATATCCGTTCCATACCAACCAGCAGAATTGTGATAGCAAGAACCGGAGTCGCAAGAATCTGTATGATACTGGTTGCATATAAGCCCCAACAAAAGAGGGGAAGTTTATCCCAGCTAAGGCCGGGCGCCCTCATTTTGTGTATGGTGGTGATAAAGTTTACACCGGTTAATATGGAGGAAAAACCAATAATAAAGACCCCGAAGGTCATTGCTGTAACGGCACCTCCAGTGGATGACGAATATGGTGTGTAGAAAGTCCATCCGGTATCAATACCGCCGGCAAGTATAGAATAAATGGAAATAGCAGCTCCAGCCATATATAAATACCAGCTCATAAGGTTCAGCCTGGGGAAGGCCACATCTTTCGCTCCGAGCTGAATGGGTAGGATAAAGTTACCCAATACGGCCGGTACCGAAGGCACCAGAAAGAGAAAGATCATGATTGACCCGTGGAGGGTGAAAAGCTGGTTATAAGTGTCTGCTTCAATGAAGGTCTGGGCCGGTGTCCACAGCTCCATGCGGATACCCAGTGCCATTACTCCACCTATCAGAAACGCAACAGTAAGCGAAATCAGGTAAAGAATCCCGATACGCTTGTGGTCTAGGGTAGTAAGCCAAGACCAGAGGCCTTTCTGGACATTCAGGTAGTTTTCTTTCAGATAGTCAACCGGCTTATACCGTTGAACCTGAACTTTTTTGGATAAATTAGAACTAGCTTCTGCACTTGCCATATTAATTCAGCGTCTTTATGTATTCGATAATTGCATTGATTTGCTCGTCATTTAATTGGCCTTGGTACGAAGGCATGACAGGCTGATAACCCTCAACTATTTCATCGTTGGGGTTTAGTATTGAAGTCCTAAGATAGTTTTCATCGGCTTCAGCACTATTTCCATCTGTAAATTGCCGGTTCGAACCGAATAGTCCCTGCCAGGTAGGTCCGGTCATCTGGGAGCCGTCGGCGGAGTGACAGGTAGCGCATGCCTGTTCCTGGGCCAGCTGTTCGCCCCATTCGGCAGGTGCCAGGTCATCGGGCTTTGATCCGCCGCCCTGATTGCTGGCCAGCCAGTTTTCGAACTCTCCCTGTTCATGGACAATCACTTTACCATACATGTCGGAGTGTCCTGTACCGCAATATTCCGTACAGAATATAATCGATTCACCTGCTTCAGGTACACGGAACCATGTTTCGGTATATCTTCCCGGTACCACATCCTGCTTGATCCTGTAGTCAGGAACAAAGAAAGAGTGGATGACGTCGTTTGAACTCATAATAAGCTTGACAGGCCGGTCGGCGGGCACATGCAGTTCGCCGGTTGATCTGGCCCCGTTTTCATAGGTGAAATTCCATAGCCATTTCTGTGCAGTCACATTTATCTCGTAGGCATCATCGGGAGGAGTAGTCATCGTTACATAGGTCTGAAAACCCCATCCGAATACCACGAGTGTTATAATCAACGGGATTACCGACCAGGTTACCTCTAGTTTGTTATTGTGCGTGATGACCGGTGTGACGTCGTTTTCCGACTTGCGGCGGTACTTATATAAAAAGTAAGCCAGCGCAACCAATATACCAATGGTCAGTACCAGGCTACTCAGGTGAACAAACCAGAACAAGGCATCGACTTCGCTTGCCACCGTTGATTTGGCAGGGGGGAGGATAAAATCTCTAAGAGCTTCCATTCGTTATCTTTATGTTCTTATCGTTTTTAGAATTCTTTTCTTTCAGCCACAATAAACCGATGAATATACCCAGAATAAGTGCTGTAGCAAAGCCACCCAGCTGCATGATTCGCCAGGCTACCGCCACATAACTGTTTGAGTCAGGATCGTATTGATAGCAATAAAGTAATACCCTTTCTGTAACACTGCCCACTTCACCGTCGGCCGCCTCATAAAGTGCATTACGTAAGTTAAATTCGTCAAATTCGATACCGTAGAGGTAGCGCGTCAGCGTGCCGTCTGGACTTAAAAACATGATTGCCGCACTGTGAGCAAATTGGTCTTGTTCTTCAACTTTCTTGTATTTAAAGCCAATTGCCTCAGTAAGTGTTCTGATTGATTTTTCATTACCGGTGAGAAAATACCACCCTTCACGGGCATTATCTCTACCGAGCTTTGTAATCATCGAGTCTTTGGTTGAAGCAGCAAGTTTGCTATCCTCTTCCGGATCAATACTGAATGTAATGATATTATACTCGTCACCGGGGGTCCATTTTAAATCACTGACCCCGGAATAGACCGCTTCAATAACCATCGAGCAAAGCATGGGACATTCGTAATAAACCGGATTTAACAATACCGGTTTATCCCCTTTCATCAAAGATGCCAGCGTAACAGAATCACCCTCGGAAGTAGCGAACATCAGGTCCAGAGGTATCTTATCTCCCAGATGTTCTTCAATACCTACATCCTGAACATCTTTCGGCTTTTGCTTATTTAACTGTGCTTCTGCCGAAATGGGGTGTAGGAGCATGCATGCAACAAAGACGGCAAGTCCTACGGATTTCATACGCACATATTAGTTATCGTTACTGTTGGCTATGTCATTCATAGCACTATCTATCGGTATTCTGTAAATACCTGCTTCCGGATCAACAACTCCGAAGCTATTCAACGTTTCTTGGGCTTCTTCATTGAGCTGTTTGATCTGGTAATACTGACTCTCTTCGGATATTCGGTCTCGACTAACAGTCGTATTATACTGGTACATTTCAACAAGACCTTTCACAAATATCGCAACCAAAATCATTCCCAAAACGCTCCAAAAAATCAGGCGTTTGTAGTTGAGGTCATCGTGCATTACCCCGAAGGAAATAGATTCGGCAATATCGGGATTATCAACCTCAACGTCTACCGACTCGTGGTCTTCAATATGGGACTCACTATCACTGCTTTCAGGCTGTACTTCTTCCTTAAAGGCATCCGCACCTTCTTTCTCGAGTTGTACGGTCCATTTCAGAATTTGAGAAACGGGCACTTCGTACTTGTCTGATAGTCTGTCCAGGTTCTGCTTATCCTGTTCCAGTGCTTTGGTGGCTACCTTGGTTTTAAATTCAGACGTATAATTTTGTTCTTCGTTCGCCATGAAATAAGTACGCTTAAGTTTGCAGCAGGCAAAGCAAAATGCCTGGTTAATTTAGCTGATTAATGTTAACGGTATATAAATTTCTATATCAGTGCTTGTTTAACGATTCTGCCAATTTCGGATCATTGATCGGAATCATTTTTTGTTGTTTAAACCGATAGAAAAAGAGTCCCATGAAAATTCCGCCCATACCCAAGAATGCGGTAAGGGTCATCCAGTTGAAGTGAACGCCGTGATGATTCAGTACCGGCATTACCAACCAGTAGAGTTCCACAAGATGTGAAACCAGTATCAGTACAGAAATACTTGCTACGATTTTGAAATTAGTTTTGGCTCGCTTACTCAGCAGAACAATAAATGGTATTACAAACCTTCCAAATAAATAGAAATAAGCCAGGTATTCATAACCTCCGTTAAGTCTTTCCAAAAACCACACTGTCTCCTCGGGGATGTTGGCATAATAAATCAGCAAAAACTGACTAAAAGCGATATAGGCATAAAACACTGTGAAGCCGAACATCTGAACGCTGAGATCATAAATATGTCCCTTTTGCAGGGTGTTCTTTAACAGCCCTTTCTTCCAGAGGTACATAATCACCAGTATGAGGGTTGCAAACAGAACCTGGAAGCTCATTGCAAAATAGTACACCCCAAACATGGTTGAGTACCAGTGCGGGTCAAGTGACATGATCCAGTCAAAAGAGGCGAAAGCCAAAGTAATGGCAAATATAAAAATCCCGGGTCCGCTGGTCCTTCTCAGCAGGGTCTGCAAACCCCAGTCGCCGGTCTCATCCATTTCAACAGATTTATTGTACATGCGATAGCCTAAAAAGCTCCAGATAGCGAAGTAAACGACCTGTCTAATAATGAAGAATGTTGTATTAAGATAGGGTTCTTTGCCCTGCAAGACAGGATCGGCCGCAACTGCGTCGGCATGAGACCAGTGATACAGGGAATGAATGCCCAGTAGAACGGGTATCAGGAATAGACCCCAGATCCAAAGATTGGATGAGATGCTCTCAGGAATTCTGCGCAATGCCACACTCCAATGTGATCGTGTCAAATGCTGAAGCATCACAAAAAAGAGACAGCCGAGACCTATGCTGGAAAAGAAAGAGAAACTAACCAGGTAAGAAAAGAAAAACTGGTCATGATTGATAAAATAGCCTATTGCAGTGGCAATAAGACCCACAATTCCGACACCGAACAGTGTTCTGGTTATATTCAGGTCGGAAGGGAACTCCAGCGAATCAGTTATAGTGGTTTTGCTCATTATTCTTTAAAGACTTACTGGTTATCACTTATTGTTTTCATGTATTCTATCAGTGACTGCACTTCCGCATCACTCAGGTAACTGTAGGGTGCCATAACCGGGTCATAACCCTCAACAATTTTGGCATTGGGATTTACAATAGATTCCCTCAGATACTCTTCATCAGCAGTAACCGTGCTTCCATCTGCCAATTGCCTGGTTCTTTCAAAAATATTCAGGTGTGTCGGCCCGATACCGTCAGATCCGTCTTGTGAGTGGCAGGTCTGACAGGCATTCTGCATGTAAATCTGTTCTCCTCTGGCTGCTGAAATTTCTTCTCCACCACCGCCGGACTGTGCTTCCTGTCGAGCCATCTCTTCCTCTTGGGCTTGCTGATACTGCTGATCGAGGGCAGCAAGATCTACATCGTACTGCTGCATCTCGTTCTCGGGAACGTACTGACTTCTTTGCAGGGCCCTGACATAGGCTACAATCGCCCATCGGTCTTCAACGTCAATTTGGTGGGCGTAAGCCGGCATATTACGAATACCATTGGCTATGGTTGAATAGATATATCCGTCTTCACTATTTCTCAATCGATCAATGTGATAGCTCGGAGCGGGAACATAGCCGTATCGTCCGACCATGATGATTCCTTGTCCGTCTCCGGTAGAACCGTGGCAAGGCGTACAATATGTTTCGTATTGCTTCTGTCCTCTCTGAAGAAAGGAGCGGTTAACTGTTACCGGAATTTCATCCACAAATGAGCTGTCTTCGCTGATTCCCTGGTAAAATGCTTTATCCTCTCGCAGATTACCCCGCGCAACGGTACCTTCAACAGGCATACGCATGCCTCTGCCGTCAGCAAAGAACCTGTTTTGCTCCTGTGCTTCGAAGCGTTCCTGTTGGTCCATATTCATATTGGGATGGACCGGTTGGTGGTCAAATTTTTCTCCGCGGCAGGAGATAAAAAGCAGTGTTATTGCTACTAATAACGAAGATTTAAAGAATCTACTGGTCATTTGTATTCTATTCGTGATTTTGGAGTCGATCTCCTCAGTAAGTTCATTTCCTCTGCCTTTTTCCATTTCATCCAATTTATCAAACATGAATGGATCTAAGAGGCAAAGTTTAAGAATTAATTAATGGGTTTACTTATCATATACCGTTTCAATATGTGTTGCACCGGCATCGTTTAAAAGTGATGTAACTTTTTCCTCAGAAAACAAATCATCTTTAGCTTCGATGCAGATGAAGAATCCGTCATCGGAAGCTTTCTTAAAGCGTTCTACATTAAATAAAGGATTGTGGAGTCTGGGCAGGTTATTCAGCTTAAACATGCCGAATACTGCAGCAAAAGCTGAAAGTAAAACAGTCAGCTCAAAAGCAATCGGTACATAAATAGGTATATTGATTAAGGGCTTGCCGCTAATATTCATGGGATACTCATAGGCCATCACCCAAACCATAAGCACTACTGCTCCTACAAGCCCTACTGTAGCCCCGCCAAGTACAATCCAGCCCAAAGGAGATTCCTTAATCCCCATCGCCTTTTCCATTCCGTGAATGGGGAAGGGGGCATAAGTATCGTACTTGTTATAACCTGATTTTTCTACGGCTGATGCAGCATCAATGAGTTCTTTTGGATTTCTGAACTCAGCCAGTACGCCGTGAATGTTTTTTTCGTTTGATTCCATGGTATTCTTACTAAGCGGTTTGCTGATCAACGACAGCAGGTTCAGCTTTTGTGTTTACAAATTCTTTGGTCTCTTCATCGTAGTTGTGCGGATCGGCTTGCGGCATCACACCTTTCACCTCTGCAATTGCGACCATTGGCAGGTAGCGCAGGAATAGCAGGAAGAAAGTGAAGAACAGTCCGAAAGTGCCGATGTAAATAATGATATCCCAGAAAGTGGGAGAGAAATAATCCCAGTTAGAGGGCATGAAATCGGTTGCCAGTGATCCAACAGCAATCATAAAGCGTTCGAACCACATACCGATGTTAACAATAATAGAAATCACGAAAGTGAGCGCTACATTTCTGCGAATTTTCTTTGACCATAGGAACTGCGGTGTTACCACGTTGCAGAACATCAGAATGTAAAAGCCCCAGGCATAAGGTCCGGTTGCATATAACCAGAAAATACCCTGCTCATAAATATAACCGCTATACCAGGCGATAAAACCTTCCATCAGGTATGCAAAGGCTACAAGGTTTCCGGTCACCATCATCACGAGATTCATTTTCTCCATGATGTCGATATTCATAATGTCTTCCAGACCATAAATCTTTCTTGCGATAATCATCAGGGTCAATACCATGGCAAAACCGGAATAGATAGCACCGGCAACGAAGTAGGGCGGGAAAATGGTACTGTGCCAGCCCGGAATCATGGAGACCGCGAAGTCAAAGGATACAATAGTGTGAACTGAAAGCACCAGCGGAGTGGCAAGACCGGCCAGAATCATGTAGGCCTTCTCGTAATTCCACCAGTTTCTGAAGCTCCCCGTCCACCCTAGGGCGGCAATGCCGTAAGATATCTTAGCAATTTTGCTCTTTGCCTTGTCGCGCAAAGTGGCGAAATCAGGAACCAGACCAACATACCAGAATAATAGTGAAACAGTAAAGTAGGTACTTACCGCAAAAACGTCCCAAAGCAGCGGACTGCTAAAGTTAGGCCAGGCCGCCATGGAGTTCGGAACCGGGAATACCCAGTAGATAACCCAGATACGACCGACGTGAATAGCCGGGAAAAGACCGGCACACATTACGGCAAAAATGGTCATGGCCTCTGCAAAACGGTTAATAGCAGTACGCCAGCCCTGTCTGAACAGGAATAGAATAGCAGAAATCAACGTACCGGCGTGACCGATACCGACCCACCATACAAAGTTAATAATAGCCCAACCCCAGCCTGCAGGGTTATTCAATCCCCAAATTCCGATACCGTCCCATATAAGGTATCCCACAGAACCCAGCAAGGTTATCAGCAATAAGTTTGAGATGCCGAAAGCAAGGTACCACAACTTTGGGGTGGGAGATAACGGTGTTTTGGCAATGATATCCGTAATACTCCCGAAGGTATGGTCGCCTTTAACTAATGCGGGCTCTGGTACGTATTTATAATCTGTACTCATCTTATATTCGGTTGGTAGTTAGGCCAATTTTGGATTTGGATTGCGAAGTTTAGCAAGGTACGAAGTTCTGGGCCTTGTATTCAGCTCTTCCAGCAACAGGTAGTTGCGGTTGTTCTTCTTGGTCTGTACCACTTTGCTTTCCGGATCTGTCAGGTCACCGAAATAGATGGCATCTGCCGGACATGCCTGCTGGCACGCGGTTTTCACAGAACCATCATCAGGTTTTAAACTTTCTCCGTCGGTCTCAATTTTCTTATTGATTTTCGCACGATTAACCCGCTGAACGCAGAAGGTACATTTCTCCATAACACCTCGGAAACGTACGGTTACTTCGGGATTCATCGCCATTTGTACGACTTCAGGATCACTGCCGGTCGTTAAAAACTCTTTGGTGTAGTTGAAGAAGTTGAATCTTCGAACTTTATAAGGGCAGTTGTTGGCGCAGTAACGGGTACCGATACACCTGTTATAGGTCATCTGGTTCATACCGTCATCACTGTGTGTAGTTGCCGCAACAGGGCAAACCTGCTCGCAGGGAGCCAGTTCGCAATGCATACAGGGAACCGGCTGGTGAAGTGCTTTTGGATCATCGACATCGCCTTCAAAATAGCGGTCGGTACGAATCCAGTGCATCTCACGTCCGTTGCTGACTTCGCGTTTACCAATAACCGGAATATTGTTTTCTGCCTGACAGGCGATGGTACAGGTACCACAGCCGATGCAGGAGTTCAGATCAATGGTCATTCCCCATTGCGGTTCATAGTCGGGATAATCGGCTTCATCAATGGCGTCAAAAATAGAAAGCGGTTGATCTGCTCCCTGTTCGCCGGCATACGCTTCTCCGGGCAATTCAGCGTTATAAGCCGAGTCATAGCTTGAGAATTCCGGGTTGTCACGGTATTCCTGCAGGGTGGCATAACGCAGCAGGGAACGTCCCTCCATACTGTTATGATCCTGCGTACAAGCTATTTCAAATTTCTTTCCGGTGTTTTCTACCTGAATATCTGTTGCGTAAAGCATGGTAGAGGTAGAACGGAGGGGATAGGTATCAACCCCGGTGCCGTTTGCCACTTTTCCGATACCTTCGCGGCCGTAACCTACTGTGATGGTAATACTGTCATCGGCATGTCCCGGTTGAACCCAGGCAGGTACTTCAATAGTTGTACCGTTTACCGTTATGGCCAATACATCCACATTGGCAACACCGAGCCCGGCGGCTTCAACACCCAGTCGATCAGCAGTATTTTTGCTCATCAGGGCTACATTATCCCAGGTGACTTTGGTCATTGGGTCGGGAAGCTCCTGAAGCCAACCGTTGTTGGCATAGCGCCCGTCAAACAACTTAGAATCGGGACGGATTACCAATTCGGTACCGCTAGATTCAGCTTCGCTTGATATAAATTGGCTCATTCTGGATGAGAATCCGCTGGAAATATTTACGGATTGGGCGGGGAAAGCACTGCCGGCCTCATCGAGTCCGTCATGCAGTATCTTTTCCCACTTGCTTTGAAAATTTGTTGAGTGATAACCTCTCCAGGTTTCTTGAACCAGATCATATCCCTTGGCATTGCTTCCCGTAGTAACTGCATTCAGGAATTCAATTTCACTTATGCCTGAAAAAAGCGGTTCAATTTGCGGCTGAATGATGGAACGTGTCCCGGTGTAATCAAAACCGTCGCCCCATGCTTCAAGATAGTGCGCACGATTTACGTGCCAGTTGCACTGACTTGCTGTTTCATCGGTATATTCTCCAAGGTGAATGGTGGTTTCAGCATTGGAAAGTGCTTCGCTGAAATTCAGATCGGATGGGGCCGTAAACACAGGATTAGCACCTATAAATACAACTGTATCGATGTCACCATTACTGAGACTTTCGGTAATATCTCGGAAGGCTTCCCTGTCGCTGCCGTCATTTATATGGGAAACACTGTGATATGTCACTGAGTTGCCCGCATTGCCAAGTGCATTATTGATTGCGGCTACAGCAGCATGTACTTCAGCAGCATGCTCACTGCCGACGGTAAGTATAGAAGAGCCTCTATTATTTAATAGGTCTTCTGCAAGTACCGGTATCCACTCATGGTCTGAAAATTTATTGCTGTGTCCGCTGAAAGCAGAAAGTCCACTTACGCTTCCCGATAGTTCAGAGGCAAGAGCATGTATAAACAGCGGTATCTCACTGGATTTAATCTTCAAACGGTTGTCGGCATTTGAACCGGTAACCGTAAAAGTACTTTCAACAGAGTAGAGACGAAGCATATCGTCTTCCTCTGAGGTAACTTTACGTGCTTCTGAAAAGCTTCGTGTTGCCTCAACACTATTTTTATTGGCGGCCGGGTTCAGAAAATCATCATCAAAAGAGACAATTACTTCCGCCCGGTCAAAGTGATTTACCGTACGTAGCCTTTCGCCGAAAGCGATATTCGTTCCTTCAAGAGCATTATCTTCACTGAAGGCCTCATAGGTTACCCATTGGGCATTCGAAAACTTGTTTAATGCTTGCTCCTTGATCCTGTTGTAGGTAGGAGAAGAGTTGGCCTCTGAAATAAATGCAATATTTCGGCCGGTATTTGAAAAATGTTCGTTGCAGAAATTCACAAAATTCTCAAAAGAAGTACGCTCGCCATCTCTGCTTACATATCGGGAACGATCGGGATCGTACATCTGCAGCATGGAAGCCTGGTTGAACTTGCTGCTTGAACCCAGGCTTGCCGGGTGCATCTCGTTACCTTCAACTTTGGTCGGACGTCCTTCATGGTTCTCAATGACAACACCGGTGAGCGCATCCTGAAAAGGCATGGCGGATGCATAATATAAAGGTATACCCGGTGTTACCTCTTCAGGCTGCTGGGTATATGGTAAAATCTTTTGTACCGGGCGCCGGCATGAAGCAAATCCGGCAAGTGCAATTGAAGCACCCATGACACGAAGGAAGCTGCGTCGTGAAACCTGGTCTCCCAGCTCGGTAGCATTCTCCGGAAATTCACGTTCAGCGAACTTCTTATACTCTTTATTATTTGCAAGCTCGTTTAAGCTCTTCCAGTAATTTGGACTTTTTACTTCGTCGCTCATGCTTTACGATTCAGTTAATTCTAAATTCCTAAAGAAATTCAATGTTAATAGTGGCAACCCTGGCAATAGGTTGGTGGACTCACGTTATGTTTTGCTACCAGTTCCCGTCCTTTCTGTATCTGATCTTCAACCTGATAGCCCATGGTAGTGACCTCATCGACAGGCCTGAGGTACTGCTCGGGATTTCTGTGGCAGTCCAGGCACCAGCTCATGCTCAGCGGTTCTTTCTGGAAAACAACATCCATTCTATCTATGCGGCCGTGGCATGACTCGCAGCCGACACCCACATTGACATGAGCGGCATGATTGAAATAGGCATAATCCGGTAAGTTATGGACTCTCACCCACTCAATGGCTTCACCGGATTCCCAGCTATCACGGATTTTCTGAACTTCTTCCGGTCTCTGGGAATCAATCTGGCTGTGACAATTCATACAGGTTTGAGTAGGAGGTACATTGGCCTGCTTTGATTCGGCTACGCTGGTGTGGCAATATTGGCAATCAAGCCCGAGTTGTCCTGCGTGAATTCTGTGGCTGTATTCAATAGGTTGTGTAGGTGCATAACCAACGTCAGTAAATTCTGGGGAAAAATAGTACCAAACTCCTGCTACCAAAGCTGTTGCAAAAACGATAAGCCCAAGTAAGATACGTCCGGGTATTTCATTTGCCCATTTGGGAAAAATCTGAGCCATAGTGTATTAAATAGTTTGTCGTTGCTGATTATGCAATTTGTCCTTTCAGCCACATATTTAGAACGGCATGAAGGTATATAAATTCACGCTTTTTTAGAACCCGTTAAAATAGGATATCGGATATTTATACCAAATCTAAATAGCTAAGTGGCAACCGAGCGTGAGCTCAAATAAAATTAGTGACCAAGATATAATCTATTTGAGTCAAATGCGTAATTAATCGCCCATTTTATTTTCAAATTTTACTGAAAACTTGGCATGCCTGCTGTGCCTTGGGTAACGGATTGTATTCTCAGTACTTAGGCTTAAATATAAATCCATAAAGATCAGATCAGTATGACACTTTAATACAATACCGCCGGGTAGGTCTCCAATTTTCTGAATGATTTAAGAACTCCGGGATAAAAATTTTAGTTAATGCCGGGTCAATACCGTTATCTTCACATGAACCGATTGCTACTTTAATTTACCGATTACTCTACGACATGCAGACAAAATACGACGAGCAGTTCTCTATTGATTTGCTGAAAGAGATAAGCCTTCCCAAAGCACTGGGTGTTATAATATTAATAAGCGGAATTGCTTTTGCCTTTCTAATATGGCTGATCTACTACAAGGGAGGAAGCGATTACAGTTCCAATATTATTACCAGTCTGCCCGCCCTGAACGCCCTGCTAAATAGTACAAGCGCTGTCTTACTTATTTTCGGATATCGTGCTATCAGGCAAGACAAATATATGAGTCATATGCGTTTTAATCTGACCGCATTTTTTACTTCCACATTGTTCCTGATCAGTTATGTGATTTACCATAACTTCCACGGTAGTACGCCATTTCCCGGGCAGGGGCTTATCAGACCGATCTACTTCTTTATTCTAATATCCCATATCATATTGTCGGCCCTTGTTGTTCCGATGATCTTAACCAGTTTCTACCTGGCATTTTCAGAGAGGATCAAACTTCACCGCAAGGTTTCAAAATTTACGCTCCCAGTGTGGCTCTATGTTTCTGTGACAGGAGTGATGATTTTCTTTCTTCTAAGAGCCTATGTGTAGGATGAGAAAAGGTAGAAGGTAGAAGGTAGAAGCAAGAAGGGAGACGAGAGTAGATAAAAAAATTTAAAGTGGGCTCTGAGGGAGTTGTACTCCCAACTATATTGCTGATACAATAGGAAGGGATCTATATCAATGCCCCTTCGGCCTTTCACGGATTCCTGAAAATATATTGCACTAGGCCATTAACCATTCAAGCGTGGACGCTTGAATGAGCCTGAATATTATATCCACATATACTTTAGTTATCTGAGTGCAACTCCCTTGAAACACATTTATTTTGCCAACTGCCAACTGCCAACTCCCAACTGCCAACTGCCAACTGCCTTTTCCCTTCTCACTTCTCACTTTTCACTTCTTACTTTTGCCTAACGTATCGCCCTCTTCCGTGCATTTTTCATCATCATGTTCTGAAAACTTCGCTCTTTTTGTCCTTTCTTTGGGCGCCGTTGGGTATAGCTGCCATCGGCATGCATATCCCAGGCAAGGCGGTTGTCTTTTAATGCTTTCTTCAAAATGGAAATGATTCGCTTTTGTAATCCCGGAAGGGTGATGGGTACAATAGCTTCGACACGCTCATCCAAATTGCGGAATCGCCAGTCGGCACTGCCTATGAACATTTTCGGATCGCCGTTGTTGCCAAAATAAAATATTCGGTCATGTTCCAGAAATCGTCCTATGATGCTTATGACTCTTATGTTTTCACTGAACTTCTTCAGCTGTGGCCTGAGTCTTGAGTGACCTCTTACGATCAGATCAATTTCCACTCCGGCCTGCGATGCTTTATAGAGTCGTTTGATGATTTCAACATCATCCAGAGCGTTCATTTTGGCTATGATTCTGCCTTCTTTGCCCTTCTCTGCAAAAGCAATCTCCTGGTCTATCAGCTCATAAAAAGAAGAACGAAGTATCTGTGGAGCAACAAGCAGTTTCTTGTAATTTTGACTTGGTGCGTAGCCCGTGAGATAGTGGAACAGGTTGGTGACGTCATAACCTATTTCGGGATCATTGGTGAGCAGACCGAGATCGGTATAGATCTCGGCCGTCTCCACATGATAGTTACCTGTACCGATGTGGCAGTAGGTTACGTGTTTGTTTTTTTCTCTTCTCACAATCATCGCAACTTTGGCGTGTGTCTTCAGTCCTACCAAACCATATGCTACATGCACTCCGGCATTTTCAAGAATTCTGCCCCATTCGATGTTGCTGGCTTCATCAAAGCGTGCCTTCACCTCTACAAGAACGGCAACCTGCTTACCTTTCTCGGCTGCCCGAATCAGAGCTTTTACAATGGGTGAATCTTCAGAAGTGCGGTACAAGGTCTGCTTGATGGTCAACACATCGGGGTCGTCTGCGGCCTCCTCAATAAGCCGGCGAACACTGGCTGAAAATGATTCATAAGGATGATGAACCAGTAAATCTCCTTTACTTATAATGTCAAAGATCGATTGCTCTTCCTCGGTTTCCCCCTCATGATAAAGTGGCTTGGGTATTACCGGATTCCATTTCTCAAACTTAAGTCCCGGGATGTTCCGGTTGGCAAGCTTAAAACAAGCCGTAAGATCCAGGATGCCTTGCACTTTAATAATGTCATCATCATTAAGGTGTAGCTCATTCATTAACAGGTTCAGTACATTCTCGTCAATATTTTTTTCAACTTCCAGCCTTACGACTTCTGCGAATCTTCTTTCACGAAGTTCTTCAGAAATCATTGACTTGAGATCTTCAGCTTCCTCCTCGTTTCTTCGAATATCGGCATTCCTGGTTATCCGAAACAGGCAGGCTCCTTCAATCTCCATGCCGGGGAAAAGCTTGTGAATATTTTGACGTATGAGTTCCTCAATTGGGATAAAGTTCAATTCAGAGTCACCTGACTCTATTGGAAGCCAGCGCGGTTGGTTTGTGGGAATCTTTACGCGGGCAAAATTGAACGCGTCACGATCGGGCTTGCGAAGCTTTATCGCAAGTGACAAGCTTAGGTTTGATATAAAAGGGAAGGGATGTCCGGGATCTACAGCCAGAGGGGTGAGGGTCGGATAAATATGGTCCATAAAATATTCATCCATTTGCTCTCTCTGTTTCTTCTTGAGATCCTTGTAGTAGGATATTTTTATAAAAGCATCTTTTTCCAGTAAGGGCAGTAACTCGTTATTCCAAATCTCAGAAATTCTATACTGCATTTTTGCAGCCTGATCCCTCACAAGGTCAATCTGAGTGTCAGGCGTTCGGCCGTCGGGACTAAGATGATCCACTCCGGCTGCCTCCTGCCGTTTCAATCCACCCACTCTCTTTTGGATAAACTCATCCAGGTTGCTTGCAGTTATAGCAATAAATCGCACCCGCTCCAGCAAAGGAGTACGTTCGTCCATTGCCTGATAGAGTACCCGCCAATTAAAATCGAGCCAGCCCAGCTCCCGGTTCAGGTAGAGGGAAGGGTGATCTTCCCCGGCACCTTCGGGGACCTCACTGGGTTTTACTGCAGTGGGTAATTTCGGGTTTCTTAATTTTTCACTCTTCTTTTCACTGCCATTTGAGTTAGAGATCCAGGCTTGTTCTCCGACATTCCAGGAGATGGAATCATCCTTCAAGTCCCTAAAATTCTTAAGGACTTTCTCATGGATAGTTCTATTGCCACTGGAGGTAAACGTGACATAGTCTTTACTGAATGCAGTTTCAATGGAATCGACGGCATCACTTCTTTTCAGAAAGCCTTTTCGATTGATCTCGTTAATCAGCCAAACCGCTACTTTTTGTGAATTTTTCTCTTTCACTATAACTCTCACCTAATCTTTTTTGCTTTATCTTAAAATAAGATAAAAATAATAATATAAGGGCGCTCACTATGATATTAACATTAGCTTAATATGGCGATTTAATTAAAAAACCCCGACGGAAAACCGTCGAGGTCAGTAAATAATAGTATTGGAGAGCCGGTACTAGGCGAGGAAATTATCTCCCGGTTCCGGAATCCATACTTCGGTATCGGATATATCCTCAACGAAAGTTTTAAAGTCTTCGGGATCTCCGGTAAGAACGGGGAATGTACCGTAATGGATGGGTATCGCCACTTCCGGATTCAGCATTTCTACAGCGTATGCAGCTTCCTGGGGACCCATCGTGTAGTGATCCCCCATTGGAACCAGTGTTAAATGAGGCACATACATCTGTCCATATAACTCAAGGTCGGTAAAGATATTGGTGTCACCGAGATGGTAGATACAGATATCATCCTCAAAAGAGAAAACCAGTCCGCCCGGCTCACCGGTATAATCTCCGTTGAATGAAGAGCTGTGATTTGCAGAAACCAGGGTAACGGAAAAATCATCATAGTGCACGGTACCGCCTTTATTGAATTCCGTTGCCTGATCTTCTCCCAGCCCGTGCTTGCCTACCAGAATACGGGATAATTCTACAGGGGCAACAACTTCGCAACCGGTACGTTCGGCAATCTCGAGGGTGTCACCGACATGGTCTTCATGGCCGTGTGTTAGAAAAATATAGTCGACCTCTTCCGGCTCCTTCCAGTCATCGGGAGTTACACCGTTGTTTTTCAGAAAGGGATCAACCAGAATATGGTTGCCTTTCGGACTCACCAGCTTAAAAGCGGAGTGACCCAGCCAGTGTGCTTGAACTTCTGTTTCCATAATGAGTAATAATTTTTATTAATGATTATTTAAATATGAGTTGATTATCCTCACACAATATGTTATTAATGTTTTCAAGGATTTATGAAGATCTTAACGTTGAATATCATGAAACAATCTCGCCCATCTTGTATACTAATAGCACAACTATTTG
Source organism: Halalkalibaculum roseum (assembly GCF_011059145.1). Taxonomy (NCBI): domain Bacteria; kingdom Pseudomonadati; phylum Balneolota; class Balneolia; order Balneolales; family Balneolaceae; genus Halalkalibaculum; species Halalkalibaculum roseum. The sequence goes on along the minus strand of NZ_JAALLT010000003.1, from coordinate 549,087 downwards.
AATTGAATCATTCCTTTTCAAGGTATTAACCTACCTATAGTTTACTTCTTATTTATCACCAAAATCATAATCGAAGGATTTGAAATATGGCAGAACGAATTAAATTACATCCTGAAACGCCGCATGTGAAACGTATTTTTGAAATTGCAGATATGGTTGCTGACGGTGCAGTACTGTTATTTCCAACCGATAGTCAGTATGCCCTGGGATGTGCCTATACCAATAAAAAAGGAATTGAGCGAATCAGGAGAATCAGGAACCTGGGCGATGATGATCATTTGAGTATTTTGTGTGACTCGCTTTCCGGGATCGCCAAATTTGCACACATTTCTGACAGGAATTTTAAACTGATCAAACGATTGATACCCGGCCCTTATACTTTTATACTTCCAGCTACCAAAGAGGTACCCAAATTGCTGGTACATCCCAAAAAGAAGACGGTAGGTATTCGCGTTCCTGACTATCCGATCTGCCAGGGACTTGTTGAGGAGGTGGGAGATCCTCTTCTGGCAATTACCGCAAAAAAGCCTCAAATGAAAGAAGGCGCCCTGGAGAAGTTCGATAGGGAACCTTTCTTGAGGGAATTTGATAAGCTGGTGGATGTTATCATTGATAACCAGCAGGATTTGCCATCACAGGAAACAACTATAATTGACATGACAGAGGAGGAAGCCATGATTATTCGACGGGGTCTCGGTATTGAAGAGGCCGAGGAAGTATTCAGAATGCAAGGCGAAAACCTGGCGGAGGCAAAATTATCATGAAAATAGCTATCAACACAGGTGGCGGTGACGCACCGGGATTGAATGCGGCTATACGTGCAGCAACTCTGGCGGCGCTTCGTCGCGGCTGGGAAGTCTACGGTATTGAAAACGGATACGGGTCTATCTATACGGATGAACCTTTTGTGAGGCTGACCGAAAAAGAGGTGAGGGGTATCACCTTGTTGGGCGGTACTATTCTGGGTACAGCCAACAAAGGAAACCCTTTTGAAATGCCCTACCAGAAGAAAGATGGGAGCTGGGATACCAAAGATGTATCCGATCACCTCATGCAGACATTTGAAGATTACGGAATTGATGCGCTGGTAGCCATCGGTGGAGACGGTTCCATGCGTATTGCCAATAAACTGGTCAATAAAGGTTTGGATATCGTCGGGGTTCCGAAGACAATTGATAATGATATCTGGGGTTGCGATGTCACACTTGGTTTTGATACGGCCCGCAGTATTGCAACGGAAGCCATTGACCGTATAACAACAACGGCAGAGTCCCATCAAAGACTGATGGTTGTGGAAGTAATGGGGCGCTATGCCGGATGGATCGCTCTTCTATCAGGTCTTGCCTCAACGGCAGATGTTATTTTGTTGCCTGAAATTCCCTTTACATACGATTCTATTGTTGAAAAGATTGAAGAGCGCAAGTCGAAAGATAAGCACTATACCATGATTGTGGTTGCCGAAGGAGCTAAGCCAAAAGGCGGCGAACTGGTGACCAAAGGAAAAACTATCGGACAAGAAGTGCAGCTTGGCGGAATTGCCCGGCAGGTCGCTGCGGAACTCACCGAAAGAACCGGTCAGGAATCACGATCGGTTGTGCTGGGTCACTTGCAGCGAGGAGGCTCTCCCACTACTTACGACAGGTTGATTTCACTGCGATTCGGGGCAGCTGCCATCCGTTGTGTGCAGGAGAGAGATTTCAACAAACTGGTGGTGCTGCAGGATAACAAGCTGACCAGTATTCCGATCAATGAGGTCGCCAACAAGATGAAGGCAGTACCTCTTGACAGTGATACAGTTCAGACGGCACGAGACGTAGGAATTTGTTTAGGTGATTGAAAAGTATTTATGGGATTTTTTGAAGGAGTAAAAGGTATGTTCAGCCAATCCGGTGCGGATAAAGCGGAAGAGTGGCAAATTTTAGAAGGCAAAGATTCTGTCGATAAATTACTGAGCAGATCAGAAAGCACACCTCAGCTTATTTATAAACACAGTGACCGCTGCAGTGTCTGTATCTTTGCAAAATCAAATTTGGAGCAACAGGCCGGTGATATCAGTGAAGCGACAGACATGAACTTTGTCGATGTAATTTCTTCGCGTGACGTCTCCAACTACATAGCTGATAAACTAAATGTGAGGCACGAGTCGCCACAGGCTATATTACTCAATGAAGGAGAGGTGGTTTGGCACGCATCTCATGGCTCGGTCAAGGCTGAGCCTTTGATGGAAGTACTAAGAAAGAATTAAAAGCAGCTTTACTAAACTTTTGTCAGTTTAGTAAAGCTTTAGTGAGCTAATCCTCAAACAGTTTCTCAAAACTTTCTTTAAAAGGTGGCTCTATAATTCCTTTCTCCGTGATAAATCCGGTAATATACTTGTGTGGAGTTATGTCAAAAGCCGGATTATAGGTTTCTACTTTTTTGGGAGCGACCTGGGATCCGTTGAAGGTTGTAATCTCTTCGTCGTCTCTCTCTTCGATAGGAATTTCGTCCCCGTTTTCCAGTTCCATATCTATTGTGGATAGGGGAACAGCAACGTAAAAGGGAACATCGTTTTCTTTAGCTAGCACGGCTAGGGGATAGGTACCGATTTTATTTGCGGTATCCCCGTTAGCGGCTACCCGGTCAGTTCCTACAATCACCATATCCACCTTGCCCTGCCTCATGATAGATCCCGCCGTAGAGTCGGTAATCAGTTTCATGGGGATTTCTGCATTCATCAATTCCCAGGCAGTAAGACGTGATCCCTGTAGCAAGGGACGTGTTTCATCCACCCAAACCTGTAGGTCTTTGCCCTCTTCATGGGCATGAAAAATGACGGAAAGGGCGGTGCCATACTGACCTGTGGCAAGACTTCCGGTATTACAGTGAGTCAGTATTTTGGCATCTTTCTTAACAAGGGAGACTCCATTTTCGCCAATCTTTTTACAGATGCGTTTGTCTTCGTCATGGATCGTTTTCGCGGTTTTCAATACGATCTCCTTGATCTCATCAATGGGCTTATCTTTGTGAGCCTGAATGGTCGTCTTGATACGATTCAGAGCCCATTTGAGATTAATGGCAGTGGGACGTGCTCCCTCCAGGTATTCAGCTACTCGTTCTACTTCTACTAAGAAGCTGTCGAAGGTGCTCTCCGGCAATTCCTTGATACCCATGTAAAATCCATAAGCTGCGGCGATACCGATAGCAGGTGCGCCTCTGACTCTCAGCTTTTTGATAGCCTCCCAAACCCTTCCGACATCTCTTATATCGCTATAAACTTCACGTTTCGGAAGGTAAGTCTGATCTAATATTCGCAAATGATCTTCGCGCCATTCAATCGATTGAATGGCTGTATCGGTATCTGTGTCTGAGTTCTTCCCCATAAAAGCAGTTCTTCTTTTATTAAAAACTATTCAAAATTTTAAAAAAATTGTTCAAACGGTCGATAACACACATTTTTCCAGCATCCAGTTTACTCACCGCAGCTATATACGTAGGTGAGCATCCGGCATCTAATACCCTTCCACGGTTCCGTTGCCTCTTGGATCGGCTGCCCCGTGCCTTCGGTTATTTTCATCAACATAAATAATGTGGCCTCTTCCAACGGTAGGCCTCATTTCCAGCTCATGGCCTTTTGCTTCAAGAAGTTCCCGAGTATCAGGACTAATTCCAAATGCTTCATAATAGAGTTTGTCGGGCATCCACTGGTGGTGAAAACGCGGAGCAGATATGGCTTCCCGGGCATTCATGCCAAAGACAGCCATATTGAGAAAGCTCATAAAAGTGGCTGTAATTATTCGGGGCCCACCTGCAGCACCCAGTACCATTCTAACTTTGCCGTCTTTAGTGACTATGGTGGGCGACATGCTGCTTAGCATTCTCTTGCCGGGCTGAACTGCATTTGCTTCACCTTGTATAAGTCCGAACATATTGGGCTCACCGGGCTTGGCAGTGAAGTCATCCATCTCATTATTTAAAAGGAAACCGGCTCCGCCTACACTGACATGGCTGCCGAATGAACCGTTTAACGTGGTAGTTACAGCTACGGCACTTCCTTCAGCATCCACTATCGAAAAATGGGTGGTTTCTGATGATTCTGAATACTGAAATGTGGGAATATCACCATGATCCAACTCTCTGCTGGGGGTGGAAGCATCCCAGTTGAATGTCTCCATGCGATTTTCATTATAAGCATCGCTTAGCAGGGTATCACCGGGTATATCCACAAAATCAGGATCACCCAGGAAATAGGCTCTATCGGCAAAGGCCCTGCGCATGGTTTCGGTAATCAGGTGAATATAATCGGCTGAGTTAAACCCGAGCTCTTTCAGATCATAGCTATCCAGCATCTTCATGATTTGGGCTATGGCTATGCTGCCGCTGCTGGGCGGGGGCATGATAGCCAGCTCATAGTCTTGATAGTGGGCTTTTACAGTTTTTCTCCAAACGGATTCGTATTCATTTAGATCCTTATACGTAATCAGTCCTCCTAGCTTCTGCATTTCACCTACAATGAGATCTGCGGTCTTACCCGAATAAAAGCCTTTTCGCCCCATGGTAGATATTCTGCGGAGTGTTTTAGCCAGGTCTTTTTGTACAAACAGGTCTCCTTCCTCAAACTGCTCCCCGGAAGGTTTTGTAAAATAGCCTGAAGATGAATCGTAATTTCTAAAATCCTCAGCATGGGCATTCAAATCCTCCGCCTGAACCCATGACAACCGATAACCTTCACTGGCCAATTTTATGGCAGGCTTCATCACCGTTTCCAATGGCAGGTTCCCGTATCTCTCCAGTGCTTTTATCATGCCGTCAACTACGCCGGGCACTCCAACGGCCAGAGCACCTTCCCTGCTTAGCTCAGGAACCAGTTCGCCATTGCGGATGTACATATCTCGGGAAGATTTAAGGGGTGCTTTCTCCCGAAAATCCAGGGATATAGAAGTCCCGTCAGCTTTTTGTATAACCATGAATCCGCCTCCTCCAATATTACCAGCCCGGGGCAAGGTCACTGCCAGGGCAAATTGAACGGCGACGGCTGCATCAACAGCATTTCCCCCTTCGCTGAGTATCTGCTTGCCTGCTTTGGAAGCATGGCTTTCGGCAGTCACTACGGCGGCATTTTCGTAAGCCTTGGTCCAGCCTACCTGGGAAATTGCCGGGTTTTGAAGACCGGAGTAGAGGAAGAGTATAACTACAAATAAGAATCTAATGAGCAATTTCATGCTGATTGTTGATTATATGTACTGAGAAAATTCAGTCAATTATATGAAATGTTGTATCCTTCTGCATTTTCTAATTTGGATCAGGCTCGGGGATGAAATTCTTTATGGACCTGATGCAGCAGCGATCGGTCAACGTGCGTATAGATTTCCGTGGTAATAATGGAAGAGTGACCGAGCATCTCCTGTACCGCCCGCAGGTCAGCGCCGCCTTCCAACAGGTGAGTGGCAAAGGAGTGCCTGAAAATGTGGGGATATACATTTTTCTCAATACCGGCGCGCTCTGCGGCATCATTTACGATGTTCCAGATGCTCATACGTGACAGGGGATTTCCCCGTTGGCTGAGAAAGATTTTATTCTTGGCTTTCTGGGGATTTTTGTCACTTTGGAATTTTGGGCGAACCACTTCAATGTAGTGTTCGAGTGCCGACTGAGCCAGTTCACCCACAGGAACCAGCCTCTCCTTGTTTCCTTTACCGATTACTCGGATAAAGCCAATCTCAAAGATCAGGTTATCCAGCTCCAGATTCACCAGTTCGCTGACGCGCATGCCGGTAGCATAGAGCGTTTCGAGTATGGCAGCATTACGTATGCCGGCATCGGTCTCCCGGTTGGGGATATCCAGGATGGCAGAAACTTCAGTAGGATTTAGCACTTCGGGAAGCTTCTGTGCTTTCTTTGGGAGTTCAATGAGCTCGGCCGGGTTTGCTTCGGCCAGTTTTTCAACAACGGCAAATTCATGAAAGCTGCGAATACTGGAAATATTACGTGCAACCGAGCTGACTGAAAGATCCATTTCACTCAATTCTTCCAGATACTGTTCTATATGTTGCAGTGTGACACCACCCAGATCTTTAAGCTGCAAATCGCGGGCAAGAAATTTCAGGTAGCGGCGCAGGTCATTTTTGTAAGAAACGATGGAGTTTTGAGAGAGACCTTTTTCAAGTTTGACAAACTGAAGATAACGTTTTAGTTCCTGCTCAAAATGCATTGATTATGGTGTACTAGGTGTTTTGATACTCATCCACTGTTGGCGGTCCTTCGGTAGAGTCTTCTTTTTTAACCTCGAAATTTTTATTCGAATCCTGGGCCGTCTCTTCTTTTTTCTCTTTGCCGTTCTGACCTTGATCTTTGTCAGGATACTCTACGCGGCTGTGATAGATTCCAACCAAAATATTTAGGAATGTCTCCTTTATGACCCGCAAATCCTGGAAAGTGAGTGGGGTTTTACTGAGCTGGCCTTCGTATACCCTGTTGTCAACCATCTTGTTTATGAGGTTTTCCAGCTTTTGGTAGTTAGGATCTTTCATGGCGCGGGAAGCAGCTTCTACGCCGTCGGCCAGGAGCAGGATGCCGGTCTCCTTGGTTCTGGGCAGAGGACCGTCATATCTGAAATCTTCTTCCTGGATCTCATCTTTTTCCTCATCAGCATTTTCTTTTGCCTTGACGAAAAAATATTTAATAAGTGAGGTACCGTGATGTGTTTTTACAAAATCAATAATCACTTCCGGCAGTCCGTGCTCCTTGGCCATCTTAACTCCATTGCTTACATGGGCCTTGATTACCAGGGCACTCATTCGCGGCTTTAGCTTCTCATGTTCGTTGGATCCGGTCTGGTTCTCCGTAAAATAACCCGGTTTCTCCATTTTGCCTACATCATGGTACAATGCTCCAACCCTTGCCAGCAGTCCGTTTGCCCCGATGGCACTTGCTGCAGCTTCTGCCATGTTCGCTACCTGCAGGCTATGATGAAATGTACCCGGTGCACGATTCATCAGCTGTTTTAGAAGAGGCAGATTATTATCACTTAACTCAATCAGGGTGAAGTCGGTAGTGACATTAAATGACTTCTCAAAAAGTAGAATGAGGGGATAGGTGAACAGTATAAAGATGGCGTTGATAGCCACATAAAAGAGATCGCTTAGCAATTCCTCACCGGCCTGGTAGGCAGTCATATTGAAGCTGAGAATGACCAGTGCGTAACAGGCAAAAACAATACCCGGGGTAGTAAAGAAAAATTGCGAGCGCTTTTTGATATCCCGTACTGAGAAAAGACCCAGGCTACATGCAACAGTGGTGGCAACGACATATTCGTAGTTATTGCCGTTTATGAGACCGGTGAGCAGGGCAAGGGTGAAAGTAGACAGTAGTCCTACCCGCGAGTCAAATATAATGGTAAGAATAATCGGGGTGATCGCTACCGGTACGATATAGGGCGAAATATTTTCGAGCTCGTAAACAACGGCACTGCCTACACAAATCAGACTCATGGCAATGATCACCAGCAGCAACATCGCATTATCCTCAAAAATAGACTTTCGGTAGAGGTAGAGATAGAAGAAGAAAATGCTGAGTATGGCAATAATTGCCAAGACATCTCCACCATAACGAAGCCAGCGTTCAAGATCACTGGCATTTTGAGACCTGGCCTCGGCCAGACTTTTCAGCATATTCAATTTCTCCTGCGTGACAATGTCGCCTCTTCTGATAATGACCTGACCCTGGGCGACGATACCTTTTGTTTTGGAGATATCGGAAATGGCCTCCTGAATTCTTGACTCGGTATCATTTGCACTATAAGTCAGATTTGGTTCAATAACCTGATTGAAGATCTCAAAACCGGCACCGGCGATATTTTCCCGGTATCGCTGTGTAAGCTGGTATGTAGCATAATCACGGGCTTGCTGCATATCGCGTACGTTGGCCAAATTTTGAGTGCGTTCGGTTCGGTCTCTGAGATTTCTAACCGTAATCTGATCATAGGAAAGCTCTTGCTTATTCCTATCAATGATTCCATCGTCAAGGAGTTCGGATGAGATATTTGTAATGGATCCTTTGAGATTATCTGCTATAAACCGATTGCCCGGAGCCGTTTTTGTTGCTACGGTACTATTCTCAATTTCTGTAAGCCTGTAGTTCTCCTGAAGTGCCTGCCAGGATGATTCCGAGAGATTCAGGTCCGAAGTCCTTTTAGCCTGAATAAATTCAAGGCTGTCCTGTGTCGGATTGCCATTTGATTGCTCAGAAAGCTGCCACTCTTCATATACTCTCATCACCGATTGAAGGTTGCTGAAAAGTGAGTCTATACGGGTCTTAATACTGATATCGGCATTCGGTTCTTCATGAAATATGGGCGGTATGGAGTTTCGAATCGCATCTTTCTCACTTTCAATCTGTTCCTTAGTCTTCTGAATGGGGAAGTTGAATGGAGCAGTGAGATCATCGGCTCGCCAGGGCTCTTTCAGTTCGTAGTTACTGGGTTCTTTAAACGAAGCCTGAGGAACGGAAAACACAAGAAGCAGAAAGAAGCCGAATATGATGGCAATTCTTATATATATGTTCTGCTGCAGCGTAGATGACTCTTCTTGCTTTTTTTTCTTCTCCCCGATGATAGGTGCGCCGGGGTTCTTTTTACGGGCCAAGCCCAATTTTTCAAGAATACTCATGATTTTGATACTCTTCTCAAATGCCTTTCAGGAACCTGAGAACGGATTCACCAATAGTTTTCAATATCTAACGCTTTGAAGTTAGGAAATGATACCAACGTACATTGGTTTTACCAAATAAATACTATTGAAGTAACTTGCGATCACTTTAACCTTTTTGAGCAGTATATATTGCAAAGATACGTTTATTTTCGACGATTACCCTATTTTTATGCCTCACCGATCATTTCTAGGAAGCTATCCTCATCAAGTATGGGAATTCCGAGTTCTACGGCTTTATCGTATTTGCTGCCCGCTGATTCGCCTGCCAGGAGGTAATCAGTTTTGCTGCTGACTGAGGATGTGGTGTCACCCCCGTGTTTGCGGATCAATTCGGTAGCCTCTTTTCGGGTAAAAGTGGGCAGACTGCCGGTGAGCACGAATTTCTTACCCTCCAGCAGGGAGGATGCTCCTTCCTGTTGTTCCATTTCAAAATTCAATCCATGGTCACGAAGTGTTTCTATGATATGGATATTATGGTTTTTGCTGAAAAAAGCGGCTACCGACTGGGCTATTTTGGGACCAATGGAGTCAATTGAGGTAAGATCTTCCTCGGATGCCGATACCAGTTTATCCATATTCCCGAAAGCTCCCGCCAAATCGCGTGCTACGGTTTTACCCACGAAACGAATGCCTAATGCATAGATTACGCGGTCCAGCGATTGTTTTTTGCTCTGCTCAATGGCATCGATGAGATTTTGAGCACTTTTCTCACCCATCCTCTCAAGTGGAATTAGCTGTTCTTTGGTCAGATCATATAAATCCGCATAGGTTTTGATGAGATTCTCAGAAACCAGCTGGTCTACGACAGCTTCTCCAAGTCCCTCGATATCCATGGCATCGCGTGAGGCAAAGTGTTCAATGCGAATCCTGATCTGCGGCGGACATTCGTGGTTTATGCAACGCCACGCCACTTCATCTCCCAGTTTTACCAGTTCCTCCCCGCAAGCCGGGCATGAAGTGGGCATTTCAAATTTTGGACTTCGGTCAGGACGGTCCGGATTAACCACACGAACTACCTGTGGAATAATTTCACCTGCTTTTTCAATGATTACCTGATCCCCGATTCGTATATCTTTCCTGTGAATCTCATCCTCGTTATGGAGGGAGGCTCGTTTCACGGTTGTACCCGCGAGTTCAACAGGCTCCAGTTCTGCAACAGGTGTTATTTTCCCCAACCTTCCCACCTGCAGGCTGATATCATCGATGGTCGTCGTTGCCTGTTCGGCAGCAAACTTATAGGCTATCGCCCATCGGGGTGCTTTAGAGGTAGAGCCGAGTTCTTCTCGCAAGTGATGAGCGTTAATCTTAACCACTACCCCGTCAGTTTCATAAGGAAGTTCATGACGCAGTTCCCGCCACTGATCGATAATATCCAAAACCTCTTCGATATTATTACAAAGTACATAATGATCGCAGACCGGCAGCCCGAAGTCTGAAAGGAGTTCCATTTTCTTGGATTGCGTGAGATCAATCTCATAGCTGTCAAATAACAGGTCGAAGGCAAAATAGCGGATGGGCCGTCGTGCTACTTCCCTGGGATCCTGCATTTTCAGTGATCCCGCTGTCGAATTCCTTGGATTGGCAAAAGTGGAGAGTCCCTGCTCCTCCCTGTACTCATTCATTCTGACAAATGCTTCCCGTTCCATGTAGGCCTCACCCCGAACTTCCACAACTTCGGGATAATTACCGTTCAGCCGAAGGGGTATATCCTTTATTGTCTTAACATTTCGGGTGATGTCGTCGCCCCGTTCACCGTCGCCCCGGGTTGCGGCAAGTGCCAGTTCACCCTTTTCGTAGCGAAGCCGAATAGAAGCCCCGTCGAACTTCAATTCAGCCAGGTATTGAAAATTCGAATGGTCCAGGATCTTTTTCACGCGCCGGTCAAAATCTTTCAGCTCCTCCTCATTATAGGTATTGTCAAGACTTAGAAGAGGGACCGGATGCTCAACCGTTTCAAAATCGCTGCTCGGTTCTCCGCCTACACGTTTAGTTGGTGATTTGGGATCATCCAAACCGTACTCATTCTCCAGCTGCTCCAACTCTTTTAGATATTCATCGAATTCTTTATCGCTAATAAATGGCTGTGCTTCCTGGTAATAGGCTTCATTGGCCCTGTTGAGCAGTTCACGAAGTTCATGAACGCGCTGCTTCACATCGTCGGTGGTCATGAAAGGATATGCTGTTAATTAAATATGGGTTGGTTCCGTATCACAGTGGGATCTGGTACGTCAAGTCCAAGCGAATCGGGTGGGGGCTGCAGCCACCGGGCTTCACCTTCAAATGCTTTCCTGTTAATTTCAACCATCCCGGATTCAGGATTGAAAAATTGTTCTTCAAAATTTTGGATGAGATGACCATTCAGCAATAACTCCATTCGCTCATAGGGGCCCCTTATCCGAATGGTATTGACAAACTTGAATCTCACGGCTTCACCCAGCTCAATCCAATAGGGATTTAAACTGGAGAGCACATCGGTATACACCCGTACCGGTTCCAGTTTTTCATAAGCGGCATAGATGACCAGGTTCAGGGTATCCGACAAGGTTTCTGCAGGCTGGGTTTGGGTTCTCTGCAAGGTGTCTGTGCCGTCTTCCTGTCCTGATAGATTTAATTGCAGTGAATCGGGTTCAACCGCTTCCGTCGTAGTTACCGGTGATTGCGATTCGTTAGAGGATTGAGGATCCTCAGGTCCGCGTATAAACAAATAATAAACACCTATCACCACGACTATTGCTATGAAGATGACAGCCAGTCCAAACCACATGCGTGAAGGTGACCTCAACGGAGTAAACCTTTTCCCCATATCCACCCAGTCAACAGAATGTACGGAAGGGGTTTCCGTAGTTTTATTCGGGGCTTCCGGCCTTTTTGCAGGTCCTTTCGCAACCGTTTCTTCAGGCTCCGGGACTTGTTTATCTTCAGGTCCTGATTGTTGCTCAGGTTCTTCTGCCTTTGACTTCTTGGGCTTGCCTGTAAATTTCGGAATCGTACCGGTCTCGGAATCATCACGAAGAATCCCCGTATATGTTCCTCTTTCAACCTGGTCTAGGGCTCTGATAGTCCGCTCTTCATCAATCTCCAGTTTTTTTGCATAACTGCGAACATAACTACGAATGTAGGTGGCGTTTTTATTGAGATCCTCAAAAATTGAGTCGTCCTCAATAGATTCAAGTATATGAAGCGGGATTTTAGTCGCCTGGTGAATATCCTCGATACTCAAATCGAGATTTTTACGGATGGCCGCCAGATCATTACCAAGTGAAGGCATAAAAGCAAATGTGATTGGTTATGAGATAATCAAAATAGCGTTTGAAAGATAATAAAAATGAATTTGCTCTACTGCTTGTCAAATGCGTTCTGCAATGGTGCTAATCTAATCAAATATCATTGAGGTGAAAAATTTTTTGTACAAGCTGTTGTAAGGATGGATCTCTTCGGAGGTCATACTGTTAAATACCGGTTCTATGATGAAAAAACTCATCCATAACAGCAAAGTATTCTTCTCAGGTCTTTCTTCCATTGCTTTTCCTAGAGTATGCCTTTGTTGCGGGTTGGAGACAACCGAAGAAGAGCGTCAAATCTGCTCTTTTTGCAGGCAGGACCGTTTCGAAGCGGCGAATCCGGATTACAGACGCTGCAGCAGCGGGGTTATTCTGCCGGACGCGGTTACGGTTCAGCATGCGCTTTGGAATTTTGATAAAGGAGGTCTCCTGCAGGACCTGATGCATTACCTGAAGTATGAAAGACTGACGGGTATTGGTATAGAACTGGGTGCGAATCTCGGCGAAAGCATGCACCGACACCCACTGATCCGGGAGCTATTTAATAGAACTGAAGAAAAAGTGCTGCTTCCCGTCCCTTTGCATTACCTTAAATTTAGAAAACGAGGATTCAACCAGGCCTACTACATTACAAAGGGTATTCAATCTGTTATTGGAATTCCTATTTGCAACCTGAAGGATGTGGTGAGAAGAAAAAATACCCGAAGTCAGACGGGTTTCAGCCTGAAGAAAAGGGTTGCAAACATGCAGGGAGCATTTCGTGTTCGTCGCCCGGAAGCTGTTGAGGGCAAAATTATAATTATAATAGATGACGTGTTCACGACCGGTTCTACCAGCTTTGAACTGGCTTCCGTCCTGAAAGAATCAGGCAGCCGGGAGATTGCAATTGCGACGGTCGCGCAAGCTTGAAAATAGAGGTCGGAAGATGGATGTTGGATGTTTGAAAATATATTGATCAGTTTATCAGCATCCAGCATCCAGCATCCAGCATCCAGCATTCGGTAACCTTTTTCACTTTTCCCAAAAGAAAGATATTTTAGGCTTTATGGTAAAACACGAGGCCAGAGGAACAGACCAGTTATTTATGGAGACCAAGATGGGTATTGTAACCCGTTCGGGGGAGTGGTTTCATATCACCTCGGATCTGATCGAGGAGTATGTACCCGGTTTGCTCGACGAGGTATCGCTTCATGACTTGATTAAAGAAGCAAGAGCATGGGTTCGCAGTTCAGACAGCCTGTCTCTCACCCTCTTGCTTGGGATGATACTTTACCTGAATCCCTGGGTGGCTGCAATTGCGACACTCGCTTTTCACTGGCTGTGGTACAATTATAAAAGTGCGCTGGCAAACCGGTGGTTAGGCAAGGTGTTTTCAATCATGAATGGCGATGGCTATCAAATGATAATTGCACTGGTGGTTCTGAGCCTGCTTGGAATGTGGGGTCAATACCTGGCATTGGGTATTGGAATAACATTCTTTTTTATCCTTCGCCTCAGCCTGCTCAATAAACTTTGGGAAAAGCTGACGTCCAATAAAGAGGTAACTTTGAACGATAGAATGCTGAAGATGTTAATCGTAAGGTATGCTATGAGTGAGAATCTAGCCCCGCAAGAAGTACAGAATATGGAAGAAGAATTAGCTGATGCCGCAATGAAAATTAAAAATAAACGCAAGTAAGTTGAGCACAACTGATATCTACATTGCACGGCATGGGGAAACGAAGTATAACCGCGAAGGTAAAATGCAGGGCAGGGGGATTGATGCTCCTCTAAATAAGACGGGAAGACTGCAGGCCCGGGCGATTTCCGATGAACTGAAGGATAAATCCATAGATCACATTTTCAGCAGTAGTCTGGTGCGCTCGATGGAAACGGCAGAGATTGTTGCCTGGACCTTCCGTATGAAATATCACTCATATCCCGAACTGGATGAAATGAATTTCGGAAAATTTGAAGGCAGAGCATCAAAAGATATTGAACAAGAACTCAACGAAGTACATCGCACCTGGCAGAACGGAAATACCGACTATGCCATTGACGGGGGAGGAGAGAGCCCTGTTATGGTGCTGGAGCGGGTAAATTCACGTATGAACAATATTCTAAACAACCACTCCGGTTCTACCCTGTTGTTTGTATTACATGGACGTTTGATTCGTATCGTGCTTTCTCACTGGCTGGGTTATCCGCTTTCCGATATGCACCGGATAGAACACAGCAATGGGGCCCTATATCACTTCCTGAAGAACGATAACAGCTTAGAAATGGGTTACCTTCATAAAACAGATCACCTGGAAGGAATTATGGATGAGGAAGGTTAGAGGTTGGAAGGTTGAGTTTTGAGATTGGATTAAACTTGATCTCTACTTACTCAATTAGATCTTTTGGTAATTTCTGCCTTAAACCCAAAACCTCCCAACAGGAAAACAAGAAAATAAAAATTAATTGCTACACTGATGAGTGAAAAAGTTCGAAATATGTTTGCTGATATAGCAGACGACTATGACAGGGTCAATTCCATCCTCTCATTTGGGGTGCATCATGCATGGCGAGCCCGAACCGTTCAGTTGAGCGGGGCAAAAAAGGGGGATAAGGTATTGGATTGTGCCACTGGCACCGGTGACCTGGCAATCGAGTTTAAGGAAAAAGTAGGTAGTGAGGGCTACGTGCTGGGTACTGATTTCTGCAAGGAAATGATAGAACATGCCCCGGATAAAGCCAGGGAAAATGACCTGGATGTGGATTTCGAGGTAGCGGATGCCATGAATTTACCCTATGAAGATGATCGCTTCGATATCGCCAGTATAGCTTTCGGCATTCGTAATGTTGATGACCCTGTCGTTGCTCTTAAAGAGATGGCACGGGTTGTCAGGCCCGGTGGGAGTGTTATTGTATTAGAGTTCGGGCAGCCTAAGGGACTGCTGAAGTATCCTTATGAGCTTTACAGCCAGTACATAATGCCGACCGTGGGCGGTTGGATCAGCGGTAACAAGGAAGCTTATACCTATCTTCCCAAAACAAGTGCGGCATTTCCTGCGGGTGACAAATTCATTACATTGATGGATCAGGCTGAAAGTTTTTCTCATACAGATCTTGAAAAACTCACCGGAGGTATAGCATATATTTACATAGGCACGGTGGCTTAACACTTTTGAAACTGTAATAAGAAATATTTAATCGTATGGCTGTAATGGAAGTTGAAGAGATTAAGAAACTGATCCCGCACCGTTATCCTTTTTTGCTGGTTGATCGAGTAGTGGAGCTGGAAGAGGAGCGGATCGTCACACTAAAAAATGTCACCGTCAATGAAGAGTTTTTTAACGGTCACTTTCCCGGGGCGCCTATGATGCCAGGGGTGCTTCAGGTCGAGGCAATGGCACAAAGTGCCTGTATTATGCTGATGAAAAAACACGTGGAGGATACCGAAAAGAATCTGGTGGTATTTACCGGGATCAAGAATGCCAAATTTCGCAAGTCTGTAGTGCCCGGAGATCAACTGAAGATGGAAGTACAGCTGGTTAATATGCGCAGGAACTTCGTCACTATGGAGGGAAAAGCCACTGTTGACGGGAAAGTAGCCTGCGAACTGGAGGCTTCCGCTGCAATCGTATCCAGAGAGGAAGCATGAGCACACAGAAATCATCATCCGACCGGCCCGCCAAAGTAACAACACAGACCGTTGTGGATATGAAGCGCAACGGTGAAAAGATCAGCATGCTGACGGCCTATGATTATACCATGGCCCGCATCATAGATGCAGCAGGTATCGATGTAATACTGGTGGGGGATTCAGCCAGTAATGTGATGGCAGGTTATGATACCACAGTGCCTATGACACTTGATCATATGATTTATCATGCATCCTGCGTGGTTCGAGGCGTTGACAGTGCCCTGGTAATAGCTGACCTTCCTTTTATGAGCTATCAGGTTACGTCCAAGGAAGCCCTTATCAGTGCGGGAAGAATGATGAAGGAAGCCGGTGTTCACGGTATTAAGGTTGAAGGGGGTAAGCCAATTGTGAATACGGTAAAAAAGATCGTTGAGGCCGGTATTCCTGTCATGGGTCATTTGGGACTCACCCCTCAAAGCATCTATAAGTTTGGTACCTACAAAGTTAGGGCAACCGAGGAAACTGAGGCGGATGCACTGATTGAAGATGCTAAAAAGCTTGAAGAGGCCGGTTGTTTTTCCATCGTATTGGAAAAAATTCCTGCCAAACTTGCCTCAGCAGTAACTGCTGAACTCTCCATACCCACCATCGGCATTGGCGCCGGAGCGGATTGCGATGGACAGGTTCTGGTTACCCACGATATGCTGGGTTTAAATAAGGAGTTCAATCCCCGTTTCTTGCGACGATACGCCGATATGCATACCGATATGACTGAAGCTGTACAACATTATATCAGCGACATCAAGAAAGGTGACTTCCCCAACGAAGACGAGCAGTACGGTGGTTGATTTTGGGTTATTAGGTATAGGGTATAAGGTATAAGGAAGAACAGACCGTAAGCTAAGCTAATTTCAGAAATTATTTTCCCTTATACCTTCTACCCTATACCTAATACCTCCAAGACCGTGGTTGAATTAGACAGCCGAAATGAATACTAGATTTAAAAGTAAAGGATGAGCCAAACAGAAAAACCGCAAATACTGGTTTGCAACGATGATGGAATATTCTCTCAGGGCATCCGGGCACTTGCAACGGTTGCAGATGAATTTGGGAATGTAAATATCATTGCTCCCGACAGACAGCAAAGTGCTGTGGGTCACGCCATAACGGTATCTACCCCGTTGCGTTCGCGATCATTTCAGATTGATGGTCGTTTCAACGGTCAGGCGGTTACCGGAACACCGGCCGATTCGGTAAAACTGGGACACGACCAACTGATGAAGCGAAAACCCGACCTGGTAGTCAGCGGCATTAATCATGGCAGTAATGCCGGTGTAAATATACTTTATTCCGGTACGGTCAGTGCGGCTACGGAGGGCACGATACTGGGGTATCCCTCCATTGCTATAAGCTGCACCGATTTTGATGAGGATGCCGACCTGAGCGGTGCCAAGGATGCGGCGCGCAAGGTAATAGGCTACGTACTCAGTCAGGGATTACCTAAAGGCATTACGCTTAATTTGAATGTACCCGCTGGTCCGCTTAAAGGAATAAGATGGGCAAGACAGGCCAACAGCCGTTATGTTGAGGAGTTTGAAGGTAGGGTAGATCCCAATAATCGATCTTACTATTGGCTGACCGGAAAGCTGGAGCTTTTGGAAGAGGGTGAAGATATTGATATTAATGTGCTGGAAAAGGGTTTCGCTTCTCTTACACCTATTCAGTATGATATGACAGCCTACAACCTGCTGAAAAACGTCGAAGACATCGAGCTGTAATAGAACACGGATTGATCCGTATTCTATGTTCAAAGTTAGTGCCCTTTCTCCTGCAGGGTTCTTACTACATCCATCCAGAAAGATTCAAAAAGAGTCGTTCGGTCGTCTTTTACCCGCAGATTCATCTGCTCCAGGTGAGATATATTTGAGGTCTTGAAATGTTCTCCCCAGATTGAACTCTCTACCGACACCATACCGTCGTTGATTCCTTCCTGCTGGAAAATATAATTGTTCTGGTAGCGGCTGATTACTTTGATGGGATGGGGCGTTCCCTTTCCAACAGCTGAGCTAAAAGAGTAATAAGGTATGGAGTCTACGTCTGGTATGTTGGGATTGAACTGTTCATTCACATAACTACGGGTAAGCTGTTCTGCAGATCCTACAGAGTCGCTCTTGGTTCCGGGATAGACCCTGTTACCCATCCAGTCGAGCAGGTCGGCCATCTTATCTTTTATAGCATCAGGAGTCTTCAGACTCAACTCTGCCAGGCTGGTACCCCGGTGGGGCGTGGATATCGTGGTAAAAGAAGCCACATGATCGGTTATGTCCATTTTAGAAAGGGCATAGCGAATATCCAAACCTGCCATACTGTGTGCAATGATATTGAGCTTTTGATGGGAAAGTTGGTCAAACAGACGGTTGATTACACGGACCCAGTTTTCAGCTCTGATTTCTATGGTGGCGTAGGGCACAATATTCGGGGCAAAGGCCTGAATATTATGAGCTCTCAGGAACATTGCTACATCATAGAGTGGCGAGGGCTTCACGAGGGAAGCAATAGCCCCGTATCCGTGACAGAGCAATACCGGATATTTTAGCTCAACGTGTTCCGGTTCCGGAAATTCACTGAGCTGTAATTTTTTAAGCCATTTCTTGGTATCAAATTGTTCAATCATCTCTCAAAAGCGTTTCTTCTTTGGGGGTATAATACGTAGCCCTCTTTTCTTTAAACCGGCAAGTTCCTGCCGGAGCCATTCAACAGAGCGTCCGTCACCCATTACAATAGCGATGGGATATTCCCCTCGCTGTGCCTGTCGGCTAAATTTTTGCAGTTCCTGCTTAAAAGCTGCCCTTCCCATATCGTCCTGCAGTAGGCTCGCTTCACTTACATCAATATAATTCAAAGTAGTTCCCGATAGATTCTGCATAAGGGTGGTGTTATCCGATTCATCCAGTTTTTGAAAACTTAGTACATCGGCATTGGGAATATATTCCTGCAGGCTCTGAAGCTTTTGCCATCCCAGGGAGGTGTTGCTACCGGGAATGTTTTCCCCGTTCTCGTTTTTCAGCCACAACAATATGTCGGAAAACAGTCCCTCCTGCATTTCAAATATATCAGAAGCGCGCTTGGTATCTTCCATCATCATAACGATAGAAATGGGTTCACCCATCGCTTTAATCTGTTCGAGTATGGATTCAGGAGGCTCTGATTCAAAAGCGACCAGTATACTTCCAAAGCTTCTTTGAAGCACCAAGTCGGGGTCCGTTTGAAGTTTGACGGTAGCAAAGACCGTCTGGTTATTCAACAGATGAATGTGAAAATCTTTGTCCGGAAAAATAACCCTTGTCGGAGAGTCAACGCTGTAATCCTTGAAGGTATTATGTATTTCGTAATGGAGCTGGGTCTTCGAAAACCCATCGGGAACCCGTACACGATACAATTTTCTTTTGTTTACGGAATCTACTTCTACAAAATCTTCCCGTACCTGGTTTTCAGATATATTAAACGTACGGAAGCTGTTGTTCAGCAGAGAATCCGCTTCGGCCAGATTTGTCAGGGTTTTTGATCTGAATTCGGTTGACTGTAGAAGTAAAAAGGCGCTGGCAAGGCAGGTTCCGAATAAAAGAAAAACGATGAGGTACTTTTTATTCCTTTCGCTCACTAAACTGAATGCTATTTAAATCTAATTACAAGTACCAATAATAGGTGTTATAGAGGATTAAATCTATTCTATTCGGGCGAAAAATTGCATTCTTGTCATTAGCCGGTGTAAGCCATATAAAATTGGGCTAGTTGCAGATATTGCTTATTCTCCGTTTGCCTAAATTCATGAATCACCTGAAATAAACAGAACGGAATGGAAATACATGTCACCAAAGTAGAATCCCAGAATGATATAGATGCTTTTCATGAGCTCCCCTTCAGAATCTATAAAGATTATCCCGCGTGGGCTCCGCCATTTCGTTTTGAGATAGAGAATATATTTGATCCTGAGAAGAATGATTTTTTCGACAAGGGTGAGTGTGAGCGTTTCCTGGTACATAAAGACGGCAGGGTGGTGGCTCGTTTTGCACTGATGAATACGCCGGAGCGTGATGAAGTGCTGGAGCCCAAAATGGGGGGGATTGGTTTCCTTGAGATGGAAGAGGATCAGAAACTTGCCCAAAAGATTATTGAATTTGCCGGAGAATGGCATGCTGATAGGGGCTACAGCGCTATGCGTGGACCAATCAACTTTGGTGAAAATGATATGTACTGGGGACTGTTGGTAGAAAATTACGACGAACCGCCTATCTACGGCATGTTTTATCACCCACCTTACTACAAGGAATTGCTTGAAGAGACCGGCGCTCAAAAGCTGGACGATCACTGGAGTTACAAACGCCGTTTTGATAAGCCTCTTCCGGAACGGATGGTAAAGATTACCGATCGTATTGAAAGTCGACCGGGTGTAGAACTTCGTCCCATCGATATGAAAAATATCTACCGGGATGCTGAATACATACGTACCATATATAACGACGCATGGAGCGACCAGGAAATAGTTGAACGCGAAGAAGAATTTACAGAACTCACCCGTGATACCGTGGAAGCCATGGTAAAAAAACTTAAACCTGTTATGATACCCGATAGTGTTTTACTGGCTTTTGTAGACGGTGAACCGGCATCATTTATCGTCTGTGTTCCGGATCTGAATGAGGTATCCAAGGAAACGGGTGGGAGGCTAAAATGGTGGCACTACCCAAAATTGCTCTGGTTCAAAAGGCGTGCCCGGCACCTGCGCACACTCGTGTTCGGTACCCGCCCGCAATACAGGAAAATGGGACTGGAAGCCTTAACATTTATTCGAGGGATTGAATATACACATGCCGCCGCTCCCAGTCTGGAATACCTGGAAGGAGCCTGGGTGAGTGAGAAGAACTGGCTGATGCAGCGAAGCCTGGAAGCTTTGGGCTGTCATCATCACAAAACACATCGGACCTACAAGTGGGAATTCTAGTTCTTATGTTTTTCGGCACTTAACGATTTATTAAAATCAATATGCTTAGGGAACATATTTACAGATAAACAGTTGATATTTAATAGATAAAAAGGCTACTTAGATATTATATCTCATTTGCTGTCACTCAGTCGGTCACCCCGAACATTAAAAAAAACGGGATGAGATATGAAAAAGATCACAACTTCACTACTACTCGTATGTTTCGTTGCTGCCGGTACATTACAGGCTCAATCTTCAACGAATAAAAGCAAACAGGCCAAGATTAATAGCGCCCAAAGTGCGGCACCCGCTTCAGTTTCCGAGAATGCCACTATTATGGATTGGCCTCAACAGGAAGGGGGAGAAATGGTATTGCTGAAAGAGGGAAACAATGGCTATACCTGTCTGCCCGATATGCCGGCTACATCAGGCAACGATCCCATGTGTCTGGATGAACCATGGATGAAGTGGGCTGATGCCTGGATGAACAAGAAAGATTTAGAAATAAGTACCATGGGTTTCGGCTATATGCTGCAGGGAGGTTCAGCAGAAAGTAATGTTGACCCTTATGCAACAGCTCCCACACCCGATAATGAATGGATCACGGATGCCGTACCTCACCTAATGATTATAGTGCCTGATGCAAGTATGCTGAAAGGTCTGCCGGATAAACCTGATCTGGGTGGTCCCTGGGTTATGTGGAAAAACACGCCCTATGTTCACATTATGGTACCCATGCCAAAGCATAATGCCGGACGGGCAAATATGTAATGATCCGTTAGTTTTAAAGGGATACTTCACAGTTACACTTAAAATTAACCATTCTAAAAAGTTAAAAACCCCGGCTGAGATTAATACAGCCGGGGCAAATACAAAGGCGAAGATCGCCTATGTATTCTCACTCCATAGTATAGATTGGTATGTCAACGTTCTGTGACAGTTAACCTTTCTTCCATTTTTTTCATTGCACTGACAAGCTGTTGAGCAGTACATCTGCATGGTTTCCCTAAGAAATCTCTTGCAACCAGCTCAATCTCTCCACTTTTATGATCAATACGTTTAACTATGATCTCCTTATAGGAGTAAAAGTTCGGGACTTTTAATTTTTTCCATTCAGGGGGCAGAGAACTACCGGAATCATCCATAGTAAAACATTAATTTGTAGACTGATATTTATTAATAAATGCTTGTGCACTTTTCAGTAGGTACTATTAGACTGCTGAAATGGGATATGGTTACATGATTAACCGGGGTCCAAGCATGATAGAAGACAAACTTCAAAACCCATATAAACTAAGCCAAAATAGGCAATGGTGACTTCTCATCATACAATTATCATCAAAAGAAGATTTAACTACTACTCAGACTACCAACTCTTGACAGATGAACTCATTGATTTGGGAAGGAGCAAACCGTAGGCGAGTGATCTATCAGAAAGCCTTTTGGCTGAATTGCTTTGGATAGGTCATAAAACCAGCAGCTATTAAAAGGCCCCGGCTACTCCAATAACCGGGGCAAAAGGACAAGTAACCATTAAAGGATTACTCGTTATCTACAGAAGATATATACTTCTATTTTACAAACATTACAAGTTCTTAATATAAATTCTAATATTTACAGATAAGGCCATTTCAATTAAGAATTATATCGGAACAGGAGAGCAAATATAACCAAGTCATTTTCCCGGGTTTTCAATGTCGGTGTCAACTTTTGTGACCTGAAATGTCAGTTTTGAGACCTTTAACCTCCCTACTATATCTACTCAGGTTAATTATATCAATGGCCTGTTTAAAAGTGCGACAATTAAGAATAAGAAGGAGGGATAGTATGAAAACCTTAGCATTTATCATCTTATACACGTTTTTACTGACCGGTTGTTCTTTGGTCGGCTTAGGAACCGGTACCGCAATTGACTCTGCAAATAGAAAAAAAGTTGATAGAATACTATCGAATAATCAGAAAATTACTCTTGAGTTTGTAGACGGCAAGAATATAAAAGCGAGGTATCGCGGAATAGCTTACCGAATGGAAAATTCTAGGAATGATACTTTTATGACCAATAGTGTAGAGACTACGTCAAAGGAACAGCAATTGCCGGTTATTGGCGATGAGGTTACTATATTTTTTGATAGCGACGCCTCAGGAAATATCAAAGGAACATTCTCTGGTATACAGAAATCAAATGACTCCTATCAATTTATGATTCAAGAAAACGAATTCAATCAAATTAAGTATTTGTCTTTAGATGCTGTAAAGAAGATTGGATTAAAGAATGGGAAAATTATGACAGAGATTCCGGAGTCAGAGAATTTAATACTTCTTTATGAAAAGGATGGAAACATCTATAGAGCGCCTCTGGGTATTTTAAATCATATAAATAATCAAAAAACAAATAATAAGTTTGTCCTTGGTACATTTGGCTTGGCAGTGGATGCGGCTCTCTTGATAATCAGTTACTCTAACTTTTCCTATGATATTGGCGGTTGGTGATTACTAAACTATTGATCTGAATGATTATTCTGAATGAAATCCGTTGGAGTTTCATCAAATGTCTGCTTAAACAGACGCGAAAAATATTTTCTGTTTTGGAATCCCACCTTATCTGATATCTCAGAAATATTTCCCCACTCCTGAGATAGCAGCTGGCGGGCACGTTCCAAACGTAACATCCGAATATAGCCACCTGCAGAGAGGTTTGTAGTTGCTTTTATCTTTCGTTGCAGTTGACGTGCACTCAGATTGACTTCACTTGCCAGCCAGTCTACTCCAAAATTACTATGGTGCATATGATTTTCTACAACTTCCTGCACACCTTCAAGAAATCTTGCATCCTCGGAGGTTACTTCAATTTCACTTCCTTTGAGTCGTATCTCTTTACGGTATTTATTCCGAAGAAATCTTCTAATCTCAATCAAGTTTTCAATTCTAATCATTAGCTCTGTTGCACTGAACGGCTTGTTAAGATAATCGTCGGCTCCCTGTTCCAATCCTTCAATTTTGCTTTCCTGGTCAGCCCTGGCCGTTAGTAAAATCACAGGTATTTCACTCCAATCTGGATGCTTCTTAATTATGTCACATAGTTCGAAACCATCAGGTGCTGGCATCATCACATCTGAAATCACAAGATCAACAGGTTCACGCTCAAGGACTTTTAAAGCTTCATTACTTGCTGTCTGTGCAATTACCTGATATCTTTTTTCCAGATGCATCCGTAAATATTTTAGCACATCTAAATTGTCATCGATCAGAAGTAATAAAGGTCGGCTTTTTATAGATTCCGGCTCATATTCTTCAAAAACCTCATCATTCGATTCTTCCGGTAAGATCCATTCACTATCTGTTATACTTAGGGCAGGACTATCATCCAAACTGCTCTCAATCTCAGGATTTTTATATAAATTGATAGTGAATGTAGTACCTTTTCCTTTTTCACTTTCTACCTTGATTTCTCCTTCATGCAAGCGAATGATTTCTCTAACCAGCGACAGGCCTATACCGGTTCCCGGGTTGATGCTGTTCTGTTCACCCGAAACCTGATAATAGCGATCAAAAATATTAGGCAGGTCATCTTCGGAAATGCCAAGTCCAGTATCTGAGATCCGGATCTGGTACTCTCTATCCAATTCCTTTGTCCTTAAGACTGAAACACTAATGCTGCCTCCCTGCGGTGTAAACTTTATGGCATTTGATAATAGGTTGCTAATTACACGCTGCAATTGTTCCGAATCAATTTGAATATCAAGATTCTTACCCTGAATAATGCAGGTGATAGTGAGATTCTTTGCTTTGGCAGCCGGTTTAAATACCTCTACGACTTCCGGTATCCAATCTGCTAAATCGATTTCTTCCGGGTTCAGCTTAATTTCACCGGCTTCAATTTTGGATAGATCCAGTAATTGATTAATCAGATTATGTAGCCTGTCGGTATTTTTATACATCAATTCGATAACCTCGGGCTGAAATACCTCATTAAAGTTACTGCTAGAACTTTTGAGATAGTCTTTCAGAGGACCCATAATCAGGGTCAAAGGAGTGCGGAGTTCATGACTTATATTGGTGAAAAAACTATTTTTCAGTTCTTCATTTTTACGTAGTTCAGCAGCTTGGTTATCTGATTTCATTTTCATTTTTTGAAGAACTTCTGATCGTTCTTTGAGTTTATCGCTTAACTCTTTGGCTTTCATCTGAGCCAAAAACTGGTCATAACGGTTGAGGTAAATATGGGAAGATAGACCGGTAAGAAGTAAAGTTACGATATAAAGATAGACAACTTGATGAGGCTCCGGTTCAACGGCAGCCATACTGAACCAAAAACGAGCTGTGCGTATGGTAATGATCGTGGTCAAAATAACAAGCAAACAAAGACTTAATATTTGCCAACCTTTAAATGGTATGGTTCCTATAGCAATAATAAGTCCTACAATAATATAGGCTGCTGAAAAGGAAGTATCATTTGATGCAATATCTTCAATCAGTATGATAAGAGTGGCAAACCAGACGATAACCGACAATACCAGACGACTCCAGAATAGGGTTATTGAAGACTTTGAAAGGAGAATTAAGAAGAGACTGATTGATACTAAAACCAGCTTATCAATGAACATGATTTTATCTACTGCCTTCGAACCCGAATAATACCAAACTATTGTTTTGTTTAGGAATACGGTATGGCTGAATACAAATATCGTAACAATTATAATTCCAAGTATTCCTGCAAATAGTAATCCTCTTTTGGCCAGGGATCCCAAGAGTTCCTGAAAAGCATGGTTATCTTCATAGGGCCCGATTGTAAAAAAGGTCCGAAAAGATAAGTTATGTGTCAGACCTCTCATTCTTGTTTAGAGATTGGTTGACCAAGTTACAATCATATCTCACCGGTTTGATCATAACAGGCTTGATTTCGGCAATATCCTTAAATGAAGTAATTACAATAATATCACAATAAATAATTACTTGCGATAAGTTTGCAATTATTTCCAATCGGAATCTTTAAAAATACATCATTGAGAAAGGAGTAAAATAGATGGCTATTTCATAATATAGGTCAGTAAAGTGGTAATATTCTTTATAAAATACCATTTGAAGCTTTTATTCGCATGATGTGATGCTAACTCTTCACCTGAAAAGTTATGTAGTTCCAAAATGGAGAGTTTAACTTACCTCAGATATAATGCCCAATAACCTTTCGGTATTTATACCTAAATAGCTGTTTATTTTTATTATAATGACCAAAATAATTTGTCCGGTATTGCGGAAAGTAGTATTTACTTACTCAATCAAAATCTAAATTTAGAGGGATAGTATGGGTAAAGTAATAAGCATGTTAGGAGTGATTCTTCTTTTTGGTGCACTGGGCGTATCAGCACAAGACACACAAAATGAGAATGAGATTTATGTTCTGTATCGACTGGTACCTGAAAATGACAACATTATGCAGTTTGAAACGGCATGGGATAAACACAACCAGGAATTCCATCAGGATTCACCGGTGTATGCTTTTTATATGGAGTCAGGTCCCCACAGCGGTACATATCAGGGCGTAGAAGGACCTATGACCTGGACCGGTCATGAGAACGTGGAATATACCGATGCACACGGTCAGGACTGGTTGGAAAATGTTCAGCCTTTGTTGATGAAACCTATCTATGTAGAGTGGTGGAGGCATTTGAGCAAATATGCTCAGAATGTATCGGATCAACCTACCGAAACTTCCATTGTAACTCTTTATCATATTAAAAACGGAGAAATGGCTCGCTTCATGCGTATGCTGGATGACTGGATGGAGGCCAATACTGAACAGGGGTATGATGGCCGATACAATGTATACCAGCGACAGCTGCATGGGCAGGGACAAATTGCTATTGTAAGTTCATTAGACCAAGGCTTGGCAGATCTGGATGATGCTAACGAATTCAGGCAGCGCTTTGAAGCTACCCATGGAGATAATACATGGCAGCTGTTTCTGGATGATTACGAACTAAGTGTATATAAATCAGAAGTCGGTCTAAGAAACAGGCTGATGGATATCAGTACCCAGTAAAACTAGCAAATTCTTATATTTGAAAAGCCCGCCTGCACATGCAAGCGGGCTTTTTGTTTATTTATTATCAAACCTACTTATTTATCTTACTAAGTTCTTGGAACTTCATATTTTAATAGATGGAGCATTAATTAATAAGGCTATTTAAAAATGCTTTCAGCTTTTTCTGCCTAAACCACCTCAGCGGTTCACCCACCTTACCAAGTTTTTGCTTGTTGAAATTGAATACACTTCTGTTGTATAAACTTATTTTTAGAGCCCTCTTTATTTAGAGCCTGTCTAAATAACAGTTGAAATATTTTCCCCTCTTATTTATACTTGGTCTAAATTAAAAATAATAACTCTTTATTTATTCAGATCCATCATGAATTCCCGGAAGCTTAGCTGTTTTACCTTTCTACTATCGGCAATGTTTTTCTTTTTATTCATCCCAATTGAAAGCTTTGCGCAGACGGGTAAAATTTCAGGAACAGTATTTGATGCTAACAGTAATTCTGCACTCACAGGTGTAAATGTCGGTTTAATTGATACTCGCATAGGAGATGCAACGAATGATAATGGAGAATTTTCGATCTCAAATGTTCCCGAAGGTTTTTATACTATTCGGGTAAGTTTTGTTGGTTACAAGACCGTAGAGCAAAACATTCAGGTTCAGAGCGATCAGACAACTAAACTTGAAGTACTGTTGTCTCAAAAGTCAGTTGAACTGGGAAACATCAGCGTAACAGGTCGACGCAGCGGTTATATGATCAGCGAGATTTCTTCGGTCACTAAAATTGGTGTACCGTTGCTTGAAACACCGCAATCGGTATCGGTTATTACCGGTCAACAGCTCGAGAATCAAAATATTCAAGACCTCGGGGAAGCGCTTCGCTACTCATCGGGAGTTCAAGGAGAAACTTTTGGGTTTGAACCGCGAACCACCTTTGTTCGTTTCCGGGGTTTTGATGCTACTACCTCCGGATTGTTTCGCGACGGACTCCAACTTCGTAATCCCAATTTTGCTGTAGGGTACAATCCTGAACCTTACGGGGCTGAGCGAATCGAAGTGCCTAAAGGACCTGCTTCTGTGCTCTATGGAGCGGGAAGCCCGGGAGGTTTGGTTAACTTTGTTTCCAAGAAACCAACTCAGGTACCATTTGGCGAGATACTATTGGAAACCGGTTCATTTAATCGGGTGCAAGGCCAAACTGATATTAGCGGTCCGCTGGATGCTGAGGGTAATTTCGCCTACCGTTTTATTGGACTCTTCAGAAATAGTGATACGCAGGTGGATTACATAAATAATGATCGCTTTTTCCTTGCACCGTCATTTACCTGGCAGCCGACTAATCAAACATCGCTTACCATTTTAGGCCGTTATCAAACAGATGACAGCCGGGCTTCACAGCGGTATCCGGAAGACGGAACACTGGATTCCAATCCAAATGGAACAATTCCGGTTGACCTGTTTACCGGAGAACCTGAAGTAGATCAGTACGACCGACTGCAGCGCTCAATCGGGTATCAGTTTCAGCATGCTAGCGGAGACTGGACTTTTCGTCAGAATTTACGCTATTACGCTATTGACTTGGATGATGTCACCATTTTTGGGAGTGCTTTACGAGCAGATAATCGAACCTTGGACCGGTTAATATTTGAAAGCTTTGGTGAGTTGGATGGCCTTACCATTGATAATCAAGTACAGCTAAATACTGATACGGGACCGGTTACTCATAAGATTTTGGTCGGTTTTGATTACCAGAATGTTAGTGTAAAGTCTGAGCAAAATTTTGGCGCAGCTCCGCCCTTAGATTTGTATGACCCCAATTATGGCAGTGCAGTACCTGATCCTTCCTCATTTGTAAATAATGATATAACTCAACGCCAGACTGGGATCTATCTTCAGGATCAACTGTCCATTGACGAAAAACTTATCCTGACACTAAATGGGCGTTATGACTGGGCATTTACTGAAACCTTTAATAACCTGGCCGAATCGGAAAGCTCGCAAGACGATCAGGCATTTTCTGGACGTATAGGTTTAATATATAAGACGAATTTTGGTTTAGCGCCCTATGTGAGTTACTCGGAATCATTTAGCCCGGCCATCGGTACCGATCAATCAGGAGTAGAATTTGATCCTGAAACAGGCCAACAATATGAGGTAGGGATAAAATATGAGCCGGCAGGAAGCAGCAGTTATATAACGGTAGCGTTGTATGATTTAACACGTCAAAATTTCCTACAAACCGACCCGGCAACCTTTGCTCAAGTACAAACCGGTGAGGCGAACTCTCAGGGTATTGAAGTTGAGGGGGTAGCCGGATTTAACTTCGGCCTGAACCTTACAGCAAGCTTTACCTATCAGGATGTTGAAATTACCGAAAGCATTGTACCTGAACAGGTAGGAGATCGGCCGACTCAGGTACGTGAAACTATGGCTTCTTTATGGGCTGACTATGCGGTTCAGCGGGGGAGCCTGGAAGGCTTCGGTATTAGTGCAGGTGTTCGGCATCTTGGCCCTATGTATGGTGACCTGCCTAATACGTTGAAAATACCTTCCGTAACTCTTGCCGATGCCGCGATCTTTTACGATTGGAGTAACTTTCGTCTGCAAGTCAACGTGGATAATGTATTTAATGACAAATATGTTGCCTCAGGTTTTGCCAGTGGGCCACAAAATTTTGGTACCTACGGAGCAGTACGATCCATGCAGGCAAGTATTCGCTATCGTTGGTAATGAGTTATAGAGAGCTTTTTAGAACTATTTTCAGCATTCAAAATTAGGGTAAACTCATAAAAATATTTTATGAAAGGTAAACTGAAGAAATATATTGGAAAAATTCACCTGTGGCTCGGTCTGGCAACCGGACTTGTTGTATTCATCGTGGCACTCACCGGCTGTTTGTGGGTCTTTGAATCAGAGATCCGATCACTGTATGATGATTATAAGTACGTAGAACCTCAGGATGAAGCTTTTCTACCGCCATCAAAAGTTCAGGAAATTGGCAAAGAGATCATGCCGGGACGCCACGTGCACGGCGCTATTTATGGTGATAATAATGAAGCCGTCCAGATTGTATACTATGAGGTAGATCCTGAATTTTACCAAATAGCTTACATTAACCCTTATTCAGGTGAACATATCAAAACGGTAGACCAGGAATCAGGCTTCTTCCATTTTGTGATGGATGGCCATCTCAATTTATGGATGGGAGAATTTGGGAACACCATTGTTTCCTACGCCACACTTATTTTCTTATTTATCCTGATTTCAGGTTTGATACTCTGGTGGCCGAGAAATAAAAAAGTCGCCAAAAAGCGTGTTAAATTTTCATGGGCCGACCGGACTAAATGGAAGCGTAAAAACTATGACTTTCATAATATTCTTGGGTTTTATGCTTCGGCTATAGCTCTTGTTGTTGCAATTACCGGATTGGTTATGGCCTTTAACTGGTTTGCCGATGGCGTTTACACGATTACCGGCGGTGAAAAAACACCAATGTTTACTTTCCCTGAGAATGTCAGCGAAACCGGGCAGAGGCAAGTAGAGGCCGAACCTATTGACGTTATCTGGAAACAGATGAGTGCAGAGTATCCGCAAGCAACCAGTATTGAAATGCATTATCCACCTTCAGAAGAATATACGGTATATGCCTACATCAAATTTTCGGAAGGAACATATTGGGATGCCGACTATCGTTATTTCGACAGTCGAACGTTAGAAGAGGTTGAGCCCGGGCATGTATATGGCGACATTGATAATGCTTCAACTGCTGACCTGATACAACGTATGAACTACGATATCCATGTAGGTGCAATAGGGGGTATTGCCGGAAAGATTATCGCATTTCTCAGTAGTTTAATCGTTGGTAGCCTTCCGATAACAGGTACTTTAATTTGGTGGGGGCGAAGAAAGAAGCCGAAATCTGCGGTTGAGATCAGACGACAAAAACCGGTACGCAGAAAAGTTCAGGATGCTGCTTAAATCATTATAAATTAACTCATATCTTCTTACACAGATTACTAATAATGGGGTGAGAGATTTCATTTATTACATTTCCGATATTATTCTACTGCCAGTATCCAATTTATTATACCTGATAGGCTTCCGGGTCATGAGTTTGATTGATGAGTATAGAAATCAATACCAATGGCGCTCAGGGGAAAGGGTATATAATTTTCTGCCTGAAATGAAGGGTCAAACAGTACTCGATATGGGATGTGGTGTCGGCGACCAGGCAAGAGATTTTGCCAAACAGGGGGCAAGGGTTATCGGTGTGGATATGAATCAAGAACTACTCGATATTGCTCGCAGAAACTGTCCGAAAAATACCCGTTTTATAAAATCCGACTTTCGCAACCCTTTAGAGTTGAATGAACAGGTTGATGGTTTATGGAGCAGCTTTGCTGTAGCCTATATTGCGGATTTCCAAACCGTGTTAAAGAAGTGGAAAGGATACATTAAACAGGGAGGTTGGATCGCATTGACTGAAATAGATAATTTCTTTGGACATGAACCGCTTAACGAGAATTCTAAAGAATTGTTGGAAAAGTACGTAGAGGACGCTTACACAAAAGGGAGATATGATTTCAATATAGGTCGTAAACTTGAGGATTATCTAAGAAATTGCGGTTTCCAAATTGACAAGACGTTTACTCTAAATGACGAAGAGTTTTCATTTTCGGGTTCGGCTTCTCAAGATGTCATTGCTGCCTGGCGAAAACGATCTGATCGTATGTCTCTACTTCAGAAAACTTGCGGATCAGATTATGAGGAAGTCCGCCATGAATTTCTATCTGCCCTTAAAGAGAATGAACACTATTCTAAATGCAAGGTTATTAGTTGCATAGGAACTGCTCTGACATAACAATTGCATTCTGGTAATGATTAAAGAATTATGTTACAGGCAACCTAGAAGCCTTATTTTCCCGTTGAACCGTCTGATGGTTTTCGCCAATATATTTCATTTATCTGCTCTCCGAATGACCAGTAATTAATTTACAAGTCCACTTCCTACAATACCTAACCAATATTTAAAAAATCCGAGTAACCGGATTGGATACTGAAATTATTGTTTGAAAAAAATTCAGCAATACAAAAGAGAGCCAGCAGAGAGTAATTCTTAAAACTAATCGAATGACATTTGGAATTACTGTAGCTCATGCTGCATACAGTATGTATATGATCAAATATCGTCATTTTACCTGTTCAAACACTTTTAATGACGCATTACAGCCTGCAATGCGTGTTAAAGTATTATAATAAAATAAGGGAATTACTATTTGTACATTGATAATCAATAGACAAATATCATCGTATTCTATTGTAAGACATACACCTAGCTAATATCATCAGCTATTAGAACCCATGGACCATTTGCAGTCTTTGTTTTTCAAGGATAACCCTAATCCTATGTTCATATACGATCTTGATTCAAACAAGATCCGTAAGGCAAATGATGCAGCCTTTCGTGTATATGGGTATGATGAAGATGAAATGATCGGCCTTTCTATTGCCAAACTGGGTGAAAAGGAAGACAGCCTGTTTTCTATTAATTCATCCACAGGTTTTGAGGACAACTTATTTGAATCGAAGCCAATTCGTCATAAGGATAAAGACGGTAACAGCTTCAAGGTGAAAATAAGTTATCAGGATCTTGAGAAAGAGAAGGATAGTGCTCGCCTACGTCTGGTTGTAATTCATGACATCACCCGGAAGAGAAATATTTCAGAACAGGGAAAGGCTTATGATGAACTGAATCACCTGATTCAGAATAGTCCCTTGGCGATGGTTAGGTGGGACAAGAATTTTAGAATTGAGGAGTGGTCGGATCGGGCTGAAGAGATGACCGGCTTCAAAAAAGAGGAGGTCGTAGGCAAAACCCCCTATATATTCGATTTCTATAATGTGAAAGACATTTTTAGAATTGCTAAAAAGATCCAGGGTTTTCTGAACGGCAGTAATGACAGGGATCAGTTTGAGACGAAGATTTATACCAAGGACCGTTCGATCATCGATATCAAAATTCACGGTTCAGCAATACGGGATGAATCAGGAAAGCTGGTATCGGTACTTACCTTTATAGAAGACTATTCCCAGCACAAGAAGGTTGAGGAGCGTTACCGTCAGCTGTTTGAAAGCGCCACGGATGGGATATGCATCCTGAAGGACAACAAAATTATTGATTGCAACAGCAAGCTTGAGAAGATATTCGGTGCCGCAAGGGATAAAATTATTGGAAGGACGCCCATTGATTTTTCACCTGAGAAGCAACCCGACGGCAGCGATTCGGCTGAAAAAGGTTTTGGTAAGATAAACCTCGCCCTGCAGGGAACGCCTCAGCAGTTTTCCTGGAAACATAAAACTTGGGACGGTAAACTGGTAGACTCGGAAGTTAACCTCAATCGTGTGGAGATTAACAACGAGATGCACATACAGGCTATCGTTCGAGATATGACCAAACAAAAGGAAAACGAGCGTAAGATTGCATTGAGAGGCGAATTGTTTACCCAGCTTTTTCAGAATTCGCCTATTGGCATTGTTATGATGAATAATGAAAATAAGGTTACAATGGCCAATGCTGCATTTGAAGAAATGTTTGGCTACTCATTTGAGGAACTTGAAGGAAAAAATGTAGATGACCTGATTGTCTCCCGTAATAAAAAAGGGGAGGCGGAGCATATTACCGATGCCACGCACCACGGCAAACAGTTTAATATGGAGTCGGTGAGAATAGCTAAAGACGGCACCCCCCTTGATGTCATCATAGGCGGAATTCCCGTGTATAATGAAGGCAAGCAGGTAGCCATTTATGGTATGTATGTGGATATAACAGAACGCAAAAGTTCTGAAAAGCTGCTGCAGCGATCACTGAAAGAGAAAGAAATTCTGCTAGCAGAGGTGCATCACCGGGTAAAAAATAACCTGGCAATCGTATCCGGACTATTGCAGCTTCAAACCTTTAACGTTGAAGAGGACGAACAGTTAAAGAAGCATCTCCAGGACAGTCAGCTGCGTATACACTCCATGGCCATTGTTCATGAGATGCTCTATCAGTCTGAAACACTTTCAGAGATTGAAGTGAGTCGCTATATGACCAAACTCGGCGAAGTGGTATCCGATACGCTGCAGCCTGATAATAAGAATATCGAAGTGACGACTGATGCTGATGAGATCATGCTCAATGTAAATCAGGCTATTCCCTGTGCCTTGATAGTTAACGAATTAATTACCAATGCTTTTGAATATGCTTTTGAAGGGAAACAAAAAGGTAATATAAGAATCAATGTACACCAGCAGGGTAAAAAGATACTGACCGAAGTGAGGGATGACGGTATTGGGTTACCCAAGGATTTTGATAAAAAGAAACAAAATTCACTGGGTATCTACCTGGTTAATACGCTTGGAGAACAGTTGGAGGCCGATGTTGACGTCGATAGCGGTGACTGGGGTACAAGCTTCAGTTTCAGCTTTGCCAAATCTGACAAGCCGGGTTCCAGCAGTTCCCATAAGATACATCGCGACGGGGTTCAGCGACAGGAACTGATGGCTGAATAAACTATCCGGCCTGTTTGCCAAAGATATGTTGCAGCATCTGCCGGGCGACCTTCTCTTTTGTGCCCTTAAAGGAATGTCTGTCCTCTTTTGAAAGCAATTCGATACTGTTGGTATCTACTTCAAAACCTGAATCGGAATCACTCAATGAGTTAGCCGCAATCCAGGCTACATTTTTTTTCTCGAGTTTTTTCCGTGCATTTTCCAAAAGATTTTCAGTTTCCATGGCAAAACCGATCAACGTCTGTCCCTCTTTGCGTTGGCTACCGAGCCAGGCCAAAATATCCGTGGTTCTTTCAAGCTTGATCTCAGGTGTGGCTTTCTCTTTTTTTATCTTTTGTGCCTCATACTTCGCCGGACTAAAATCGGAAACGGCTGCCGCCATAATAATTACATCATGATCGGCGTGCTCTTTTACTTTCTCAAAGAGATCCTGAGTCGATTCAAATTTCAGGGTTCGGATACCTTTAGGGGGTTCAATGGAAACCGGTCCGTGGATCAGGGTAACATCAGCCCCCATATCACGTGCCGCTTTGGCCATCGCGAAGCCCATCTTACCTGAGCTTGGGTTGGAGATAAAACGAACGGGGTCGATATGCTCCCGAGTCGGACCTGCGGTTACCAGCACCGATTTACCGCTCAAGGGTCCATTATCTTTTTTTTTAGAAAGAATGGCCGAGGATTTCTCCAGTATGGATTCGGGGTCGGGGAGTCTTCCTTTTCCTTCCAGTCCGCTGGCCAGGTAACCTTCTTCCGGCTCAAGAAGGTGATATCCGAAATCACTGAGAATCTTTAAATTGCGTTTGGTTGCTGCTGCCTGATACATTTCCCCGTCCATAGTCGGACAAATTAGAAGGGGACAGCGGGCAGCAAGTACCGTTGAAGTGAGCATATTATCTGAAATACCGTGAGCAATTTTAGCCAGGGTGTTGGCGGTACACGGGGCAATTACAAATAGGTCGGCCCATTCACCCCATTGGATATGGCGGGTCCAAGAGTCAGGTTGATTTCCCGATTCCGGGAAGATCTCTATGGCTACTTCATGTTTGGAAAGGGAGGAAATAGTCTCGACACCTACAAAACGGGTGGCGGAGGGTGTCATGGTTACGCGAACTTCAGCTCCCTCTTTCTGGTAGGCACGTAAAAGAAAAGCAGCCTTATAGGCTGCAATTCCACCGGTTATACCGAGTATTATCCGTTTGCCGGATAACATGACTTAGTTTTCGTCCTGAGGATAGCGGAAGTAGATCTCTCCGCGTCTCATTTCGTCAACGGCACGCTGTGTAGCATGCGGCATTTCTTCAAATTCCTTGGAAATATTTTCCTGCTCTTCGTTGAAGGAAAATTCATCTTCATCATCAAAGCCTTCAAAATATTTCAGCTTTTCATCTAACTGAAGCTTTTCCTGTGCCGCTTGCTGACGGGCACGTTTCGACATGATAACAATCAGTTCGTACTGATTACCGGTGTCTTTGTTCAGTTTTTCAATATCCAGAGTTTTAATAGGCATAAATCAAAAAGTAAGTGTTATTCAGTAATAAAAGATTCTACGATAGTGGTAACTTGCTTGTAGGCCGTTTCAAGTTCGTCATTAATGACAACGAAGTCGAACTTATTTGCGTATGTAAGTTCTTTTTCTGCCCGTTTCAGCCGGGTTTCAAGAGAAGCGTTATCTTCCGAACCGCGTTTCAACAGTCTTCTTTTCAATTCTTCCAGAGACGGCGGTCTTATGAAAATAGCAACGCTTTTGGCGCCATACTGTCTCTTGACATTCAGAGCACCTTTCACTTCGATGTCAAGCAAGGGAAAATAGCCACTTTCTATTAGTTTATCAACTTCAGATTGCAGCGTGCCGTATCGGCTTCCGTTGTAGAATTCCTCCCATTCCAGGAATTCATGCTTTTCAATCTTTTCGTTGAATTCTTCTTTGCTGAGAAAATAGTAATCCTTACCGTCTACCTCTCCATCACGGGGTGGACGTGTTGTAGCAGATACCGAGAATCTGACTTTGGAGTAATCATCAAGCAGTTTATGGGCGATGGTAGTCTTGCCCGATCCGCTTGGGGCAACCAGTATGATGAGCTTTCCTTCCTTGTCTGAATTATTCGACATTCTGAATCTGCTCTTTTATTTGTTCAAGGCTCTCCTTGGCATGTACCACATGCTGAGAAATCTCTGAGTTATTGGCTTTAGAGCCTATGGTGTTGATCTCGCGATTCATCTCCTGACTCAGGAAGTTGAGACGCCGGCCTACGGATTCCTCTTTTTCAATGGCTTCCCTGAAAAATTTAATATGAGATTTCAGGCGTACAATCTCTTCGGTTATGTCCATCTTGTCTACTAGTACGGCTACTTCCATCTCCAGCCTCTCCTCATCAACCAGATCTTCATCAATGAGATTGTGGATACGCTCCAGCAGGTTCTTTCGTACTTCATTTGCACGTCCTTCGGTGAGCTCTTGCACTTTATCCATCTTCGCCTTTATCTGATCCACGCGTTTAAGAAGGTCATTCTCCAACTGTTTGCCTTCCTGTTTACGCATCGCTATTAGCTGATCGAGAGCATCTTTGGTAGCTTCTTTGGTAACTTCCCAAATTGTCTCCAGAGTTTCTTCATCTTCCTCACGCGATATAAACAGATCGTTGAACTGCAGCAGATCTCTAAGGGTAACTTCCTGTTTGATGTCGGCCGCTTCCCTCAGCCTATCCAGCAATTGTTTGTAACCGGCTACAAGTTTAGGATTGATTTTTACATCCGGCTCACCTGTCTCAGCTTTATTGATCCGAACATTGAGATTGAGTTTCCCCCTGCTGATACGGTCCTGTGCTATTTCTTTAAGTTCCAGCTCTTTATCCTGAATGGATTGCGGTAGACGCAGAGAGATATCAAGATACCGGCTGTTAACCGATTTAGCTTCAACAGTAATAGAGATGCCCTCAGAAGATGCTTCCGCCCTTCCGAAGCCCGTCATTGATATGATCATAATGCCAATTTGCGGAGTGTGAATTAAAAAATTGAATGAGCCAAAGATATAAAAGCAGTCCCCCGATTAAAACCAATAATGAGTGCAGACTTACAGGATGTCCGGTTCACGTGTAAATCATGGCTCATGCGTATGTTTGTATGGCAGCTTGGGAAATAAGTTCTTTACCTTAAAACACTTTCTTTCTAACCTTTTCTGCCAACTCTTCGGCTTTTTCTGGAGTGGTACCCTCGGAGTATATACGGATAATGGGCTCGGTATTTGATTTTCTGAGATGTACCCAGCCATCTTCAAAGTTTATTTTCACCCCATCCGTAGTATCGGGCTGCATATCGGCAAATACGGTTTCAGCTTGTTCAAGAACCGCATCACCGTCAATACCTTCCAGTTGGACCTTTCCTTTACGCATGAAATAGTCGGGCAGTCCGGCGCGATATTCAGATGCAGAGACATCTCTTTCAGCCAAAATCTGAAGGATCATGGCTGTTCCCACTAGTGCATCCCGACCATAGTGTAGATTCGGATTGATGACCCCGCCGTTGCCTTCACCTCCAATCACAGCATCTACTTCCTGCATCTTTTTAACGACATTGATCTCTCCAACGGCAGAGCGGTGGCATTGCTGTCCGTACTTTCTGGCCATATCCTCTGCCGCCCTGGAAGAAGATAAGTTGGTAGCACAAGCTCCGGGATTTTTCTCAAGGATCAGCTCAAAAGCCGCAACCTGTGTATACTCTTCTCCAAACAGTTCACCTTTGTCAGTTACAAGCGCCAGTCGATCGGAATCGGGGTCTGTGACAATACCGAGATCACAATTTTTTTCAACAACAAGCTTGCAAATATCCTCGAGGTGCTCCGGCAGCGGTTCAGGGTTATGAGCAAATAAGCCGTTAGGCGCCTCATTAATTTTATGAATGGTGGAGACCCCCAGCTTTTCCAGCAGGGGAGGAACAGCAATTCCCCCGGTGCCGTTAACCGGATCAATGGCGATGGTATAATTTTTTGAAGCAATGAGATCGGCATCGATGTACGGCAGGTCAAGAATCCGATCAATGTGATCTTCCAGCGCGTTGGGGTCTTCGGAAAGAGTCCCGATTTCGTCAAATTTCTTATAGTCAAAAGATTCGCTTTCACTTATCTCTATGACACGCTGGCCTTGTTCGGAATCCAGAAATTCACTTTTTGAATTTAGTAGCTTTAAAGCGTTCCATTCTGATGGATTATGACTGGCCGATATGATGATTCCGCCGGCAGCATTATGCTTCAAAACCGACATGGCTACGGTAGGAGTGGGTACGACTCCAACCTTGATAACATTGCAACCAACAGATTGCAGCGTGGCACAGACGATATCTTCACAAATCTGTCCCGTAACTCTTGTGTCTCTGCCTACCACTACGTTGCCTCCTTTCAGCCAGGTACCGTATGCGGCAGTGAATCTAGTGAGATTTTGAGGAGTTAGATCACTTCCATAAACGCCCCGGATCCCCGAGACTGATATCATTAATGCCATAGTGTTGAGTTACTGGTTTAGATTTTTCTGGATGTTGGATGCTGTACGCTGGATGATTTGTGATAACTGTTTACTGCAAACTGATAACAGTTCACTGCCTATCCGGTTTCCAGGTCTCCTCGGGTGTTGATACGTATTTGTTCTCATATCGGGCAAGAACAAATAGGAAGTCCGAGAGCCGGTTCAAAAAGATGATCGTCTGATCGGAAATGTTTTCCTCTTTACCGCAGGCAACCGTGGCACGTTCCGCTCGACGGCATACAGTTCGTGCCACATGAAGGGTAGCACCTGCATGACCTCCACCAGGAAGAATGAAGTTTTTTAATGGATCCAGTTCCTCTTCCATTTCATCAATAGCCTCTTCCAGATCTTTAATTTCTTTTTCTCCGATTCGTTCAATCCGGGTATCGGAGGAAGGAGGCGTCGCCAGGTCCGCACCCAGAATAAAGAGGTATTCCTGAACCTTTTTTACCCATACCGTACCTTTGGGGCTCAAGGAGTAACTGGCAGCGAGCCCGATCACGGAGTTTAGCTCATCTACAGTGCCATAAGCCTCAATACGAGCTGCGGATTTTGAAACACGGGTACCTCCAAATAGTGAGGTTTCACCGGAGTCGCCTTTCTTGGTATATATTTTCATAACTAGCCTTACTCTTTAACTATTTCGCCCCAAAATATTTAATAATTGAGACAAATGAATTTCTAAATTTGGGTTACACAAAACTCTTATTCAGCATGCGGAAATGAATATTTCGGTGCTCCAGTTGTTCAAGATTTTCTTCGAGTTCTTTTTGGTTTTGTTCGGGACAATTCAGAATCAGAGTGACCTTCTCAGCATAGGTCGAAGATGCTTCGGTCAAATTGAATCGGTGCATCAGTTGATCAATACTGTTCTCTTCGGAATAGGGATAGCTTACTTCAACCTGCCATACTAATGTAATGGGCACCAATTTTGTTTTCTTTAGACACTCTTCTGCCGATCGCCCGTAGGCCTGAATCAATCCTGATTTGCCCAGGTTCGTTCCCCCATAATAACGTACTACCACTATTGCAGCGTTGACTGCTTCATTTGATTTGAGTTGGTTTAGAATAGGAAGTCCGGCTGTTCCGCCCGGTTCGCCGTCATCCTGGATAAACTCTTCAAGG
Organism: Halalkalibaculum roseum; assembly: GCF_011059145.1. Lineage (NCBI taxonomy): Bacteria > Pseudomonadati > Balneolota > Balneolia > Balneolales > Balneolaceae > Halalkalibaculum > Halalkalibaculum roseum. The sequence goes on along the minus strand of NZ_JAALLT010000003.1, from coordinate 509,309 downwards.
TTTGCGGGATCTATCCGCCAAGCATAGCAGTGATGTGTAGCATCCGGGTACCGGGACTTAATCTCAGCAAGCCGATTTTCAAACTCCTTCCTGGACTCAACCGGAAACAGGTGACCAATAAACTTGGATCCCGTCTCTCGGAAAGAGTCGGTCGTTGAACGTGTTACTTTATTCAAAATCAGCCGTCTTAATTGGCGGTTTATGGTTGAGCCCCAAGGATAAGAAATTCTGAAGCAGGATACAGGATGCTGGATGCTGGATGCTGGAGGTGGGATGCTGGAGGTTGGATGCTGGAGGTTCTGATTTCTTTTTCCTTTTCCCTTCTACCTTCTTACTTCTCACTCTACACTCAATTTAGATTATCTCTGAATTAGCTTTCGCTCCCTTTCTCGGTTGAATCTACCTTGCCTTTTTATGGATTAACCCTCATCTTCTTTCCCTCGGAACGAGAGCTAAAGCCCATACGTTGCTGCTGTAGCTTAAACAAATAGATCAAATCATTTACTTAGCGATGCCATCACTTCTCAAAGCGCTTAAATCTCAAGTTGGTCGTAAAATTCTTACCGGTATAACCGGAATCGGGCTAATCATTTTTATAATTGGACACCTTGCCGGCAATCTTAGCCTCTTCGGTGATGCCTCAGCATTTAACGAGTATACTTATGCGCTCGAGAGTATGGGAGTACTGCTCTATATTGTTGAGGCCGGTTTGGCATTTTTCTTTTTACTGCATGCTTATATCGGAATTTCAATCTGGTGGAACCGCAGAAAAGCACGTCCGGAAGGCTATAATAAATACCAGACCAAGGGAGGTCCCAGCCACCAATCATGGGCCTCGAAAAGCATGATATTCACGGGTATCGTATTGCTGGTTTTCCTGGTAATACATATAGATACGTTCAAATTCGGTGAGACTGCTACTGTGATGAATGACGGAACGCAGATGCGAAATCTAAAGGCCCTGGTTATCGATACCTTTCAAAACCCGATCTATGCCTTTGGATATACGCTGGTTATGATTCTATTGGGTTTTCACCTGAAGCACGGTTTCTGGAGCGCTTTTACCTCGCTGACGATGAAGCACAAAAAATATTCGGCTGTGATCTATTCTATAGGTATTATTTTCGCTATTCTGATGGCTGTAGGATTCCTTTTCATACCACTTTATATATACTTTGGCGGAGGCTGCGAAGCAGCGCTGATTCAATGCCAATAATCATTTTGTAAAACTACTTTTAGACTTATGAATTTAGAATCTAAAGTTCCCGAAGGTCCCCTTAAAGAAAAATGGTCGAAGCATCTCGAAAATATTAAGCTTGTTGCTCCCAATAATAAGCGCAAGCATAATATCATCGTTGTGGGTACCGGACTTGCAGGTGGATCTGCTGCTGCCAGCCTTGCAGAGTTGGGTTATAATGTGCAGAGCTTTTGTATACAGGATTCAGCGCGTCGAGCGCATAGCATTGCAGCTCAGGGTGGTATCAACGCAGCCAAAAATTATCCCAATGACGGGGATAGTATTTGGCGCCTTTTTTATGATACGATAAAAGGCGGTGATTACCGCTCAAGGGAATCCAATGTCTACCGGCTTGCAGAGATTTCAAATGAAATTATTGATCAGGCCGTAGCACAGGGTGTACCTTTTGCAAGAGAATATGGAGGCTTGTTGGCCAATCGATCTTTCGGTGGTGCACAGGTTTCACGGACTTTTTATGCCAGGGGACAAACCGGGCAGCAGCTGCTGCTGGGTGCCTATCAGGCAATGATGCGTCAGGTTCATGAAGGGAAAATTGACTTACATACCCGTCATGAGATGCTGGATCTTGTCATCATTGACGGCAAAGCCAGAGGAATTATCACCAGGGATCTGGTTACCGGTGAAATAAAGCGCTGGATGGCTGATGCTGTTGTTCTGGCCACCGGCGGATACGGAAATGTGTTTTATCTTTCAACAAACGCCAAGAATTCAAACGTAACGGCTGCATGGCGTTGTCACAAACGAGGGGCGACTTTTGCGAATCCATGTTATGTTCAGATTCACCCAACCTGCATTCCGGTTTCCGGTGATTATCAGTCTAAACTGACCTTGATGAGCGAGAGTTTAAGGAATGACGGCAGGGTATGGGTCCCGAAAAAGAAAGGGGATGATCGTCCGCCCAGTGAAATACCTGAGGAAGATCGATGGTATTACCTGGAGGATAAATATCCATCATTCGGAAACCTTGTACCTCGTGATGTGGCTTCCAGAAATGCCAAAATTGTAACCGACGATGGTTTGGGTGTCGGACCTACCGGTAAGGCGGTATACCTGGATTTCCGTGATGCCATTGAGCGCGACGGAAGGCAAACGATTTCAGAGAAGTACGGTAACCTGTTTGATATGTATGAGAACATTACCGGAGACAATCCTTACCAGACCCCGATGCGCATTTTCCCTGCAGTTCACTATACGATGGGCGGTCTTTGGGTGGATTACAACCTCATGAGCAATGTGCCCGGTCTGTTTGTAGCCGGGGAGGCGAACTTCTCAGACCACGGTGCAAACCGTCTGGGTGCCAGTGCGCTTATGCAGGGGCTCTCTGACGGATATTTCATCATTCCTTATACGGTCGGTAATTACATTGCCGATGCAGAATTGAGTGAAACGGATACCAATCATGAAGCATTTGATGAAGCGGCAAAGAATGCCCAGGCGCACATCGACAAGCTGCTTAATGTGAATGGTGACAAGAGTGTCATTGATTTTCACAGAGAGCTTGGTAAAATCATGTGGGATAAGGTAGGCATTGCCAGAAATGAAGAAGGTTTAAAAGAAGCCATCCAGGAAATCAGGGATCTGAGAGAGGAGTTCTGGCAAAATGTTCGCGTACCTGGTGAAGCCGCAAATTACAACAAGTACCTTGAGTTTGCCGGTCGCGTAGCCGATTTCCTTGAACTTGGAGAGCTGATGGCCGAAGATGCCCTGCACAGGGATGAGTCGGCAGGCTGCCACCTCCGTGAAGAGCACCAGACGGAAGAAGGCGAGGCCCTGCGTAATGATGAAGACTACTCCTATGTAGCTGCCTGGGAATACCGGAATGTAAACGGAGAGCTTAAGGAAGAGCTACATAAGGAAGATCTGGAATTTGAATTTGTTGAACTGAAACAGAGAAGTTATAAATAGAATAGAACGCGGATAATACAGATTGGACGGTTTGCTTTAGGCATTGTTGCAAAAGCCATCGCCCGGTCCTTTAGTGTTCAATTATTGAGGCAAAGTTATTATGGCTGAAACATTTACGATCTATTTGAAAGTCTGGCGACAGGACGGTCCCGATAAACCGGGCAAACTGGTTGACTATACCTGCGACCAGGTGAATGAACACATGTCATTTCTGGAGATGCTCGACGTACTCAACGAACAGATTATTGCCGATGGCGGGGAGCCTATCGAATTTGACTACGACTGCCGGGAAGGTATCTGCGGATCTTGCAACCTGATGATCAACGGCAAGGCTCACGGGCCAAAAGCCATGACCTGTTCGTGTCAGCTGCATATGAGAAATTACAGTGACGGGGACACCATCACCGTTGAACCTTTTCGGGCAAAAGCTTTTCCCGTTATTAAAGACCTAGTTGTTGACCGGTCAGCTTTTGATCGCATTATCGAAGCGGGGGGATACATTTCAGTTAAAACGGGATCCGCACCCGATGCTAACTCTATACCCGTTGAAAAGTCAACCTCCGATACTGCGTTTGATTATGCAACTTGTATAGGATGCGGTGCCTGTGTAGCGGCATGTCCGAATTCATCGGCATCACTCTTTACCGGGGCAAAGCTGGCACACCTGAATCGGCTGCCACAGGGCGAACCGGAACGCATGCGTCGAACTGTCAACATGGTTGAACAGATGGAAGAAGAAGGCTTCGGTGATTGTTCTAACTTCGCGGAGTGCGAGGCAGTCTGTCCGAAAGGCATTTCTATTTCGGCCATTGCAGAGATGCGCAAAAACTATATGAAAGCTGCTTTTGCCGGAGAGGAAGCGTAACCTAATAGTTTAGACTGCATTTACCATTTCTGTGGAATAACCGGAATTTGGAGCAACCGAATGTTTGTTACTTCAGACGCTTTCCAGGGCCTGACTGATATCCCAAATCAGGTCGTCAGCGTTTTCCACTCCTATGGAGAGCCTTACCATTTTTTCAGAAATGGATAGTTTCTCTTTCTCATCTTCATTCACATCGGCATGGGTCATGGTTGCCGGGTGCTGGGCCAGGCTCTCAGTGGATCCCAGGCTGACGGCAAGGTGAATTAAATCCAGATTATCCAGAAAAGCAAAAGCCTTCTTTTCACCTCCTCGAATATCAAAGGAGACCATGGATCCTTTAGAAAGACATTGCTTCTGAAATATCTTATGCTGCTCCGGATTACTTTCTTCTAAAAATCCCAGGTAATAAACTTTTTCAACCTTCGGATGGTCTCTGAGAAATTCAGCCACTTTTTCAGCGTTTCTTACTTGTTTTTCCATCCGAAGCTTAAGGGTTTCCAGACTTCTCATCAGCAACCAGCCGGTCCAGGGGACTGCCATATTTCCAAGAAAGGTTCTCATCGTTTTAACCCGAGCCATAAGTGCTTCTGATCCAAGGCAGGCACCGGCAATGACATCACTGTGACCTCCCAGGAATTTAGTGGCAGAATAGAGAACGAGGTCTGCACCGAATTCCAGCGGCTTTTGCCAGATAGGTCCCAGGTAGGTATTGTCAACAGCCAGTAATGGTTTTCTCTCTTTATTAGCGTAGTTGTCAGCAATATCCCTGCAGGCTTTCAGATCTATAAGATCGTTCGTAGGATTCGCAGGCGTCTCGACATAGATCATGGCCAGCTTGTCTCCCAAACCGCTCTCTTCCAGCAGTCTGATCATCTCCTGTTTATCATCTTTGGCACTGAAGCCAAGCACTTCTATTCCAAACTTAGGAAGGATCTGCGTAATAAAATGATTCGTACCGCCATAAACCGGACGGCTATAAAATAGGAGATCCCCGGGTTTCAGGAATTCCAGTAGGACAGTGGTGATGGCTGACATCCCGCTTTCGAATACTGCGCAGTCTTCAGCATTTTCCCATACACAAAGCCGGTCTTCAAGTATTTCCAAATCCGGGTTGTTCAGCCGGCTGTAGATCAGTCCCAGTTCTTCGTTGGGCTTTTGCTCTCTGAGACCGTAAGCGACTTCGAAAAATGCCTTGCCGTGTTTGGCGTTATCAAAAACGAAAGTGGAGGTTTGGAAAATAGGGCACTTGATGGCTCCTTCCGACAATTCCGGTTTATATCCATACGACATCATTAAACTTTCCGGTGAAAACTTTTTCCTGTTCATAGCCTCTCATTTTTCTTTGGGATTTGGAAGAGTAAAGTAGAAGCAAGGCAGGATAGACTCAAAATAAGTTAGATATTAGAGAGTAGGTCTTTTCCCGGGTAAAGATTGCACTAAAATGAAAAACTGCTTAAATACGGTAGGCAGAATAGAATTTTGATTTGATTTGATCCAGGCACAAATTTCCAATACTGCCTTCATGGGTGTGATTGATCTTCCGGGACGGTTGGAAGCTACCGTTTGATATATTCCGGGCGACCTCTTTATAGGCTTCCCGGAATGGGATGCTATTTCGGACCTTATTATTCACCTCTTCCACACTAAAGATGAAACGGTACCTCGTATCATCCATAATATTTTTGTTGATCTTCAGGTTTTTCACCATAAAATGCATCATATACAGGCAGTCCTTGATCTTATCGATGGCAGGAAAGAGCAGCTCTTTCAATTCCTGGAAGTCACGGTGATAACCGCTGTTCAAGTTGCCGGTCACCATGGTGATTTGATTCGGTAAAGCCTGTATTCTATTACACCTTGCGCGGATAAGTTCAAAAACATCAGGATTCTTTTTGTGCGGCATGATGCTCGAACCGGTTGTAAGCTCGTCGGGCAGGGATACAAAGTTAAACTCTTGACTGATATACAGGCATACATCCCCGGCCATTTTGGATAAGGTAGCTGCAACAGATGCGATGGCAGACGCCATCTGTTGTTCCAGTCGACCGCGGCTCATCTGTGCGGCAACCACATTATATTTTAAAGTTTTAAAACCCAGAAGCTCTGTGGTCATTGAACGATTAATGGGCAGGGAGGTGCCGAATCCTGCGGCCGAGCCCAATGGATTCTGATCGGCAATCCTATAAGCAGCGTTTAGTAGAAAGAGATCATCAATTAGTGTCTCGGCATAAGCCCCGAACCAGAGACCGAATGAGGAGGGCATCGCTGCCTGCATATGGGTGTAGCCGGGCATGATGGTATCACTGTTCTCTCCGGATCGCAGTATGAGTAAATCAAAGAGATCTTTAATCAACCCTTTAATCTCAGTAATCTCATCTTTCATATAGAGATGCATACAGACAAGAACCTGGTCATTACGGGATCGACCGGTGTGAATTTTCTTGCCGGTATCACCTAGTTTATCGGTCAGCTCAAATTCAATTTTGGAGTGTATGTCTTCAAAATCAGATTCAATTACAAACTCGCCGTTCTCTAAATCGTGTAAGAGATTATCGAGCTCTGTTAACAGCTTAGCACATTCATCATCAGACAAAATGGAAATAGCATTAAGCATTTCTGCATGTGCCTTGGATGCCTTCAGATCATAAATAGCGAGTCGCAGGTCCAGTTCACGGTCATTTCCGACAGTAAAAGATTCCACGAGTTCATCTACAGATTGTCCTTTATCCCAAAGTTTCATGGCGTTTCAAGTTTGTTTATAAGTTCATAATAGGTGTCAATTCCACTCTTAATCTCAGCGAGTGCAATGTATTCATCCGCGGTATGCGATCGGGCAGAATCTCCCGGACCCAGTTTGATGGATGGAAAATTAATCAGTGCCTGGTCGGAAAGAGTAGGGGAGCCATAAATGTCAAGTCCCATCCTAGAACCGGCGGTTACCAGAGGATGGGATTCTGGAATTGACGAGGAGTTCAGCCTCAGAGATCGAGGTACTACTTTTGAGTGCACGTGATTTTGGATAATGCTGAGTGTTTCCCGGTTGTCATATGCATCTGTGGTCCGCACATCTACCATAAAACGGCAGCTATCCGGTACAACATTATGTTGTGAACCGGCATCAATACCGGTCACCGTCATCTTTACCGGTCCCAGCAAGTCCGAGCTTTTTTCAAATGAATAGTTTTTAAACCATGAGATATCATTCATTGCCATGTAGATGGCATTTTCCCCTTCATCCCGAGCCGCGTGCCCGCTGATGCCTTTAGAGGTGCAATCGAGAACCATGAGTCCTTTTTCAGCTGTGGCCATTCGCAGCCGGGTAGGTTCGCCTACAATAGCACAATCTGGGTCCGGTATCTTTTTCAGAATAGAACTGATACCGTTTTCGCCAGAAATCTCTTCCTCTGCCGATGCAGCAAATAGCAGGTTAAAAGGCAGATTGGTTTTATCGTAGAGGTTTAAAAATGTAGCGATCAGAGAGACTAGCGCTCCCCCGGCATCATTGGAACCCAGACCATAGAGTTTTCCATCTTCTATGAAGGGCTGATACGGATCAAAGGAATAGCCCTCTCCGGGTTTTACCGTATCATGATGAGAGTTGAGCAGCAGGGTAGGTTTCCTGTCATCAAAAAACTGTGATTGTGCCCAAACATTATTCAGGTGACGTTCAACCGTTACTCCTGACTTTTCAAGAAAGGCTGCTATCAATCCGGCCGTTTCTGATTCTTCCCCGGAGTGAGAAGGTGTGGAAACCAGCTCGGTAAGCAGGTTTATTATGCTTCCAAAAGGGATGTTCATGATATCAGCGCTGTTTCAGTTCCGTTTAAAAGATTTTTTGAGTGTTTGATCGATACTTTGTGAACCCCATTTTCGAGTGCTTTAAAGCCATTGAATAATTTAGGGATCATACCGTCTTTGATTACTCCCTCTTGCTTGTAGTGATGAAACTGTTCTGAGTTGAGGGTTTCAAAAAGGGTATCAGGCTGATATTTATCGAGCATGACTCCTTCCACGTCCATACAATAAGTCAGCCTGACTTCATAGTTTTCAGAAAGCAATGAACATAAAGAGGAGGCGATGGTATCGGCATTGGTATTAAGGAGCTGTCCGTCACCGTCATGTGTTATAGCGCAAAAAACAGGGACTACCCCTTCATCAAGTAGTCTGCTAATGAAATAGCCGTTCATTTCTTGGGTTTCAATATCTCCTACGAATCCGAAATCAATAGAGTCAGGTTTACGCTTTGAAGCAGGGATTACATTCAGGTCTGCTCCGGTCAAACCTACGGCATTGCAATTTTGGCCTTGCAACCTGGCTACCAGTGATTTGTTAATTAGACCCGCATACACCATCACAGCAACATCCAGCGATTCGGCATCAGTGATACGTCTTCCTTCGTGCATCCTGACAGGTATTCCCAGCTCTTTACTTAAGGCAGTTGCCTTGGTACCACCTCCATGGACCAGTATTTTTGGTCCCTCTATCCGGCCGAAATCATCCAAAAATTGCTGTAATGAAGATTCCTCTTCTAGTACGGAGCCTCCTATTTTTACAATATTGAGACTATTCATTTATATCCTCCAGTATATTTTTAAGAACTGTTTTTGCAGCAGTTTCCCTGTTTTTGGCCTGCTTGTAGATTAAAGAGTTATCAATGACCTGATCTTCGGCAACCACATTTCTGCGAATCGGTAGACAATGCATGAAACTACCGGAATTTGTTGCAGCCATCTTTTCTGAAGTAATGGTCCAGTTCTGCGAAACAGGCGGGCGCTGTCCGTATTTCGAATAACTGGACCAGTTTTTCACATACACAAAATCGGCACTATCCAGTGCATATGACTGGTCATTGGTAAGTTCAAATCCGCCAGTGAACTCTTCATGCAATTCATAGCCTTTCGGATGGGCAACTACGACCTCTGCCTCTATAAACTTGATCCATTGTAAAAAGGAGTTGGTCACAGCTTGTGGCAAAGCTTTGGGATGGGGAGCCCAACTCACAGCTATTTTGGGATTGCTGATGTCAGTCTCAAGTATTGTGGTAATATCCGCCAGCGACTGCAAGGGATGAAGGGTGGCAGACTCCAGGCTGATCACGGGAACTTCTGAATATTCCAGAAAGGCATTCAGAACGGGTTCTGTATAATCATCCTCTCTATTCTTCAGTTCAGCGAAGGTTCTCACCCCGATGATATCACAGTAACCGGTCATAACCTTAATGGCATCTTTAACATGCTCCTGGCTACTGCCGTCCATAACCGTTCCGTCTTCAAACTCTATGTTCCAGGCATCACCGTTTACATTTAAAACCAGCACATTCAGGCCCAGATCGTAAGCTGCTTTTGTGGTACTCATACGGGTGCGCAGGCTAGGATTAAAAAATACCAGCCCCAGTGTTTTCGACCGGCCGAGATGCTCGAAATTCTGTTTTTGGTTTTTAAGTGCTATAGTCTGTCGCGCAAGAACCAGGGGATCCGCGCTATCATTAGCTGAGGTAAAGTGTTTCATTTTTGGATATGGCTGTTAAGGTATGTTGAAAGTCGGTTACAAATTTATCGGCTTGATCTTTGCTGATGGTCAGGGGAGGAAGCAGCCTCAGTGTATGAGGGTCGGAAGAGACGCCGGTTAGAATATGCTTTTCATGAAGCAGTTTCATCCGAATTTCTTTGATTGGATTAGTACACTCCACGCCAATCATGAGACCTTCGCCCCGCACTTCGGTAACCATGGGTAGTCCTGCCAGTTTTTCCATTAAGCTATTGCCAACAATGTTGGCATTATCGATTAATTGTTCATCAGAAATGACTTCCAGAACCGCAAGGCCGGCAGCACATGCCAGGTGATTGCCACCGAATGTAGAACCCAGCTCTCCATGCCAGGGCTCAATTTTTGGGTGAAATAGGGTTCCTGCAATGGGAAATCCATTACCCATTCCTTTGGCCATAGTTATAATGTCTGGCGTCACCCCGGCATGCTGGTGGGCAAAGAATTTACCACTTCTTCCATAACCGGACTGTATTTCATCACAGATAAAAAGGGCACCATGCTTCTTACAGAGAAGTTCGATTTGCTTCATAAACTCGGGATCGGGGATGTGTATGCCGCCAATGCCTTGAATGCCTTCGATGATAACCGCGCAAACGTCACCCTTGTTTATTTCCTTTGTCAGGGCTTCTGTTTCATTAAGTTCAAGAAAAACGGTATGGTCATTTTCATTGATCGGCGCAGAATATTTGCTGTTATCGGTAACGCCCAAGGCCGCACTGGTTCTCCCGTGGAAAGACTTAGAAAAAGAGATAACTTTTTTCTTACCTGTATAAAATGAGGCTACCTTCAGGGCATTTTCTACAGCTTCCGCTCCCGAGTTGCTCAGAAATAGCTGATACTCTTCATAACCGGATAAATTACCGAGTTTTTCAGCCAGCTGTGTTTGCAGCGGATTTAACACCGAATTGGAATAGAAAGCAAGTTTGTCTACCTGTTCTTTAATGCGTTTTCTGAAGTGGGGATGGGAGTGTCCGATAGAGATGACGGCATGGCCCCCGTAAAAGTCGAGGTATTTTGTACCCTTAGTGTCATAGACAAAACAGTCTTCCCCTTTTTCAGGAGTAATATCCAGTAATGGGTAAACATCGAATAATGGCATATTAGAATCGGTTAGTTTTAAGTTGTATGCCGGATGCCTCATCCAGCCCGAAGATCAGATTCATATTTTGCACAGCCTGCCCGGAAGCGCCTTTTAGCAGGTTGTCAATTATCGAAGTGATTAGAAGTTTGTTTCCGTGCTTTTCGAGTTTGAGTATGCACTTGTTACTGCCCACAGCCTGCTTGAGTTCGACCTCATTCGTGGTGACATGGGTAAAAGGAGCATCAAGGTAATAATCACGGTATAAGTCGACTGCCTTTTCGATGGTGAGATCGCAATGACAATAGGCCGTTGTAAATATGCCCCGTGTAAAATTACCCCGCATGGGTATGAAGTTGATTGAACTGCTGAACGAAGGCTGAAGCCCGGTCAGGCTCTGTTCGATTTCATCAAGATGCTGGTGTTGAAAAGCTTTGTAGTGGGATATATTGGCATGCCTCCAGCTGAAGTGAGTGGTTTCAGAAAGAGATTTTCCGGCCCCGGTTGATCCGGTGATGCCATGAACATGAACGTCGCTTTTTAGTAGTTTTTCGCTTGCCAGCGGAAGCAGAGCTAGCTGTATGGCAGTGGCATAGCATCCCGGATTTGCAATGCTACCCGCCTTTTTAATGGCATTCGAATGTAATTCAGGAAGACCATAGACAAATGATCTTTGTTCAAATGACGATGACTCACTGAGCCTGAAATCACGACTCAGATCTATAACTGTGACATCTTTAGGTATGGAGTGTTCATTCAGAAAATTTCTGGACTGTCCATGACCGGTACAAAGAAATAACACGTCGATATCTTTCTCCAGCGAACTGCTGAAATGAAGGTTTGTATCACCAATCAGGTCCGGGTGAGCTTCAGTGGCGGGACTTCCACTCATACTAGAGCTGAAAATAAATTTTATTTCTACTTTAGGATGGAAAAGCAACAGTCTGATTAATTCACCTGCCGCATAGCCGCTTCCACCAACTATTCCTGCTTTAATCATGGTTGTTATGGACTGTGTTATATATTTTCATTTGATTGGACAATATGGTGGCAAAGCCTTTGGCATCTTCTCCGCTCCACGACTTGTTGAGTTCCCCATAGTCTCCAAAACCGGAATTCATGAGGTCATTATCTGACTCAATACCGTTTATTTGAAATCGATAGGGGCTTAAGGTTAGGTGCACTTTTCCCGAAACATTACGCTGCATCTGTTCCATAAAGGTTTCGATATCCCTCATAAGCGGTTCCAGATACTGTCCTTCATGCAGCAACATCCCATACCATTCAGCCAGTTGGCCCTTCCAGTACTGTTGCCATTTGCTCAATACATGTTTTTCCAGGGTGTGATGTGCCTTGATGAGAATCAGTGCTGCGGAAGCTTCAAAGCCTACCCGGCCTTTTATGCCAATAATAGTATCCCCGACGTGAATATCTCTTCCGATTGCATACTGATCGGCCAACGATGTGAGTGTTTGTATAGCAGAAACAGGGACCATATGTGACCCATCAAGTCCCTTTATCTCACCCTCCTCAAATTCCAGGGTTACATCCAAAGGTTGCTTCTTGCTGAGGCTATTGGGCCATGCCGTTTCCGGCAGGGGCAGGTGTGAAGTCAGGGTTTCCGCCCCGCCTACGCTGGTTCCCCAAAGTCCTTTGTTGATGGAATATTTAGCATCATCCCATTCCAGTTTTATACCATGCTTTGATAAATATTCCATTTCTTGCTCCCGGGAAAGTGTCTGATCCCTGATGGGAGATAATATTTCTGCTTCAGGCGCCAGAATTTGGAATACCATATCAAAACGAATCTGGTCATTGCCTGCACCCGTGCTTCCGTGAGCGACATAATCGGCATCTATTTGATTGGCATAGTTTGCAATCTCCATAGCCTGGAAAGCCCTTTCAGCACTCACTGAGAGAGGATAGGTATCGTTTTTTAATACATTACCGAAGATTAGGTACTTGACTGATTTTTGATAAAAATCCTCAACCAGGTCAAAAGTTTTGTGGGAAGCTGCTCCAAGTTTAAGAGCTTTTTCCTTCAACATCTTCAGTTCACTTTTTTCAAAACCTCCGGTATTTACCAGGGCGGTATGAACCTCCAGCTCTTGTTCATGCTTTAGGTAGGCTACACAATACGAAGTGTCGAGGCCCCCGCTGTAGGCCAGAACTACTTTCTGTTTATTTATGTCAGTCATTTTAAATAAGGTTAAAAAGGTGTTCGGTTTTGCGTTTGATTTTCGCTTTCTGCAGCTTCATGAAGCGCTTAAATTGAATCCATCGATCTTTTTTTGATTGAAGCTCTTCCTGCTTGCCCGGTTCGTATAGCATCCCGGTGCACAGGCAGTGGACTTTATCCGTTCTGTTTAGAATGTCATAGTTGGGACAGCTGCTGCAGCCTTTCCAGAACGCTTCTTCTTGGGTCAGCTCAGAAAAGGTGACAGGTTTGTATCCCAGGTCGGAGTTGATTTTCATGACGGCAAGACTGGTGGTAATCCCAAAAATTTTTGCTTCCGGGTATTTTTTCCTCGAGAGTTTAAAAATTTTTTCTTTGATACCTTTTGCTATACCCTGCTTTCTATAATCTGGTGCTACAATGAGTCCTGAATTGGCTATGTATTTGCCATGGCTCCAGTCTTCTATGTAACAGAAACCGGCGAAGCAGTCGTTATGGGTATCAATAGCTATGACAGCTTTTCCCTCAGCAATTTTTTGCCTGATATAATCCGGTGCACGTTTGGCAATTCCAGTGCCCCTTACTTTGGCTGCCTGTTCCATGATATTGCAGATTGTCTCCGCGTAACGTTCATGACCGGGGTCGGCTACAGTTATGTTAATAGACATTGTATGGTCGTTATAAAGAGTAGACGGATAAGGTTATCCGATGTGGTAGAGTGAAAAGTCGATAAATGTTGGAAATGCAGGGTTAGACTCCCTGCAAAGGAAGGATGTTATGAGCCCGGAAGGGCCCGGCGGAGGCGGGAAATACGAACTACACGACGGCCATCAGCGACAGTGGCATCACCGGAAATCTGGGCGTTATGTAGTAATTTTTGTGCCATTAATCGAACACTAAACTAACAAAATTTAAAACAATTGCAAGTTGGTCACGAAATAGGGGCAATATTTTAAATTATTTAAAGATTAATACGAGCAAAGAAAGTTCATAAAAATAGGCTTTGATTTATTAGTTTCACCCTTTGAAGAACCGGTTTTAATTTCAGAAAAAATACTTTGATATCTCAGTTTGATGTTTGATAAAGCACTGCAAAACCTCCAAAAATACTGGGGATATGAATCTTTCCGGGAAGGGCAGGATGATGCTATACGATCCGTTCTTTCAGGCGAAGATACAGTAGTACTTTTCCCTACCGGAGGTGGCAAGTCGATTTGTTACCAGGTGCCTGCTACTGTTTTTAAGGGGATGACCCTTGTAATATCTCCCCTGGTGGCTTTGATGCAGGATCAGGTACAACAACTTAAAGACCGTAAAATTTCCGCCACTTTTATCAACAGTACACTCTCTTCATGGGAAATCGAGCAGCGACTGGTGAATGCACGCAATGGAATGTATAAATTGCTCTACTGCTCACCCGAGCGACTCAAAACCAGCCTTTGGGAAGCCGAGTTGCCGAAGTTGGATATTGACCTTGTTGCAATTGATGAAGCACACTGTATATCGGAGTGGGGACATGATTTTCGTCCAAGCTATAGGGAAATCCGCGAATCGCTCGAGACTCTGGATGATTCCACCTCATGGATGGCTCTTACCGCTACGGCAACTCCCGAAGTTCGCAAAGATATCATAGATAATCTCGGCTTTGAGGATGCCAACGTAATTTCCAAGGGGTATGATCGGCCTAATCTGTATTGGTGGGTGGTGCCGGCTGAAAAGAAGCGTGAAAAGCTATTAAATGCTGTAAGAAAAGGATCTGAACATGGAGCCGGACTTATTTACGGTGGAACTCGCCGAAACTGTGAAGAATTGGCTGAAATAATTACCGATAAACTGGGTATCAACACCAAAGCCTATCACGCGGGTGTGGAACAGGAGAAGCGTATAAAGATTCAGGAGCAGTGGATAGCCGGAGACCTTCCACTGGTTGCGGCCACCAATGCATTCGGAATGGGCATCGACAAGTCCGACTGCCGATATGTAATACATTACCAGATGCCTTATTCGTTGGAAGCCTATTACCAGGAGGCCGGCAGGGCGGGGCGTGACGGAGTTAAGAGTTTCCCCATTCTGCTCTATAAACCTTCGGATTCAGCTATAGCTGAGAAGCGATTGAAAGATTCCTATCCCGAACAGGAACAGCTTCAGAAAGTATATGATGCTCTCTGCGATACCTTTAACCTGGCCGTAAATACCGGGATGGAAGAGGCCGAACAGGTTTCAATACCGGCGCTACAAAAACGTGCCAATCTGCCTTTTAAAATCGTGAAATCATCCCTGAAAGTTCTCAATCAATTGGGCGTTATTCAGCTGATCGATTATATCGTACCGCAGATAGGCGTCCGCTTTATTGCTGCCGAAGATTACGTGAGAAATAAAATTGATACCCTGGAAAATAATCAGAAAGCTGATTTCCTGGATACCCTTTACCGGCAGTTTGGCCCTGAATCATTCAATGGGATGATTTACCTGGATGTTGATTACCTAAAGCGAAAGCTTAATCAAACGGAAAATGCCATAGTCAAGGGGCTCCAGGTGCTTCAGGCTCACGACCAGATACTCAATTATGAAACACTGGGAGAACTGCCGCTGGTTCGATTGATCGAAGAGCGCCAGCGAAACCTTCCGTTTGGAAGAACCCAGCTTGAAAAGCACCGAAACAGTCTGCTAAAGAAGCTGGACTATATGGGGAGATACATACAAACAGACCTTTGCAGGGAAGTTTTTATACGTAATTATTTCGGTGAGGAGAATGTCTCCGATTGCGGGCACTGTGATAATTGCCTTGATGATATGGGTAAGACTGAAAAAGGTCTGAATAAAAGTGATATTCAGCAACTTACGGATATACTTAAAAACGGATCAAGGTCCATGCAGGAATTGCATAAGCTTACCGGCAACAGTAAAGAGCAGTTGAAACAGGCACTATCCTATCTCATAAGAGAAGAAAAAGTGACATCCAAGGCAGACAAGTACGAGTGGAAAGCTTGAGAGGCGCTTACTCAATTGAGGAGAGTAAAGCAGTGAACTTTGGAGACTAGAAATTTTAAGCTAGCGGTTGGCGTTCTGTTCCCACGGTCTTGTTGAGTCACTCTGCACCTGGTCCATGCGCAGCTGTTCGATGGCCCTATCGATACGCTCTTTTTGCTGAACATACTGTTGCTGGTAGTACTGGTGACTCTTCCGGAATTCTTCGCGAGTCACATTGTATTTATTGAATATCTCAGTTTGTAGAGAATCAATTGTTGCTGAATCGGAGGGTACGGTACGGATATATGAGCGAAACAACTGCAGTTCTACCATCAGGTCGATATACTTCTCTTCGCCGATAACCGCAGAAGGGGAGCTGTTTTGATTGCATCCGGCGAACCAGAAAACAACAAATACAAATATAACGCTAAGTATTGTTCTGCTCATTGATCAGCTTTCGGGCGGTTTGGGATTCAGCGGTCTCATGGTAATCTCATTGATTAGGAAGTTATCGGAGGTTTCCAGTACGTTGATCAGCAGTTTAGAAACATCCTCGGGCTGCATCATATTGGGATGGGTTTCCATTCCCTGCGCATTTTCAAAAAACTTTGTCGCAATGGAACCGGGATAGAAACAGGTTACCTTAATTCCGTCATACCTAAGCTCTTTAAAAAGTGATTCGCTGAAACCTCGCACACCGAATTTTGAAGCATTATATCCTGACATCTGTGGGTTTCCAATCTTGCCTGCTATGGAAGCGATATTCACGATATGGCATACATCCTCATTTTTTTTCATAAGAGGAACCACCTGCCGGGTCATGTAAAAAAAACCATTCAGATTGGTATTGATCATAGTATCCCAATCTTTAAGAGGCAATTCATCGACATCACCGAACAGACCAAGCCCCGCATTATTGATAAGAATGTCGGGCAATTTGTCTTCATCAAAAGTGATATCCACCCATTTTTTGATCGCTTCGTGATCGGTGATGTCGAGCACAACCGGAATGAAATTTTTTCCAAGTTCGGTTTGTATGCTCTTTAACTTATCTTCGCTTCGGGCCAGACCGTATACCGTAGCTCCTTTATCTACAAGGTCTTTACTGAATCTTGAACCTATTCCGCTGCTTGCTCCGGTGACAATGGCAATTTTAGATGACAGCTGCATAAATAATTTTAATTTTTGAAATGTGTATGTTAAAGTAATCCATATCTATCAGCAAACATATGAATGATATCATTCCTCCTAAAGATACCATACTCTATTTGGATATAGGCAATTCGTCCATCAAGGCTGCCTATAAAGAGGACCTGAACTGGACCCGTCCCGACTCCTTCAAGATAAGAAATGCTTCTGAACTTGTAGAGTGGATAAACCGCCATCATATGGATTTTGGAATGGTAGTCATAGTAAGCGTGGTCAATGATACTACGCAGGCTATTGTGGATCGTCTGGAGATAAACAAGGTGCGGGTTCTGACTGTAGAGGACATACCATCTGATCTTCTGGACTATAAAACACCGGATACTTTGGGCATCGATCGATTTTTTGCCTGCTATGGAGCAGTGGCACAAACCAGTAAACCCGTGGTTGTGATAGATGCGGGAACAGCCTGCACCGTCGATTACATGTCTGGAGATTTTGTCTTTCGTGGAGGCGTTATTATGCCGGGCATCGGAATTTTGGAAAAAGCATTGAGAGACTATGCCCCCAATCTTCCGGCCGTTTTACGAACCATTCCGGAAGAGTGGCCGGGCAAATCTACAAAGACTTCTTTACGTTGGGGGTTATACGGATCGTTTTCTGACAGTATTCAGGGAGCACTGGAGAAACACGAAGAGCGTTTTGACGGCTTTGAAATCTTTATCACAGGTGGTTCAGCAGAGTGGCTCAGTTCCATTTTACCGGGTGAACCCAAGGTAAGACCCATGCTTATCTTTGAAGGCATACAATACTTTCTGGAAGACCATTTTAAGTGAACAGTGAACAGTGTGTCAGTGAACAATTAACAATTGACAATTAATTGCCTCGTCAATCGCTCTGCGGTTAAAGTGCGCCGGTTGCTCTGCATCCTTTTCTTCATTCAATTGTGTTAATTAATACCTAAGATTTGATTTCTGTTCTTAAAACCGACAATCTCTCCTGACTCCTGACTCCTGACTCCTGACTCCTGACACACTGTTCACTGGTAACTGTAAATTGTCATCTGCTAAGCTCTTCCTGAATACGGGCCGCAACCATTTGCAGGGCAACTTCATTTTGTCCCCCTCGGGGAATGATGATATCAGCGTAGCGTTTACTGGGTTCCACAAATTCCAGGTGCATGGGACGGACGTATTCTTCGTACTGTTCCAAGACATTTTGCAATTCGCGATCTCTTTCCAGGATATCTCTCCTTATTCTCCGCAAAAGTCGAATATCATCATCGGTATCCACATACAATTTGATATCCATCTGTTTACGGAGTCCCTTTTCACTGAAAATCAATATTCCGTCTACCAGGATCACCTTTTTGGGGTAGACTTCCCGTGACTCTTCTTTTCTGACGTGTTTTGAAAAATCGTAGATAGGTACTTCCACATGATACCCTTCCTTCAATGCTTCAATATGACGGATCATCAATTCGGTTTCCAGGGAAGAGGGATGGTCAAAATTTTGTTTGCTTCGTTCTTCGAAAGGAAGGTGTTTCAGGTCACGGTAGTAAGAATCATGCTGCAGCAGCACGATGTTTTCTTTACCGATGGTGTCTATGATATGCCTTACAACTGTTGTTTTACCGGACCCGCTGCCGCCGGCTACGCCAATAATAAGTGGTTCCAAATGCTCGCTTAATTGGTGTTAAAGTGCTGACTCTTCTCGTATTCTTCCTTGTAGTTTCTGATGGCTCGGAAAATGGCAGAGGCGATGATACTTTGCCCGTAATCACTGGAAAGGAATCGCTGCTCACTCGGATTGCTTAGAAAGCCTGTTTCAACCAGTATGGCGGGCATGGAAGCCTGGTAAAGTACCACGAGACGTCCCTGTTTTACCCCGCGTGATTTCCGCTGGGCACGGTCTGAAAACTGATTTTCCACCATCCCGGCCAGTTTTTCACTGGTAGCGATATAACCGCTGTTTTGCAGCTCATAAACCAGAAGCTCTTCAGGGGAAAGTACTTTGTCCGGATCAAAACCGTCTCCGTTAATCACATTATTCTCCCGTTTCATAACCTCCAGTGCCGACTTGCTCTTCTCAAGTCCAAGGAAATAGGTCTCGGTGCCATGTGGATATTTGTTGTGAAACTTGTTGGCGTGGATAGACACAAACAAATCTCCCTCTGCCTTGTTGGCAATCGGACCTCTTTCTTCTAAATCAATGAAGGTGTCGTCATCACGGGTATAGACTACCTTAACTTCCGGTAGGTATTCATTGATATAACCGCCAACCTTTTTAGCAATGTTCAGTACAATATCTTTCTCTTGCACACCTTTGTAACCGATAGCTCCAACATCCTTCCCACCGTGTCCGGGATCAATCACTACCACATCGAATTTCATTTTATTCTTAACCCGGTCATAGGTGTTATCGGTATAATCGCGGCTGCTCACGTTCTGTATGTTCCGGTTAGTCTCAACCAGCATATCGCTGCTATCGTTAGAGAGGCGAGGCCAAATGACGGGGTCGAGTCCCTCCGTCAGATAAGCGATATCTTCGCGTTCTGCATAGGTTAGAGCCAGAAGCAAGTCTTCGCTGCCACCATCGTGGTAACTTCTTGCTTTATAAAAAGTGCTGTCGGGCAGGTAAATATCGACGCCTATACCGAATGGTATCTGATAGAAACTAATGTCATCAAAAACACTGTTTGAGCCTACAAAGTCTATGTCGGTGGTATCTACGTTCTCACCGTAAAGAGTCATCTGTATGAGGTCAGTAGTGGGCTGGAATACCCGGAAAGAATCTGCCTCTTCGGTTAGATGATAGCGAATGACATATCCTTTGCCATCACTGCGTTCTGCAGCAGATACTCGGCTCAGGCTATTTTGTTGAGAATAACCTGAAATACTGAAAAGCATGCACATGGCAAAAGCAAGCCATGCTTTGGGCATGAATAAATTGTCAGTCACAGTCTTCGTTTTGATATATTGCTGAACCTTCACGATTATGGGGCGCTTATCAGTTCTTAATGGCAATAATAAGCAGGAAACACATTTATTGAAATTAAATAATATTTAGATAAGAATAAAAACAGATATAATTTACACATTATAATGATTAAACACTGTCATTTATTAAATGAGATAGTATGTATGTTATATCTGTGTGTACTGAATACATCAAGTTATTTTAGCCGGGTTTTACATGAGTGAGAAAAAAAGAATGCGTGACCTTAAGTCTGCATTAAATGATCTGATCGATCAGAAGCTTGCAGAAGCAGTAAGGGAAAAGCGTAGCCAATATTTGGAAGAAGTAATTGAACTACTTCAAAGGCTTCAAACACGTCTCCAAGTCACGGATGATCAGAGCAAGGTTCTGGAAGTTATGACCGATACCCTCCAGAATATTAGAGGTATCATCGAAGAGCATAAGGAGACAACAATTGCTGATGTTTATTTGACAGCAGTCAAAAAGCACACTTTTGAACTCGAAAAAGATATTTCTGTAAGCCAAAGTGAAAGTCGTTTTAAAAAACTTGAGCAGGATGCGGCAAATGTCCGCTTCATAAAATCTTTGAAGAGGACTGCAAGATCATTGGGATCGATCTCACGTGATTTTTCCAATATATTAAGGAAGTTGCTTAATAAACCTACCCGCGCTTATGAACCCTGGCGGCAGCAAATACCCTATCAACACGTAACCGAGTATCACCTGTATAAGGCGGATGAACTCTTAAAGAGACGTGTTGATGGTGATTATCGTCATGTTACTGACATAATTTTAGAGCTGGAAAACTATCTTGCTGAAAACTACTATGAGAGCGATATATCCGGGGGAGAACCGGAAGTAGTTCCGGCACCGTCTTTTGATGAAAGAGTAAATGAGTTGTTACAGGGCACAAAGAAGTATCGTAATGATCTGGATCGGCAAGTGGAGGAGGATTTTGATACTATACGGGAAAATCTCCTTCATTATCTGGAACGTGTCGGTACGATGGAACGAAGATCCGGGTTCTATCAAGAGTCAAGAGTTGAGAAAAGAGCCTCCCGGTTTAGAGATGTACTGGATAATGCACTGGAGGAGTGGAATGAGGCCAATCTACAGCTTTTGGATAAAACAGAAACGGTTAAAGAGTTTGTAGGTTTTCAAAAGGAATTGGATGAGCAAGGTATGGATTTTATCGACAGTCTTGCCACCTTTTTCGACTCCTATTTAAAAAAACCGATCAAATCTTTACAGAATGACCTACAGGGAATACAAAGCAGCATACAGACTTACCGGGATAAGCAAAATAAAGAGGCGGCACTTCAACTGATAGACGACAGTAAAAAGCTGATGGCTAAACTGGTCAGTGAGACCAAGGATCCTCTGAACGAGCTCATTGAAAAAACACAGCTCTCAAACCAGGCGAATCTATTTTCTGAGCGTGTACTGATGAAGGCAAATTCAATATCAGAACACGTTCTATTTTTATACGATCTCGATACGGATAATAATCCACCGGATTTTAACTTCCGGATGATCACGTGGCGTCTGCTGCTTGTACGCAGCCTGAAAGAGCATATGTTAAACAGACTTCAACCGTCGCAGCAGCACTACGAAGATTTTATGGTACAAGTTGCCGGTGACCTGGCTGAGGTACAGGAGGTAATTGAGGTGAATTTTGACTCAGCGCTTGAGCTATTTGAGAATGCTGACGGGGATAATGATCCGTACAGCATTGTAATTGAAGCGGTGGAGCGAACTATCACCAAACTGGATAACACCGCAGAAACGGTTCAAAACAAGCAGGAACAGCTGAAACTGGTGGTGATCGATGGGTGCCGGGAGTTTTCTAACAAAATGCTGAATCTGGTTCACAATGGTGACTCCAAAGAGTTACAGCTGCTGGATGCCAAATACAAGGTTAAGCAGAAAGCGCATGGATGGCAGACCAAGGCAGGGGCACGTTGGGCCCGTATCCAGGATTCGTTTGCTGTTTTCCGACGTTTTATCGGGAAAAAAGTCAAAGCCTATCTTTCAGTGGCTCGACGCTTTCTTGGGTTCGAGGAACAGCAAGCAGAACAGGTCTTAAAGACGGATGTGGCTACCTACCTGTCCAATACCGATGAAAAAATAAAGGAACTGCCCTACATTTATCGCCGGCTTTTTAATTTTGACATGGAAACCGACCGCCGATTTTATGTAACTCTGAATGAGAATTTCAGTTACCTGCAGAAAGCATTTGAAAGCTGGGAAAACAACTATCCTTCTACTTTCGCAGTGATTGGTGAAAAGGGAAGCGGTAAATCGACCTATCTTAGCTATGCACTGGACGATTTTTTCAAGCAACGGGAGGTCAAGGATATTCACCTAGTCGGTGCTATTTCCAGTGAAGTTGAATTCATCAAATTGATGGAGAGGGAGCTGGATCTGGAAAATGTAGATTCCATTGAAGGTATTATTGAGGCTATTCGCAATGAAAAAAAGAAGAAGGTCATTGTACTGGAAGCCCTTCAAAATCTATACCTGAGAAATATAAACGGGTATGCAGCTTTGGAAAGCCTTCTTTATGTAATTTCTGAAACCAAGGAAAGCATCTTTTGGATAGTCAGCAGTTCACTTTATGCATGGAATTTTATGGATAAGGTAGTCTCAATCAGTGAATATTTTTCACACATGATGCGAACTGACAAACTGGATGCCCGTCAGATTGAATCAGTTATCTTGAGTCGACACCGTTCGAGCGGTTATGAACTTTATTTCGAACCCGGTGAGCTTCAAAGTAAAAGCCGGGCTTACCGAAAAATTATGGACCAGGAAGAGGAGGCAAGGAAATATTTAAAGGATGCTTACTTTGAGGATCTGACCAATTTATCCGAAGGAAATGCATCCATAGCCATGATTTTCTGGATCCGATCTATTCGTGACTTCGACGAGACCCATTTTTATATAAAGCCGCTGGAGGTCACCTCCGTAGAAATGATACAGGATCTGAGACCGGATGTGTTGTTTACTCTTGCTTCCATCATATTACACGATACTCTTACACCTTCCGAGCTGTCAAAAGTACTTTTGTTTACGGAGCAGGAGAGCAGGCTCATGTTGGTAAGGCTTAAAACGAGGGGACTGCTACGACAGGACGGGGATCGTTATTTCGTAAACCAGTTAATGTATCGCCAAATTGTACGCGTTCTTAAGGAACGCAATATCATACACTTAGTATAGGAGCATGTTATGAGTTACCGAAACTTTTCACATTTAATATTCTTTCTGGTCTTTCTATTACAAGTACCGGTATTGAGTACAGCCCAGAATGATACAGATACTCTTGATGCATCAGCTGCACAGGAAGAGATGGTTCAAAATTCAGACACGGTTGCACAGAACAACCTGTCCGAATCCGGGGGAGAGAATGCAGAGGCCGAAGGCACCGGCTCAGAATCCAGGCTGGAAGAAATAAAGGAGCTGATCTCTTTTAATGTGATCTTTCTCACCCTGTTTATTCTGGCCATTACTTACTTTCTCAATAAATTTGTCGTTCGGATACTGGATAATATCTCTGAGAAATCGGCGCGATACCGGCTCTTTACAAAACGACTGGTCCCCATCGCGCGAATTACGATCTGGTCTTTTTCACTGTATATTATCATTGCCGGTATTATCGACCCGCCTTTTGAAACGGTACTCACAGTTACTGCTTCTATAGGTATTGCTGTAGGTTTTGCTTCACAGGATATCCTTAAAAATGTATTTGGTGGATTTATCATCATTCTGGATCGGCCTTTTCAGGTTGGTGATAAAATTCAGGTAGGGGAATATTATGGGGAGGTTCTACAGATCGGACTGAGATCTTGCCGAATCGTTACTCCTGACGATTCCGTCGTTACCATACCGAATGGTGAGCTGATGAATAAAGCGGTTTCAAATGCCAATTCCAGTGCGCTCGACTGTCAGGTTGTGGCAGAAATTTATCTGCCGGCTGATATTGATGTGGAATTGGTTAAACGTATTGCCTACAAGGCTGCAATTTCATCGCGATATGCCTACCTTCAGAAACCGGTTATTGTAATTGCGAAGAATGAAATTCATCAGAAGAATTATGTCGTCAAACTCCGGGTAAAAGCCTATGTTCTGGACATACGCTATGAATTTCCATTTCAGAGTGATATGACAGAACTAATTTTGTCGGAACTCAACAAAAGAAAACTGGTCCCGGGTCATTTGCCGCAGGCTTCTTGAAGATGAAATTGATTTTTTACAGATATTGTCCGACCGTACGATTTATCGGATATTTAAAAGAAATGAATCTAAGGCGTTAATCTTCAACTAAAGGTATAATTATGGATCGCTTGAAATGTAATTCCCCTCTATTTTTTTCACTTCTGGTAATCGGTTTGGTACTTCAGAGCTGTACCGGTAATGCCGGGACAAATGAACAGTTGGATGAGGGTTCCGAAATGTCGATCGAAGACCGCCTCGATCAGTACACCTCTTTCACCCTTACTACTGATGTATCTAAGCTCTCAGAAAATGAGAGAAAGATGATCCCGCTGCTGATCGAAGCTGCGGAGGCTATGGACGAGGTTTTCTGGATGCAGGCCTATGGTGACAAGTCAGAACTTATGGATATGATTGATAGTCCCCAAGCGAGTCGTTATGCAGAAATTAATTTTGGCCCATGGGATCGACTCGAAGAGAATGAGCCCTTTGTGGAAGGGTTTGGTGCCAAACCTGCGGGTGCAAATTTCTACCCGGAAGATATCACCAAGGAGGAGTTTGAAGCTTGGGACTCGGAAGCAAAGGATGATCTCTACACGCTTGTCAGACGTGATGACGACGGCGAGCTGATTACGGTTCCTTACCATCAGGCTTTTGCTGAGCAGCATAAACTGGCTTCTGAGAAGCTGAAAGAGGCTGCAGAACTTGCTGAAGATCCCGGTCTGAAGGAGTATTTGAATCTTCGTGCCGAAGCCCTGCTTACCGATGACTACCAGGAGAGCGACCTGGCTTGGATGGATATGAAAGATAATGTGATTGATGTCGTCATCGGGCCCATCGAAACCTATGAGGATCAGCTATATGGTTATAAGGCGGCTCATGAAACCTTTATTCTTGTAAAAGACACCGAGTGGAGCGATCGCCTGTCGAAATATGCCACTGTTCTTCCCGAACTGCAGGAGGGGCTGCCAGTACCTGATGAGTACAAACAGGAGACACCCGGGCGTGATTCTGACCTGAATGCCTATGACGTGGTTTATGTATCGGGCGATGCCAATGCCGGATCAAAGACTATTGCCATTAACCTACCAAATGATGAGCAAGTTCAGCTTCAAAAAGGGACCCGGCGCCTGCAGCTCAAGAATGCTATGCGCGGGAAATATGATAAAATACTGGTCCCAATTTCAGAAACACTGATTGCGCAGGAGCAAAGAGAGCATATTACCTTTGATGCCTTTTTCGGAAATACCATGTTCCACGAAGTGGCGCACGGCCTGGGTATCAAGAATACCCTAGACGGTGAAGGTACGGTCCGCGAAGCGCTGAAAGAACACGCCTCTGCACTGGAAGAGGGCAAGGCCGATGTACTGGGTCTGTACATGGTTACCAGTCTTAGGGAAGATGGTATGGTGTCCGAGGGAAGTATTGAGGATAATTACGTGACCTTTATGGCCAGTATCTTTCGCTCCATACGTTTTGGTTCTGCAAGTGCTCATGGCAAAGCAAACCTGATCCGGTTTAACTTTTTCAAGGAGCAGGGAGCTTTCAGCTATAATGAAGATACCCAAACCTACAGTGTCAATTTTGATAAGATCGAAGAAGCTACTAATGCACTTTCCAGAAAGATTCTGATGCTGCAGGGCGACGGAGACTATGAGGGAGTTTCAGATTTTGTTGAGAAATATGGGCAGGTCGGCGAACAGCTGCAGGCTTCGCTCGATCGCGTAGACTCTGAAGGCATACCTACAGACATAACTTTTGAGCAGGGTTTGGAAGAGATCGGCTTGTAAAGTGTTACATCTCGGAGGCGGGATTACCGGCCTCCGGGTTAACATTTTTTATTAGAATACATTGCTTCTGTTTGACTCTATCATTGCAATGAGTTACAATAAAATAGTTCCCATCTAAATACAAAAAAACAGAGGTAAAAGCGTATGAATGATGAAACCTTTCTTGACGCCGCAGAGAGCGGAGACCTCGATACTATAGTTGGCATGGTTAATGACGGTATCGATGTAAATACCAGTGATGAACATGACCGTACAGCACTGATGAAAGCTGCAAAGCATGGCCACCTTGATATTGTACAATTTTTACTAGACAACGGGGCAGATGTAAACGCGAGAGATAATCGCGGGACGAGTGCCTTGTATTGGGCCACCAGCAACGGTCATCATGACATAGTTCAACTATTGATTAAACACCACAGCGATGTTGATGTGATGGACGATCGCGGTTGGTCTGCGAAGGATCAGGCCAGTTCTCATAATTACGACGATATTTTGCACTTGCTTGAGGAGGCAGGGGCTTAATAACATAGCAGTATTGTTACTGCAAAGCCTGTTCGATAACTCGAGCAGGCTTTTCTTATTTGTATTTGTTGGCCGCAGATTTGCCTGATTTTTTTGTGATCCCTTCTCTCTCATTCAGCTGCTCTGCTGCGGGATGAGAATAGTCATCAAATCCGTGTAAACCAGCGGATAAAACTTATAATTTCGATGCGTACAGCAGGAAAATGGTGGGTTCTTTATTAATGGACTCCCACTTTTCTTGCTTCCAGGCAGATACCGGTTTCGATATGATCGATTCATCAGGCAAGGTGAGATTGGTGGCTGTGCAAAAACGAGTCTCCGGGTGGCAAAGCTTAGTGACATCTTTAATAATCGCGTCATTGCGATGAGGAGCCTCCATAAATATTTGCGTGCGGTCTTTATCCCTTGACTCTTGTTCAAGTTGCTGAATCTGCTGCTGCCTGCCGGATTTTTCAATGGGCAGATAACCGTGAAAGGCAAAATTTTGTCCGTTGAAGCCCGATCCCATCAAAGCCAGCAAGATGGAAGATGGACCTACCAGGGGCTGCACGCTGATATGCTGGGCATGTGCCATCTTTATGAGTTCGGAGCCCGGGTCAGCCACGGCGGGACACCCAGCTTCTGAGATCAATCCCACATCACGTCCTTTTTTCAGGGGATCCATAAACGAGGCAATTTCGTGCGTAGGTGTCTTTTTATTCAATAGCAGGAATTCAATCTTATATTCCGGTATGGTGTCGCCGACCCACTGCAAATATTTAACGGCTGTCTGGATATTTTCAACAACCAGCACATCCAGACTTCTGATGATATTTAAAACATACTCGGGAATGGTGTTGTTTTCAGGCGTTTTACCGAGTGTATTGGGGATCAGGTAAAGTGTCCCTTTTGAATTACTCATCCGTATCTACTCTTTCAAATACAATTTCTGTTTCCCCTTGCTTCATTTTCCGGCTGACATAACGATTCACCCAATACCCGATGATACAGGTGATCAGGAAACCCACAGCCGCCATGGCGATATTGGTCATCACCAGGTTCTTCTGCGTTTCGTAAGTAGGCATCATGACAATATTATGGCGCGCCCCTTCCTGGTATCGAATTGGTATAATGCGTATCTCCTGAATCTGACCGGCCATCTCAACTGGGAGGGAAAGCTTTTGCTGCATTTCGCCAGCCCCTTCCGGACTAAAGCGTAAAATGACATATCCGTTGGTCTGGGCCGCAATCTGTTTGAGTTCAAACTCAACGACCTCAGCCGTATACGAGTCACCGTTTTCATAGGTATCGATGACACCGTAATAGACACTGATCTGGTGAAGTACCAAAAAAAGCAGAAATGCCGGTATCAGCCAGTAGAAATAGAGAAACTTGAATTTTGACATTTAGAAAAAATATCTGATTAATAAACCAACGCGTAATAGATAACGTAAAACCAGCTGAAGAGCCCGTGAATGATTGCCCAGATAATCGATTTGTTTACTGACCAGGAGATGGTTACAGCCAAAGCGGTTCCCAACGTGATCCCACCTTTTACATATTCAACGGTATTTCCTGAAGATGCCATGATGTCCCTCCAATTAGTTATTGAGAATTACTCAAATGAATTAAAACTACGAATTCATTCAGATTAATTGATTGATTTCCTAAAAAGAAGTTACTGATTTTTTCTGATTTCATTAACGGTTGCTTCTCTTAAAGCCGGATCCCAGATCAACCGCTGTTCAAAGTCCTGGTGAATCAGATTGCTGCTCATGTGAAACCAGAAAGCAAGTTGTAAGTCATCAAAAAATACAGCCTGGGCAAAAGGTTCATTGGAGTAGGTGGAAGCTCCAAAATCTATTCCATTAACAAGGCCGAGCCGGCTATCGTAGTAGGCACCGTATGAGCTGAAATCACTTTGCAATCGGCTGCTTTTCAGGGGCCATGACATAATTTCTTTGATACGCCTTGAGACTTCAACCGAAATCAGTTCTTCCTGCTGAATGTTCTTCATCAGGGTTGCCATTTCCAGTGCTGTTGTTTTAGGAAAAAAGTCCAGTAAGTCGCGTTGCATAGAAAAGGGGACACCCAATCCTTCATCCTGACGGAACTGTGTAAATACTTCTTCTCTGTATGTTTCATTTTCGGCAAGTTTCCCGGCAGTGGCAATGGCGAGGCTGTCAAAGGTTTTCCTATCCATAGCGCTCAGACTGTCCATTCTCTGCGGTGCTTCCATATCATAGAGACCGGGCTTCATAGTGGCGTACATTCCACTAAAAGGTAGGGGAGATTCCGTTTCTTCAATATTCAACCGGTTCATAAGAGAATCCAGCTGCTCCTTTCCAAACCTGAAAAAAAGATAGTCTGAGGCAGCCAAATCATTATACTCCACAGAAACTTGAACCAAGTCAGCCAATGCTACGGTATTTTGCTCCGATATCTTTTCACGCTCTTCAAGCTGGTCAACAGCGGTGCTGTGGTTGGATGCATCCATATACGGCAGCTGGAAGTAATCCACTTCTGAGAGTGCTATCTGCTCGTTAGGGTCAAGCTCACCGGCTTCAACCTGTCGTGCAAATTCAATTACCGTAAAAATGTTGGAAAGAATGCCCATGGTACGAGGAGCGTGTTCATTGTATAATATGGAAGAATCCGGGTTCTCAATGGCAATGGAAACTATCGACACGCGTTCGGGCTGCTGGCCAATATATTCCGTCAAACCCTTCAGTGATTGTGTCTTGGCCACCCATTCCTGTCCCTCCTGTATATCTTCAGAGTTTTCCATTAGGGTAAAAAGGGCGTTCATATTAAATCCAAACACGATGAAGAAGATGAACAGGAAGGCGGCTAGAAAAACGCCAAGAAATTTTAAGATACGGAGCATATGCTTTGTTTTGCTTCAGGGAATAGCGAAGGAAAATATAAACATCCTGAAGCAGGGATTCATTCTCCGCAGAAACATTTATTTCGTTCTGTTTTCTATCATTTTGGAGCCTGTGTACGCTGAAAGCCACCCGAAAACTTAGCTTACAAAGCGCATGATCTCCGAGCAGATGATGGCTGCGTAGGTTCCAAGCGCATAACCGAGAACAGCAAGTAAGACGCCCACCGGTGCCAGTGCTGGGTGAAATGCCGAGGCGACAATAGGTGCGGATGCTGCGCCCCCGATATTCGCCTGACTGCCGACCGCAATAAAAAAGAACGGGGCGTTGATTATTTTTGCCACTACAAAGAGGATGAAAACATGGATGAGTATCCAGAGGATACCAATCATGAAAAAGCCGGGACTTTCAAAAATAGCCAGAACGTCCATTTTCATCCCGATTGTTGCCACCAGGATATAGAGAAACAGGCTTCCTATTTTTGAAGCACCTGCACCCTCCAATTTACGGGCACGAGTAAAAGAGAGTCCCAAACCGCCGGTAGTAGCGATTACAATGATCCAGAAAAACGGGGATCCCAAGCTGAGATCTCTAAGAGCAGGAAAATTATCATTGATCCAAGGCGTTACGGTGTCCGCTCCTACATGTGCAATGGCTGTGATTCCAAAGGCCACAGCACAGATAGTAGTGATATCAGCTAGGGAGGCAATCCGGGATATACTTGCTTTGTAGCTTTCAATCTTTTTACGAAGCTCTGTTATAGGACTGGCATCGGCCTTAAACCAGTTATCAATACGATCCGATATTCCGGCTCCGTACAGGAGAAAGCCAAGCCAGATATTGGCAACTATGATGTCTACGGTAATCATTGCTGAAAAGAGTTCATCACTGGGATCGTAGATCTCATACATAGCTGTTTGATTTGCACCACCGCCAATCCAGCTACCCGCTACGGTAGAAAGTCCCCGCCAGATCTCTTCGGGACCGGCTCCGCCGACAACACCGGGTGCGATATAGGAGAACACTATCAGTGCAAGAGGACCACCGATCACGATACCGAGTGTACCCGCCAGGAACATGATGATCGCTTTGGGTCCTAAGCCTAGAATTCCTTTGAAATCAATGCTTAGTGTAAGTAGAACAAGACTGGCTGGCAACAGGTAGCGTGATGCCACAAAATAGAGCTGGGATTCTTCACCTGAAATAATGCCCATCGAGTTGAAAATAGAGGGTATAAAATAACAGAGCAGTAGTGATGGAATAAAAGTGTAGAATTTTTGCCAAAAGGGATTGTCACTGTTGGATGTAATAAAGATTGCTGCAAGGATCAAAAGCAGAATACCTAAAACGACAGCATCGTTGGTGAAGAGCGGTGCGGCAAAAATTATTGATTCCATATAAATAGGTTAAGTGATTTTGGGAAGTGGGAATCTAACTTATAGTTAGGCAATAGTGCAAATACACATCAGGGTTTAATAGCATGAAAATCGATGGCAAAAAGCTTATACTTATGCTCATTGAATTGAAAGCAAAGCCTTGAGTATAATGAATGTTGCGGTAATCGGAACCGGTAAAACAGGGGGTGAGGTAGTTGACCTTGTTGAGCCTGAAAATCTTGTCGGACCCTTCAATACGAATAACAAACCTACATCTGAGAAATTACGTCAGGCCGATGTCATCATCATTTTTGTTCCCGGGGCTGCGGTTGATGATATTTTTGAGGCAGTACTTGAATCAGGAATACCGGCAGTTTGGGGAAGTACGGGTCATGAGTGGCCCGAGAACCTTGATAAAAGGCTGAAGGAGAAGGGTATCAAGTGGTTGAAAGCTTCCAATTTCAGTTTGGGAATGAATATCGTAAGAAGGTGCATCTCTGTCATTTCAAAAGGCTCTGAGCTGTTGCCGGAGCCCGAGTTTCATATCCACGAAATACACCACACCGGGAAAGTAGATGCCCCAAGCGGGACAGCGATCTCTTGGAAAGAGTGGCTGGGCAAAGACGCCGAGATTACCTCCGAAAGAAAAGGGGATATCAAAGGCATTCACGAACTGGAGATGAAAACGAACTCAGAATCCATTTTTCTGAAACATCGGGCTCATAATCGTGCTGTTTTTGCCAAGGGAGCTCTTTGGTCAGCCAGACAACTGCTTAAGGATTCCATGCAGCCGGGTATGCATGATATTGAATCGGTATTTGATGAATTGGTCGGAGTCTAAATCCGGGACCGCTTAGATTATTGACATAACTCCAACCTGTTAAATGGTTACTTGCATTCTCGTGTTAATTAGTTTCAGCACTTAAATCAAAAAAAGTATTATGAATGTAGAAGATATTTCTCTCTGGACTGCACTCGTAACTCCTATGAAAGAAAATGGTGATCTGGATCTCGATGATCTTGCATCCCTTATTCACAAACAGGATGAAGCCGGCAACGGTATACTTATACTCGGTTCAACAGGGGAAGGATTGGCACTTGGCCTCGATGACAAGAAAATGGTTGTGGAAACGGCATCAAGCCTCAATATTGAAGTTCCTGTTATGGTTGGCGTCGGCGGGTTTAATCTTCGCGAGCAGCTGGAGTGGATCGAATACTGCCAGGAATATGAAATTGAGGCTTTCCTGTTGGTAACACCCCTTTATGCCAAACCAAATGTGAAAGGCCAGACAGCCTGGTTTAAGGCCCTGATGGATGCTGCAGATAAGCCTTGTATGATCTATAATGTTCCTTCGAGAACTGGAGTTAAGCTTGATCCCAGGGTATTAAAAGAGCTCCGGGATCATCCGAATTTGTTTGCCTTAAAAGAAGCAAGTGGCAGCATTGCCGATTTCCAGGAATTTCGCAAAGCAGCACCCGATCTGAAAGTCCTGAGTGGAGATGACGGATTGACGCCATTTTTTGCCATGGCGGGATGCAAGGGACTGGTATCTGTAGCTTCAAACGTATGGCCGAAGGCAACCCATGCCTACGTGAATGAGTGCCTGGCCGGGCACGGGCCACAACTATTACCTCTGTGGCAGGAGTGCACGGATACCCTTTTTTCAGTATCCAATCCGATTCCAAGCAAGATATTATTAAAGGAAAAAGGCTGGATTAAAACATCCACCTTGCGACCGCCGCTGACGGATGATGAGGTGACAGATACCAAAAAATTACTGGATGCGGACAAGCGCATTGGTGAGTGGTTGGATCAGCAAAACTAAATCGAAATTGTATAATTGTTAAACACAAATAGATAGAAATGAGTCAGGAAAATTGGGAAGAAATACTTGAAAAACTGGAAAAAGGTGAGATCAGATCGGCAAGGCCAAAAGGTGATGGTTGGGAGGCCAATACCGAGGTAAAGGAAGCAATCTTGGCCTCATTTAAGGCCGGTAATAACACAGAGTACTCCGGTATCTATAACGGTTTTGTTGATAAGCATAATCTACCCCCAAGGAAGTTCACTGCTGAGGAGAATGTGAGATTGGTACCCGGCGGTTCATCCGTTCGCAGAGGAGCTTATGTAGCGCCCGGTGTGATTATCATGCCACCTGCATATATCAATGTGGGTGCCTATGTGGATGAAGGAACTATGGTCGACAGCCATGCGCTGGTTGGTTCCTGTGCGCAGGTAGGGAAGAACGTACACCTCTCGGCAGGTGTACAGCTGGGCGGTGTGCTTGAACCGGTAGGATTAGCTCCGGTCGTTATTGAAGATGATTGCTTTATCGGTGCGGGCTCGGTAATTGTGGAAGGCATTTTGGTCAAAAAGCGAGCGGTCATCGCGCCGGGAGTCACGCTTTCCAAATCCATCCCTGTTTATGATTGCGTGAATGAGAAAAGACTGGAAAAGGGTGCAGCCATACCGGAAGGAGCAGTGGTCATTCCCGGCACTCGTCCTATGAGTGGGAAGTGGGCCAAAGAAAACGGACTCAGCATGGCCTGTCCGCTGATCGTAAAATATCGCGATGAGCAGAGTGATGCTTCCCTGGAACTGGAGGAGGCGCTCAGGTAAGGGGGTGCTTTTTACGGATTTGAGAGGAGTATGAGGAATAGTTTCATTTCATAGAGAAGGAACTGGAATACAGGAGTCAGAATACAGAATTCAGAATTTTCTTAAAGAAGATTTAAATTGAATACTCAGATACCTTATTCTGACTCCTAACTCCTGACTCCTGACTCCTGTCTTCTGCTAAGCCACTTCCGACTTCATTGCAATCGCCAGACCCTTAACAAAGGCCTGAACGGCAGCTTCAATCGTGTCGGGTGAGGCCCCTTTGGAAACCCATTCCTGTTCACCGTGAGTGAGCGTAAGGGTGACGACAACCAGAGAGTCAGTATCAGGACTTAGTATCTCAACCTCATGGTTACTGACCTCTAGGGGAAACAGGTTGTCCGTTTCTGATTTGATGGCTGTGAGAATCGCATCTATCGGGCCGACACCTTTCGCTTTGGTAATCACTTCTTCATTCTTGATATTCAACTTAACGGCTGCCTGAACGAGCCCGTGTTTGCGCATCGTCAGTTTGTAATCAAGTACTTCGGCCGGGTACTCTAGATCCAGTTCCTCATTGAATACAAGCGATTGCAGAACTTCGATTTCGTTGTTACTGAGAGTCTTACCCTTCTTTTGAATGTTTGATACATAGTTGTTGTATAGCCGCTCGTGGTCTTCGTCCATTTTCAGGTTGGCCATGAAGGTATCCCGTGACTTCCCCCAGGAATTCTTCTGCATATCGATATAACCCGAGTTGATATAGTTGATGACCTTTTCAAGCTTCGGCGAAAGGACAGGAGAGGAGAGGGAGTGCTTGGCAACCACTTTAGTATCCTTAAGTCCAGATCCGGTCAGTACAAAAAGGCACTTTTTGCCTTTAAAGGTATTACTGTTGTTCTTGAAAGCTGCAAGGGGCAATGCACAGGCCGGTTCGGTAAAATGTCCCTCCTCGATGGCCATTTCCTTGAGTGACTGCAATATTTCATCCTCGGTCACGGTATAAGCCTGTCCGTCTGTCTCCTCAATTCCCAGAAGTACCTTGTAAAAGTCCACCGGGTCGGAGGCCGCGACAGATTGAGCCATAGTGTTGACCTGGTTTTTAATGATTTTCTTTTTCTTGAAAATGCCCTCCACAACCGGGGAGCTCTGCTCAGGTTGAATGGCAATGAGTTGGGGTATCCGATCAATTCTTCCTGACTTTTTCAATTCATCAAATCCTTTTGCGATAGCTCCAAAATTGGTGCCGCAGCCAACCGGTATGAAGATATAGTCAAAATCGTCACCGCCCTGCTCAATCAGTTCATAACTGAAAGATTTCTGACCTTCCTCCCGGAATACATAATCTCCGGCCAGGTAGTAGTTGCCTGATTTGGCGAACTTACGGCAAAGTGCTTCACATGTGCTGAAATCCCCTTTGATGCGGATGATATTGGCATCATAGATGGTCGCCTGTGCAATTTTGGCATCTGTGGTTTTCTCTGGCACAAATACAAAGCAAGGAATCTTAAAATAACAGGCATAAGCCGCAACAGAAGCCGCCATATTTCCGGTTGAAGCCAGGCAGATGGCATCTGCCTTCAGTTCCAGTGCTTTCTGTACTTCGATATAACTGCCACGATCTTTAAAGCAACCGGTGGGATGTTCAAACTCCAGTTTGGCATAAAGGTCAGCTTCATATTGTTTTGAAAGCCGGTCCAGCTTTTTAAGAGCTGAAGGATGGGTTTTAAGTGGATCTTCCACAATATCCTTAATGGGATACTGTATATCGTCTGATACCTCATCATAAAATACTCTCAGTACACTATCACACTGGGTACAATATGTAGTAGTCTCCTTCTCATCATTGATGTGGTCGTTTTCCAGACAGCGCAGTTCGTAGTCGCAATAGGTACTCTTCATGGTATCAGTTTTAATCATTTTTTTGAATCTTTAAAAAATACGAATAGCTCCCTTGATCGTAAAGTATATGGATCTTTATCTCCTGCAAATAATGTAAAAAGTTAACTTGGCCGTGCAGATGGATGACCTTACTGATTTTATAATTCTTTTCTCAGTCGGCCTAAAATAAGCACTCTATTTTTTGAGAGGTACCAGTGAAATCTCATCAAAATCCATATCCAGCTCGTTGAAAACCGGTTCGGCTACTTCCTGAATTTCTTCGTTAGTCAGGTCATCGAGTCCCTCAATTTCAATGTACAGGGCATTTTGGTGTCCGATCACGGAATAGCGGGCCTTATCGGCATTAAAACATTTACGCAGGGTATCGACCAGAATTTCAAGATCCTGTTCGTAAGCCTCATAATCATCTTCTGAAAAATCGGTCATGGCAGCTATTATCTTCCATTTTGTGTGCGTGATTTAGCATGGCAAAGAATACGCATTACCTGCAAGGCAATCAATCTCAGTGTACCTCTTTGGTAGAGCAGCTATTCTTTAGTAACTACTCATCAAAGTAGTGAACCAAAGTACGGTACTCTTTTATCAAATGATCCCTGATGGGTTTCGACCGTTCGTAGATCGCTTTCTGAGCTTCCAAGTACGCCATCCGCCCTGACTCCGTCTCAATCCGGATAGGTTCAAGACCATAGGCCTCTAGATCATAGGGACTTGCCTTCATGTCTACGGTTCTTGCTTCCACTGCCAAATCGAAAGCTTCCAAAATTACCTCACTGGAAATCCAGGGGAATCCTTTGAATGCCCATTTGTAAAGATCCATATTGGTATGAATACAGCCGGCCTGCTCGGTGTTACTGAAGGAGTCGCGTGAAAGCTCAAATTTATTGAGCGGCTTGGCGGGTTTTGCAAAAAAACGAAACGCATCAAAATGGGTACAAACCAGGGGCCTGGATTCTACAAAGGATGCAAGTTTTTCTTTATCCATTCGAAGAGGAATATCCCTGTGGCGTATCTGATCCTTATCTTTCTTATATACCATGGCCCACTCATGCATCCCAAAACAGCCGAAAGAAGGTTTTCTCCGGCCGGAATTTTCCAGCAGCTCCAGTATCCAGCGTATGGATCTCTTTCTGTTTTCAGGAAAGTATTCGGGATTCAGGTAAGCCCCCTTCATTCCCATTGATAGCTCGCTCAATTCAGGATAAGAATCCTTCTCATTTCCTCTCAACAAAACGCCGAATCCCGGTGACCACCTTCTTAGGTGTGAGGGTCGGAAGGCATAGTATTCAAACAGAAAATCCAATACAGGATCTTTACGATGTTGTTGCCTTAGCTCCAGGTAGTCATCGATTCGATTTGATACAGCTTCTTTATGTGCCCGGATCCGCTGTCTCCAGTCACTTCTCTTAATTTCAGAATGTACGGGCTCTGTTTTTGTGTCAGTGGAAATCATAAGTCACAAAATATACGATTCTTTCACTGGATTGATAAAATCCATTTCACTAAGCTTAGCATTGAACAATCATTGAACTGACCGGCTTGAAAGGAAATAGTTCGAACACATCAACAGGGAAGGAGATCTGGAATTTTATTCTTCATCTGCGGTGGCATTACCAGGTTTTTATTTTGTCGGGCGGATTTCTACTGGGCGGTTTTTTAAGTCCTTCTCTGAATTGGAACTCCTACTTGCTTCAATTCGTCAATGTACATTTGCTACTTTTCGGGGGTGCAACAGCTTATAATTCCTACTGGGATAAAGATGAAGGTCCCATAGGCGGCCTGAAAAATCCACCCCCAATGACTCGCTGGATGTGGATGATGTCAATCCTTATGCAGGCAGTGGGATTGCTGGTTGCGATACCGGCAGGCAACGCCTTTATGGGTATCTATATTCTCAGCATGATCTTTTTTTGGCTTTATTCCTCCCCACTTACTCGTTGGAAGGGGGATCCCATCAAAAGCCTTGTTGCCATAGGTGTAAGCACCGGTACAAACTCTTTTCTGATGGGCTATCTGTCAGCGGGAATGAATGAGATAGATCTTTCTATCATATTTGCGGCAGTGGGAGTGGCACTGGTTATTTTAAGTCTATATCCTTTGTCGCAACTTTACCAGATGGATGAAGACAGAAAGCGTGGTGACCGTACTTTTGCCATCAGATACGGTTTCTCCGGGGTATTCAACTTTTTTGTTATTTCATTTTCCTCCGGAATCCTGCTCATATCAATGGCCCTGTTCGTTGACCATGTCGCATTGGGCATCGGATTTTTGCTGGTGGGTTTTGGTATCGGTTATTGGGTGCAAAATAAGATCTTACAGCTCACTGCTGAACAGGAAGATTACGAGCTGGTCATGCGCATCAAATTTGCGACATCACTCTTATTCGTTGCTTTCATCTTACTCATTTTAGTGTTAAAACATACAAATCTTGGAATAGTTACGGGTTTGGATGTGTTACTGATATAAGAAAAACGGCTGAACCCCATTCAGCTTATTTATGAACTAAAAGAACAGCAACAAACTAAGCACATGGATACGACTACAGAAAAGCTTATTAACCAGGAACTTATAGCAGATTCTTTTACCTATCGTCAGTACAGGCAGCTTATTGACAAGCGGCTAGAAAGAGGACGAACTACCAGTGATAAAGATTCAGAAGAAATATTAGAATATACCCGAATGAATGTTCGGCGGATGAACAGGCTTGATGATCAAGTCACGTTGAACACTTCCTTACAAGAGAAATTAGAAAATTTAGATGATAGCTGGATCTGGCTGGTTATTACCGAAGGTTGGTGTGGTGATGCCGCTCAAAATATTCCCGCAATTAACAAGATGGCAGAAGTTGCTTCCAATATTGAGCTGCGGTTTATCCTTCGCGATGAAAATCCGGAAATTATGGATCAGTATTTAACCAACGGCAGCCGATCTATTCCTAAACTGATCTGCCTGGATGCAGAAAGCCTTGAGCAGATCGGTACCTGGGGACCAAGACCTTCATCCATTCAGGAAAAAGCGATGGAATGGAAAGATGATCCTGAAATCTCCATGGAAGAATGGGCGGAGAAACTGCATAAGTATTATGCCGACGACAAAACTGAAGAACTTCAGCAGGAATTTGAAGAGCTGATTGAAGAGTGGTCTTAGTTTAGCCGCTGATTTGCGCTGATAATTTTATGATTTTTGATCTTCCTTCGCTTCGCGTCGGAGTGTCTGCTGAAATCGTGGAAAAGCCCCTGTTCTCCTTCCGCTGCTCTGCTGCGGAAGGAGGTAGGCTGCAAATTTACTTAACCAGTGTCATCTTTCGGGTCTCAACAAAGGTCCCTCCGTTTCCGTTTGTTGGTGTAGCCACCACCCGATAGATATACACACCGCTGGCAAGATTTGATAGATCTATACTGGTATTAAACGTACCGGCAATAAACTCATCCTCAAAGATCGGCTCCAGCACTTTTTGACCCAGTACATCATAGATAGCCAGCGTCACCCTGCTATTCTGAGCAAGGTTTATAGGTATTGTTGTGGTAGGATTAAAAGGATTTGGGAAGTTTTGCTGCAATGCAAATTCCGTGGGAGGCAGTACGCTAAAGGTACCGGGTGCGGGATCAGGGCTTTGATTTTCTACATTCACACTGATACTTGCAGAATTGGAAACCGCACATTCATCCGGGAGAATGCCTCGGGGCACTTCTACTTCGATGGAATTGGCACTTGCTGAAACCACGGTCCCGGAAACCGGCTCAATGGTTGCGTTTCTGCAAACACCGCTCTGTTGAATATCCGACGCCCTGAATTGAACAATATTCTGCGTAGGTGTGGAGCTGAATTCAAAATTGTTTGCGGTCAGGGTGATGGTTTCACCGGTTCTGGCTTCCGTCGGGGAGATGGCAATGAAAGGGAAACTTGTTGATCCCTGGAAACTACCCAGATACATACCTCGTCCGTGCGTTCCAGCTGCTACATCACCATTTGAGCGTGAAGCTATTTCTTCCGTAACAGCGAACCCGAGTTCATTTAGCCCTTCCTGACCCCAACTGGTACTGGTTCCGTTTAATTGCTGGGTGGAATAGATTCCGGTACTGGTCCCCACTACATAAACCGTACCTCCTTCTGCGGGAATCATTGTGGCAGAGCGTATCGACTGAAGACTTAAATTACCTTCAATATTTTCCCAGCTGCTGCCGCCATTGGTCGTGTGCCATATACTGGGCACATTGTAATTTGAAAGAATGACGACTGCTTCATTTCCGTTTACCGGATTTATTGCAATATCATTGACATAAGCACCCTGGAGACTGGTATTTGTAGGTAAATCAATGTCAGTCGGGCTGGTAGAACTGTTTGCATTATCCAGTCTTCGTATGGCAGGTTGGCTATTGTTATTATACCCGGCGTAGTACAAAACATTTGCCGGTGCGGTAGATACCTCAAGCGCGGTGATCGTATGTCCGGATGGAACATTGATGGAGGTGATTTCCTGCCACCCTACCGAAGTACCGCTAGAATTGCCATTATTGATATTGCCCAGCGTGGTATTTCGCCACATGTGATTGCCTTCCGGGTAGTACATGATGTTATCATCATTGGGATCTACCGCATAGGGGTGAATGAAAAGTTGATCTACGGCTTGAGAGGGATACACATAATCCAGGTTTGATAACCCGGTGTTCCAGCGGATAATGCGGCCTCGTTGCGAAGAGACGAAAAGATAATCATCCGAAAAGAAGGAATACCCGCCGTCACCCGAACTGA
This sequence comes from Halalkalibaculum roseum, assembly GCF_011059145.1. Taxonomy (NCBI): domain Bacteria; kingdom Pseudomonadati; phylum Balneolota; class Balneolia; order Balneolales; family Balneolaceae; genus Halalkalibaculum; species Halalkalibaculum roseum. The sequence continues at coordinate 469,371 of NZ_JAALLT010000003.1, read as the reverse complement.
TATCAAAGGTTGAATCCGGGGAGCTCGAGGTGTTGGTAAAAAGGGTGGTACCGTTATCTTGCGTTCCTCCCATGAACCGGCTGTTTGCGGAAGTAGGGGGGATGGCTGCTGAATAGTACTGTGTAACGATATATCCTTCATTCAGATCGCTCCATACTACCTCGTTTGCAGTGACATTATCCGTGGCATAAACGCCCCCGTCATTACCGTTCAGAATTCTATCGGGATTGCTTGGGTCGTAAACTACTACGTGCTGATCAACATGATGGTTTTCGGTTTGGCTGATATTATTGACTTGTGCGTATCCTCCAATCCAGAATTCATCTTTCTCAGTTTCACTGGTACCTGTAGGACCTGTTGCAAATCCATCGGTCGATCGAAATAGGTTGGTGCCGCCAACAAGGACAAAGTCAGGGTTGTCGGGCTTCACGGATACCATCATGTTATATCCCCCTTGGGTATTCATACCGCCTACAGGTTCTCCGAAGTCAGGTAAATTGGAAGAACGATTTTCAAAAGTGCCGGCATTTAAATCAATTTTGTAAAAGCTTACGCCCTGGTTACTGTCGTCATTGAGTTTGTTGGTGAAGACATAAAGTATATCCGGGTTGGATGGCGCGAAAGTGAGCACACTTCTCCCGTATTCCGTAGGAAAACTGGAGGGAGTTATTTCAGTCCAATTATTTCCATCGTCGTTTGAAATAAAGATACCCGGATCATTGGTTACTGGGTTTGCGCTCAGGTCAGAGCTTGAGAGTACGGCGGCAACTCGACCGTCAGAAGCTACAGCTACATCGGCGTATTCATGAAACCCAAGACCCCCGAGTACCAGGTCGGAGTAATCATCGCCGTCAGGTGAACGTGTGATGCCAAATCCATTGCTTGAAATAAATACCGTACTGGTAACCGGACTCACAGCTACACGGGAAATGAAATCAAATTTGCTGTTAAAATTGTTGTCAGAATCTTCAGTACTGGCGATGTTGGTCCAGGTCTCTCCGTTATCAGTTGACCTATAAACACCGGAACCGAAATAGAGGGCGCCGGTTGCACTCTGGCTGCTCCATCGTTGGTATTCTCCGGAGGCATAGTACCAGGTATCGGGACTATTCGGATCCTGAGCCAGCGAAGAGACACCCAGGTTTTGGACATCCTGGTTTTTCATCGTCCAGCTGTTACCCCCATCTGTGGATTTCCAGATACCGCCTGATACCCCACCGGCAATGACTATATTCGGATCACGCTGGTCGATTCCCAAAGCGCGTGTACGGCCGCCGGTTGCCGGGGGGCCCGCCAGACTCCATTGAAATTCAGGAGCCAATTTTTGAGAAGGACTCTTTGATTTAATCTGTTCATTGACCTGAGATGCGGTTGGAAGGGTCCTTGCATATTGCAATTCACGGACCCTGATATCTCGCGGAATACTATTGGTTGCAGGATCTCTCAGTTTCTTGAAAAAATATTCATAGCGATTGGCACTCATCTCAGCTTTTTCAAGCTCATCTTCCGGGTTATCTCCCAGATTTTGATCAATCTGCTGTTGAGTGACGGATGATGATTCATCCAGAAATAGAAAGAGGGCGGTTGCAAGCAGGGCAACACCGCAAATAATGGTGATAAATTTTGTAGCGCCTTTTTTCATATGTCCGTACTTTACTTAGTTGGAATCTTTTTCAAGTGTTACCAGAGTCCATCGAGAGGAGTTCCCGCTGTCGCCGGGTAATTGTCGATAACTTATAACGGCAGAAACAATTTTCCCAATTTTGAATTGATTTTGATCCGCAACTCCCATATTCACCAGCAAGGTGTCAGCGGTACCTACCGGAGGTGTGGAAGACCCATAACCGAGAACACGATTTACTTTTATTTTGAAAAAGGAAGAATTCTGATTGTTCGTCTGATTTCCGACTTCAACAATTTCACCTCGCACTCTGGCCTCTCCTGGTGGTAATCCGGGAGGTGGCGGAGACGGTTTGGGAATAGTATCTGATGACATTTTTACTGTATCTTGAGCGGATACTAAATTTTTTTCCTGCTGAGAACTCTTTTTATTGGCACCGCATCCGGATATCAATAACAGAGAGAAGATCAAAGTAAAGAACCGGATTAGGTACATAAAATTAGGTAATGATATAGAATTACGTCCGATTAACGGCAATAAACAAACAATTAGTTCAATATAATTGTTTAGAAAGTTTAAACAATTAGGCGATACTGTCAATAACCTGCAATTAACTACCTGAAAATTCTAGTTGTGGAGCAAAGAGAACAGTTTTACAATCATATTGCCCTGACCAGTGATGAACCGATGGGGCTGGAAATTGAATCTGCCGAAGGTCCATTTATTTATACAAAAGATGGCAAGCGCTATGTGGATTTTATATCCGGCATAGCGGTCAGCAGTTTGGGTCATCGTCACCCGGCGGTTACCAAGGCTGTTAAAAAACAGGTCGACCGGCATCTGCACGTAATGGTGTACGGAGAGTTTATTCAGGATCCGCAATCTAATTATGCTCATTTATTGACCTCTCAGCTTCCTGAGAATCTCGATCGGGTGTATTTTGTCAACAGCGGCACCGAAGCTAATGAAGGAGCGCTGAAATTGGCCAAAAAGTTTACCGGACGCCACAAATTTGTAGCATTTCGAAATGGCTACCACGGGGATACACAGGGTTCGCTGAGCGTGACGGGCAGAGATGTTTACCGCGATCCGTACTTACCTCTCTTGCCGGATGTTCATTTTCTGGAATTCAATAGCAATGAGGAACTGGACACTATAGATGAAAAGACGGCAGCGGTGATCATGGAGCCGATTCAAGGAGAAGGGGGAATTATACCTGCTGATAAAAAATGGCTCAGGGAAATACGGGAGAGATGCAACAATGCAGGTACATTACTTATTTTTGATGAAATTCAGACCGGTTTTTACCGTACAGGATCTCTATTTGCCTTCCAAGACTATGATGTGGTTCCGGATATCTTATGCCTGGCAAAAGCCATGGCAGGCGGGATGCCGTTGGGTGCGTTTGTATCATCAAGTGAGATATTCGATGTTTTCAGGCACGATCCGCCATTGAATCATGTAACTACATTTGGGGGACACCCGGTATCTTGTGCTGCGGCACATGCCACGCTTTCTGAACTGCTTAAAGGTAACTATGCTTCACGGGCAGGGAGGATAGAGACTACTGTAAGGAAAGTGCTGCAGGCAGAAGGTATTGTCGAAATCAGAGGTAAAGGAGCCATGTTAGGTATGGAATTGGAAAATAAGGACATGACCCGGAAAGTTGTTTCGGACTGCCTGGAAAAAGGAATTATTCTTGGGTGGACACTTCATTCTGATACATTGGTTCGGTTAGCTCCGCCGCTGATCATTGAAACAAAATTGCTAAAAGATACTCTTGAAGATATTCTGGATAGTGTGAAGAAATTTTCATGAAATCGGCAAACGTACTGAACATTTTTGTTGTTGCTCAGTAAAATTGTACAAGAATCTACAAATCAAAAGACGGAAATTATGTTAAGTACAGTACAAAAGTTTACTCTTTTAATTGTAATAGGGGCGGTTCTGGTTACCTCCTGCAATGATGATCCGGCCTCTCTTAGCAATGAGCAGCCGCCTGAAATACCGCCCGTTGAGTCCATGTCAATGGACTTCTCCAATTTTGATGGCTACCAGCAAAATAAGGAAGCTCTCAGCAAAGAAGTTAATACCAACTTTGCGGAAGCCGCTATCAGGGCTTTTGTGATCAAATCGGTAGTTGATTTGAATCTTGCTATTCCCAAAGCGCTGTTGGCCGCTGCATCGGAGAGTGAAGCAGAATTCAATGAAGAGGGAGAGTGGGTATGGAACTACACCAAAAATGCCGGTAATCAAACCTACGAAGTTAGGCTTGTAGCCTCGCAGCAAAACGAAAATGAGATCAACTGGCAGTTTTTTGTTACCAATTCGGCATTGAATATCTCTGACAAATTATTTTTTGAAGGTACCACCACGGCCGGAGGCACACAGGGAACGTGGACTTATTATAGTCTCATGAGCAGTTCAGAGGAAGCAGTCTCAGTGACCAACTGGTCGGTATCTGAAGAAGGCAATGTCGATTTAAGACTTGAAGTGGTTTCCGATCGCTATAACAACGAGGGTGATTTTATAGAGTATTCTTTCGACGGAACGGTTAAAAATGTCGTTTTTTACAATGCTAATGAAGACAGCACTACCGAACTTCAATGGAATATTGAGACCAATGTCGGTTACATTATAGCGCCCAATTACAACAATGGTGAAAAAGCCTGCTGGAATGAAAACTTTGAGAATGTGACCTGCGGATAGACCATGTAATACCGATTAATTTAAATAGGCATATCGAAGCCCGCATAATTGCGGGCTTCTTTTTTTTGGTAATAATTACAAAATACAGGCATCTGTCAGCATATCAGACGTCCCGTAGGGACTTAAATGTATTATTTCATTCAAGATCCACCGATAAATCGGTGGGTTGAAATCAAATCACATTCCAACCCCATCGGGGCGGCTGAGATTCTATTACATATGTGTACTTAAATCCCTCCCTAAAGCGTGCAAGGATGTTTTTCATTTAAACCGTAAAAATGAATTACATCAACAGTTGCTTTTGTCTGTAAGTAATATTTGGAATTGGCTTACTGAATTTTAGGTTTGAATTACAAAGGGAAATGCAAATGGTGATTCTATTATGAAAACAATCAATCCAACCACAGGTAAAGTACTCAAAGAATATAAACTGATGGATGATTCGGAACTTGATTCCATCATCAATAACGCCGCAAAAGCTCAAGACGATTGGAAAGATCTCTATTTCGAGGAAAGAGCAACATACCTAAATAACATTGCTGACATCTTAAAAGATCGGAAGCGGAGGCTGGCCGAACTGATGGCCCGGGAGATGGGAAAACCGTTGCCCCAAGGGGTATCGGAGGCAGAAAAATGTGCATGGGTTTGCGAGTATTATGCGGAAAATGCGGCTCAATTTCTGGAGAATGAACAGATCGAAACTGATGCCTCTCAAAGTTACGTGAGCTATAATCCCTTGGGGACTGTATTGGCCATCATGCCTTGGAATTTCCCTTTCTGGCAACTTTTCCGATTTGCGGCACCGGCTCTGATGGCCGGCAACGCAGCCTTGCTTAAACATGCTCCAAACGTAACCGGCTGTGCTCTGGAAATCGAGAAGATCATTCATAAAGCCGGAATCCCTGAAAACCTGTTTAGAACCGTGCTTGCGGATATCGATCAAACCCAGGCTATGATTACGCATTCGGCAATTGATGCAGTTACCTTAACCGGAAGTACAAGAGCCGGAAAGGCTGTCGCCGGACAGGCGGGAAACGTGTTGAAAAAAACGGTTTTGGAACTGGGTGGCAGTGATCCCTATATCATATTGAAAGATGCTAATCTGGAGATGGCAGCTGAAAGCTGTGTAACCTCCAGGCTCATTAACAGTGGTCAAAGTTGTATTGCTGCTAAAAGATTTATTGCAGTACAAGAAGTGTATGATGACTTTTTGGAATTGGTATTATCAAAAATGAAAGAAAAAAGAATCGGAGACCCATTTGAGGAAGATACGGATATAGGTCCGATGGCACGCTTTGATCTGCGAGATCAGTTGCATGAGCAGGTTGAAGAAAGCCGAAAAAAGGGTGCCGATTGCCTGCTTGGAGGGGAAATTCCCGATGATGATGGAGCATTCTATCCGGCAACAGTACTGGCAAACATTAAGAAAGGCATGCCGGCCTACGAAGAGGAGTTATTCGGTCCGGTAGCCTCGGTATTCAAGGCAAAGAGTGAGGAAGAAGCTATAGCCATTGCCAATGATAACAGCTATGGTTTGGGTGCTGCTGTCTTCTCTGAAGATGTTACACGGGCTGAACGTTTGGCCTCGACATCCCTGGAAGCGGGCTGCTGCTTTGTAAATGATTTCGTGAAATCAGATCCGCGCCTTCCCTTTGGCGGAATCAAAAAGTCAGGTTATGGCAGGGAGCTCTCCCATCATGGCATCAAGGAGTTCGTAAATATCAAAACAGTATATATTTCATAAATTTTGTAAGGAATGGACTCCCGGGCGGTCTTACTTAAAATGCCTGTTAGTCGAATGGGCTGATATTGCGATTTCTTACGCATATAGAGTAAGACCACATCAATTAAAACCGAGGGACCATGTATAGAAAACTAATCTTTACCGTTCTAGCTATAGCTACAGCAACCTTAGTATTGACCGCGTGCGGAGACAACAGCACCGGAGCAACAGAAGAGGAGGCTCCGGCATTACCCAACCTGGAGTATTCTCAACCTGACGTCAGTTATTTTGAAAATACCACCGTTAAGACAAAATCCGCTTCACAGAATTTCTTAATGGCAAAAAGTATGGTTTTGAGTTACGGTAGCATAAGCAGTATTGGAATGTTATACGGAAGTATTCTTGAATCAGCTCCGCAAGGAGAGGGCTCATTTAATAATGGTACATGGGAATGGACTTACAGCTACAATTATCAGGGTGCCAGCTCAGAAATGCGTGTTACCGCTCAGGATAATGGGAATGCTATTTCCTGGGCTGTTTACTGGTCTTATAGTGATACCGAAGTGACTATTGAAGATTATAAATTAATGGAAGGGACCACTCAGAATGACGGACTGACCGGTAATTGGACCTTCAATTCATTTGAAGCAGAATCCAATACACCGGTACCTTTTTTAACTTCAAACTGGGTTACTGATGGTGAAGGTGAGAGTGAGATAACGATAGAAATCCTGGATAACAGTTCCGGAAATATCACTATCTCTTATGACAAGGTTAGTACTGATTTCCTGATGATTGTAACCGGAGAAGGAACAGGGGGCAATGACATGGAAATAGGCTGGAACACCGATACCAACCTTGGCTACATACAACAGGGCACTGATACACCATTATGCTGGGACAGTTCCAACAATACGGTAGTTGATATTAGTTGTTCCAATACCTGATAGTTTAACACAAAAGGTTCTGTAGTCCCGCAATTGAGTTACTTTTAATTGCGGGACTATTTATTTCTAATATTTTATCCCTGGATATCCTTAATAGTTTTAAACCCGTCTTTAATTTTATTGAAAATAACTCTAAGCCCCTCTGCGCCTGTATACTGAAGTGCTTCTACTCACTGGTGAGCTTCTCTGCGTAACTCTGTGAAATAACAAAAGCACTTGTTAGAAGAAAAGCTGCAAAACAGATTGAAAAAGATTGTCTAATAAAATCCCACCTGACAATATGTTGACACTCAAACGGTTATTTTTAAGTTACTGAGTGAGTTCAAGCTTAAGCAGTTGTCATGCGGATTATATAAAATTAGATTCGCTCAATACGTGTAATCTAAATAGCGAAGAAATTGCGCATGTAATTATTTACAAGAAATGTACTAGTATAAGACATGCCAAAACAAAACCCCATAAGAGGAAGAGGCTCATCGGATAATCCCGCAAATCGATTTAGCGGTGAGTATGTTGATTATGATCTGGATGAGGAAACCGGGCAAAAACCGTCTCCTGATACCGAGTTGTTCAAGGACCATACACAGACGATACTCTCTAAAAACCAAAGTCCCGATATCCCGTTTACCTACGGCTTAAATCCTTATCGGGGATGCGAACACGGATGTATTTACTGCTATGCACGTCCCACTCATGAATTCCTGGATTTTTCAGCAGGCAAGGATTTTGAGTCCAAGATTGTGGTAAAATATGATGCCGCAAAAAAACTGAGAAAACGCTTCCAATCAAAAAGCTGGGAACCTCAAACTATACTTATGAGCGGAGTGACCGATCCCTACCAGCCGGTGGAAAGAAAACTACGTATTACCAGGGCCTGCCTGATGGTATTTGAGGAATTTAGAAATCCTGTGAGTGTCATAACCAAAAACTATCTGGTTACTAGGGATATCGATCTGCTCAAAAAGTTGGCAGAGCATCAGGCAGTTCATGTAACGTTATCTATCACTTCACTGGACAGAGAATTGGCTCGGGTTATGGAACCGAGAACCTCCCAACCGGGAAGAAGGCTTCAGGCTATTGAAGAGTTAAGTAAAGCAGGAATACCGGTAGGGGTTAATGTAGCCCCTATCATTCCCGGACTGACCGACCACGAGTGTGTAAACATTCTGGAAGCTTCCAGGGAAGCAGGTGCAGAATATGCAGGTTATACTATCATTCGCTTGCCATATGGGGTGAAGGATCTGTTTTCCGACTGGCTGGAGCACCATTTTCCTGAACGGAAAGATAAGGTTCTCAACAGGATTAGAAGTATCCGGGAAGGTGACTTAAATAATTCTGAATTTGGGAAAAGATTCCATGGGGAGGGTGTATTTGCTGATCAAATCAGAAGTTTATTTAGAATCCATACAGAAAGATTGGGCTTCAACCGCGCACGGATAAACCTTAATACCGAAGGTTTCCGGCCCGGTAAAGGATCGCAACTAAACCTTTTCTGACTATTTATAAGCGTTTACAGAAATAATTTGTACAAATAATTGTAAAATAAATTATCCTTTCGAATCCATGTTATCCCTTTGAGCCCCGGGCCCTCTGCTGTTGGTCACAATAGTTCCTCGGTCGTCCTGCATATATCCTTCTGATCCCATCAGGCTAACATTTTGTCCAATCCCGCGTAAATTTGGTAACACTAAAAACCGGAATTTTGTAGCATGGGGACAAGCAGCTAAGCGAAAAGGATTGTACATTGAGACAGTCCGGCAGTTTATACAGCACATAATTTTACGCTTATACACTCATGTTTCAGAGTCAGTTTTATCGGGGTTTGGTGATCAAATCACTTGTCATTATCGGGTTTTGGTCTGTCGTGATACTGCTGATTTCATCCATAACAATGCTAACAACCCTCCAAGAAGGGTCGGATATTGATTTCTTCAATATCATATGGTTCGAAATCCTTTGTATTTCACCCTGGATAGCATTAACCCCTGTCATAATATGGCTGGCCCGCAGCTATAAATTTGAAAAGCAGAGCATCTATTCCAGCATAGGGATGCATTTCGTTTCAATGCTATTCCTGTTTAGTGTGCACTCATTGGTCCAGAGCTTCACGGTATCCCAATTTTATGAAGTCGCTTTTAGCTGGGCGTATATTCAAAGAGATTTTCTCGGTTTTATCGATATGCGTGTAATGCTCTATGCGGGAATCCTACTCGGAGTATATACGCTCGATTTTCAGAGAAAATACAGGGCCATACAACTTAAGGAGCCTCGCATTAAAGCCGAACTGAACGAAGCAAAATTTCAGGCACTGATAAATCAGATACAGCCTGATTTTCTGATGGAAACTATTGAAGCCATAAAAAACAGCCTGGATGAAGGCGAGGAAGCCTCCGAGGAGATCTTAACCGAGTTCAGTGACCTGTTGCGAATCATGCTCTCTAACGTTAAAAAGGATGAAGTGGTGCTGGAGGAAGATCTAAAGGCATTTGAGCTATACACGAGTATTCTGAAAAAACGGTTGGGACAGGACATGCTTATTGAGAAAAATATTGAGGAATCCTGTAATGAGGCCCTGGTTCCCTCATTCCTTATTCTAATCCCGGTTTTTGAGCAGATCATTGCCTCTATTGAACCTTCCCGGAATATTATTCAAAAAATAAGCTATAATGCTGTACTCATACAGGGAAAAATTCATTTGCAGGTAGCTATAAAAGGGATAAACCTTCCATATCCGAAAGTGCCCAAATATCTGATGAATACTGAAATCCTCAAGATAGTAGACAAATATCAAAACAAGTACCGAGAGGTTGATTTTAAGACTCAGACGGGAAAAAAACGCATCACTATAAACCTGACATTTCCATTCCTGCCATCAGAAGAGGATCAAGAAGAAATAGCTGAAGCCGATGATACTGAAATCGGCAGTTTATACCAGTGATTATGAATTCTTTATATAGCAAAATAAAACAGGAGAAACTGATAGTAGCTATCGCCCTTACGGTATGGCTCTTTCTGGTATTGACAACAATCAGCAAATCCTATGCTTATTTTATACGTAATAACGAGGTACCGGATCTGAATTTTCTGGTTGTCAGGGCTTTGTTCATATGGGGGGTGATTGCCCTGTTTACTCCTGTCTGGATCAAATTGGCCAGAAAGCTGTTTCAGCATGATTCAACCGTTCTGACCTTCGGTATTCACATCATAATGAGCATCCTCATTGTACCGGTGTATTCGGTTACATATCGTTTGCTGATGCTCGTTCTTTGGTATGATAACTCATGGAATCTGGAATCCATGATGGCCTCCATTCCTACTGTTATGGTCTCCTATGGAATTGTAGGTCCGTTGTCATACTGGTTGACTATAGGTTCCTACTACCTGAAAAAATACTATGACCAGTATAAAGAGCGACAATTGCGGAATATGGAAATGCAGGCTGAACTGGCTTCTATCAGGCTTCACGTTTTGAAAGTTCAGCTTCATCCGCATTTTCTCTTTAATACGCTTCACAATATAAATTCATTGATTTACGAAGCCCCTGAGATAGCCCGCCGGTTATTGAATCTTCTGAAGCGGTTCTTGCAAATATCCATCAAGCGTGTCAATAAACAGCTGGTTCCGCTGATGGATGAACTCGAATTCACAGGTACCTATTTGGCCATCGAGAAAACACGGTTTAGTGATCGGCTGACTATTAATACAGATATTGAGGAAGATACTATAAATGCCCTGGTCCCCAGTTTCCTACTGCAACCCCTGGTTGAAAATGCAGTTAAGCACGGAATCTCCAAAAAAATGCAGCCCGGGATTCTAAGAATAACGTCCAAAAAATCGGGAGAATACCTGAACCTGTCGGTTGAGGACAACGGTCCCGGCATTAATGGAACGTCAAATGGAAGCGGTATCGGACTTGAAAATATCAGGCAGCGTTTGAACCAGCTTTTTACTGAAAACTCATTTGAGCTTCTTAGATCAGAACTGGGAGGCTTGAAGGTGGAAATCAGAATTCCTTTTACTACCAAAAAGCAAACTGCGGTGGCAAACCATGGATAGAAAAATCAGAACTGTTATAGTGGATGATGAACCTTTGGCCCGTAAACGACTCGAAAGTCTACTTAAAGAAGATAAAGAGATAGAGTTACTGGAATCTTGTGCAAACGGTCAGGAAGCTATTGAAACGATTGAGAAAGAGCGCCCGGATCTGGTTTTCCTTGATATTCAGATGCCCGAAATCAATGGTTTTGAAGTGCTACAGGGTATTGATCAGGATAAGGTACCTTTAGTGGTATTTGTAACCGCATATGATGAGTATGCCATTAAGGCCTTTGATGTACACGCACTGGACTACATCATGAAACCATTTAAGCGAGAGCGGTTTTATGAATCCCTGGATAGGGCAAAGAAAGCTCTTAAACAGGATGACAAAGCCAAAATGAGTGGCAAAATAGAGGACCTGTTGGAATACCTGGATGAGTCAGGCGGGCCGCAATCACGCATTCTTGTAAAATCTTCAGGGCGGTATTTTTTCCTTAAAGCAACGGATATCGATTGGATTGAATCGTCAGGTAACTATGTGCGCATTCATTCCGGTGGCAAAAACTACCTTATACGAGAGACTATGAAAAACATGGAGAAGAAATTGGATTCCGATACCTTCTTCAGAATTCACAGATCCACAATAATCAATGTAGAAAAGGTCAAAGAGCTGGAACAGTGGTTTCACGGGGATTACCAGGTGATCATGTATAACGATCATAAGCTTACGATGAGCAGAAACTATAAAGAGATCCTGGAGAAGTTCAGTTAAAGCCGGAATTAAATCACTATACCACCGATACGTAATTTAGCTTGCTTAGATGAGGATTTTTAAAAAGGATTAGTCCGGTTCAGGGTTGATCTTCAATTTGAAAATCAATGTAACGTTCTTCGGTAGTTCCCGGTATTTCAGGATTTAAAAACCGGAATACGGCGCGATAGCTCCCTGTTTCGAGATCAGCAGTTTGAATTTCAATATTTTCACTTCCCCGATCTGAGGCTGAGGATAAATTGAGGGTCAATCTTATTCCGGTATCTCTCAGTTTACGCCTTTTTTTGCGATGAATGGAATATTCGACCTGGTATTGGTAGAGGCTATCCGTTCCTGCATTTAAGTGATAAGTCTCGAAATATACGGCAAGGTTTTCGCCTTGGGGCAGGCGATCATCAGGCGGTATTATAAAATGGAACTCTTCAATCTGATTTGTTTTCTCCTTGCCTCGGTATCCCCATATGATATCACTGACTTCTATCTTATCACTGCTGCTGTTCAATGGACTGCTCTCCTGGATACGGCTCACTGCAGATGCAAGAATATACCTGTCGGCCTCTGACTCCTCACCTTTTAGCTGTGGTATTCGTGACACTTCGCTGCTGATCATTATAGCTTTTGATGAGTCTGAGGCGGTAGCACTCTGTTTCGGAATACTCAATAGCGTGGCTATGGTACCCGGAAGATCACCTCTTAAAAAAGTCTCCTGCTTGTCTATCAGGATGGAACGGCCCTCTCTATTAACAGCGTCTACAGATGCTGTGAGTTTGTAAACGGGTTTCTGATGTTGGGAGATTACGGCATCGTAGGAGATCAAGTTATTATGAGGATTACTGAACAAAACAAGCTTTCGATAGGGATTATTTTCTTCATCCAGAAAACGGTAGGATTTATAGTGCTGTGAAATCAGATTTAACCTCTCTTCCATAGTTGAATTCGATTCCGGGGCCCTATCCTGCAGTCGTTGCAATGCCATTTCAGCCTGCGGCGAACGACTGATCATTTTAAACGAATTGAAGTTCAGGTGTCCTCGCATATATTTCATCCAGTTATCCTCATAGCTGGCAAGCTGTTTACCGAAAAATATATCTATCGTCGACAGGCGATCATAAAGCGCCATCTGCAGAAAAGGACCGGCCGTCAAACCACGGGGACCGGTATCATATCGCCAGGAAGAACTGATGCCCATGTTAAAAGAGCCGTTGGGAATAAAGTCTTCCAGGCTTTTTCTAAGTCCAAAAGTACCTTTGTTGGCCGATTCACCGAAAATGAAAATGAGGGGCTGTTTCTTTTCAATATTCCTGTATACCCAAACCTCGTAATACTTGGGCATATACTGCTGCTTGATCGACATATTTAGGTTGTAAAGCTCTCTGGGATCAATTCCACCCTTGAAAAAGGAAAGGTCATAAAGCTTACTTCTTATCTCTGTGTTTGAAGGGGAGAGTAATCCGGACCTTTCAATGGTTGGTTTACCGTATCTAACGAAAATAGTACCCCGGTCGTCAGTACCATAAAGTCCATCGGTATTTTTTGTATAGTTCTTTCGAGCATGAGCAATACGTTGCCAGTGCTCCGATAGCCGCTCATTTATTTGAGTAGAACGTACCGGATCGCGAATGCTCCAAAAATAAGCTATGTCGTGAGCAAGACTCTTATCCTTGCTTTCTATCTTAGTTTTCCACTCTGACTTTTGTTCTTCAGGAACAAGCGGCAATGTATTTATAGCCTCTATTTCAATGATTCCGAACCTTTTGTGGGCAGGTGTCTCCCGCAAGACTTCAAAATAGATTTGCTGGGCAAAAGTGAAATGGTCGGTAGCATTACTTTCGATAACATTATGTACAAATGCAATTTTGGTATCAGGATCGGTACATACCTTTTGTTCGATGTTTGTTCTGAAATCATCAAGAGGTACCGTCTCATATTGGATATCAGAAAAGTGGTTGGTACCGATAGGGCAAGGTTCTGATAGATGAGTAGCTAATGTTCTTGCATCCGCCGGTGGAATGGGCTCAGCCAGAGCAACATCTTGAACCGGAAGCGTTAAGAGCTGAAGTAGTATTAAGGTGGTAGCAACCATATTATCGGACCTTCAAAGACATTAGTAACAAAGCCTCATTCTAAATGTACAAATTACCCGTTACTAATTGGAATTTTTGTAGTTAATAACTTAGCCAAAAGAAATCTCAATGACAGGTGCTCAGGGATGATAAGCAGCTAGATATTGTTGAGATGAGTTTTATCGCTTTAAGAGTGTTATCGGAAAACAGGTAATAGCGGTACGGAACGTTATTCAACCTGTTATAACATAAGGAAGGAGAAATGAATAGAAACCGACTATTATATTTGTAGAGAATTTCGGGATAAGTATAATTATTTCAAATTATTACAACTAATAATGAAACTATTTGAGCCCCTCTGCCGTATGAAATAAACAGCTACGATAAAAGCCCGACGCTTTTAGAACTATCCCCAAGATAGTGGCTTTTCTAAGCATAAATAACCTCAGGAAAATAATCAGGCGTCGGGCTTTTATATTTTCTTTCTAACCGCCTATCTTTGCGAAGTATCCCTATGAAAAGGAATGCTTATTCCTTAATCTTTGTAAGATTAAACTAATTCTGAATTAAGATCTTATTTTATGTCTGCAACACCATCTACTATGCTTGAATTGGGCACCGATGCGCCTGATTTCAATCTCCCCGACGTCGTAACCGGAGACCATATGTCATTAACTGATTTTGAGGATTCGGAGGCTCTACTGGTCATTTTTATGTGTAATCATTGCCCGTATGTTAAGAACATTAAACAGGGACTCGTTGAGCTTGCCGACGATTATTCGGAAGAAGAGCTGGCAATTGTAGCAATCAGCTCAAATGATGCCGAAAAATATCCCCAGGATGGACCGGAAAAGATGGCAGAGGATGCTGAAAATTTTGGATATTCTTTTCCCTATCTCTATGACGAGAGCCAGGAAGTGGCCAAAGCATACAAAGCAGCATGCACTCCCGATCTCTATCTTTTTGATGAGAACCGTGAGCTCGTTTACCGAGGGCAATTTGATGACAGCCGACCCGGGAATGGCAAACCTGTAACCGGTGACGACTTAAGAGAAGCCGTTGACCTATTGCTCGAAGATGGAGAAATAATGGAAGAGCAAATTCCAAGTATGGGCTGCAACATTAAATGGAAACCCGGAAATGAACCAGATTATTTTGGCTAGGTAATAAATTACTATGGAAATCAAATCGAACGAAAGCAACTCAAAGATTGAACAACTGCGGCGGGAATATGCCCGTGAAGAACTGCTCGAGGAAAATGTCAGCAAAGATCCGGTAGACCAGTTTGCTACATGGTTTGAGCAGGCTCTGCAATCGGAAGTTGTGGAACCGAATGCAATGTCGTTGGCCACAGCCGGGAGCGACGGGAATCCATCGGTTCGCATTGTACTTTTAAAAGGTTTTGATAAGGATGGATTTCGTTTCTTCAGCAATTATCAAAGCAGAAAAGGTAAAGAACTGGATGTGAATCCTAACGCATCACTCTGTTTTTTCTGGCCTGAACTGGAAAGACAGGTTCGCCTGGAGGGGTCAGTCGAAAAAATAAGCAGAGAAGAGTCGGAAGAGTATTTCCATAAACGACCACGTCTGAGTCAGATCGGGGCCTGGGCCTCCAATCAAAGTGAGGAGGTCATCTCTCGGGAAGAGCTGGAAGAGCGGTTTCAGAAACTAAAGAAAAAATATGAAGATAATGCTATTCCGGTCCCTGAATATTGGGGTGGTTATCTGCTAAAGCCATCTTCTATGGAATTCTGGCAGGGGAGGAGGGGCAG
The DNA here is from genome assembly GCF_011059145.1 of Halalkalibaculum roseum. NCBI lineage: Bacteria > Pseudomonadati > Balneolota > Balneolia > Balneolales > Balneolaceae > Halalkalibaculum > Halalkalibaculum roseum. The sequence continues at coordinate 453,726 of NZ_JAALLT010000003.1, read as the reverse complement.
ACTGCATGACCGTTTGATTTATGTGAATGAGGCGAACGAATGGACCATTAAAAGATTAGCCCCATAGGTTAAAACTTTTCTAAATCTTTTTAATACTGTACCTATCGTAAGCATGCGTTAGGCATTTCAATACTGTCACTGCAATAAATAATGAGATAAGGAAATACCTCTTGAACAATGGCCAAAACCAAGCTTCAGCGATTTGAGGATATCGATCAATTTGAAAACGTGCTCGAGCTCACTGATTTTCAGGATGCCCGGTCGAAACCGAAAGGAGTTTGGAAGGAGGAAATCTTTGGCAATGAAAATCCAATCACGCTGGAACTAGCCTGCGGCAAAGGTGACTACACGGTGGGCCTTGCAAGAAAATACCCGTCCAGAAATTATGTTGGGATAGACATAAAGGGGTCACGACTCTGGAAAGGTGCGCGTAAGGCAAGGGAAGAGCAACTTTCAAACGCCAGGTTTCTGAGAATTTATATCGATCATCTTGATGAGTACTTCGATGAGGGAGAGGTGGAAGAGATATGGATTACTTTTCCTGATCCCTACCTGAGAGGGGGTAACAGAAGCAAAAGACTGACATCAGATAAATTTCTAGCTATCTACCGGAATATTCTTCAAAAATCAGGACCCATACATCTGAAGACTGATAGTGAGGACCTCTTTAAATTCAGCAAATATTCGGTTGAAAAAAACGGGGGACGCATACAGGATGAAGTGGAAGATATTTATTCCGACTGTCCGGATGATGATATTTTGACCCTGAAAACTGATTTTGAGCGTAAGCATCTCAAAAAGGGCAAAATTATAAAATATCTTCAGTTTTCACTGTAAAGCCTTTCTTATTTTTTCAATTTAGCCAGTTTCAACCAATTTTAAGCACGCTATACGGTAAATATTGACTTTAAAAGCGGAATTGTTTATTTCTTAGTTAACACTGTTAACCTATTAAGGAAATAAAAGATGTCCGACCTCAGAGAACGGCTGCTCGATTCAGCCAGAAAGATTCTGCTGGAAGAGGGTCAGCGTAACTTTTCGCTGCGAAAAATTGCCCGGGAGACCGGTGTAAGTGCAACCAGTATATATCTTCATTTTGAGAGTAAAGATCATCTGATCCACGCTTTGATGGAAGAATCAATTGATAGATTGAATAATAAGTTGGAGGAATCCATCAAGGGCAAGACAGATCCTTTGGAAAAACTGAATATTCTCGCAAGAGTTTACGTTGAGTTTGCATTAGAGAACACAAAAGAGTACCAGATTATCTATACCGTAAGTTCTGACCAAATATCGCGTTACCCAAAGGAGAAGTTCAGAAAAGCCAGGCGCGGCTACGAAATTGTAACAGAAGTTTTAGAAGAAGGAGTAGAGAAGAATTTACTGGATGAAGATCATCCGCGCATTGCTGCCTATACGTTCTGGGCGCAGTTGCACGGAGTGATGTCTGTAGTATTAACTAAAAGACTGGATAACCGTTTGAACCAGCAGGAATTCATCGGACAAGCCATTGAACATATTATCCATGGTTTTCATGTTCGAACTGCCATACCGGCCAGTTTAAAAGATTAAGTTTGAATTTAACCAATACCCGGAGGATCCGCCATGGAAACGTTAATTGAAAGCTTGGGATTTTTAAATCAATTTCCCGTTTGGACTATCATTACAGGCTTTTTAGTCGTAGGAATCTTGTTCGCCTTTTGGGGCGTACCGCTTAGTATTTGGGCGGTTGCAGGTTTTATTACCCTGTGGGGAGTCAATGCCCCGGCATGGCTCTTGATCACTTACGCTGTCGTTTGCCTGGTGTTTAATATCAAGCCTATCAGGAGAACGCTGATAACCAACGGCATCATGAAGCTGTTGGATGCATTGAACTTCCTGCCAAAGATATCCCAAACCGAAAGAACAGCGATTGAAGCGGGAACGACGTGGGTAGATGCCGAACTCTTTTCCGGCAAACCCGACATGGATCGCCTTGCTGCAGAAAGCTATCCTGAATTGTCTGACAAAGAGCAGGCTTTTCTGGACGGGCCGGTAGAGGAGCTATGCGGTATGGTCAGTGACTGGGATGTGTTTGTCAGAAAGGGATTTACCGATGAGACGTGGGATTATCTGCGGGAGAACAAGTTTTTTGGCTTGATCATACCCGAAAAGTATGGTGGGCTTGAATTCTCAGCTTCTGCTCACAGTGCTATCATCACCAAATTGGCGTCTCGTTGCGGTCCATTGGCCACTACAGTAATGGTACCCAATTCACTGGGTCCGGCCGAGCTGTTGATGCATTACGGTACGGATGAACAGAAGGATCACTACCTGCCGAAACTGGCAACCGGTGAGGAGATGCCGTGCTTCGGTCTCACTGAGCCCACTGCAGGTTCCGATGCAGGTGCTATGACTGCAGAAGGGGTGGTGTTTAAAGACGATGACGGTGAGCTGAAGATCAGGCTGAACTTTAATAAGCGTTACATTACCCTTGCCGCAATTTCAACAGTAATTGGATTGGCTTTCAAGCTTCGTGATCCTGAAAACCATTTGGGTAAAGGAGAGAATCTCGGTATTACCTGTGCTCTGATACCCAGTGACACGGAGGGTATTGTATTGGGCCGAAGACACGATCCTTTGGGTGTTCCGTTTTACAACTGTCCGATTGACGGTAATGATGCGGTTATTTCCGTGGATCAAATCATTGGTGGGCCCGAACAAGCCGGCAATGGCTGGAGAATGCTCATGGAATCGCTGGGCGTTGGACGCGGTATTTCACTGCCTGCTCAAAGTGTGGGCGGATCGAAAACGGCCAGTCGGGCACTCGGTGCCTACGCGGCAGTGCGCAGACAGTTTGGAATCAATATCGGTAAGTTTGAAGGTATTGAAGAGCCGATGGCCAGGGTGGGAGGTTTTACCTACCTGATGGAAGCCGGCCGGCGCTACACCTGCGGCGGACTGGATATCGGAAACAAACCGGCCGTGATCACCGCTATTGCCAAATACTACTTCACTGAGTTGGGAAGGAAGGTAGTCAATGATGCCATGGATGTTCAGGGGGGCGCTGCCATTTCACGCGGCCCCAGAAACCTGTTTGCTCATAGCTATATTGCTACTCCCATAGCCATAACGGTGGAAGGAGCCAATATACTGACACGCACCCTGATGATATTTGGTCAAGGTGCCATCCGTTGTCATCCGTATGCCTTCAAAGAAATCGAGGCACTGACAAACAAGGATGTGAAAGCCTTCGATGATGTATTCTGGAAGCACATTGGTCATGTCTGTCAAAATTCGGCAAGAGCCTTGCTGATGAGCCTTACCCGTGGAAGAATTGCTTCAGCACCGACCAAAGGTCCGGTAGCCAAATACTACAAAAAACTGGCATGGACCTCAGCCACATTTGCTTTCATGGCAGATATTGCGCTGGGCTCCTACGGTGGCGGACTGAAAATTAAAGAGAAGATAAGCGGTAGATTTGCCGATATACTAGGCTGGATGTATCTGATTACATCAACCTTGCGAAGGTATGAGGCAGAGGGACGCAAGAAAGAAGATGAAATATTTCTCGATTGGACCATGCAATACGGCTTCTCTCAGATTCAGAATGCCTTTGATGGTATTTTCAAAGAAATAAAAGTTCCGGGTCTATCGTGGCTTTTCAAGGGGCCGATAGCGCTGTGGTCTCGCATGAACCGTATCAGCAGTATGCCATCCGATAAGCTTGGCAGTAAAGTGGCGCAAGCCATGCAGGAGCCGGGTGAGGTCCGTGATCGTCTCACATCCGGAATATATGTTCCTAAAGATAAGGAAGAGGCTCTTGGCCGCTACGAATATGCTCTGAATGCCTTAGTAGAAGCCGAACCTGTCTACAAGAAGATTCATGTGGCAACCAAGAAGAAAGAGCTGCCCAAAACGCAGCCACGCTTTGTGATCGATGAAGCCCTGGATAAAGGTATCATTAACGACGAGGAAGCGGAACTTATTCGAAAAGCTGAAGACGCTCGTATTGATGTAGTTCAGGTAGATGAATTCACGCTGGATGAGTATCTGCATGATACGCCGAATTCACCGATAAAAACAGAAAAGGCGCATCCCAAACAGGAGATGCAGGCTGCTACAGAGAAAGCAGAGTAACAGCGTTTAGCACTGAGTTTGCATAGAGTGCTCAGTCCAAAATAAAATAAGTAAAGAGGCCTTATCCTATACAGGATAAGGCCTCTTTCATTTAATGAGATTGTCGTTTATCCTGCTTACCGTGCTCTACTCCTTAAGAATATCTGGAATGGAGCGATTGTATTTCAGGAATCATATAAGACCGGTAGTTTCTATAGAATGGAGTAAGTATCACCAAGTTTCCGCAGCAGAGCATCGGAAACAGATAAGTGAAGATTTATTATTCTCAGTCTTATACAAGCAGGTTACCGGAAATTCACCAACTCAGTAAATCAGTAAATCAATAACTACCCTCACCATCCTCCGCTGGCACCTCCGCCACCGGAACCGAAGCCTCCGCCACCGCTGAAACCTCCGAAGCCTCCGCCACCTCCACCGCTAAAGCCGCCGGAGCTGCCTCCGCCAACCCAAATGAAACCGCCGGATCCCAGCGTTCTTCTTCTGCGTTTGCCTCGACCGCCACCGCCGCGACGGAAAATAGAATAGATCACATAGAAGATAAATAGTATAAAAATAATGGTGGATACCAGATCGTCCTCTCCTGAGCTGCTGCTTTCCGGCATCCTTCCTTCAAACTCACCCTCAGCCAGATCGATCATAATGGTAGTGGCTTTATCGATTCCTGCATAAAAATTACCGCTCCGGAACTCAGGAGTAATCACTTCTCGGATAATACGGCTTGACATCGCATCCGTTATGGCTCCTTCGAGGCCGTATCCAACCTCGATTCGGACTTTTCGTTCATTGGGCGCGATGAGCAACAACACGCCATTATAGCGCTCTTCATGCCACATGCGCCATTCATTGAAGAGCTCTGTGCCAACCTGCTGTATGTCATACCCTTTTAAATCAGGAAGAGTGGCTACTGCAATAACGTTGGTGGTGGAATCGCGATAATTGCGAAGTTTTGTTTCCAGCCGCTGCTGCTCAGAAGAGGTAAAGACATTGGCAAAATCGCTGACCATGCCTGTTGACTCAGAAGGAAAGTCCTGCGCTATAAGTGTTAAAGGGATGAGAAGAAATACCAATACCGAAAGGTATCTTCGCAAAATTTGTGTCACCCTATTTTGATGAAAGGACTGAGAAATCGTAATAGGTCCGGCTACCTGCTCCGTCGAATACTTTTGTGACTTGGCGGCTTTCGAATTGTTGCTTTGTTTACCGAATGTGCTACTCTTCATCGTTTTTGTAATAGCTGATTTCGTTGGACAATTCATTTATGTCGCCGCTCTGATAGGGGTACAACTCTTTTAACTTTTCACCGACTTTCTTAACAGCCTCCACAATTCCATTTTCATACTCCTCTTTTTTGAAGTAATCCAGCAAGATATTCAGTACATCACTCCAGAATCCATCTTCTACCTGTTCATGAATTCCCTTACCGGCATATACCGCAGCTTTGTGATCCTCGCTGGCAATATATATTAATACTCCATTCTGGAGTTCGGTATCATCCATGCCCAACTCATGGAAAATGCGAGCAGCACGTTCCAGAGGATCTCTTTTGCTTTTGTGTTCAATGTGAACACGCAGCTCACCCGATGTTTTATTCTCGGCTTCAGCAATAGCCTTGATAATCCTCTGTTCCTGTTTTTCCGTAAGAAAACCGTTGTCAGACATGATCTATAATTTGCAAGCTAGTCAAAATTCACTTCGGGAGCTTCCTGGGCTCCCTCGTCTGCTTCAAAATAGGCCTTGCTATCAAAACCAAATATCCCCGCAAAGATATTACTTGGAAATGTTCTGATGGATGTGTTGTAGGTCTGCACAGACTGGTTGAATCTCATGCGTTCGGTAGCGATCCTATTCTCTGTGCCCTCAAGCTGAGATTGCAAGTCCAGAAAGTTCTGGTTCGCCTGCAGCTCGGGGTAACGCTCCACGGTTGCCAACAAGCGAGACAGGGCGCCGGAAAGCTGGCTCTGTGCCTGTTGGAACTGGGCCAGTTTTTCAGGATTATTTAAATCTTCGGCAGTAACCTGAATGGAGGTTGCCCGGCTTCTGGCTTCGGTGACCTGTGTCAGTGTCTCTTGTTCAAAATCAGCAGCACCTTTCACGGTGTTTACCAGATTAGGTATCAATTCAGACCGGCGTTGATATTGATTTTCTACTTGTGCCCAAGCCTGGTTTACGGTTTCCTGTTTTTGAACCAGACCATTGTAGGAGCTGATCCCAAAAATTACCAGAAGGGCAACAATCCCCAAGACGATAAGAGTTTTAATATTCATGTGTAAAAATGGTTTATGGATTATTTCCTAAGCGCTTCAATATACGAAATGAGAATAAAAAGGATACAGCTCCTTTAGTTCTCATTCGTTTCCAAATTTAAGTTATAGATAAACAACTTATTGGTGTAATGCAGATGGCCAAATCTATTTTCCGATCTGATTGAAGTTCCCTATCTTTGGCCTTGAATTAAAAGCCCCCTAATGAAAGTGAAACCTAAATTTATTTATTTTGATCTGGATGACACGCTCCTGGATCATAAAAGTGCTGAAAAAAGTGCTTTAAATGATATTCATGAGCACTTCGACTGCTTCCGAGACACGGACGTTGCAGATCTCATAGATACCTACCATAAGGTCAACAGTCGCCAGTGGAAATTATACGGTGAGGGTGAAATTGCCCGGGAACAGCTGCAGCGTAACCGTTTCGAAGAAACACTGGAGAAGCTGGGATTGGATGGTAGCCGTTATGAAGAAATCGGGACGGCCTACATGGGTTTCTATCGCAACCATTGGGAGTGGGTTCAAGGGGCTGAAAAAGCCTTTCATTCAATTAGAAAAGATTTTGAGACCGGGATATTGACCAATGGGTTTTCGGAGACTCAAAAAGCCAAGTTTGAACAATTTAATCTCTATTCCCATGCCAGTCAGCTAGTGATATCTGAGGATGTAGGTCACTTGAAACCAGACCCCAGGATTTTTGAGTATGCTACTGAGCTGACAGGATATGATGCGAGTGATATCCTTTATATTGGAGACTCTTATAATTCAGATGTCCTTGGCGGTACTTCTTACGGTTGGAAAGTTGCCTGGTACACCTCTAATGGGGTAGAAGAGGAGCATGATAAAGCCGATATTGTCTTCAATACATTCAATGACTTGTACCGTTACCTGGAGGTATAATTTAACAGTATAATGTTGAAGGTAATCTGCATTAGGCAGCATTATCTTCAAGGTTATACTTCTAACTTCTAATATTGATCTACTGATGCCGGAAAAAACTATACAAGAACCGGAAGTAACACTGGAACTGGCCAAAGACCACGGTCTTAATGAAGAAGAGTTTGAGAAAATCAAAGAGTACCTGGGGCGTACTCCAAACTTTACGGAGCTGGGTGTCTATTCAGTTATGTGGAGTGAGCACTGCTCCTACAAGAATTCCATCCTTGAAATAAAAAAACTTCCCAATGAAGGTCCCCAGTTGTTGGTGGGAGCCGGTGAAGAAAACGCCGGACTCGTAGATATCGGTGACGGACTCGGATGTGCTTTTAAGGTTGAAAGTCACAATCATCCTTCTGCGATTGAACCGTACCAGGGTGCAGCGACAGGTGTAGGAGGTATCCATCGTGATATTTTTACTATGGGTGCCCGTCCCGTGGCCAGTCTAAATTCGCTGCGTTTCGGAAAGCTCGATAATGAGCGAGTACGGTTCCTGCTAGACGGCGTGGTAAGGGGGATTGCCGATTACGGTAATTCGTTTGGAGTACCTGTAGTGGGCGGAGAAATTTATTTTGATGAAAAGTACGAAGGCAATCCGCTGGTCAATGCCATGAGCGTGGGTATTGTCAAGGAAGGACAGACCGTGTCGGCTATTGCTGAAGGGGTCGGCAACCCCGTACTGATTGTAGGGTCGAGTACCGGGCGCGATGGTATCCATGGGGCTACTTTTGCCTCGGAGGAGATCAGCGAGGAGAGTGAAGAGAAGCGTCCGAGTGTTCAGGTCGGTGACCCATTTACGGAAAAACTGTTGCTGGAAGCCTCCCTGGAAGCCATCAAAAACGGGGGTATCGTAGGCATGCAGGATATGGGTGCCGCAGGTATTTCCTGCTCCTCATCCGAGATGAGTGCCAAGGGCAAATGCGGCATGCGGTTAGACTTGGATAAAGTGCCGGCGCGTGAGAAAGGTATGACTGCCTATGAGATGCTGCTGTCGGAAAGCCAGGAACGCATGCTGATCGTTGCTGAAAAGGGACGCGAGCAGGAGCTCATCGATATTTATGAAAAATGGGATCTGAATGCGGTTGTCATTGGAGAAGTCGTTGAAGGAGAAAATGTGACCTATCTTAAAGATGGGGAAGCAAAGGCGGATATTCCGGCCGACAGCCTCGTATTGGGTGGTGGCGCACCGGTTTATGAAAGAGAAACCAAACGTCCGTCATACCTGGATGAGACTCAGAATTTTAATACTGACTCATTGGATCATCCCGAGGATCACAATGATATCCTTAAAAAGCTGCTGGGATCGCCGAATATCGCATCCAAACGATGGGTTCACGAGCAGTACGATACCATGGTACGAACCAATACGGTGAATGCACCCGGACCTTCTGATTCGGGCGTGGTTCGCATCAAAGGCACCAACAAAGGCCTGGCGGTAAAGACTGACTGTAACGGACGTTATGTGTATTTAAATCCTCGTAGAGGCGGACAAATCGCAGTAGCTGAAGCCGCACGAAATGTGGTCTGTAGCGGAGCAAAGCCGATGGCTATTACGAACTGCCTCAATTTTGGGAATCCTTACAAACCTGAGGTGTACTGGACATTTAAGGAGGCATTGGCAGGGATGGGCGAGGCTTGTCGAACCTTCAACACTCCGGTTACCGGCGGTAATGTCAGTTTCTATAACGAGAATCCAAAAGCAGCCGTATTTCCAACCCCGGTTATCGGAATGCTCGGGCTCATTGAAGATCTTGAAAACCACAGGATGACGCCGGGTTTTAAAGAAGAGAATGATGTTATCTATTATATCGGTGCCGAGAGATCAGGCTTGGGCGGAACGGAGTACCTGAGTTCACTCTTTGATCTGACCACCGGCGATACTCCTGACATCGATCTTGAATTTGAGGCTAAACTTCAGGAAACGCTTCTGGATAGTATCAAACAGGGCATGATAAAATCAGCGCATGATCTTTCTGATGGCGGTTTGGCTGTGAGTCTAGCTGAAAAATCAATTTTTTCAGGCATTGGGGCGGCTATCGATATTTCCGAACTAGGAGAAGACAGTCATGAAGTGATGTACAGCGAGGCACAATCAGGTGTTGTTATTACTGTCTCAGAAGAACAACAAGAGGTTATGGAAAACCATTTTTCCAAAGCCGGGATACCGGTTCACAAAATAGGTATGACGGGTGGCAGTAAATTGGTTATAGAGAACCTGGTAGCCCTTCCCGTAGATCAGCTTAGCAAGATCTATGAAGGAGTTATTCCTTCAGCCATGCAGCTGCCGGTTTAGGTATATTTTAATTTTTATGATGTAACACACCTCCAAGATCCTGAACCTTGGAGGTGTGTTACATTAAGGTCATATTCTTTTCTGACAAGTAACTGCCCGGTTATATCCCCAGAATTTTAAACCGGGTTATTGCCGCTTAACACCATCTCAGGTCTTTTATCAAGCTAGACTTGCTATATTGTAGGCTAGCAATAATGTTAGATTCAGTTTATCCCTCACTACAATTTCGGACCGATGAGATATTTGTCATTTACTTTACTCTTTTTATTGCTTCTGTTCTTAAGCTTACCGGCCAATGCGCAAAATAGTATCGAAGATTTAGAACCGGAGCAGTATTTTGACTTTTGGGTGGGAGAATGGGAGCTCAGCTGGACTGATAAACAGGGCAATCAGGGCAAGGGCATCAATGTCATAGAAAAAATTCTTGACGGAGAAGTCATTCAGGAACATTTCGAAAGCACTGGAGGATCCCAAAAAGGATACAAGGGTACAAGTATTTCAGTTTATAATCCGCAGAGAGAGTCATGGCACCAGGCATGGGCGGATAATCAGGGTGGGTATATTGATCTGCTTGGGTCTGTTGACGGAAACAAGCGAATCTTTCAAACAGGGCCGAGACCCGGTCCCCAGGGCAACACCATCATTAGCCGAATGGTTTTCTATGATATTACTGAAAATACCTTCACCTGGGACTGGGAATCATCCACTAATGAAGGAGATACCTGGATGCTCAACTGGCGGATCGAGTACAAAAGAGTGAAATAGGAAAACCCTTCTACCTAAAGGCCTAATTTCCAATTAATAAGTAAACGAACCCTCCAAGGGTTATGCAACCCTTGGAGGGTTCGTTGATCTGACTAGATAGTTAATTAATTGGTACGAACATTCTCGGAACGGAAATCCTGCAAATCTGCTTACTTTGATCTAACTACTTATAAGATCAGATTGACAATTTATGAAAGACAAAATTGTACTCATTGTAGGTGGCTCAGGCGGAATTGGAAGCGCTGCGGCCAAAGTATTTGCGAAAGCCGGCGCGAAAGTGGTGCTTGCCGCTCGTAATAAGAGTAAGGCAGAAGAAGTAGCCAAAGAGATTAACGACAGCGGTGGAGAAGCTTTTGTAATCGGTGTGGATGTCACCGACCTGGCATCGGTATCAACAATGACCCGGGAGGTAACTGAAGATCTCGGCAGTATAGATGTACTGGTCAATGCGTTCGGACAAGGTATCATCCAACCGCTCTTGGATATTAAACCTGATGATGCCAAAAATGTACTTGAAACAAATGTATACGGTACCTTTCTGGTTACCCAGACAGTCGTTCGACATATGGCTACCGAGAAAAAGGGGAGGGTTATCATGCTTCCCGGTACACTCGGCAAATACGTGATGAAAAATTCATCCGTCTACGCGGCCTCCAAATTTGCCGTTACCGGCTTTACCAAAGCCCTAATTGAAGAGAACAAGAGAAGCGGTATCAAATTTACCCTGATGCACCTTGGCGGCGTTGACACTCCCTTTTGGGATGATGACAAAGTTGATATGCGAGTACAGCGCGATAAGATGCTGACCCCGGAAGAAGTGGGCAAAGCAATCTACTATGCTGCCAACCAGCCTGCGGATTCGGTGCTGAACGAAATCACCATACAACCGGAATCACATCAAATGGTATAGATGTGATTGAATTAGGAGTTAATAGATAAGTAGCCTTCATGGGCAAGTCGTTTGCCGGATTCATCATAGGCTTCTTTTTCTTCCGGTGCCCAGGTGCCCAGCCCGTCTACATACCTGTTGTACATGCAGAAAGCTGCAGCAATTAAAACCGCATCGTGTATTTCACGGTCCGAAGCGCCATTATTACGGGCAGCATCGATATCTGACTCTTTTACATCATTTCCGCTTTGTTGAACCTTCGCAGCAATATCCAGTAATGAACGCAGCTTTGGCGAGATCTCAGTTTTTTTGAAATTATTTTTGATGTCATCGATTAGTGAAAGATCACCGTCGAAATGATGGGCAGCTGCAGCTCCATGGGAGGTGTGACAGAAATGACACTTATTTCTGTAGGAGACATAAGAAGCAATCATTTCACGTTCACCGGAAGAGAGGCTGGAAGGACCCCTTAGTAAAATTTCGGCAAGTTCACTCAAAGGTTTTGCCGTTTCTGGTCGATACTGCAAGAGTCCGGCTATACCGGGCATCTTATTATTCAATTCTATATAAGCCATTGTTATTTAGTCACTTGTGATTTAGGTGTAATATCCAAGATAAGCGAATAAGGCACCTAATCAAGTAATAAAAGGATGGCTTCTATACAAAAAGTACTACTACAAGTAATCCGATACTAAGACTGGAAAATTAGCTATCGATATATTGAAAAGATAAAGATATAGAAATTACAGGAGCAGTCACCGGATCAAAATAGAATATATTAAGTGCTACTAAAGAGTTAGAAACAGTGATCCTGAAAGAACTGCAATTTCCAAGCGATCAACTTCCACTATTGCCGTTGGGCAGGGTGTAGCTATTTGAAGTCAGTGCCGGGCATTTACCGGCAGCTTCCTTATAGGATTTCTGCATAATGCTTATTGCCTCATCAACATGCTCCTTCTTTACGTTCAGTGGCGGACGGAACCGGATGGTTCTCTCACCACAGGCCAGAATCATCAGTTGATTTTCAATGCACTGTTTCTTGACGGCATCCCGGGCATGGCCGTTAGGCAGGTCAATGGCACAAAATAGACCTTTACCCCTGGGGTTGCTAAAATGTTCAAACTCTTCGGCCAGCTCACTGAGTTTATCCTGAAGGTAGGAGCCGACCTCAGCAGCGTTTTCTACGAGCTTTTCTTCTTCGATTACCTCTAGTATTCTACCGAAACGAACCATATCCACCAGATTACCTCCCCATGTAGAATTGATACGAGATGAAACGTGGAAGCAGTTGGTTTCTATGTCATCCACCCGGTCGTTGGAAAGTATTCCGCAAACTTGCGCTTTTTTGCCGAAAGCAAGGATATCCGGTTTCACATAGTGTTCGTGAGCCCAGAATTTACCGGTGAGACCGACGCCGGTCTGCACTTCATCATAAATAAGCAGGGCCTCATGTTTGTCGGCCAGGTCACGCAGGGCCTGGTGAAACTCTAATCTGAAATGGTTGTCTCCTCCCTCTCCCTGTATGGGTTCAAGTATGATGCAGGCAATTTCGTCTTTATACATCTCAAAGTAACGCTCCGCCTGGGCTATGGCCTTACCTTCCAGGTCTACTGCTTGACGAACATGCTCGTCAGTGGCAGGGAATTTCATGACAGGATTCACGATGCGAGGCCAGTCAAATTTAGGGAAATACTTCGTTTTATTTGGCAGGGTATTGGTAAGTGATAACGTGTAGCCCGAGCGCCCGTGGAAAGCTTTTTCAAGGTGAAGGACCTTATGACCTTTTTCCTGACGATAACCCTTCTCAAAGTTTTTCTGAACCTTCCAGTCAAATGCAACTTTAAGGGCATTTTCAACTGCGAGAGCTCCTCCCGAGATGAAGAAAGCATAGGGCATGTAGTCCGGTATTCCGATTCGGTCAAAATTGTCGACAAACTCTGCCATTGCCTCAGTGTAGACGTCCGAATTGGATGGCTTGTTGACGGCAGCCTTTCCTATTTTACGTATAAATTCATCATTCGACAGCCTCGGGTGATTCATACCCAGTGGGTTGGAGGCAAAGAAAGTAAAGAAATCCAGGTAGCGCTTTTCGCCTCTCGAATCATAAAGGTAAACACCTTCGCTTTTCTCAAGATCCAGAACCATATCCAGACCATCGGTAAGGATATGCTTATCAAGGATACTGTGTACTTCTTTAGGATTTACCTTGGTATTGGTAGACATATAGCGCTTGTTTTTTGTAATTATAAATTTGAAAGAAAGCCGTAGCTGTTAGCGGAAAGAAATATAAATTTACTATTGACAAGTACCCAAATCAAGCCTATTTTTGGAGTCTTACATCGCGGGGTGGAGCAGCTGGTAGCTCGTCGGGCTCATAACCCGAAGGTCGTAGGTTCGAATCCTACCCCCGCCACTACAGAAGCGGCTTTCTAATTTAGGAAGCCGCTTTTTTTATGGAACACAGATGACACCGATGAGACTGGTTTGTGCAGATCTAAAATTTGAGGTAACCTAAACTCAAAACAGTGCCAATCCGCAATATCTGCGTTTTCCGTGTTCCATGCATCCGTGTTCTATACCGCGACGTTTTCATATTCCATCACGGTATCTGATATGATGGAAACACACTCCATAAGCTGCTCTTCGGTCATCACCAGGGGAGGTGCAAAACGGATGATATTCCCATGGGTAGGCTTGGCAAGGAGACCGTTATTTTTTAAGGCCACACAGATATTCCATGCAGTCTCGCTTTCTTCCGAATCATTGATAACCACTGCATTTAATAAGCCTTTTCCACGAACTTTTTTTACCAGTTTAGATTTCTCTGCCAGTTTCTCCATCTCAGACCGGAAAATTTTGCCCAGCTTTTCTGCATTTTCAGCCAGATTCTCTTCCTTGACAACATCAAGAGCCGCCATCGCTACAGCACAAGCCAGTGGGTTTCCTCCGTAGGTGGAGCCGTGTTCGCCGGGTCGAATACACTCCATAATTTCATCGTCTGCCAGTACCGCCGATACCGGGTAGACCCCGCCGGATAACGCTTTTCCAAGAATTACGATATCCGGTCTTACATTTTCGTGATCAACGCAGAGTAATTTTCCGGTACGAGCAATGCCAGTTTGAATCTCATCGGCAATGAATAGAGCATTATGTTTCTGGCAAAGTTCATAAGCTTTCTTCAGATATCCATCACTTGGTACATTTACTCCTGCTTCCCCCTGTATCGGTTCCACTAGGAAACCGGCGACATCTTTTTCCTTCAGGGCTTGTTCCAATGCATCCAAATCGTCATAGTCTACAGAGACAAAACCGGGCGTATAGGGGCCGAAGTTTTTACGTGCGACCGGATCATTTGAAAAGGAAATGATGCTGGTCGTTCGGCCATGAAAATTTCCTTTTGCTACAATGATAGTAGCTTTTTCCGGGGTGAGATTCTTCTTCTCGTATGACCACTTTCGGCACAGTTTAATAGCCGTCTCCACGCCTTCGGCACCCGTGTTCATTGGCAGCAGCTTGTCATAGCCAAAATAGTTGTGCATGTACTCCTCATACACTCCTAGAATATCACTATGAAAAGCTCGCGAAACCAAAGTAAGCTTTTCTGCCTGTTCTTTGAGTGCATTCAGTATTTTAGGATGGCCATGCCCCTGGTTTACTGCCGAATAAGCTGATAGAAAATCAAAATACCTGTTGCCTTCCGGATCCCACACATACACTCCTTCACCCTTTGAAAGTACTACCGGGAGCGGATGATAATTATGAGCTCCGTATTGATTCTCGAGAGCCATTGCTTCTTCAGACGTGATCATAGATAAATACGATGGATTTTGGATTGATTTTCTAATCAGAAAAATAAGGAAAAATAACAACTACTCTAATGGTTCTATTAGTGCTTAACCTGTTTTAAAGTAAATTTTCTATCGCTGATTGCGCTAAGTTTTTCGCCGATGCTTGGAGAGGGTCAAAATTTCTGCGTAACTCAGCGAAGTCAACTGCGAAACACTGCGAGAGCGCATAATGGGAAGATGATAAGACCGGTCATTCCGACACGGTGAAATATTATATTTTAGCTCAATAATATATTTGTTAGCTAAAATTTGTTATAATTAGCTAAGGTTTTAGCAATAGAAATAATGAGTTAGCAGGTTGCCGACAAAAGGTACTGCTGTTCAAGGAGTAATTTAAAAGGGTTGAAAACAGTGAAAAATTCGGAGAGTTATACATACCTCGACAAGGACACCAATTTCAGGGGTACCATAAAAACCTCCAAACTGGTGCTTGAGGGATCGATGCAAGGTGACGTTCATGCCAGCGATGCCATTCACCTTAAAAAGGGTTCCGTGTTAAGGGGAGACATAAAAGCTAAGAACATTTCCTTTGATGAAGGATCCGTTTATAACGGTAAACTGCTGGTAGGCCCGAGTAGAAACGGCAGTTAGTAATTCTTCCTTTTTGCCCATCTTATATTGATGTGATCAATTTGACATCCCTGCCAGATTAAGCCTATATTTAGGGTCGTAAATATTCCTTGACGCTATTACATGAATTTACCTTTACCGGTCTAATTGCACCCTTCTGGTTAATTATTTTTCTCGTCCCATCTTATGCACTGGATAGATTTTTCCATCTTCATACTCTATATGATTGTCATGCTCGGCTTCGGGTTTTTCTTTCTGAAGAAAAACAAGGGAGCGGATGACTACTATGTAGGCGGAAGAAATATGAGTAGTCTCCATGTCGGACTTTCTGTTGTTGCAACAGATGTGGGGGGTGGGTTTTCAATCGGCCTTGGCGGACTTGGATTTACCATGGGATTGTCAGGATCATGGATGCTTTTTACCGGTCTGATTGGGGCTTGGCTTGCTGCAGTTTTTCTCATCCCCAAGGTAAAAGGTAACCCGGTTTTTGATAAAGCCTATACCTTTCCTGAAGTTTTTAAATATTACTTCAATGCACGTGTGGCCTTGATAGCCGGGATCATATCGGCCATCGGGTATGCCGGGTTTACCAGCTCGCAGATTCTAGCTGGAGCTAAACTTGCTACCGGTACTTTTGCAGATCTTGAGCTGAATACCGCCCTGCTGATAATGGGTACTATCGCAGTGGTGTATACCGTCATGGGGGGCTTGAAAGCTGTAATTTACACAGACACCTTGCAGTGGGCACTGCTGATGACCGGTTTGGTGTTGATCGGAATTCCGATTTCTTATACCGCTATCGGAGGGTGGGAGGGAATTACCAGCACGGTGGATCCGCAGTTACTCTCCATGACAAATATCACATGGCAGAATGTGGTATACTGGGCGGTGACTATCATTCCCATATGGTTTGTTGGTATGACCTTATACCAGCGAATCTATGCCTGTAATGATGAGAAGACTGCTAAAAAAGCATGGTACCTTGCCGGTCTGTTTGAATGGCCGGTTATGGCATTCATGGGAGTCTTGCTGGGTCTTTTTGCCAAAGTGGGGGCCGGACAGGGAATGTTCGATTACCTCGGCGCCGAAAATATTTCTGATACTGATCCTGAAACCGGGTTACCGATGTTATTGAGAACGGTATTGCCTGTAGGTTTGATGGGTATTATGATGTCGGCCTATTTTTCAGCCATACTTTCAACTGCCGACAGTTGCCTGATGGCCTCATCAGGAAATGTGGTTTCTGACATTATAGTGTATTTTAAGGATGTGGACCATGAAAGTGACTCTTTCCTCCGCTTTTCACAGGTAACAACACTTATTATCGGGGTAGCAGCCTTGCTGATTGCCACAACCATGACCAGTGTTTTAGATCTTATGCTTTATTCCTATGCTTTCATGGTATCGGGATTATTTGTACCTATAATCGGTGCTTTATATTGGAAAAAAAGCAGCAGTATTGGTGCAATCTCAGCCATGCTTATTGGAGGAGGAACCACTCTGTATTTGCAAATTTTTGTGAAACAATTACCGTACAATCTCGATCCAAATGTATTCGGAATCACAGCTTCACTCATTGCCTTCGTAATTGTATCGCTGGCGTTTCCTGATAGCGACGGAGAACTTGATACTGAAGTGAAAGACGAAACACTTGTTGAAGAACAAATTAACACTTAGCTATTTTTATGATCAAATATTCTATCATTGAATCGGATGAAAACAATCCGACCGTATTCAGCCGGGACGATATTGCTGAATTTCTCTATCATCACCTGGATGAATACGGTGATAAAAAAGAGAGCATTTTGCGCTGTATTGCCTACGCCTATGGAGATGGTGAAGGGCAAGACGGATTTATACTGGTTGCCCATCGTGATGAAAAAATCGTTGGAGCCGTAATCATTAATGACACAAATATGGGCGGGTATATCCCCGAACATATATTGGTGTATATTGCAGTGGATGCCAGGGAGCGCGGGCAGGGAATCGGTAAAGAACTTATGGAACGTATCATTGATGCCACAGAAGGAGATATAGCACTGCATGTTGAGCCCGATAACCCGGCCAGGTATCTTTATGAGAAGTACGGCTTCACCAATAAATATCTTGAAATGAGACTTAATAAGTAGGGGATGGCCTATCTAAAGCTATATCGCGACAAGCTGCGCGACAATTATAACTACCTGGATAATCTCTTTAAGTCAAACGACATAAAGTGGGGTATCACCACCAAGCTGCTCTGCGGCAATACGGATTATCTAAAGGAGGTCGCCGACCTTGGAATTGGTGAAATGCACGACTCCCGGATCAGCAATCTTAAAAAGATCAAAGAGATTGATTCTGAAGTGCTGACCATCTATATCAAACCTCCGCCAAAAGATATTATCGAATCGGTGGTAAAGTATGCCGATGCCAGCCTTAATACTGAGCTCTCCACGCTGCATGCGCTTTCTAAAGAGGCCCAGCGCCAGGGAACTGTACATAAAGTTATAATAATGATTGAGATGGGTGACCTGCGGGAGGGGGTAATGCGCGAAGATCTGATTACTTTCTACGAAAAGGTATTCGAACTTCCTGCCATTAAGGTCATCGGTATCGGTACCAACCTAAATTGCATGCATGGGGTAATGCCAGACGAGGATAAATTAATACAGCTGGCACTCTACAAGCAGATTATTTCACTGCAGTTTGACAAAGAGATTCCCCTTGTTTCGGGAGGAACGACGGTGACTATTCCCTTATTGCTGCGCAATCAGCTGCCCAAAGGCATCAATCATTTCCGGGTGGGTGAGGCTCTCTTCTTCGGCAAAGACCTGTTTTCAGATGGGACCATAGAAGGCATGCACAACGATGTACTGGAGCTCTACTCGCAAATTATTGAGATTGCAGAAAAACCGAAGGTACCAAGCGGTGATCTCGGCAAAAATCCCCAAGGCAAGGTCGCATCCATCGACAAGGATGAGTACGGTAAAACATCCTACCGGGCTATACTGGATATCGGATACTTGGATATCAATCCCGATCATCTAATAAATATTCATGATGATGTTAAAGTCGCCGATGCCAGTTCCGATATGCTTATCCTGGATGTGGGTGATAACAAGAATAATTACGAAGTCGGTGACTTTATTCGTTTTCGTATGAAATACATGGGAGCGCTTGGAATTATGAACTCCGATTACATTGATAAGATTGTCGAATAAGCTTGTTATCTTCTCGGATGCTCAAATAATTGCCAATAGAACTGATTTTACAATAACTTGGGGTCCTATGCGAATTCCCGGCATAATTTTCGGTTTAACATGATTTATTATTAATGATTGACCTCTCTGAATTTAATTTAACCCCGGTTATGGATTACCCGGAGGAGCTCTTTGTCTTTGATCTCTCCGAGCGCTATGATCCTGAATTTATTAGCTCAAAATCATGGGCCATAGGCAAGTATAATGAGAAGAGAACCAGGATGTACACGGCTGATCAGTACGAAGGGAAAAGAAACATTCATATGGGCATCGATATATGGACAAATGCCGGAGCTCCGGTCTATGCTTTTTATGATGGAGAGCTTGCCTATAAAGAAAATCATGCACAGAAGGGTAACTATGGTCCTACGCTGGTAACACGTCACGAATTCGAAGACACTACCTTATTCGCACTATACGGACACCTTTCTGAAGCATGCCTTGATCAATGGGAAGTTGGACAATCTGTTGAAAAAGGAGAAAAGATTGCCGAGCTTGGAGAGGAAAAAATTAATGGCGGCTGGGTTCCGCATCTTCATTTTCAGATCTCAATTAAGGATCCCGGTGAAGCGGATATGCCCGGAGTCGTTGCTGATGAGTTTCATGAACAGGCACTCAAGCTCTACCCCGATCCCCGCATCGTACTCGGAGATCTCTATTAACATAGATAAGTCCTCTGTGTCCCTCAGCGCTTCTTTGTGTAACTCTGTGTTATAATTTTAGTCGGCTATTTCACAAAGTTGCTCAAAGTTTACAATAAGTATCACAAAGGAATTGACTGAATTTTACCATGAGCACAAATTCCGGATTAGATATTAAAAAACTGGTTGAGCTGCGCCATGAGCTTCATAGCCTCGCAGAGGTCTCCGGAGAGGAAGAGCAAACGGCCTCCAGGATAATCGATTTCTTAAAATCTACCGATCCTGATACACTTCTTACCGGTTTGGGAGGCCACGGAGTACTAGCCGGATTTGAGGGAAAGAAAGATGGTCCAACAATACTTATACGATGTGAACTGGATGCCCTTCCCATCCCTGAGGAGAATGATATTGATTATCGCTCGGGTAATCCGCAGACGGGACACAAATGCGGCCACGATGGACATATGGCCATTATTTGTGGGGTAGCACAATGGCTTGGTGAAAAAAGGCCTAAGTTAGGAGATGTTCTGCTACTTTTTCAGCCGGCCGAAGAAACCGGAGAGGGAGCACGACGTGTATTGCAAGACCAGGGGTTCAAGGATATTACACCTGACTGGGTATTCGCCCTGCACAATCTTCCGGGCTATGAAAAAGGCCAGATTGTAGTTAGGGAGAAAGCTTTTGCAGCGGCATCCATTGGGCTCATTATTCGCCTGAAAGGTGAGACCTCGCATGCGGCACATCCGGATGAAGGAAAAAGTCCGGCCATGGCAATGTCGCACTTAATCGGGGATTTATCCTCCCTTCCACAATTTCATACCGGATTGGCTCAAGCAGCAAAAGCTACTGTAATCCATGCCCGGCTTGGAGAGCGGGCCTTTGGCACATCGCCCGGTTTTGCTGAAGTCATGATGACCCTGAGAACCTATGACGATGACACACTGGAGCAATTAAAACAGCAGGCCGTTACATTTGCAAAAGGGCATGCTGAAACCTATAATCTGGGCTTGGAGACCGAATGGGTGGAGTCTTTTTCAGCTACGGTTAATGATACTGAAGCTGTAGAAATAATAAGGTCAGCGGCAAAGCAAAATGAATTTTCATTGCTGGAAAAAGCAGAGCCCTTCAGCTGGTCGGAAGATTTCGGACATTTTACGGACGTCTTTCCCGGCGCGATGTTTGGATTGGGGGCTGGAATCGATCAGTCGGCGTTACACGCTTCCGATTATGATTTCCCGGATGATTTAATTGAGACAGGGGTAAAGATGTTTGCCAAAATTATTGAACAGTGTATGGCAATTGACAATTAACAATGAACAATGAACAATTAGGAATTTTCTTGTCAATCGCTCTGCGGTTGACACCTTCCCGGATGCTCTGCTTCCACTCTGAATGCTTAATTAAGAATAATAACATTTAAAATGTAGCTTGACTTCGACCGTGTAATCTTTCACCCTTATTAAAGGATAGATCCTCTCTTCAACAACTCAACAACTCAACAACTTCCATGTTCGCGCCATCCCATATAGAACTAAGCAAATCAGCCTTTAAACAGAATGTTGAATTCTTAAAGGACTATGTGGGGCAGGATGTAGTCTTCAGTTCTGTAATAAAAGGAAATGCTTATGGGCACGGCATTGAGCAGTTTGTTCCCCTGGCAGAAAGTTGTGGCATAAGACACTTTTCTGTTTTCAGTTCCGATGAGGCGAAAAGAGCCCATGATGCCAAGACCGATGATGGGAGTCACATTATGATTATGGGTATGATTGAGAACTCCGAAATCAAGTGGGCCATTGAACAGGATGTCTCGTTTTACATTTTTGAAAACGACCGTTTGAAAGCAGCTATACAGCATGCAAAAGATTTGGGGATGCCCGCCCGCATTCATCTGCACCTGGAAACAGGCATGAACCGAACCGGTCTTGAAAACGGTGAAATCGAACAAACAGTTAAACTCATCAAGGACAACATTAATCATTTACAGGTTGACGGTATATGCACACATTATGCGGGAGCAGAAAGCGTCAGCAATCATGTACGTGTTACCCGACAGATCGAGAATTTTAAAAAATTAAGCAAGAAACTAATCGATCTGGGCATTGAGCCCAGACACTTGCACACGGCCTGCTCGGCAGCGGCATTGAATTACCCGGAGACAACCATGGATATGGTTCGCATTGGAATAGCGCAATACGGATTCTGGCCTAATCGGGAGACCTACATGAAATTCGTAAAGAACCACTCTGATATTGAAAAAGAGCATAAAGATCCCCTCAGAAGGGTGATGGAGTGGAAAAGTGTGGTGATGAGTACCAAGAATGTCGAGGCCGGTGAGTTTATTGGTTATGGAAATACATATCAGACCAGCCGCAAACAGAAAATTGCCACCGTGCCTATCGGTTACTCTCACGGTTTTGGCAGGAACCTCACCAATGCCGGAATTGTGCTCATCAAAGGTCGAAGGGCAGGAGTGGCCGGATTGGTGAATATGAATCTACTTACTATCGATGTCACGGATATCCCCGGGGTTAAAAAAGGAGATGAAGTCGTGATTATCGGGAAACAGGGAGATCAGGAAATGACGGTTTCCTCGTTCAGTGAAATGACTAACTTCCTAAATTACGAAGTCTTGGTCAGAATTCCCTCACAGCTGCCCAGGTATCTGGTGGAATAAAATTTAATTACTAGATTAGTAACATTTCCCCGGAGAAACTACTTCGTTTTTATTTGCGCCACAATTCCTTTACATAATTTCCCGAATAGTGAGGGTATAAAGTCATGACCAAGCCTGACTTTAAAGGTAATTCATTGCTTACATACAACTTCCTGGTACGCTATAAAAAGCGTTTAATGATAATGAGCAAAGTAAAAAAAGTTTAATAATAAGCTTGGGAAACACAATTCACTTCATGACCGTAATTAGCCAAATCTCTTTTCACAACTATTGATGTTTCCTGGCAAATCAGTAAAAATGCTTGATTTGTTAGAAAATATTAATTATTTAGGCGAGTAATTAGGGCAAAATATTATATAACGGGATGTATGGGGATAACTCTTTGTTAAGTTAGGGCTTAACAGGCACATCTTTATTTGCCCTTGTTTCACAAAAATCATAATGAAACGAGGTTAATTATGCTTAAGAAGCTACTAGCAACAATGATTGCTATGTTTCTGTGTGGGGTTGGTATGGCTTTTGCTCAGACCGGCACTATTTCAGGAACAGTTACAGACTCACAAACAGGCGAAGTTATACCCGGCGTAAATGTATTTGTTGTCGGAGCTGAAAGAGGTTCCGCTACAAATGCTGAAGGTCAGTATACTATCGAAAATGTACCATATGGTACATATAGATTACGCGTCACCTTTATAGGTTATAAACGAAAAACAGTTGAAGTTGATCTACAAAGTTCTGAAGAAACAGTAAATATAGCTTTGGAACAGGATGTTCTTGGTATGGACCAGGTGGTTGTTACCGGGGTTATTTCCGAGACAGCGCGAGAAAAAACAACGTTCAGCGTTGAACAGGTTTCAACTGATGAACTGGATAAAGCACCGGCTATTTCAGCCACTGCCGCTCTCCAGGGTAAAGTAGCTGCAGTGGATGTTGTTCAAAGCAGCGGTCTTCCAGGCTCAGGCAGCAGTATTACTTTGAGAGGTACTGGGAGTATTCAAGGATCCAACCAACCTCTCTATATTGTTGACGGCGCGATATTGGCTTCAGAGCCTACGGATTTAGATCCGCAGGATATTGCCAATATTGAGGTAGTGAAAGGTGCTGCCGCAGCTTCTCTTTATGGGTCACGAGCTCAGAACGGTATAATAAATATTACGACCAAAAGAGGTGACCGCGGAAGTCTCGGTGATACCCAGGTTCAATTTACAACCGAAGCAGGTATCAACGAATTGCATAATACAGTGGAAACGAATCAAAGCCACTGGTTCCGAACCAACAGTTCAGGAGATTGGCTGGATGCCGGTGGGAATGTAGTAGGTTTCGATGCAGCTGCCGATGATGTCTATCCTGGCGGTAATAATATCTCTTTTGCGGATAATCCTTATCCCGGACAGACATATGACAACCTGGCGCGCTTCTTTGATCCGGGTAATACATATCGAAATAAATTGTCGGTTTCTCAAAACCTGGAAAAAACGAATTTTATGATCTCCGCTTCAAATACACAGGAAGCAGGAGTTATTACAGGTTTAGAAGGATATAGCCGGAATTCCCTCCGTTTTAATATTGATCATGATGTGAGCAGCCAATTAAAACTGTCAGCAAGTACAGGATATGCTAATTCGGAACGTGATGATCCGAGTGTAGGAGGCATGCCCAACCCATTCTTTGGATTGCTATTTCAATATCCGAATATGGATTTGGCCGCAGACCGTGACGGGGACGGACTACCGGATGTTCAGCCCACCCAGCGAATCCAGGAAGAAAATCCGCTATACGGTATTCGCTCAGAAGCCGAAGAAACCCACAACCGGTCGCGTATTACCGGAAGTATCAACGGTACATTCCAGCCTGTTGATTGGTTCAACCTAGAGGCAAATCTCAGTTACGATCGTCTCGATTACAAAGATGTGGATTATCTGCCCTTAGGCTTTGAGTCTATCGATGCCGGAACAGAATCAGGCTTCTATAGCAGGTATAACTACATTGACAATGCACTCAATGCAAGCTTAACCGCTTCTTTTATTAAGGAATTCGGTGATCTTGCCACACAGACCCGCTTTCGGGTACTGTATGAGGATAACAGCTTTGAGTCGACTACTGCATCTGGTGATCGATTTATCGTAGCCGATACCAAGAGTCTTGGAGCTATCCACCCAGATAATCAAGATGTAAATTCTTATCTGCAGGAAATAAGGGCACGTGGTTATTTTGCCATTACAAATCTTGATTATAAGGATCGTTACATCCTGGACCTGATGGTTCGTCGTGATGGAAGTTCTCTTTTCGGTTCAGATGAGAGATGGCAAACCTATTACCGAGTCAGTGGTGCCTATCGGATATCGGAAGAGCCATGGTGGTTCGCACCGGATATCATAAATGAGTTTAAGCTTCGCTACTCACTTGGTACTGCAGGTGCCCGTCCGGATTTCGAGGCACAGTATGAAACATTCAGTGTAGGCGTCGGATCCATTAACAAGCAGACACTGGGTAATGCCGAACTTAAGCCTGAGTTCACAACCGAGCAAGAATTCGGAATGGAGCTGGGCATTATGGATCAGGTTTATTTGACCGTTGTATATGCACAGTCAACTATCGAAGATCAGCTTCTAAACGTACCGCTGCCATCCTATTACGGTTACAGTTCACAATGGCAGAACGCCGGTACGGTAGAAACCGATACCTGGGAAGCCACACTTGATGCGACAGTCTTGAGAACCAACGATATGACACTGAATATTGGAGGTACTTTTGATATGACGGATCAAACGATTACTAAGTTTAATCTTCCCGCTTATCGCGTTGGTGCCGGTGGATATAATGCCTTCTATAACCGAGAAGGTGAAACCTTTGGAGCTTTATATGGAACCAAGTATATCACCGGTTATGATGAGCTTCCATCTGCAGTTCAGGGCAATCAAGACGCCTTTGATATAAATGATGACGGATACCTGGTATTTGTCGGTTCTGGTAATACCTACCAGGATGGTATCTCGGATCAACTCTGGGGTACGACAGGTACGGTTGCAGGTAATACCTACGACTGGGGAATGCCGATTGCTTATGTAGATGAGGAAGGAAGTTCGTTCACCAAGATCGGTAGCGTAGTACCTGACTTTAATTTCAGTTTCAACACCAATTTCAACTATAAAGGATTCAATGCCTTTATGCTTTGGGATGCCCAAATTGGTGGTGACATCTATAACGGTACGGCACAATGGCCTTATCGCGAGTTTCTAGCCGGTGCTGTTGATCAGCAAGGTAAAGCGGAAGGTAATAAGAAGCCTATACAGTATTACAGTACACTCTACAATACAAATGCGGTAAACAGTCATTTTGTAGAGGATGCTACTTATTTAAAGTTAAGAGAAGTAAGTCTCACATATTCTATGGGGCGTAGTACTTTAAGTAATGTCTTCGGAGATGGCGTAGGAAGTATATTTCGTGAAGTTTCGGTCGGTGTTGTCGGACGTAACCTGCTAACATTTACAGGTTATTCCGGATATGATCCCGATGTTATTTCCAACGGTTATAGGATTGATAACTTTTCCTACCCGACCTATCGCACCTATACCGGTAGAATTACTCTCGAATTTTAATTAAAACTACAGAGGAACATATTATGAGATTATTTAAAACATTTGTTCCATTTGTGCTGGCCGGTCTGGTGGCGTTTAGTGGATGCCAAGACTTGTCGGTGACAAATCAAAATGACCCGAACCGCGAGCGTGCCTTGTCACAACCGGGTGATATTGAAACCCTGATACAGGGAACGTTTCGCACTTATTATTATGCCAGTGAGAATTATGAACCCACATTTGCTCTTTCAGTAGCCGCAGACGAACAGAGTTCGTCATGGGGTAACTTCGGGATGCAGGACATGGGTTCTGAGCCGCGTGAGCCTTATAACAACGATCCGTCCTACGGTTATTCCGCGGTAGCTGAGATTCCATTTACCAACTCGTATGCGGCTATTTCTGCTGCACTTGATGGTCTCGGAGCCATAGAAGGGGGGCTTGAAATTGGTGATGCTGATCAAACGGCGAGAGCGAAATCTTTCGGCGAATTTGTGATCGGATTGGCACATGCAAATATCGCTGTAAATTTTGACCAAGGTTTCATCGTAGATCAGGTTCCAACCGGACAGTTTGATGCGGAAAATCCGCCGTTTGAAATTGTTCCCTATACAGATGTATGGTCAAACGGTGCCCTACCTTACTTGAATCAGGCAATCAGCACAGCTCAATCCGCTTCCTTTTCCAGTATCCCTTCCGGATGGATGGGAGCTACGGAATTTTCCCGTGATGAGTTTATTGCTATCATTAGGATGTATCGTGCCCATTACCGGGCAGCGATGGCACGTAATCCGCAGGAGCGCCAGAATGTGGATTGGCAACAGGTAGCTGATGATGTCGATGCCGGATATACCGAAATGGTAGATGATGTTTTCGCTATTAACGATCCTCAGGAAAATTGGTTCTCCGGTTGGCGCTATTATGGTAAGGACTTGGTATGGACCCGTGCCGATTATAAAACCATCGGTCCGGCTGATGAATCCGGTAATTATGATGATTGGTTAAACAGCGACCTCAGTCAACGTTTGCCATTTGATATTACCACGGAGGATCGTCGGATAACGGGTGAAGGTGACCCACAATCAGATGGTAAGTATTTTGCCTATGCCGGCGCTTCGTTTTTCCCGTCTGACCGTGGTATTTACCACTATTCCAACTATGCCTATTTAAATAGGAACCCGGGGCCTCGATACAGCTATGCCCAGGGTAATGAAAAGTGGATTATGACACCTGCAACGATGCGTTTGCTAAAAGCAGAAGCCCTGTTGCATCTGGACCCTGTAGCTAACAAAAACCAGGTTGTTGATATTATCAATGAATCTCGGGTACAAGTTGGTGAGCTTCCGGATGCGTTGTATACCGATCCGACCGGCAGTATGAGCGATGCCCAGAATCCGGTACGATCGGATGGTGCTACAGTCTGGAGCATGCTGAAGCATGAGAAGAGAATGGAATCGTTCGGAACTGCTTCAGGATTAGCTTTTTATGACAAACGCGGATGGGGCGATCTGGTTGTCGGAACCCCTTATCATCTACCCATACCGGGTGCAGAATTAGAGTTGCTAAGGGAAGCGATATATACCACCGAAACGGTAGGAAATGCTGGCAAAACCAACACTACAGAATAGCATAGATGACCAGCGAACCGAAAGGGAACACATTTTGATATGTGTTCCCTTTTTTTATCTTGCCATTAATTCATAATAGGAGATAAGTCATGATGTTTAGATTAAAATTTGTACTTGGTTTTGTTGTATTAGGAATTTTAACCAGCTGTCAGGGTATGCAGCAGACTGCGCGGGATGGTACAATGAAGGAGACGATCAGAAGAGTCACTCCAAGTGATATAAAGTCTTATACCGATAAAATTATTGTGAATGAGTACCAGTTCCGTATGAATAGAACGGAGGAGACTAATTCTAGTCTCTATTTTGAAACGTATTGGAAAACCCTTGAGCCCAATACCGCAGAACAGGAGGCAGGGATATCGGATGTCCGTCTCAGAATAAAAATTAGAAGTCAGAAACTTCGCCGGGGTATGGATGAGTTTACCGTACACAATTTAAATTTCACGGCGGAATTGCAGGGTACTACTGATAACAACACAGGAAGCTGGAATAACATCCGGATAACTCCCGAAAGAGAAGAGTTCATCGATGCCATTTTTGATGACTATGAGACGGAGTTCAAAGCGGGCGTTATGGAGTATTAATTGGCCCTTAAGGAAAAAGTCGGTCGAGATATATTTATTGGTTTCTCACCTTCTTTTACCTTGTAATGACTATCCATTGCTAAATCGGTAAAAGTCTGCGTCTTACCTGTTGTAGGCCAGGTTATTGAGACAGAACGGACAGACTCTGCATCTCCAAGCCCTATTTCCTGTTGAAGAGAATTGGAACCGAAACTGCCTCCGGTAGAGACGGTCTTGTGAATTTCATATTCTGTACCTTCACTGCCTTCCACGCTTATCTTGATTCGAGCACCTATTGCGGATCTATTGGAGGCTTCCCCCTCAAGATCCAATGTGAGCCAGTGATTGTCATGACCCGGGTTCTCAAATAATAGATTGAGATAGGTATCTCCCTTGAGTGCTCCACCCATAACCATGAAAATATCCTGGTCTCCGTCGTGGTCCAGATCAGCAAATGACACCCCGTGTCCCTTTTGAATATTTCCAAAACCACCGCTTGTTGTCACTTCCTGGAAGTTTTTACCGGCATTGTTGCGAAACATCCTGCTTGGCATCAAGGCCCGGAAATCGGGATCTCCGGTTCCCACATAGAAATCAGAATACCCGTCGTTATCCAGGTCTCCGTAATTACTGCCCATACTGTACAGCACCTTGTTAAGTTTGACCTTTTGAGTCACATCCTCAAATGTTCCATCATGGTTGTTTTCATAAAGTCTTGGCATAGTTGCCTGGGTGGGTTTACCAAGGTATTCATTGGCAACATCGGCTGCGTTGGCATAATAACCTGAGACAAAGATATCCAGCCAGCCGTCATTATTGTAATCCCAGAACCAGGTGGGGAAGCTTCGGATAGGTTCCTGTACACCTGCCTTTTCAGCAACTTCAGTAAAAGACCAAGAGTTACCTTTAGCGCCATCGTTGTGATAAAGTAAATTGGATTCACCAAGACGCGATACATATAGATCCTGAAGGCCGTCATTATTATAGTCGCCCCATACTACTCCTTTTATAAATCCTGTTGCGTTGATACCGACTTCTACAGCTACATTGGTAAAAGTACCGTCACCATTATTTCGATAGAGCTCGGAAGGGTTATAACTGTTTCTAGTTTTTTCATTGCCTATATAAAGATCCAGCCAGCCGTCATTGTTGTAATCACCCCATGCCGCGGTTTGGGTAGGGTGTCGGCTCAGGAGACCAGCATTTTCCGTTACATCCGAAAAGGTACCGTCTCCATTGTTGTGAAGTAGTGAGTTTGGATGCTTACCGTCATTCGCCAGCCATGCTCCACGTAGAACAAATACATCAGCATAGCCATCGTTATCAAAATCAGCATGAATCATATTAAGACCCCCGGTAATTCCCGTAAGACCGGCCTCTTTTGTTTTCTTGGTAAAAGTACCGTCACCATTGTTTTGGTAATACTGTAGTTGATCTTCAAGCCCCCATGAAGAAGCCATGATGTCTATATGACCGTCATTGTTGAAATCTTCTGTAATACTGCCACCTGATAGTCCCATTTCAGCCAGTCCCAGATCGGGTGCGATATCGTAAAATCTACCGATCTCGTAATCTGAATCGAAAACGTCTTTAGGAATGAGCCATTCATTAGGAACTTCATCCGGGTATTTCCCCAGGGTCATGTAGGCCACGTTCAGCAGCCATTGCGAAGCCATGTCATTCGGACGTTTTTCCAGAATCTCGGTATAAGCTTCAATAGCTTTCTCTGATCCCTCGGTCAGGCTGTGTACTCCTTCACCCTCAATGGGTATCAGGCAGGAGGATGAGGAGTGATTGAGAAGGCAGTTTTGCTGTTCTCCCAGCCTCATATAAGAGATAGCCAACAGTTCTTCTATAGTAGTAACAAATGATTGCGGGGCATTGAGATCGCGGTTTTCGAGAGCTTCCCTAATTGTTTTAAACTTATCAATGGCTTCTTCCGTCTGTCCGGAATAAAGTAGTTCCTGGGCGATTCTGGCATGATATTGTATATTTCGATCGGGCCTCTCCGGCTCGGGAAGACTCCGGTAATATTCTACTCGCTTTAGATTTGCGTACTCATTGGTTCTGGGATTTACATTTTCGCTGAGTTTTTCAAGTCTTGTTACCATTTCAGCAGTACCGTCCTTCAACTTAACAGGCTGTTTGCTTTGGCACCCTGCCAAACTGTAGATAAAAAGTGTAACAACAACACCAAGGAGTAGATGAACTTTAGACATATCTTTTAATTATAAACCGGATTAACGCGCATGTGCGGTTAGTTGTATTCTATGGTCCCGTCCTTATATATAATGATATTATCGGACTTTTGTGTCAGGGTAAGGGTATCAGTTTTCCCACCGGGCCAGTTTACTTGCACAGCACGTGGATAGTTTTGATATCCTAGAAGTAGATCGGCGGAGTTTTGAGACCAGTACCCCGATCCAGCTTTTATTTCCCGCAGCGGACCGGAGTGTTTTTCATATAAAAGCCTGGCTGCAGCACCTATAGCAGTTGGATTGTCTTTGCCACCTTTCAGCGTAATCCTGAGGGCTGATTTGGAGCTCCGGTTTTCAAATAACTTTGTTTGAGCACTGTTTTGAGTCACGAGCAGGTCAATCCTGTTGTCGCGGTTGTAATCGCTTACTGCGGCGGCCCGTTGCTCTCCATAAACTTTGATGCCTGATTTCACTCCATCTACCGTTTTGAACTTCCCGGTTCCATCTCCCTGTAATAAGAGTCCTCTACCGGCATCCGATCTCCGGTCTTGTGTTCGTGTACCAAAAAAGTTCTGAGACAGGAAGAGGTCCTCATTTCCGTCTGCATTGAAATCCATTACAACTGCTGAATAGCCAGAGGCAAATTGTATCTCTTGTGGCAGGGGGGCAGTCCTAAAGCCGTCTTGAAAATTGAGGAACAGCATGGTCTTTGCAGTATTTATTTCTACTGTATCAATTTCCACTGCAGCATTATCCGTCATTTCCTGCAGTGTTGAATTACTGAATTGCTCAAATGACCAGAACTGTTTGCCAATAAAAGGAATTTCTGCTCCCAATAGGCGCAACTTGCGACTGGGTACGATTGCATTGAGATCCTTTTCGTAATGTGCTTCAATAATTTCTGTGTTTTCGTTATTGTCAAAATTCCCATACAGCATGTACTTTTCACTTTCATCTCTACTCATGTAGAAATCATTAAGCCCCTGATTGGTTGCCAGGATATCAAGGCGCCCGTCGTTGTTGAAATCTCCCGTTGTTATACCCTTCCACCGGCCGGTTAGACCACCGAATATTGTTGAATGAGTAATCTCACTAAACTTACCCTGTTCATTTTTGAATATTTTTATTGGTCCCCACTCAGTGGCTAAAAGCAATTCGGGATACCCGTCCAGGTCCAGATCACTGAATACGGCTCCGGATACCAAGCCTACTTTTTCAAATGGATTTTCCTGTTGTTGCACAGGTTCGAAGTTTCCGCTGTTGTTGATGTATAAATGAGAAGATACCGGGACGGGATAGTTATATGGCTTGAAACGTTTGCCGGCAAAAAGATCCAGGTCACCGTCTGCATCAATATCAGCCATAGCCAGTGGTCCTGTTGCTGTTCCCGGGTTCGATTTTATTTCTTGAGTATAGGATCGCGAAAAATCAGAATTACTTTCGGAAAAAATATTAAACGAATGGGAGGCGGTACTGCTATCTTCATATAAGTAATTCCCGGTGACTATGTGTGTACCCCTGGAATCGTGCCACCCTAATATTCCTGAAAGATCATTATCGAGATGTTCAGAGAGGGCAGGGTCAGAAACTTCTTTAAAATTTCCCCTTTCGTCATTTTGATAATAGGCCATATGTCTGCTTTTCCCTGTTCCGATCAACAAATCGTCAAATCCATCCTTGTTGACGTCAAAAAAAGACCCGGCAGGGCCGGGCTGACTTAACCGGTAGGGGAGCAGCGGCTGGGCCTCAAAATCGTCAAAAAATGGATCCTGATGTTCATGCTGCAACTTAGAACTCACATCTTTAAAGTAGGTAGAAAGTTGATCACTCTGATTATGGCCTGCAGTTGAGTTATTCACCGTCTTTATAATTTCATAAAATCGGTTTGCCTGTACATCAGGTATAGTATTAACTGAACCATCGGGCCATGTTATTCGAATACTCATTACAGAATCATCACTAGCTGCGAATGTATAGTCAGCTGGAGACCCTGAAAGATAGGAACCGGAAGCCGTCACCTGTTTTTTTTGGATTAGAGAGCCAACTTTTACTTCAATCGTTGAGCCTATGCCATGGGTGTTAGGCTGTTCACCCTGAAGCCTGATCCTGATTCGTGGTTTTGTAGCTTTGTTTTCAAATAGGCCGGCTTCAGATCCCAATCGGTTAAAAACCAGGTCCTGGTCTCCGTCATTATCTAGATCAGCTGAGGCCAGGCCATGTGAAATATCATCTTCGTCAAAACCCCATTCAGTGCTCTTATCTTTAAACTGTAGATTCCCATTGTTTTTAAAAGCTACATTTTGTGATTCGAGGCTGGGATACTCAAACATGGTTTGCGTGGGATCAATGGTGCCCATCTGTTCTCTTCGCGCAATCTTACTGTTCGCATCGAGGTCCTGGGTATCGAAATAATTACCCGTAGCTACGATTATATCCTCATACCCGTCCAGATCTACGTCAAGAAATGAGGTTGCCCATGACCACTCTGATGCAGCTACTCCGCTGTACTCTGCAATCTCTGAAAAGGTATTATCACTTCGATTTAAAAATAGTGTGTTACCCATGTAGAGCGGTCTATTGGAAATGGTACCTGTGGTATCCGGCAGCGGAATCATGGTCGAGAGTTGCTTGCTTCGAAGCCTATAATCTCTGCTTAACATTTCAACCACAAAAATATCGTATGCTCCGTCACGGTTTATATCAGATATATCTACGGACATCGATGAGAGACTGAGATGACGGATGGCAAGTGGATCTATTTCTGTGAAGGTTCCGTCACCGTCATTTATCCAGATGCGATCGGGAGTCTCAAAGTCATTGCATACATACAGATCGGGATATCCATCTTCATTAATATCAAAAAAGCGGGTGTGAAGTCCCCAGCCGTTATGAGCAGTGATTGCTTCTCCATCTTGATCTTCGAAAACACCTGAAGAAAAGGGAATCTCTGTAAAGTTACCGGTGCCATCATTCTCATATAGCAAATCATTTTCGCCTGTTTCGAACCATAGCATAACATCTCCACGCTGCTCAAACTCATAATGGGGTTTTAAATGATCCGGGATATAGTAGTTACCCTGATCATCCTGCTTGATGATATCTGAAAATCCCCGTTGTCGTGGATAGATATCTTTGGCAGACTTTTGCTTATAGTTGGTGATATACAAGTCCAGGTCACCGTCTCGGTCAATATCACCGAAAGTCGACGACATACTACCGTAAGCCCCGGTTCCGAGCGCCCCCGCTATTTCCTGAAATTGACCCTCGCCGTTATTTATAAAAATCTTGTTGGTACTGCCCAATGCGGTAACCAGTAAATCCAGATCGCTATCCCCGTCGATATCTGCGAAATTTACCCCGGTTGAAAATTGATTACTGAGGCCAAGTCCTGACTGAGCGGTAATATCCCGGAATTGCCAGTTACCCAGATTTTTATACAGTTTATTGGGTCCATCCAGCTTGGCAAAGTAAAGATCAATCCATCCATCACCGTCAATATCTCCTGCAGCAACTCCTGAACCATTCAATAGGTTTCGATTTCTCTCAATTTGTTCGTTTTTCAAACGGTTTGTAAATGATATACCCGTTTCATCCGGAGATTTTGCTTCGAAACCATTTTGTTGGAAAAAGTGAAATGATGATCCCATCTCTTTCCAGCGGTAGTCGGTTTCGTTATGCCATTCACCGGTTTGGGGGTGGCTGCATCCAACGATTGCAACCAGGATAGTGATTGCCAAAGTTTTTGAACTACTGCAAAAAGAAGCCATAATCACTTGGAGGTCCGCTCTGTCTACTTTTTTGGAGTGTTTGAATATTCAACCTGCAACTGAAGATCTTCCGGCAGTTCTTCAAGTTTTATTCTCTGTCGGGTACCGTCAAACCAGTTGATTTCGATGCTGACCGGTTCTTCATTGTAGCCAAATAGTAGCAACCTGCTGTTCTGGGACCAATAACCTGAGCCTGCCTGAATCTCTTTATAGGGACCTTTTCTTCCTTTTGGAAATACTAATCGAGCCCCGGAACCGATGGCCCAGGCATTGGAAGCTGGGCCAAGTAATTCTACGCTAAGTGTCTTTTTGCCGGATATATTTTTATAAAGTTTCAACTCTGTACCATTCTGTGAAACCGCCAAATCTATTCTGCCATCATCATTGTAGTCACCCAGTGCTGCACCCCGCTGCTCACCGTAAACCTTGATTCCGGTTTTGTGTCCATCTACAGCTGTGAAGTTGGCATTTCCGTCTCCCTTGAGCCAGAGGCCTCGTCCTGCGTCACTTCGAGAGCTTTGTGCCGGAACTGCAAATAGGTTTTGGCTCAAAAAGATATCTTCGTTGCCATCTCCGTCAAAATCTGCTATGCCTGCATAATGAGCGGTTGAAAATTGAGCCTTTGAGGGTAACTGCTGTGTCCTGAAACCATTTCCGGTATTAATGAAAAGCATGTGAGCCAGAGTGGCGGCATCTTTATTGGGTACTCGTTCCAGATCGGCACCTATAATCTGAGAAAGAGAGGCTTCACCGTAAGCTGCATGAGATGATACTTTCCTGTTAAGCGCTTCGTCGGAAGTGGAAACCTTATTCATATTATATAAGGGTACAATTTCACCGAGTTCTTCACTCTTATAGGCCTCATACATTTCAAGTCTGCCGTCTCTGTCCGAATCCCCATAGTATATATAGAGCGGACTGTCGCCTTTAAGTTGGTACCCGGAATTAAGACCTCGGTTGGTAGCAATAATATCGGGCAAGCCATCATTGTTTATGTCCCCCGTAGTTACACCATTCCACAGGCCGGTGTACTCCTCTATTCCAAGGTGACTGGATCGTTCCGCAAAAGCACCCTCATTATTTTCAAAAATTTTAATAGGGCCCCATTCTGTGGCAAGGATCAGGTCAGGATCACCGTCTTTATCATAATCGCTGAATGTGGCGCTTTTGACAAGCCCAATATTCTTTAAAAGACCGGTATTATTAGTATCCGGTTTAAATTTCCCCTTTTGATTTATAAACAATCTAGAGCTGGCCGAGATGGGATATTGCCCCGGATTAAATGTACCGCCGACGAAAAGATCCAAGAACCCGTCACCGGTATAATCAGCCATTGCCAAGGGACCAGTAGTAGATAAAACACCGGGTATGGATTCCTGATCAATAACTTTACCATTATTAAGGATATAATGATAAGCCGAAGGTGCATCCGTTCGTCCCTGTTCAAAATTAGCAGAACCGACAATAAGATGTACCTTATTATTCTGCTTCCATCCAAGTATCGTAGTCTGGTCACCGGTTGCCGGGTCAGTTAAAGGATCTAGTTCCTCCTCGCTAAACGTAGTTCCATCATCCTCGAAAATGCCGGTTACTCCACCTTTCCCGGAACTGACAAATAAATTTTCAATACCGTCAGAATTATAGTCAATCCATGAAACACCGGGGCCGAGGCGGCTTAATTTGTATGGTAAAAGGGGTTGAAGCTTGAAATCCTGGTATGATTCTTCATGATGTTTGTAGTTCACCCGATCAGACTCCTCCTTAAAAAAGAAGGTGGAATCACTTTCAGAAACATTCGACTTGATAGAATCAGTATCAGTAGGTTTTGCGATCTCATAAATATGGTTGGCACGTATGTCTTTATAACTGCTTTTCCTACCATCAGGCCATTTTATTGTCAGGTTATATGACTCGTTTAAATCGGTACTGAAAACAGTCAGTGGATCAGAGCCGGATAAATAACCACCACCTGAACTGATCTCTTTTTGCTGTATTTTGTCCCCATTTTGAAGCATAACCCTCGCACCTATTGCCTGGAAATTTTGATTATTCCCAACAAGACGGATTGCTATGCGAGGTTTGGACACATCATTGCGATAGATGACGGCATCCTCATTTAACCGGTTCAGGATTATATCCAGATCCCCGTCATTATCGAGGTCCGCTGTGGCTGCACCATTAGATATATCCCTGGAATCTATTCCCCAGTCATCTGTTTTATCTGTAAAAGTCAGATCGCCGTCGTTTTTAAAAAACCTGTTTTTAAGTTTTAGGGTTGGATAGGTCAGAATAGTTTCCTGGGCTTCTTTCCAGTTGCGGAAGTTTCCTTGGGAAATTCTGGCAGCTACGTCCGCATCCTGAACGTCGTAGGCATTTCCGGTCGTCACAAATATATCTTCATAACCGTCCAGGTCGATATCCATGAAATTGGTAGCCCATGACCATTCACTAGCTGCTACACCACTATATTGTGCAATTTCCTCAAAGGTATTATCACCCCGGTTATGAAAGAGCATATTTCTCATGTAGAGCGGTCGGTTGTCTATAGCACCGATTTCAGGGGGTACGGGTTCCTCAGTAGCGATTTGGCGCATTCGACTAGAATGCCTGGTACTTAGCATATCAGTTGTGAAGAAATCGGTATGTCCGTCTCTGTCGATATCCGAGAAAGCGACGCCCATTGACGAAGCACTAAGCGAACGTATGGCTAATTTATCAATCGCTTTGAATGAACCGTCTCCCCGGTTGATCCAAATGCGATCGGGCGTCCAGAAATCATTGCAAACATACAGGTCTTGAAATCCGTCATCATTGATATCATAAAATTTAGCTGTCAATCCCCAATCTTTTGGAAGTGAAACAGGCTTACCGTCTGTATCAAAAAACACGCTATCTGCCCGGGTAACTTGTTTAAACTTTCCATCTCCACGGTTAATGTACAACTCATCACTTTCCCCGTATTCATATCGGCCGACCACGCCTCTCTGTTCAATAACGGTATAATGCTTGTCGTACGGGGGCTTTATCACATACTTTCCGTTACTTCTCTTCACAATGCGGTTCCACTGTAAATCCCTGGGATTATATATGTCACGCACGGATTGTTGTTTGTAATTCGTCACATATAGGTCCAGATCGGAATCTCCGTCTATATCTGCCAGAGTTAAGGTTGTGCCTCCTTTACCGCTATTAGAATTTAGTCCGGAATCTTTGATCAGGCTGAAATTACCATTGCCATCGTTTTCATATAAAAAGGTTCCACTATTATTGGTAGTCACCAGCAAGTCAAGTTTTCCATCACCGGTCACGTCTGAAAAGGTTGCACCTGTTGAGTAATAATCGTCAAGAGCAACACCTGCCGTTTCAGTAATATTTTCGAACTGCATGCCTCCCGTATTCCGGAACAGCTCATTTGCTCCGTTTAAGTGGGTGAAATAAAGATCTACAAATCCGTCATCATCGATATCCCCGGCAGCTACCCCGGATCCATTAAGAAGATGACGGTTTTCAACTATATCGTCTTCAGGAAGTGTATTGATGAAATCGATATTGGTCTCCCTTGCAGACAGGGCTGAGAACCCCACATTTTGGGAGTTAAATTCCGGAAGTTCGGCCCGCCTATAATTATCACCCTGCTCCCATTTTAGTTCATGTTGATTCTGGCAGCCGGGTAGGATAACTGAATACAGCAGTACAAGTAAACCTGTAAGCACCGGGTACTTTGAAGAGCTATGGGACAACCTGGATAGCAATATTCGCTATTTGTTAAAACATTATTTTCAAGAACATATAGAAATTTTTATTCAATTGTTTAGTTGATTCATTCAAACTCTAGCAAACTGAAAAATTGTAATTTTTGATAAGTCTTAATCGCATGTGTGATGGTGAAAAAATAAAGTGGTAGGAGTGTAAAAAGATTCACACTAATAGTTTTATCAACCTATTCCACTAGCTACATTTTAAGATACAGGAAAGAATACTCACGCAGATGTCCGAATATTTTCGGGGATAAATTCAATTGGTAATATATTTCTGCAATATTATGTAGCATTCAAAAAATAATTTTTCTATCTAGCATATAAAGATATCAGGGAAGCATTATCTTTAAAAGTCTGTAAACCTTCCCTTCGAATTGAGTCGGCATTTATTATTGGGATGACAATAGAACCATTGCTTCATTACCTCTGCTGCAACTTGCAGGCTTATATATTTAGTCATCAAGAAAGGCATTACGTTACTTAAGCCATGAATCACTTACCGTTTATGAGATATATTTCAGCCTTTCTGCTGTTTCTATCTCTTTTTATTGCCGGTCAATTTTCTGCTTTTTGCCAGGTACAAGCCGATACTTTAATAGGTACTATATATGATGAAACTGACCAAAGACCTGTGAGTCAGGCAAGAATTACCATCTCCTTTCCCGGGAACTCCGATGTTGAACAGATCATACTCACTTCAAACTCGGAAGGTTCCTTTACAGCCGCCATACCAAAAATTCGTCCGTTCACAATCACGGTACGGCATCCCGAATACCTGTTCAAAACAATCGAATATTCATTAGGTGAAGAGCTAAATAGAACTATAATGATTGAGCTGGAGAGTGCACTTAAGGAGGTGCAGCTCGAGGGAAGAGTATTATCGGTACGTGATGATGAACCCATTGGTATGGCTGAGGTTAGGCTACAATCAATTGATGGAGAGACGGTAGAGACCGATTTAATTGATAAGTCCGGAGGCGACGGTCGTTTTCAACTGAATACTACCCTAAATCTCAATCATTCGAACCGGCTGGTTTTTTCAGTGAATCATCCTGATTACGTCAGCATCAATACAAGCACAATCTACCGTCCCGATACCGTATTTGTGTTGCGTGCTCAAGCAGAGAGTAACTATATCAGGCTGGGCGGAAATGTAATCGATAAGACCAACGGAAACCCCATTGAATTCGCAACCGTACAGGTGCTTCCGGCAAGCCCAAACGCAACTTTGGAGAGATCCATTGGGACAGCCACCGACCTGGATGGATCTTTCGAGTTTACATTCCGATTCTCGGTCCCCTTCAGACTGAGGTTTTCCCACATATCCTACCAAACAAAGGAATTAACCATCACGGATCCTACCTATCGCCGAATCAAAGTGGAATTATTGCCGGAATCGGTAGAAGGTGAAGAGATCTATGTGATATCCGAAATAGTAAGTGAAGATGAGTTGAAAAATACCGGCACCATCGATAAAATTTCGAATCTTGAAATCAGGGAAATCGCCTCGATGAGTGCTTTTGATCTTGTTTCGACGATGCGGGAAGTGGATGTTTCCACTCAAAGTATTAATCTCCAATCTATCAGTACGCGCGGTTTTAACTCAACCGCTAACCCCCGTTTTTTGCAGCTTACTGATGGTATCGACAACCAGGCACCGGGTCTTGGTTTCCCGCTTGGAAATTTAATGGGTCCCTCTGATCTGGATATTGCATCCATGGAGCTCCTCATTGGCCCCTCCACAACCCAATACGGTTCCAGTGCCATGAGCGGAGTTCTTCTCACACATTCCAAAGATCCCTTTGTGAGCCAGGGCTTCTCTTTCAATGCGCAAGTTGGGACTCATGACTTTAAACTGGGTGGCGCTGACGCCTGGGGCGTAGAGGGCGAAGGGATTTATGATTTTGGACTTCGCTATGCACAAGCGGTAGGAGAGAAGTTTGCATTTAAAATCACGGGTACGATGATAACGGGTACTGATTGGTCAGCTAATAACTATGAAAACCTAAGATCCGATAAGAAGTGGACCGAAAACCTATTGAGAGATCCCGGTTATAATGGTGTCAATTTATATGGCGATGAAAGCTTTAGTCTGTTGCCGGTCGGTTTTGAAATAGAGGAAGGTTTCGTCCCGGTGAGCCGGACAGGTTACAGAGAAGAAGATCTGGTGGATTATGATATAGCAACCAGAAAAGTGGGAGCCTCTCTTCATTATAAATTTAATGAACAGTCCCGGGTAAGCGTGCAGGGTAGATATGGATATACCAACACACTCTATACCGGTGACAGCAGAGTACGTTTGGAAGACTTTGAAATGTATCAGGTGCATTCAGAGCTGAATCTTCACAACTTTATGATACGTGGTTATGCGACCACGCAATATTCCGGTAACTCCTACAACGTGAATATACTGGCTAATGAACTGATTTCTTATGCTAAAAATGATATAAACTGGTTCCGTGATTTCGAACTGGTTTACCAAAATGGACGTCCTATATTTGGAATTCCCAAAGGAAGTGTTGAGGCCGCAAGAGATTATGCCGATAGTGGCTCTACACTTTTATCAGGCAGTGAGGCTGTCTCACGCTTGGAACCGGGTACCCCGGAATATAAAGAGCAACTGCATCGATTAAAGAATATTACCGGATTCAGTGAGGGAGCAGGTATTGTAGACAATTCTATATTGTATCACACCGATGTCAGTAATCGATTTGAGGATGTCCTGGAAGGACTGGATGTTACGGCAGGAAGCTCTATTCGCTATTATGACCTGGAATCAAAAGGGACCATTTTTCCTGATACTACCGGTAACGATATCACCAACTATGAATATGGGCTATTCTTGCAGTTTGAGAAGAGTTTTCTTGATGATAATCTGAATAGTATTGCAGCAGTCCGTTACGATAAAAATGAAAATTTTGATTACAAGCTAAGCCAGGAGGTTGGTTTTAACTATAATCTCAGAGAGAAACATTACTTTCGGTTCTCTTTCCAAAATGGTTTCCGTTATCCTACCGTACGCGAACAGTTTATCAATTCGAACCTGGGTAAAGCAAGGCTGCTCGGCGGTCTCTCACAAATAAATGGAAACTATGAGCTACCATTGAATGCATTTACGGTTCAATCGGTAGAGGATTTTAACCGTGCAGTATCCTTGGATCTCAGGCCTCTTTCGGGAGGTTATAACCGGGAACAGGCAGAATTAAACCACCTGAATATATTAGAACAAGGTATTCTGAGTGAAGATGGACTTCCTACCATTGAACCTGAGATAACCAACTCACTCGAATTGGGTTATCGCCAGCTGATTAATGAACGACTCTATGTTGATCTTAATTACTTTGTAAGTCTCTATGACGGTTTCATTGGAATCAAACGATTTGTTAAACCGAGAACCAGTCCGGTCACCGATCTTTTTGCCGCTGCGGGACAAATAAACCGCGTTAGCGAAAATGAACGTTATTACGTATACAGTAATTCTGAGGGACGCGTAACAGCTCAAGGGGTATCATTTGATATTCAATATACCTCAGGAAATTTTATGAGTAGCTTGAACGGAACCTGGACACAGCTCACCAAAGAAACTAGCGATCCTATTATTCCGGGATACAACACCCCTCCACTGAAAATAAATTTTGAATGGGGTGCCAGAGATCTGGTTACCAACGGTGGCTTTAAAATGACTTTTAGGGCTCGTAACGGGTATGATTGGCAAAGTTCTTTTCTGGACGGAAGGGTACCGGCTTATGGCCATTTTGATTTTCAATTCAATATCAGGTTCCCGGCAATTCAGTCACGATTAAAGACAGGAATTACGAATCTTGGTGTAACCCCTTACTATGATACCTTTGGCGGTCCCGCTATCGGCAGTATTCTGTTTACAACTTTTACGTTCAGTCCGGGAGGTAATTAAATGACCGCAACTACAAACACATACAAGCGAAAAACTTTTGTTTTAGTAATTCTGATTCTTTCTACGGGTTTTGTCTCTTGTTCCTACCAGTTCCCGGAAGAACCGGTTTCGAATGAGGGCGAAGGCCTGCCCGAAACTTTTTCTGAATTCTATGTGCTTGGTGATACCTATGCTTCAGGGTACATGGATGGTGCACTTTACAACGGTGGGCAGGAATATTCCTATGCGAATATATTCGGCAACAAGCTCAATGAGATATACTCAGAGCCGGTATTTCAACAGGCCGAAATAGCCGGTGAAATGGGCTATAATGCAGAAGCCTCCGAAGGTGAAGAAGTTTTGAAAGGAAAGTACAGTCTTCTGTACCGTACTCCGCTTAGCATTTATCCCGCAAGAAACCCATCAGAAGGTGAACAGGTTACCGAATGGGGAGGATCGCCTGATAATTTAAAAGATTTCTCAATCCCCGGACTTAAAAGTTTTGAGGTGGACAGCAACCTTGCATTGGTCCAAAATGCCTATTATAACAGGCTGGGTCTCGGTAGTGCCACTCTTTTGGACCTGATAATACAGAGGCAACCCACTGCAGTGCTGATCCATCTTGGTTATCAGGATATTCTGAATTACGCCCTGAATGGAGCAGCCGGTAATGCAAACCCGGACCCGGTAATGATCGGTGATTCGGATCTGACTCCGGTGTCGGTATTTGAAAATGCTGTCAATGAAATTATTAACAGACTTCTGCAGGAAACTCAGAGTGATATATTTATTGCCAATCTCTTTAATCCTCTACAGGCTCCATATTTTCAAACCATCAGCTATGCCCTGGAAATAGAGAAGTATTCCTCCGGTTACCTCGGAGAAGTAGGATCGCATTATACTGATTTTAACTACGATGTATTTCAGTATAACGATGTGGAAGATGGTGGAGCACCCGCTGAGCTCGATCGTCCGCGCATAATCGTGGATCCCATGGGATATCCACAGATTAGTCCCAATAACAGGGCTAGAGTTATCGTAGATGAGTATCTGAACGAGGCAAGCTTAAATGACGGTACTGTTATCCCCAAATGGAGGCAGCTCAAGGAAGGTGAATTGGTTCTTTATAAAACCGAACCGCAGTTGAACGAATCTTCATCATTATCTGGAATAGAACCGCTTTCCGATGCCCAGGTGCTGACTGAACCTGAAATAGAAATCATCAATCAAAGGGTTGCGGCATACAATAACATCATTGAGAATCTGGTTTCATCGAATGAAAGAATTCATTTGGTTGATTTGAAGTCCATTATCAATGCTGTAAATGAGGGAGCCTATCTCTTTA
Source organism: Halalkalibaculum roseum (assembly GCF_011059145.1). Taxonomy (NCBI): domain Bacteria; kingdom Pseudomonadati; phylum Balneolota; class Balneolia; order Balneolales; family Balneolaceae; genus Halalkalibaculum; species Halalkalibaculum roseum. The sequence goes on along the minus strand of NZ_JAALLT010000003.1, from coordinate 410,759 downwards.
ATGGTGTTCGGCTAGGTATGGAGTTTAATAGGTATGGTATTTTTTCCAGTGATGGGTATACGCTTAATCCCCGCGGTAATGCCATTTTTACCAATCAACTTATACAAGCGATCAATACCACATATGAAGCAGGCCTTCAAAGAATTGATGTAAATGCGTACCGAGGCAATGAAATTATGGCCAATTATAAGTAATTTAGCCCGGTTATTTACCACGGACCGGGTGGTTATATCCTAATTGCTAACAATACTGATCACAATGAAGAATACACTAAAGAGAGGCAAAAGCACTCTATTGTTCTGCCTGATGTTACCTTTGGTTTTGCTTGCTGCTGCTTGCACCTCTGAACATACGTACACCGGTAGAGTCATTGAAATTGACTTTAGGAATATCGATGAGATAAAAGATGAGGCATGGATCGAAGTGGATGGCGTTCGTTATACACATTACCAGAATTTTATGAAATCTAAGCAGGATGCATACTCCTTGCCCGCAAGTAAAGAGGTCTACTATATCGTTAAAAAAGATAGTTCAAGGGAGCAGCGCTATAAGCCGGTAAATGATTTTTCCATTGCTATCAGACTCGGTAACTCCATTGATCTGGCACATACCAGAAAAGATACTACTCTGGCACGCGTTAAAATAAATGAGCGTTATCGTATGCTGGCCTTTGGCACGCTGATCCTACAACGACCCGACTCAACGGCATTTACCGTAAAAACCTCTTCTGAATATCCTGCTAAAATTACGGTAGAAGTACCTTAAGGTTATTATAGTTTAGCCTCCCATAGTTTTGGAATACCGGTACCTACTATAAACGGATGATATCTTATAGATGCATCTATCTGAGAGTTTTGTTGGTGAGTCGAAAGGGCAGACCACACCCCAAAATAAAAAGCAAAAAAAAGCCCCCACCCGGAGGCGGAGGCTTTAAAGTAATTAGGGGAATTGGATTCTTAGTGATCTCCTGCTCCCTTGTTACGAGCCGTTCTGGTATTATCAATATCTGAACGACCATTGTCAGGCTGCAGCGGAGAGTAACTTACATCCGAAGTCTTGGCTACGGATTTGGCCAGACCGGCAGCTTGCGCCAGGTTCTTCCAGCTATTGGCACCGTCAGAGGTACCTACATCACCGGCAAAGTCAGGTCCGCCAAAGGTATAACCGTCCAGCCCTCTGATTTCCAGCTCAGAGCCGGGAACAGGAAGCATGGTTGCGGTTCCAACTTGCAGCATGTCGTGACGTCTCATGAGAAACCATTGCGGGCTTGTGCCGCCCAGCAAGTGAATTTCCACAGAGTACTCACGAAGAAGTGCCCACTGGAATTCGGCAACACTTTCGGTACCGTCCATGGTGTACCCGCCGGATAGCGTGGCATCTTCAATATAACCCAGTCTTTCAGCCGGGAAGGTAAAGCCAAGAGTGGTTTCACCGTCTCCGGAAGGAGTACTGTTGATGGTTTGAGCCGCCAGTACAGGACTGTCGGTAAGCAGTTGCGCTTCAGCTAGCAGTAATAGGTTTTCAGTATCTGTGAAAAAGATCACTGAATTTTCAGCCGGCCACCAGTCGTTTTCAGCAAAGTTTCTTGCACTGAAATAGTTGCTGTAAAGCCGTGCATTACGTGCAGGGTTCAGGAAGCCAGGATTCGTGGTATACTGGAAGTAATCTATACGCGGATCCTGGGTATCGGAAGCAGCAAGACTTGCAGAAGAACCGCTTGCCTCACTTTCCGGATATTCCACAGGGTAATTTGGATCCATCATGTGAATCACTTTTACGTCGGTCGGATTGTAACCGTGTCCCTGTCCTGCACCTGAGAAGCCACCGGCAACTACGAAGTTGGACCAGTCAGCCAGATAGTTGGCGAACTCACCACTGGAACCGATATTCTGGTTCTTGAATACACCAAGGCTGGAACGGGCATCAGGTCCGCCAAGTCCTTTCTCAGCGTAGCCTCGAATTGTAGCCCAATCGAGCTGGTCGCGTTCAGCAGCTGTACGAGCCTGACCGGCAAGAATGCGGGCTGCAAACGAATTGGCAATATCAATAAATTCATCTGCATCCCAGCTGTCAACCGGGTTAGGCATGGAGTTGAAAGTAAAAGTACTCGATCCGGCAGCAAGTGAAATGGCCTGGTCAAGGTCTGCTTTTGCACCTGCAATGAGATCCGCATAGGGGACAAATGAAGGTTCATCTTCGCCCACTACAAAGTTCTCATCAATCAGGTAGGCCTGATCGTACATTAAACCAAGGTACCCATAAGCAAGGCCTCTTAAGAAATAAGCCTGTGCCAGGATATCATCGGTTACGTCGTCTCCGGCCGGGTTGGTAACAGTTTGACCCTCATTTACAATGTTGTTAATGAAGATATTCGCCGTAGCCACACTGGAGTTGAATCCACCGAAAAAGTCGGTGAAGACATCCGGGTTGTTACTGCTCGGAGTCGGATTCAGTCGTCTTCTGGGCTCATCAGTGTAATCCCAATAAGCATTGAAGTTATTGGTCGATGTATTCTGGTCAGCCAACATATTTATGTTGACACCTGAATTGGATACGATAGCTGTGGTGAGATCATAAAATCCACCGGCAAGCAGTTTGGTTTGGTTCTCTGCATTACCTTCAACTACTTCTCGTGTTGGTTCATTGACATTTTGAACCGATAGGTCAGCACAGCTGACAAAGGTCACCGAACCGGCTACCAGCAACAAAACCAATGACTTAAAGTTGAATGTTTTCATAATAAATATTTTTTATGGATTAAAATCTTACTCTTACGGATCCCGAGAAGGTTCGGAAGTTTGGATATGAGTATTCATCAATCCTAAAGTTGGTGGAGTTGGTTCTCAGAGCAACTTCAGGATCATATCCTGTATAATCAGTAAAGGTGAGCAGGTTACGACCTACTACCGAGAACTGTACATCTCTCAGGTAATTCCCAATTTTTCCAAGATTACTGTTGGTTAGGGTATAAGAGAGAGAAACTTCACGAAGCTTCAGGTAGGAAGCATCTTCCACAAAGTGGCTAAGTGCATTGGATGCATTGTACAATCCATCAGAAGCAAGAGCATAATCAGGATCAAATCCGGCGCGTGTGAAATCTTCCAGGTCAGCATGCATAAAGTTGAAATAAAGCAGCTGTTTGGAGTAATTATACACTTCTCCGCCTTGTGACCAATCCCATACCATGAAGAGTCCGAGGTTCTTCCAGTTGAAGTTACCTGAAAGACCTACCTGGAAGTCAGGCTGGGTGTCACCGATTTGAACGATATCCGGGGTACCGGTTTCATCTACAAGGTACATGGGACGTTCTGCCTGAGTGCCTGCATCTGCTGTAATAACAACATGACCAAGGCTATTGACGCTAAAGTCGTCCGGCGTCAGGGTGCCTCCGCCTGCGTTCAGAACAAACCCGTTCTCATCGAGCGTAAGCTCATTAACGGAGCCTATGAGTTTGTTACCATACATAGCGCCGTAGGAAACTCCTTCCTCGAAGCGGAAGAGGTTAATGGCAGCTCCTGCAGCACGGGTGAAGGCAGGTACACCGCCGAGATCCGTAACTTTTTGCAGGGTTTTACTGAATGAGAGGTTGAACCCTGCTTGAAGGTCACGCTGTTGAACCAGGTTACCTTGCAGAGAAGCTTCAAAGGTTCTGTTCTCAATCTCACCTACATTCTGCCATTGGGCAGAGAACGGATTATCGCCGCCAAGTGGTGCAAGCAGGTAATCGTTGGTAGTGTTGGTCCATGAGTAGTTCAGAGAAGCGTTAAACTTATCAAGGAAAGCTACATCTACACCAAACTCAGTTTCTGCAACAACCGAAGGTTTAATTTCGGTGTTACCGAGTACGTTTGGAAGCAGTACAGTAGCTCCGGCAGAATAGGTTTCATACTGAGCCTCAAAAGGAGGACGCAGACCGGAAGTACCGTAAGAAACACGTAGTTTCAGTTCCTGTACATTGTTTATGTCAATGTCTTCGGTCACGCGGTAAGCCAGCGAACCCCTGTAATAGATGGAGTAGCGCTCGTCTTCACCAAAGCTGGAAGAACCGTCACGACGTACCATACCGCCAAGAATCAGCTTGTCTTGGTAGTCGAATTCGGAATCCAGAATAATATTCTCTGCACGTTCCGTGATGAATTCTGATCCGATGCTGTAAGTATCAGAATCTACCGCACCGAAGTTTCGAATTCCGGATACAGAATAGTTAAAACCTGAGAAGTCATAATTTTCGAATTCTCTGTCTTCATACAAGTACTTGGCAATTACACGGATGCCCAAATCTTCGACCTGGAAACGGCCGGTAGCCCATAATTCGGTAATAGAAGTAGAGTTTTCAAAGGTTTCTCTTCCTTCAAATCCGTTGTTCAGGGCAGTACTTGGGGTTGGAGTTTGGTATCCAACCGGTGCAAAGGTCTCCTGCAAGGTAAAACGCTTGTCAAAAGACTGGCGTCCGTCAATTGTGAAATTATCATTGATTTCATAATTGACAGTGAAACCCATGATATAACGATCGCGGGTAAAGTTATCCTGGAACTGCTCAGCTACGTAAAGCGGGTTCTGGAAGTTACTACCTACGATATCATATCCCTGCGGACTGTTTGAAAAAGTTCCGTTTGGATTCCTCTCATTGAAGTTAATGATCGGAGGAGCCGTTAATACCGAATAGAAGAAGTTAGACCCCTGTCCCTGTTCGGTGATATCAGGATACTCAACATTTACATACGAACCGCTGAATCCGATTCGGAAGCGGTTGTCATACGTATAATCGGCATTCAATCGAACCGAATTACGGTTGTAGTTCGGTAGGTTTTTAATCACACCTTCCTGGCTCAGATTCTCATAGGAAGCATAGTAATTAAAGGTCTCCGATGAGTTGGCTACGTTAATGAAGTTGGAGTTGTAAGGCTGTCCTTCAAAAACGGCATCCAGGTTATCATTATAAACCGGGAATTCGTTATCCCAAACTCTGTCAGCATCGTAAGTATTAAAGCCGGGCCATGAAGCTACGGCTGCACCGTCGCTGGTCAGGGTATAGTCTTCTACCCATGGGTGTGTTTTGGCTACCGGGTATTCATTACCAAGGGTTGAGAACCCATACTCGCTACGGAAGGTAAGCTGTGGTTTGTCAATAGACTTGGAACCGCGTTTGGTAATGATCTGAATAACACCGTTACCGGCCAGTGAACCGTAAAGGGAAGCTGCAGCAGCACCTTTTACAATCTCAATGGACTCCACATCCTGCATGTTGATATCAGCCAGACTACCGTCGGTAATGATACCGTCAACGATAATCAGTGGTTCCTGGTCATCTGACAATGAAGTGGAACCTCTAAGTCGGATGGTTGCAGCACGAGAAGGGTCACCGGAAGCTTTGACAATGGTCACGCCCGGCACTTTGGCCTGAATGGCAGATCCCACATCGGCAGCAGGCACTGTGGTTAACTCCTGTTCACCTACTTTGGCAACGGAGAAACCCAACTTGGTTGTTTCTGTTCCCGTTCCCACACCGGTAACTACCACTTCTTCAAGACCAAGAATGTCTTGTTGAAGTTGCAGATCTCGGGTTGTTTCACCGGATCCGATGGTGACTTGTACGGATCTTGCCTTAAAGCCTACAAAAGAAGCTCTTAGGGTATAAGTTCCTGCAGGTACATTAGTGATGGCATAGACACCGTCAATATTTGTAGCTGCGCCACGATTCAATTCGACTAACTGTACGGTAACTCCGGGCATGGCTTCACCTGAAGTTTGGTCTGTTATAACCCCTGTTATGGAGCCACTCTGGGCATAAGCCAGCGTAGTCATAAAGAGGGCTACAAAAGCCGTAGAAAGTATCTTTCTAAGCATAAATAACCTCTATGTGTATGTTTTTGTTATTGGGTTGGCGAAAAAATGGTAAGAAATGCTTTCGGTTAACTTAATCCCCAAGATAAAGTAAGCCGATCTATTAATATATATAGTGCAATTTCATCCCTCTTAATCGCTGATATGAGGAGATAAAATACTTATCCCCACATCGTTAATAATGTAAATTTTTGTAATTAAAAAACCTAAATTATTTCCTAATCTTTCTAAGAGTCTTAGGTATTTATATCTATTCGTCTAATAAATATAGATTTATACGACAATAAATTAAGGTTCTTAATTGGGTCTTATTCCAAAAATTATCGAGATATATTGATAGTGGTTTTGCCGATTCGTACGCTAAATCAATGACTCGTCTGATATATACTCAGCTGATCACATTTATATTGAAAGAGTTATATAATATTTCAATGATGATTTAGTTATTGTTAATGGTGGTGTTACGAAGATTATTTTATAATGATTGGGTTAATAATTAGCTTTCTTAAGCACCGCATAAACAATCTAAGCACTAAACTATTTAGCAATGAAATTACTCAAAATTCTATTACTAACGATTTTCTCTTTTACCTTTGCATTTGCGGCACTTGCGCAGGATTCTAACTTTACCGATGCAGAACTGATGGAAATGAGCCAGGCACTGGATAATACCAGCGGTGACTATTATTTAAGTTCTCAAAGTCGTGATGTGAAAGGAGACCCATATTTTAACAGCGATTGGCTTAAAGGAAAAGTTCAGATTACCGAAAAAGCAGAAACCGAAGAGCTCCTACTTAGATTAAATATAGCTGATAATATTCTTGAATTTACGAGAGGGGAGAAAGTCTATTTGATGAATTCGGGAAAAATTAAAGGTTTTACCTTTTTTGCACAGCCTGAAAACATCGTGTTTAAAAACGGATTTAAGTCAGAGGACCATGATATCAAACCTTCTACATTTGTTAGAATAATGTATGATGGCAATGTGAAAATGATTGCCCATTACAGTAGCTCACTTAAGAAGAATATTCCCACATATGGATCGGCAAATATCAAAGATGAGTATGTGGATGATACCGAATATTTTATCATTGATGAATCAGGTTCGTATCATGATGTAAAGCTCAAGAAGCGCCATATTCTAAGGACTCTTGAAAAAGATTTAAGAGACCAGGTAGAAGAATTTGCCGATCAACAAAATCTTGATTTCGGTGAAGAGCAGGATCTTGACAACATACTGGCCCATTACGACCAGCTAAAATCCGGATCCTAGAACTTTTTAGATTCGTTTATTGTATAAATTTTCTTACTAATGAGTCTATCGCATTATGCATTGAAATAGCCTAGCAATTTTGAATTTCCAGTTATGACCTCGAAAGAGAACATTGTGAATTTTGCCCGCACCATTCTCAGTTTCAGTATGAAGAAACGGAAGGTAGCGGGCATTTTTATTCTGACTTTTATTCCGCTTCATCTTGTCGCAAGTTCTCCCCAAGTTGATAAGGAGGGATATTATAACAGGGGTCTCATAGAACTAGAAGAGGGGAATTTTGAAGAGGCACTGCAAATATGGTTGGAAGCAAAGAGTAACCTTGAGGATTCTGATTTTCGCATATCACAGACTTTTATTCAACTCGCTACAAAGGAAAAACTAGAAGATTACTACACTGCCGCCTCTGAAATATACTATTGGGGTTTAAGCGGAAAGATTGTTGACTCTGAAAAGGAGGCTTTGCAAAATGAGCTTACTCTTTTACGGCCCCTCCTGGAAAGGAAACGTTTTAGAAACCTGGAAGATAGAATTGAGAATTCTGATTCCGGGGCATTGAAAGAAATCGCAAACTACTGGAATTCACTGGATCCAACCCCGCTCACCGATTATAACGAACGATTAATAGAGCACTGGCAGCGAATCAATTATGCGCGTAACCATTTTGTGAAAGCAAATGGAGAAGAGTTTGATGACCGTGCCGATATCTATATTAAATATGGTAAACCCTATTATTCTAAGGAGGGTCAACTGAATTATATCCCTAGTTTCGTAACCCGCATTCTGAAAGAGGGCATACGGCCCCCTTCTTTTGGCTCGGCCGAACAGCTGGCTATTACTTCCACACAGCGTATGAATCTTGAGAATCGGGTGCGACAATATCATGAATATAATAGATATGAAGTTTGGATATATCGGGATTTGAATGAGGAATTACAGAATACTGTATTCATGTTCGGAACCCGAAATGGTACCAGCAGTTTTCGTAGAATCCGATCGGTGGATGATTTTATCCCAAGTGGGGCTTACCGCAGTTATCTGCAACACAATTACTCGTTCTCGGGACAAGGTTCTGGGGGAGGGACGGGAAGCGGAGACTCGGAATCTAATGAAAGAAGTCGTCAATCTGTACAATTTAATAATACTAGTGCCAGTCAAAACTCTCAGGTTACTTTGACACCCGCGATAATACTACAGCTCATGTATTATCAGCAATTTGCAGCCCTGGATGCCTATTTTGGCAATGCCTATGACCAGATGATGGACCGTTTTATCAATGTTTCCAACTCCTTCGGCACGAGTTTTAAAGGACTAGCGAGGGAATTTGATACTATGCACGGCACAAAACTGGTGGCTATTCAGAGCAGGGCACCCAATGAAAAAACTACCTTGTTCGAAAACCTTATAGAAATGCCGGCTGAATATTATACCTACCGGTTTTTAAATGAACAGAGCGAACCCTACAGCAAGGTTTTTACACAGATTACTCTGGATGAAGCGGCTTATTATGACATACTCAGGAAAACAAATTCACTCCAAACCCAGTTGGCTGATCGTTACAGATTGATTGGCGGATATGAGATACGGGATGAAAGCGGGGAAACATTGAAAAGTGAGTCGATACAAAGACCCGTAAAATCATTCCAAAGCATAGAAAATAGATTCAATATTCCCTACGAGGAAGGCATAGAGGAAATTCTGTTGTCGCATGAGTTGCACAGTTCAGATTCTCTTGGAGTAGAGAAAGTCGCTTCCGAAAGTCCATTCCCGGCTTCTCTTAAAGGTATTAATAATACCCGGCTGGATCTAGGCGAACCTCTTCCTACAGAGGGGCTGCAGCTAAGTGATTTGATCATGGGGTATAGCTACCAGGAAGACAAAGATAACGAAATCAGCAGGGATTCAATCGATTTTACCATAGCCCACAAAAAAGTGATACCTCAAGGATCGGATCTCAGCTTCTATTATGAGCTCTATAACCTCCTACCCAAGGGTACGGATGAGATCAGTGAATACAGTTTTGAGTATTCTATTACCAAAGAGAAAAGAGGGCTCTTCGGACGAAGGGAAGATGCACTCTTAAGTATTGCGATTAATAATACAGTGATCGGGGATTCCGATAAGAATGTGATAATTATTGATACCTCCAATCAGGAACCCGGTGAGTACTTGTTGAACATTTCTATCAGTGATTTGAATTCTGACTCCACGTTTACTAAGACGCAACCATTCTCTATTGAGTGAACTTACTAATATCTCTGATTCCGCTGCTCTGCTGGGGAAGCTAAAGTGAAGCACCAACGATTCATCTTTAGAATCCTTTCCAGTTATTTCACAGAGTTTCACTGAGGAAAAAGAGTTACACAGAGCTTTCTCTTTCATTTTTACTGCTTCCGGTGCTCTGTTCCGGAAGCAAGTAGAAGTGGTCAGATCTATTTAATTCGGCACCAGACCGGGGGAATGGGAGTAAGGTTTATTGGTATCCCCAAAAATAACACATGCCAAGTTTTCGAAAACTTGGCATGTGTTAACTATTTTTCATCTTTGCTATTAGAACTACAGAATATCAATTGCTCTGGCTTCAATTTCCAGTGATTCTTGTAGAAGGGAATCAATAGTAGCTTGGTTATCAGGATTAGTTGGATCCAATAATTGATTGTTTTCATTATCAATCAGAACCTCACTCATATCGTAAAATATTTTGCTAAACAGGGTCTCATTCTCATTAGTGAGTTCAATACTTGAATCAAATGGGAAATTCTTTTCGAATACTGGACTTGACAGGTAAGTAAAGTTTTTCCCATTAAAACTTCCTGTAAGGATGAATGAATAGTTATCAGAACTACCGAAGAATTGGTTATCACTGATATTGTCGCCTTCTTTTGGAGTATCTATAAACACTCTCATACCCTTAAAACCGCGGAAATCATCAATCCCGATGTTAGCTGCTACGATTGTTTCGTCCTCTCCCTCAAACTGATTCCGATAGGTCATCACCAGTGCGTCTGGCTGGGTCTGTAGTATCCTGTCATCTAGAAACGAAAAATTTATTTTGTCGGCAAGGAGTTTTACTACTTCAATATTAACGGTATCCTGATCTACTACAATATCATTACCGACATTAGCTACGTTTAGGACTATAGCCAGTCTTCTAGGGGAGTCAGGTTCCGGGGTTTGGATACAGCTGGTAAAAAATGTGACTGTAAGAATACTTAAAAGTAATAGCTTTTTCATTCTTGGAGTGTATGATATTTTAATTGGCAAGGTAAGATAACGAATTAGATATCAATTTAATTCTATATAGAAAAGTACCTTTTTAAATATAAGAATGCTATCAATTAAAAAAGCCGTCCCGATTTAACGGGACGGCTTTTAAATAAACCAAATCTGCACTGATTATGTTAGTGCAATAGATGTTGTTTAATCAACACCTGATATAAAGATGGTTTTTGTATTAAGGTTTTCAGCGGCTGCAACATCACTGCTGCTGAGGGTAACAGTTAATGTTACCTCATCCCCATCGCTTATGTCAGCATTAGTGGGGAAGTCGATTGTAAATGAAGCGGTTGCAGTTCCAGATGCAATAGTCACGGAGTTCGTGCTAAGTGCATAAGTACTGGCGGGAGCCCCTTCAGCGCTTAGGCTGACGTTAATATCAGAATTAGCTAAACCTTGGCTGCTAATGAACTGAACTTCAACGTCGAGACTTGAACCTTCAGTTACTTCAGATTGCAAGTCCGCAAAAGCGACCACATCAGGGCCGTCATATGTCTTCTCTACATCACCCTTATCGAACAGGTCATTACAACCCATAAAGAGCAGGGGAAGCAGAAAAACTGCAAGTGCTGTGTTTTTGATTGATTTTCTCATAATTGAATATGCTTTAAGAAATTTTTGAATTAACCGTTAATAGCCTGGATTCTCAACGAGTTCCGGATTAGAGCTGATATTTCCAGCTCCGATATCATCCAGAATACGATAGGAATCGTAACGTATCTTAGTAGAACCATCCGTGTTGGGGATGTCACGACCAAGACGTTTCAGGTCCCAGAAACGGTGTCCTTCGGAAACCAGTTCTCGAATACGTTCTTGCAGGATGAAATCCTCGAATTCTTCGAGATCAGCAAAGTCTGCAGCAGCTACGGTGCTTGCATTTCTTGCAGTTCTAAGTGTATTCAAAGGGCCAATACCGGCAGCGACGCTATTAGCATCTTTAGCAGCTGCTTCGGCTTGAATCAGGTACATCTCAGCAATCCGCATGTAAGGAATATCATCTGCTAAATTCCCTAACTCACCATTGAATTTCTGAAGTTCAAAACCTTCATCATTCACATCGGCACAGTCAGATTCTGCAGCCCCGTTAAAACTGTCAAAACAAGGAGCGTACCACCCGAGTCGATAATCGGCGGCTTCGTAACTGTCAAGTACCACGTTGGTTGGCAACTGTGCTGACCACTGCTCTGCAGTGTAAGCTGCCAATCCGTTATTAACATTACTTCCCGCAATAGGTTCGGTATCAGGATTTACTACCACCTTAAAGATAGCTTCAGGATGTCCTCCAGCGGTTTCATCGAACATATTAGCAACACCTGAATCAGTGTTTTCTAATGAACGCCCACTATTTGAGATTGCATCTCCTGCAGCTGTGTTGGCAGCGCCCCAGTTACCGGCGTAAAGATTTACGCGGGCAGTGAGACCGTCAACAAAAGCCTCAGTGATATAGGTGTTATCACTGTTAACTCCTGAAAGCAGGTTTCTAGCTTCAGTAAGATCGGAAAGAATCTGTGAGTACACTTCTGATACAGATGCACGAGCCTTCGGTCCGACATCAGCAATATCCTGTGTAGGGGTAGTGACGAGGACTATACCTTCCGTCCAACCGCCTTGTTCCTGACCGGGTTCGTAGCTTAAAGCACGCGCCAAATGATGCAAAGCCATAGCTCTGAGAGCATAGGCTTCACCGCGATAGCGGTTTAGGGTGGCCTGGTCAAGCACTCCATCCTGAACGCCACTGATCAACAGGTTGGCGTCCAGTATGATCTCGTAGGTATCGCTGTAAGAAGATAGACCATTAGTGTCGCCGTCGGTTCCGACTGCTTCATTTAAACCTTGGAAGCGTGTGGATCCCGGACGGTTTCTAGTCTCATCTGCAAAAGCGCTGGGCCCTACAAAATACTCGGTAGAGTAGTCGAAACTGGCTCGTAAACGCGAGTACATAGAAGCCCGCAGACTAACTACTCCTTCTTCGGAGGTCAGTACTTGCTCACCGGGTACAGACGTAGCCGGGCTAGGTTTCTCTAAAAAGTCGTTACATCCTATAAAAGCGAAGATGCCTACAACCAGTAGATACTTTAAATATTTAAGTTTATTCATAGTGTATACCTCTAACTTTATAAAATTGTTTAGAACTGAACTTCAATTCCGCCATTGATCTGCAATCCGGTCGGATAAGAAGCAGCCACAACGTTACCATAAATATCGTTGGTGCCGTCAGCAACTTCCGGATCATAGAAAGGCCATGCGGTCCAGGTAGCAAGGTTCAGACCGTTGGCAAACAGACGCAGTCCGCGGAGGTTAAGTTTTTCAGTAAGAGACGCCGGCAGGTTGTAACTCAATGATACGTTCTTCAAGCGAATGTAGCTTGCATTGTAGATTGAGTGAGTACCCAGCTGGGTTCTGAAGTTTGCTGTTTCGTTGAAGTCAGTACCTGCCTCATGCGCACGAGGGAAGTAGGTAACATCGCCGGGAACTCTCCAGCGGTCAAGTACCATTTCATCCAGGTTCATGAGGAAGTCAGGTGTTCTGGTAAAGTACCAGTCGCTTTGAGCGAAAGCCCACTTTCCGAAACTGAACTGGAAGAATACATCCAGTTGTAGTCCTTTATAGTTAAAGGTGTTTCCGAATCCACCGGTGTAGTTGGCTACACCATCCTTGTAGTTGATGGAGTCGTCGTTGAAGTTAGGCCTGTAAGTCAGGTTTCCATTAATGTCATACCACATAGGTCGACCGTCGGCAGGGTTAACTCCAGCCCATCTCGGTGCCTGTAAGATACCGATAGCCTGTCCTACACGAATTTCTTCGTTAAAGTCATTCTCGTTTAATACATCATCTTCGCCAAGATCCAGTACCTCGTTGCGCAGAGCTCCTATATTGAAGCGTGACTGCCAGACAAAGTCTCCGGTGTTCACGTTAACAGAAGAGAGCTCAAGTTCAACACCTTCGTTACGTACTGCACCTACGTTTTCCGTAATATCTCCAAATCCGCTTTCGGTTGGAAGCTCACGGTCAAGCAGTAGGTTTTCATTGTCTCTGCGGTAAACATCGATAGCACCGCTGATGCGTCCTTCGAGTATTTCGAAGTCAAGACCAAGGTTGATCTCTCTGGCCTCTTCCCAGCTCAGGTTGACGTTAGCCAGCTGAGTCGGAGTAAGAGCAGTAGTACCGCTGTAAGAACCGACTGCTGAATAAAGTCCGCGTGAAGCAAAGTTACCGATAGCAGCATTACCTACTACACCGTAACCGATACGCAGCTTCAACTCATTAACGAAGTCTGCATTAAAGAAGTCCTCTTCAGAAATTCTCCATGCACCGGAAATAGATGGGAAGAAACCCCAGCGTGTTTCATTACCGAAACGTGAGTGTCCGTCATAACGAGCAGTAACAGCAGCAAAGTACTTCTCATCGTAATTGTACTTGGCAGTACCGAAATAACTTCCGATTCGGAACTCACTGTTGGTACCGGAAGCTTCAACAGGACTTGAAGAAGCGTTCAGTACGCGGAAGAAACTGCCCGGGAAACCTTCACCGGTTGTTCCTACGCGAGTCCAGTAGTTTCGTCGATACTCAGTACCCAAGAAACCGGATACATTGTGAACGTCGTCGAAAGTATAACGTGCGTTAAGCGTTGCGTTGGTTGTGAAGTTATATACGTTACGATAATCGTAAGAAAGACTTCCGTCTACACCGGGATCGGCAATAGGAGTTTCATAACGCTCATCTTCGACATTACGATAGTCAACACCGGCGGTGGCATTCAGGTTTAACCAGTCAGTGAACTGGTAGTTGAGATTCAGGTTACTTAGAATACTGATAACCTGTACGTTTCTCTCAACCTCATCACGAATAACCGCAGGGTTATTGGATCGTCCGAATCTAGTAAGGTTGCTATATTCACCATTGCTAAAGAATGGGAAAGACATCGGAGCTTCGAACATAGCCTGAGAAGGAGGACAGTTAATAAAGTTACCGTCCTGGCAAATACCAAACTGGTTGGTCTGAGAAAGGTTCAGGTTCAGGCTGGCATTGAACTTATCCGAAAACTGATGGTCGAAGTTACTGCGAACACCGATAGCATCGAACTTACTGTTGAAAATATGTCCGTCGGTTTTCTCAAATCGACCGGAAATATAGAAGCGGGTGCTTTCATTACCACCATCAGCAGAAACCCTGTATTGCTGGGTTACTCCCTGGTCGTAGATGAAGTCCTGCCAATCGGTGTTGGCTAACGTCCCGTCACCGGTTGGATCATCAGGTGTTCCTGTTGGGGATCCGAAGAAGCCGAGAAAGAAATTCTCATAAGCATCACGGTATGGAATATAAGATCCACCCTCTTCCAGACCCGCATCTCCTACAGGAGTAACACCTGCGTTAAGTGCCCAGCCTTCTCCAACAAAGTCGAGATACTGCTCGGTGCTTATGTAGTCAACGCGTTGAGTAGCACCGCTTATACCGGTTTGCGCACGAACAGAGATGTTGGTGGTCCCGGATTGACCTCTTTTGGTAGTAATCAGAACTACCCCGTTGGCAGCCTGCGAACCGTAAATAGCGGCAGCAGAAGCACCTTTTATCACCTCAATAGATTCAATATCGCCCGGTGCAATTGAGTTGAGAGGAGATTGGCTAGTTTGGGCAGAAAGCTGATCAAAACTGATCTGAACACCGTCTACAATGTAAAGAGGCTCAGAAGCAGCGTTAATAGAACCGTTTCCACGGATTTGTACCTGGAAGGCACCGCCCGGGTTACCTGAAGTGGTGGTAACAGTTACACCGGCAGCACGTCCCTGAAGGATCGCTTCAGTATTTTGAACGTCTACCCCTTCAAAGTCTTCAGAGCTTACACTGGCAATTGAACCGGTCAGCTCTCTTTTGGTGGTAGTGCCGTAACCGGTTACAACAACCTCGTCAAGGCCTACAGCGCCTGGCTGCATTTCGGCATTGATTTCGGTAGTCTGTCCGGAGTTAATTTGAATGGTTCTGGTGTAGTTTTGATAACCGACGAAAGAGATCCGCAGGTTATATTCTCCAGCCGGAATATTTTCGACCGTAAACTCACCGTTAGTATCAGTGGATGCACCCCTTTGAAGCTCAACGATTAATACGTTGGCCCCGGGAAGAGTTTCACCCGATTCTGCATCAGTAACGGTTCCTGACAACGTACCGGTCTGGGCAAAGGCCGCAGCGGACGTAAACAGGCATACTGTTGCTATATAGAGTATCTTTCTAAGCATAGATAACCTCATATTTGTTTGTTTTAATTATTCGGAAAGCAGCCAAATAGGAATAGAAAGGAGACCGTACCATCTGATCCCCAAGAAAAAGATAATACGGTAGTTATTGTTGTCCTTATTTAAGCCTGTTCAACTGCCGTTTTGGGGATTTAGATTTACAATGTCATTTGTGACATTTTTATGAACCTAATTAAGTTAAATTATAGCATTAAAAAAACAAAAAATATTATCCATTGCCACCCTGTATCCTAAAGGAAAGGGAGCTCTGCTTTAGGTGGAAAGAATATGCTGTTCAGGAAGTCAATAATCATCATTATTTGTCTCAAAAAGCGTATTTCTGTATTGTATGACTCATCTCTTAGCATGATCGAGACTGACTGCAAAGAGGGCATTTTTATGCAATCTATCTTTATAGAAAGATAAGGTGGCAACCTGTTAACATTTTATTACATTTGGTCGGAACGTTACTGCTCTAATTTGAGCGAAATAGTCCGGGGTGGTAATGTTCTGTTACTGTTTTCAGTTATTTCATATCAATAGGTCATCCCTGCGAAGGCAGGGATCTCATAAAAATGATTTCTAGCAAATCGCATTAAGTCCAGAAAGCATTCGAAAAGACGAATTTATAGTTTTGATCTATAGTGCTCCCTTTTTGCTTAGTTTATAACGATAGTAGCAAACAACTTAGGGAAGAATTTTATTTAACGTTTGCTGCTAATAAGGACGGTGATACTACCACCTCCAGCGGAAGCAACTTAAATAATGACCATTTAGTCCTTTACTTTGCCGGTCATTATAAATTTGTCTTTTGTTTGTTATTTGCCGCTTGGTATTTGGAGCTTAATAAAACTGTGCAGAAGACACACGTTATCTGCACAGTTTTATTTATAGGCTTCTGCGCAATATCTGCCCGGTCAGCCAGAGCTGGGTCTGCTGGTACTCTACATTAAAGTAGTATTGGTTTCTCTGCAGTAGGTAATTCTGATACGGATAAAATTCCGATTGTAGTTTAGGAGTCTCAAAGAGGTAATTGTATTCGGGATCATCGCGGTTATAAGAGTACGACCACCGCATTCTATTCAACGATTGGTCAACATACCAGGGTGGACCGAAGAGAATATAGATCATGCCCAAGTCGGTTTTCCAACCTTCTTTAAAATTTGAAAACTGCTTGTTGGCTTCTTCCACTCTCTGGTAATACATCTGTATAACCTGGCGAGCCCGGTTTTTGTTATTCAGGTTTTTAAGCCAGAATCGATCTACGGCTTGTTTCAGGGAGTCCTTATCCTGAATGGCCATCAGTTCCTCATACTCTTTTTTACTCATCAGATAGTAAAGTGGGCTAGCCAACTCCCTGGCAGATTTGATGGATGGATAGTTCTTGCTTTTAACCCCGAAGTCACGCGCTTTAAAAAGACGGTTTTCTTCATCCTCGTCATTTTGAACATCAAAGCGATAATTTCCCCGTGGCTGGCTGCCAAATTTATATTCTATGAGAACGCTGCCCGGCTGGGTCAATATCCTTCGGGTGGATTGCAAAACCTCCTCCTCGTCATAATCAATACCTTTATATTGTATGCTCGATGGGCTATACCCATTAAAGTACATCGGGCGTGCAATGGTGGTATCCGATTCAAAGCGCATCAGTCTGGCATTGATGGCCAAGGGCTCTTCGGAAGTGTTATTGGTAACCTGAAGACGAAACATCAGGGAGTCTACATCACGCTGAACGTCATAGGTGGTAATGGGAGCCCAATCACCGGCTGCTTTTTTACCCAATAACTGAATGTTGGTGAGATTCTGTACGCTGTTACCTGGATCGGGTATAAATGTCTGAGTCTGCCGTGTTAATTGTTTACCGGAATTTCGATCGATAACGGTAACATTAATATCGTAGGTGCCGGGATCTACAGGAATTCGCTTATCGTATGAATAGAGATCCTGGCTATTTACAATATTCGAATTTGACCTTGTTATAGTAATAGTCTCCTGGTGGGTGGTCGGGGAACCTGAAGTATTGTCCTTGGGCAGAACCTGAATTTCAATAGTAAAACGAGCCTGCAGGCTGTCTTGATTCTCTTTATAGATTAGGCTGCCGTATACGATATCAGCCGTTACGTCAATGCCGGGATCATCTCCTTCGTCTAAGAAACCAATAGCTGATATTCGTACTTCCGGGAAGCCCTGCCTGAATTTAAAGGTAGATCCTCTCTCAATATTCGGATTCATGGAACGTGAGCAAGCGAGAGCTACACTAAGCAACAGCAGGTAAAACGGAATGGCCTTTAAGTGCTTTCTTTTATTCATAGTCGGTCAGTCTGATGCATGTCTATCACAAATAAGCAATAAGTAGGATAAGTTAAAAGTGAAATATGATTACAGGGTATCATATAAACTCTAATTGAGCATAATTATTATAAGTAGCCAGCAACATCACTGTTGGATGGATCATTCGGTTTGTTCATTTACCGGCCTCCAAGGGTCGAGGAATTCGAAAATATGAAGATTGGGTATAAGGTAAGCACCCTCCAAGGGGCGCGACCCTTGGAGGGTGGGGCTTTACGTTAGGAAATTAACTTCCTCCTCCTATGGTAGTCTATGGCCCTTAACATTCATTGGACTTTAGCCTAAGTTGAAATCTGTCAATTATTGAGTAAATATTTAAGCTGTTACACAGAGAAGCCACAGAGTTACTCGAAGTTCCTTATACCTTATACCCTATTCCTTATACCCCAAAGACAATTCAGCTTAGCTTTTTTTATCTAATCATTATATTGTAGCTTCAGATGTTATTCAAAAGCGTTGCCATCGCCTCAGCTACTTTTCACGGCACCGATGTAATTCGAATTTATTGAACAACTTTTTTAATGAATCTTAGTGATCGAAGAACCAAAATAGTCTGTACCCTCGGGCCAAGCAGCAATTCAGAAGAGATGATCGACCAGCTTGTTCGCAACGGTATGGATGTGGCAAGGATTAATTTTTCGCATGGCACCCACAAGGACCATTCAAAAATTATTGGCATCCTCCGGAAAGTGGCAGATCGCTACAATCTGAGTCTGCCCATTCTAGCCGACTTACAGGGGCCCAAAATACGGGTAGGGAAAATGAAGGATGGCAGTCAGGAGCTGGAGGCGGGGGAATATGTCACCCTGACTTCCGAAGATATTGAAGGTACCTCTGAAGTAATCCCCATTGATTACAAAGATCTGGCTAATGATGCTGCCGAGGGGAACAAAATTCTAATGGATGACGGTCTTCTGGAACTGAAAATTGTCAAGAAGAATGAAGACTCGGTTGTTGCAAAGGTAGAAGTGGGAGGGTTGCTGAAATCAAGAAAGGGTGTGAACCTACCGGATGTGAAGATCAGCATGCCTTCACTTACTAAGAAAGATATTAAGGACTTGGAACATGCCGTCAAGGAAGACGTCGATTATATCGCTATGTCGTTCGTACGTTCGGCCAATGATGTACAGGAGGTTATCTCACGTGTTAGGGCAGCCGGAAGCCAGGCTGCTATCATCGCAAAGATTGAAAAGCCAGAGGCGGTAAAAGTGATTGATGAAATCATCGAAGAAGCGAACGGCATCATGGTCGCCAGGGGAGACCTGGGTATTGAAATTGCCAGTGAAAGAGTCCCTATGGTGCAAAAGAACATTATCGAGCGTTGCCGAAAAGCCGGTAAGCCGGTGATTACTGCGACCCAAATGCTCGACTCCATGATTAATAACCCGCGTGCTACCCGGGCGGAAAGTTCGGATGTGGCCAACGCCGTGCTTGATGGCACCGATGCTGTGATGCTCAGCGGTGAAACGGCTGCCGGCGAATACCCGGTGGAAGCTATCCAGGCAATGGACAAAATTTGCCGTTCGGTGGAGCAAAATGCTACTCATATTTATAACAGTCTCGGTTATCGAAAACCGGAATGGAAAGAGAAGCAAGTTATAGAATCCCTGGCGTACTCATGCGTTATGCTCGGTGAGAATGTTGAGGCCAAGGTTATCAGCACCATAACCCATTCAGGCAGTACAGCACGGCGAATTGCCAAATTCAGACCACGAGTGCCGATAGTGGCATTTACTGAAAGCGACAAGGTACGAAGACAGCTTGGTCTGGTTTGGGGGGTACGTCCGGTAAAAATTGATGAAATCTTTGATACCGATAAGAGCGTCAAGCTAATGGAAGAGTACCTGAAGCGTCATGGTATGGTAGACAAGGAAGACCGGGTTATCATAGCTACCGGTATGCCTATTGCCAAGCGCGGTCGTACGAACATGATCAAGGTGAGCACAATAGAATAAATAGCAATTTACAAGTAACAAATTACAAACAAATTCGAAATTTCAATGACTGAAATTCGAAACATGGGGTCTGGATTTAGTAATTGATCCTTTTGATTTGTTTGAATTTTGAGAGTTGATATTTGAAATTTTCAAAATACATATCTCTTCTTCTCCTGACACTTATCCTGGTAAGTTGTTCCGGTATTAAAAGTTCCTGGAAGAACTTTAGGGCTCACTACAACTCCTATTACAATGCCGAGAAAAGTTACAGTGCCGGTTTACGGACTGTGGAAGATCAACCCGTTGAAGTAAATCCCGAAATGCCGCAGCGCGTCCACCTTTCGCCCCCGGGTGTATCAGAGCAAAACTTCGACAATACCATCGAAAAGGGAGCAGAAATCCTCCGAAAGTTTCCCGAATCAAAATGGACGGATGACGCCTTATACCTGCTGGGAAAATCCTATTATTACAAAGAGGACTTTTACCTGGCCATTGAAAAGTTTGAGGAATTAGCTGAACTCACTACCAACCGGCGATACCGGCAGGAGGCACTTGTCTGGAAAGCTCGGAGTCAGCTCGACCTTGAAGAATACCTCGAAGGAATTTCATTCATTACTGGCGCGCTCAATGTTGGATATTTAACCGGTTCCTATCTGGCAGAATTGAAAGTACTGCTCTCAGAACACTATGCGATGCTCGGCAACTGGAAGGAATCGGCTGATTACATGGGAGAAGCTATGGCAGGGCTGCGTGACGGAAAGCTTAAAGGCAGGGCCTTTTTTCTTTATGGCCAGGTTCTGGAACGGCTGGAACGATATGGGGAAGCTTTTTTTGCTTATGATAAAGTAGCCTCTCAATTTCCTGACTACGAATACATCTACTGGTCACGAATGAAAAAGGCCGAGGTTGCAAGAAAAGAAGGCAATCTGGAGTCAGCAATTTCTATCTATACTTCGATGAGCCGGGATGACAAAAATGTTTCAAGACTGGATCGTATTAACTACGAGATATCGCGGACCTATGAAATGATGGGAGATATACAGCAGGCTGAACAGAGGTATAAGGAGATTCTGCACGACAGCAAAACGGCTCCTTCCCAAAATGTTCGGGCAAAAACCTATTACCGCCTCGGTAAAATCTATAGTGATCAGTACCAAAACTTTACGACGGCTGCGGCTTACTACGATTCTGCCTCCACACAAAATGCCAATACCCAATTTTTGGAAGATAAATTTGATGCGGGAGAGCTTGCCTCAGCCTATGGATCCTATTCAGAGCTGAAATCTGAAATTAACAGGGTTGACAGTCTTCTTTGGCTGAGCTCGCTCTCATCCTCGGATCTGGATTCGGTGGTAAATACGCTTCGTGATAAGAGGAGGGAGGCCCTCAATCGCAGGCTGCAAAACAGGGAGAGTGCGACCGGCCGTCTGGCCAATGTCGGCAACAGACCATCGGATAACCTAACCGGTGATACTTCCCTGTACGGGTTTCTCAATTACAAAAATCCGAGACTGAAGAGAGAGTCCATCAATAATTTTCAAGCTCTTTGGGGAAGTCGTCCACTGGTAGATAACTGGCGCAGGATTGAGGTGGTGCGGAGTACGGGACTCGCCGATGTTGAAAGAGAAGAGGATCGGCAGATTAACAGGCCTCAGATACTAAGCGAGGATATAGACAGCCGATTGAATATCGATCTGAGTGAGATTCCGGCTACGTCTACTGAAAAAGAAGAGTACCGCCAGAGGCTGATCGGTGCCAAATATCGATTGGGAAATCTCTTTTTACTTACCATGAATATGCCCGACAGTGCAAGCACCTATTTTCTGGACATCATCCGAAATTACCCTGAAAGTGAGTTGGTGCCGCAGTCTATGTATTCACTTTTTGAGATCAACAGTGAAAATGGAAATGATCAGCAATTCCGCTATTGGGGAAATAGAATATTAAGGGAATACCCTGAAACCAGGTATGCGGATAAGGTGGATGTAAGGTTGAATGGCATGGCAGAAAGTGAGCAGCAGAGGGAGAATGGTTCAGAAAACCTCTTGGCGCAGCTTCAGAGAATTGAAAATGCATCAGATACTCTCTCTATCTATAAGGCGGAACAGTTTAGACGTCTTGCTTTGGCGAACAGTTCATCTGATATGGCTCCTTACATTCACTACAGATCAATCCGCAGTTATGTTCAATTGGCAAAAAATAATACTGAGAGAGAACGCTATAGACAATTTTTAAACGTTGCCACTGAACCGGATTCGGTTGCCGGTGATTCCCTGGTTGCGCAACTCTATCCATTTTATGGCACTTATTGGGATAGCGTTCGGAATACAATTTCAGAGTATGACAGTCTATTCGCTGATAAACCACTTGGTGAAGACGTACAAACTTTAAGAAAGTATCTGAACAGCGAACTAAGGACTGAAGCTCCACCGATTCAGTTTACCGCTAAAACAAAAACCGAAGCTGAGCCTGTAGAAACCGTAACACAGGAGAAAAAAGCGTTGCGTACCTGCAGAGACCTTGGGACAAATCTTGAGATTGTAGGGGGTATGACAAACTTCCTGTCAAGGATTGATTATCCGCGTGAATTGTGTGATAAAGTTGAAGCGGGAGAAATATCATACCGAATTGTGGTCTCTGAAGATGGAAAAGTTGATTCCAGCACTCCCTTAACAACAGAGCTGCCGCCTGCTCTCAAAAAGGCTTTTGATAATGCTATCAATAGCTTCCTCTATTTCGATCCTATACTGATTAACGGAAAGCCGGAGGCGGTAAGCTGCAGTATCAGTTTCCCAATTAAAAAACAAGCTCAGCACGAGAACCGAACCGTTGCTCAAACTCAAAAGCAGCCCTCTAAACAGTTTTTGCGTGCATGCGAGGATCTGGATTCACAGTTCGATGTGGTTGGCGGGATGAAAAATTTCCTTTCGACGGTGAACTACCCGGAAGGTGTGAACAGACGGACGCTATCGGGAGAGATCACTTTTGAAATCTATATAGAGGCTAACGGTAAAGTGAGAGTAGTGAAAATGCTATCAAGCCAGGCACCGGGACGGATAGACCAGGCATTCCAAAATGCAATTGACAACCGTCTCTATTTTGATCCTTACACTTTGAATGACCGGATTAAGAATCAGAGCTGCAGCATTAGTTTCCCCGTGGGAGGGGGTTATTAGGTTTAGGGGTATAAGGTATAGGGTTTAAGGGACCTTTGTGAAACTCTGTAACCTCTGTGTAACTCTGTGAAATAGCTTGAAAATTTTCTTATACATTGGCATCATAGAAGTTAAACTGAAGGTCATTGTATAAATTGTGCAATAGATCCCGAAAATCCTGAGGGAATACCCATGGTAAAGTTCGGGATGGCAACAAATTCCTTATACCCTATACCTTATACCCCTAAACCTTATACCCAACACTTACTCCTTGGGAATTTGGTGAATCGATTCAAGGCCGTGCCTATCCATGTAATCGACCAGGCCTTTATTGATTTTCTTTACCAAACCGGGACCTTCATACACCAGTCCGGTATAGATTTGCAGCAGGTCGGCTCCCGCTCGAATCATATCTAATGCTACTTCAACCGAATTAATACCTCCTACCCCGATTATGGGTTTTTGCCCTTTCGTGGCATTGCTTATCCACCGAATGCGCTCTGTACTTTTCGATGCAAGAGGGGGTCCGCTAAGTCCTCCCTTACCTATCTTTTTTAGTTTTTTGTATTCCGTCTTTAAACTGCTTCTATCAGAAGAAGTGTTAGAAACAACGTAGCCGTGCACCCGGTGATTTTCACAGATTTCCAGTAGTTCAAGAAGATTATCTTTGGATAGATCCGGAGAAAACTTGATCAATGAGGGAACGATGCTAGCATCATCCCGTAGCTTCAAAGCGTCTAAAAGCTCTGTTAGTGCTGCCGGATCCTCAAAGGTTTTACCCTCAGTGGTATTGGGGCAAGAGATGTTGATGGTGATATAATCGGCAACCTCTTTGGCCTCTTTAAAGCTGAATATATAATCCCTGATTGCCTCATCACCCATGATCTGCGGATCGTGGGTTTTGGCGATATTGATACCCAGCGGAAAAGATATACTTTTGTTTTGAAGACGCTTTACTATAGTTTTGGCTCCATCGTTATTCAATCCCATGCGATTGATAAGTGCTTGGTCCTTGGGCAATCGAAAACAGCGTGGCTTGGGGTTTCCGGTGCTGGAATTGGCGGTAATGCTGCCCACTTCAACATAACCCATGCCGATAGCTTCCATGATGGCCGGTATTTTGCCATTTTTGTCAAAACCGGCTGCGAGTCCAACGGGGTTTCTAAAGTTCAGACCCCAAACCTGCTGGGATAGTTTGGGTGACTGATAACTGTAGAGGGCTTTTGCAATACTTTTTAGAATAGAACTGCCTGATGCAATCTCAGCAAAACGATAGGTAATATCATGCGCCTTTTCAGCATCAAAATTGAAAAGAAGCTGCCGTACAAGAGACTTATATATCATATAGGATTTAAAGGATCGTTATCTTGCGGAGATAAAGTAAAGAGCTTTACCATAAGAATGAAATCGAGTGTGTATTAACTTATGCCATTTAAATCCTATGAAGCGGTTAGGGAATACCTGGAGTCCATACCGATGTTTCAATCATCCGGTAAAAGTGCGGCTGATTTTAACCTGAATCGCTTCAGGAAATTCTGCAGGGCGGCCGGCGATGCGCAAAACGATTTCCCCACAATCCATGTAGGTGGAACGAACGGAAAGGGGAGTACATGTCATATCCTTGCATCCGTTTATCAGCAATCCGGATATAAAACCGGCCTATATACTTCACCGCATATACTTGATTTCAGCGAGCGCTTTAAAGTTAACGGCAAAGAAATAACAGAAAAAGCCCTCCTTGATTTTTTCAACAGCCATGAAAGCTTACTGAAAAGTTTTAGGTTAACCTATTTTGAAATTAGCACGGCCATCGCATTTTGGTATTTTAGTGACATGAAGGTTGATCTGGCCATCATTGAAGTAGGGCTTGGAGGCAGGCTGGATGCGACCAATGTGATCACCCCTGAAGTTTCTGTGATAACCAATGTCTCCCTGGACCATACCGATATTCTTGGAGAGACTGTAGCGGAAATAGCGGCTGAAAAAGGCGGCATCATTAAGCAGGCTAAGCCGGTAGTATTCGGTAACCTGAATGAGGATGCAAAGAATGTACTGAAGAAGATAGCCCAGGATAAAGAAGCGCCTGTTCATGATATCCAAGAACTTCACCCGGAATTTAAGTCAGGTACCTATTTCCTTCATCCGGATGAAAAAGAGATGAGATTGGAAAGTGATCTCAACGCTCCGGTTCAGGTTTATAACCTTGCTGCAGCCTTCGTGGTAAGTCGTTTGCAGAAGGATCGTTTCCCTGTTTCCGATGACCAATATCGAATGGGTGTTTCCAATGTACGGACTTTGTACCCAAGTCTGGGTCGATTCGAAAAGGTTCATAATCGCTTCAAGTGGTATTTTGACGGAGCCCATAATTTTGAAGCTGTGCGATCCATGAAAGAGTCTGCAGAGCGACTTGCCCCCCTTAAAGAGTGCACGGTCGTGTTATCGATGATGAGTGATAAGGTTAACCGGAAGTTGATAAATGAGTTTTCAGTATTCAATAAAATATTTTATCATGAGTTAAACACTCAGCGGGCAGCAACATTAGATCAGGTCCAAGCGTTATTACCGACCGTGCGTCCGTTTCCTGTAACAAAAAATGAGCAAAAGCGGTTATTTGAAGAATTTGAAACGGAATTAGTAATTTTTACAGGAAGTTTTTACTTTTACTCAACGGTCAGGGATTGGATAGCATCTTTCGTAAACGACCGTTAAATCATATCTACTCTGATTATTCCACCATTTACAGCGCAGTGTAGATCAATTCTCTTTTACAGCTTTGTATAAGATTACAAGAACCATTTATTCATCTCAATAAAAACTCATTGTATAGATAATTATGTCGGATAACCAAACCGATGGAGTAACCAAAGAAGATATTGATTCGTTACCTCAGAGAACGGTAAAAGATCTGCAGCAGATTGCACGCGAGCAGGGTATTAAACCTACGGGTCTTCGAAAAAAGGAACTTGTGGAACGTATTGAAAAAGCCTTAAAGGGAGAGGATAAGGAACTTCAACAGCCTGATCAGGCAAATGCCCAACAAGACGGCACCCAGCATACTCAGCCTTACGACACTCCCGATAGCCGTGATTCCCGAAAAAACAGCAACAACCGTTCACGAAATAAAAAGTCAGGGGGGAAGCGAAAGGGCAAAAAGAAAAAGAGTGTTCACGATATCCTACCGGAGTCGGATGCACCCACTTTAGAGGAGCGCCTCGAAGAAATTGAACCTGACCTGGGACCTTTTCTCATCCAGGAGGGAACCCTTGAAATATTGCCTGATGGATACGGGTTTCTGAGATCAGTGAATTATAATTATAAGGCGAGTCCGGATGATATCTATGTCTCCCCATCACAGATAAAACGTTTTCGTTTAAAACAGGGGGATTGTGTGATCGGTATTATCAGACCTCCTAAAGTTGGAGAGCGATATTTTGCCCTGCTTCGTGTAGACGGTGTAAACGGTAAAATTCCTCATGACATGGATAACCGGGAAGATTTTGAAGATCTTCTTCCCATCTATCCCGATGAACGTTTTGATCTTGAGCATAAATCGAACGAGTATACCACGAGGATTATCAATCTGTTTGCGCCCCTTGGTAAGGGACAGCGGGGACTTATCGTTGCCCAGCCAAAAACCGGTAAAACAACGATATTGCGCAATATTGCCAATGCGGTAAATGATAATAATCCGAATACTAAGGTTATTATCCTGCTCATTGACGAGCGCCCTGAAGAGGTTACCGAAATGGAGCGCACTGTTCAGAACGCAGAAGTGGTTGCTTCTACTTTTGACGAGCGTCCGGAAAATCATGTGGGACTCTCAGAAATTGTATTTGAAAAGGCCAAGCGCCTGGTTGAAAGTGGCCACGATGTACTGATGCTGATGGACTCAATCACTCGTCTGGCCCGTGCCTATAATATTTGTGCCCCTACGTCAGGTCGAACTATGTCGGGTGGT
Source organism: Halalkalibaculum roseum (assembly GCF_011059145.1). NCBI lineage: Bacteria > Pseudomonadati > Balneolota > Balneolia > Balneolales > Balneolaceae > Halalkalibaculum > Halalkalibaculum roseum. The sequence continues at coordinate 383,742 of NZ_JAALLT010000003.1, read as the reverse complement.
ATCGATTCTGAAGCATTGAAAGCTCCGAGACAGCTTTTCAGCTCCGCACGGAATATTGAAAATGGCGGAAGTCTTTCCATATTGGCGACCGCTCTTGTTCAGACCGGTTCACGGATGGATGATCTGATATTTGAAGAATTTAAAGGAACCGGTAATATGGAGGTCGTGCTGGATCGCAGTTTGGCTGACCGTCGAATTTTCCCGGCCATCGATATTTTCAAAAGCGGAACACGCCGTGAAGAGCTTATCGTACCTGATGCGGAACGTGAGAAAGTGGTACTGCTGCGCCGCTACCTAAATCGCATGAATGCATTCGAAGCGATGGAATTCCTCAAAGAAAAGATGAAAGGCACCAAAAACAACGAAGAGTTTCTCATCTCCATGAATAAGGAGTGATTTAGGAATAAGGTATAGGGTATAAGGTATAAGGAACTCTGTGTAACTCTGTATCCTCTGTGTTATAACTATTATAGCTCTCAGATACTATTGAAGTATTTAGATTAAACCTCGCAATAATAGATCAATCCTTTGCATTGTACTCCTGTGGAATTGGATGGCCTTCCCTTTCCCCTGTCCAGTAGATATTTACAACCCACCATCTATCCCCGTCATAAAATAGCTGAATGCTGTTGATGCCGCGGTCAATAATTTCTCCCCCAGCGGTATTTCGGGATGTGTAGGTGCTGAACACATGTGCTATAGGATCAAAACGGTCAGTTTCATGATGGATCTCTTCCTCAATGAATCCATTTTCAACCAGCCAGGGACCTGAATTCTGTATATAGTCTTCAGGACTCATATATCGATACCTGAAATTTCCATCAGGAGAAATTCCTGCAGGTATTAATTTAGCTCCCTCAGTGAAAAGGTTGCGGAAGGTTACCCAGTCTCTTTGCTCACCTTTTTCCCCGGATATGGAAGCATATAGCGCTTCGATGGTTCCATCAATCGTTGTAAGGTCATATTTGGTATTGGTCTCACTAGGTTGGGCAGTGACATAATAGGGTAGAAAGAAAAGCAGCAACGCCAACATTATATTTTTATGGATCATCATTGTGTTCAATTGCGTGGTTATTCTGAGAATTTTACGTCTGCAGAATACTAAAAGTTTGGTCAATATCCCTAAAAAGTGAATGGGCCAGTAGGTTACACTCTTACGCTCCGAGGGGGTTGTACCCCCGTGGTGGGACGACCACTAACATTTCTCTGCATACTTGGGTAACTGCCTTTCCGGCGAAGCTTCAAGCCCTTGTAGCGGTTATAAATTTCTAGTAAATGTCATCCTCCCGCTGATCTCGGAGATGGCGCAGATTTAGGAATAACTCTTCTGCGAAAATCAGCGGAATTTGCGGGACATAAAACTGATGCGATGGAGAAGAGTTAGATATAAATTTCCGCATACTTTCTTATGCTCAGAGGGGGTTGTACCCACGTGGAGAGATTAAGAAATGGATATACACCAATTTATGGGGCTCAGTCTTTTTGGGCGGGCTTCAAGCCCCCTTAGAGCCGATTGGTATGTTCAATTCGGCTCCTTTAGAACGTATTTCTTGTTGTCATCTTTTTCCAGCCTTCCCATACTTGAATAGAGTGAGTGATAGAAGAGAAGTACAGCTTCCTCTTCGAAGGCATTTCTTAGCAGCTGGATCTTCATTTTTTTGGCTGTCAGCGGCTTAAAATCCATCTGCCGCATGGAATACTGATTGAGGTGGTGCTCGCTCGGCAGCAGATCGCCCAGGTAGTAACCCGTTTGACCGCTTTCCTGAATACGAACTGCCTGGTGACCGGGTGTATGGCCTCCGGTTCGAATGATTTCAATACCCTCTATAATTTCGACTTTATCCTCATCCAAAAAATTGAAACGATTTTCGGCTACTAAACGGTAAAGGTCATCAAGGTTGTAGTCACAGCCCTTTAGACTATGTTCAGCAAATTGTTCCTTCAGGGCATACTCCCACTCACTTCGTTGCACAAAATATTGAGCATTGGGAAAGGTAGCGCAGGTTACCGACTCTTCATTGGTATAGGATGAACCTGCTGCATGATCATAATGCAAGTGACTGAGAATCACATGTGTGATATCTGCCGGTTTCAGGTCGAAGATGTCGAGGTTGCTGGCTACATTGGAGACATTCTTGTATTGGCTGCCTGCATCCAATCCCCAACCCAAACCGGTATCCAACAGAATTTTATATTTCTCATCCGACAGCAAAATGGGATTGATACCGATACGGGCTGAATCACCCGACTTCCTCAATTTGCTGTCATCCTGCTTGGATTGGTCTATAGGTTCTCGGTTAATAGTGCCATCAGAAAAAACTTCAAATCGACCCTCACTTAACTGTTCAATGGAGAAACGACCTAATTTCATCTTACTGTATGGTTATTTCATAAGGGAAGAGTGCAAGAGCTCGTTGCTGTTTCAATATGGACAGCTTTTTAGCGACATCTTGTGCGTAAGGAGTACCAAACCAGGACTCCCCGATCATAGCTTTTGCCTGCGTCTGGGCAGATCCCATCAACAGCTGGTATAGGTCCTTGGGTTTGGGATAAGTGACTACATCATACGCCTCAATACCGGCTTTCTGTGCAGCGATGCCCATAGCAGTATCCATCCCTCCAATAACATCCACCAGGTTTTGTTCTTTGGCAGCCTCACCGGTCCACACCCTACCTTGTGCCACACTGTCGACCTGTTCCTTGGTCATGCCCCGGGCTTCAGCAACTTTCGTGATGAAGGTATCATAGAACCGGTTAACGTAATCATTGAAGGCTTTCTCTTCAGAATCCGTAAAATCATTGGTTGGCAGCAGCCAATCGGCATAATCATGCGACTTTACCTCATCGAAAGTAATGCCCAGTTCTTCGTTGAAGAGCTGTTTGGTATTCAGTTTGGTAGCAAAGACGCCGATAGATCCCGTAATAGTGGTCGGATCAGCCACGATACTATCTGCGGCCATTGCAATATAATACCCGCCGGAAGCAGCGACCGGACCCATGGAAACAATCACAGGGATCTCCTTCTTAGTTTCTTGCAGCATCCGCCATATGGCGTCAGAGGTGCTGCCGGAACCACCGGGACTGTTGATACGCACTACCAGTGCCTTCACATTATCATCTTCACGAATGTCTTCGAGTTGTTTTTCAAAAAAGCCTGTCGTGATGTACTGCTCGTTATCAAATGGAGAGTTTGAGCTGATTTCCGGTAGAATTGGTCCGGATGCATAAATGACTGCAATGCGATCACTCGTATTGTTGCCTTCCAGTCCAGCCGTCTCTTGTGTTACACGAGCATAGCGTTTATTTGATACTGTTTGCAGGGTTGCCGACTCTTCAAGTCCAAGCCGACGCTTGATTTGTGCTTCAACCTGGTCAGCATAGATCAGGGAATCGATCAGCCCGTTTTGGTAACCGAAACTTGAATTCAGCTTTGGTTCTGAATTCATTAGTCCGTTGATCTCTGAGGGTGATTTGCCTGTTTTTTGGCTCACTGCATTCACAAAAGTACCGCTGGTCTTATTTAGGATCTCCCTTAACTGGTACTTGCTCTCTTCCGACAAGTCCTTCCTGATATAAGGTTCAACAGCGCTTTTGTACTTGCCGCTCCGGCTTACCTGAGCTTCAATTCCTATTTTTTCGAAGAGACCTGTCAGGAAAGTAACCTGGTTGTAAAACCCGTCGAATTCAAAGAACGATTCAGGCGGAGAAAAGATTGAGTCGGCAGCGGTAGCGAGATAGTAACCCTGCTCATTTAAGCCCAGATCATTAGTACTGGCATACACAAATTTATCGGAGCTGTCGCGAAAAGCTGAGATCATACGATGTGCTTCTTCGAGGTTGGCCCAGCCCTCCGACATAAAGTCAATTTCCAACCAAACTCCCTGAATCTTATCGTGCGATTTTGCTTTGGCAAGATTCTCTTTTAATGTTTCAAGAGACACCTTATTATTCCCTGCCTGGCTGAAGAGCTCATCAAAAGGATTGGTTCTGGCTTGTGCAGGGAGTGTCCCACTGAGTTCCAGTTTAAGCACCGTATTATCTCTGATATAAGGTTCAGGCTCTGATGAGGTGCTCGATAGCGTTATAAATAGGACAATAAATACGAGAAAAAGAGCAATCAGGGTACCTAAGGTTGCTGCAATCAGGGTTTGGAAAAATTTCATCTGGGTTGATTTATAATCTGGAAATTATCTGTTACTAATTATGTTCCGCCTAATGCCGGTACGAAAATTTAACCAACATGTTATTAAAAGACTTGGTTTTCCACAATGAATAAATACGACATCATAGTCATCGGTTCAGGGCATAATGGCTTGGTTACAGCTTGTTACCTGGCCAAGGCGGGTTATTCGGTCTGTGTTTTGGAACGGCGCGAGACCATCGGAGGTGCCGTGTCAACAGAAACGATGTTCCGGTCGGAGCAATTCCCTAAGGGATTCAGAATGGACGTTGGTTCTTCTGTACATATTATGATACATCAGACCGGTATTCTGGAAGAGCTGGAACTGGAGAACTACGGACTGGAATACATTGAAATGGATCCGATAATGTCGTATCCGCTACCGGAAGGAGAGGGAGTGATTCACTTCTTCAAAGATCTTGAACGTACCCTGAATTCTATTGGGAAAGTTGCCCCGGAAGATGTGCAGAACTACAGGGAATTTGTTGATTTCTGGGGTAGGGTGAATGAAGGGGTGTTGAAGACGTTCATGGTGCCGCCCAAAGGAAAGAATATTGTTTCAGAGATGGCCCGCGGGCAGATCAAAAACGGGTCGATGTTTAAAAAAGGTGAGCAGATGAGCAGCCTTCAGAAAATTCTAAGCAGCTATGGTAAAGTAGTTGACGATGCTTTTGAAAATGAGCATCTAAAGGCTGCTGTAATGTGGTTTGCGGCTCAGTCGGGACCGACACCCGATCACCCGGCAACCGGCGATTTTGCTGGCTGGCAGTCCATGCTGCACCAAAGCGGGGCCAAGCATCCTCGGGGAGGCAGCGGAATGCTTACCCAGGCCATGGCCAATTACCTGGAAGCACGCGGTTCGAAGGTGATACCCGCTTCTCCCGTTAAAAAAGTTCTTATTGAGTCCGGGAAGGCAAAAGGTGTCAAGACAGAAAGCGGTGAAGAATATCGTGCAGATACCATCATCTCCAATGCGCACGTACAGACAACGATGATGAAGCTTGTAGGTAAAGAACACCTGGAACCATCGATGTACAAAAAAGTTGAAAATATAAATGTCGGTAACGGCTTCGGGATGGTAATACGGTGTGCGGTTGAAGAGTTGCCGAGATATACGGCCTGTCCGGATGATCCTTACATACACAATGGTATGCAGCTATTAGCCCCATCCGTTCAGTATATGAATAATGCCATTGGAGATTACCTTAAAGGGAAACCGCCGGAGAATCCGGCTGTACTGGCCATGACATTCTCGGAAATTGATGAGGATGTAGCTCCCAGTGGGGGACACACCCTATTTGCATGGGCACAATGGCATCCTTATGAGCTTCAAAATAACTTACACTGGGATGACATCCGCGAGAAGGAAGCGCAGAAAATTTACGATGTTGTAACGCGCTATGCTCCCAATATGAAAGACAAACTGATTGACTGGTATATTCAAAGCCCCCTGGATATTGAACGCAAGCATGGTTTACTCAAAGGAAATGTGATGCATGTAGAGATGAGTTTTGACCAGATGTTTATGTTCCGTCCCATCCCAGAGATGAGCAATTACAAAACCCCTATAGAAAATCTGTATCTTTCTTCTGCTTCTTGTCACCCTGGAGGAGGTGTGTTCGGTGCTGCCGGCTATAATGCTGCCAATGTAGTTTTGAAGGATCTGAAGAAGAAAAACTGGTTCTCATTTTGACTAATTATAACTAACAAATGAAACGAGATTCAGTAATAACCATTGATCTGTCGACTATTCGGCATAATCTGAAGGTGATCAGGAAGCTTGCCGGTTCCGATGCCGGTGTGATGCCGGTTGTAAAGGCAAATGCGTATGGACATGGAAGTGTAAAAGTCGCAGAAGCCCTGCAAAACGAAGTTGATTGGTTTGCGGTCAATTCTGTTGATGAAGGCATTGAACTGCGCGACCACGGTATTGATCTTCCTATTCTGGTTTTTTGTGTACCCAATAGTGAAACGGCCAATCTGTATACCAATTTCAACCTGACCGCTACGATTAGTGAATTAAGTCATTTTGGCTTCCTGCCGGCCGGAACTGAGTATCATCTGAACTTTGATACGGGTATGGGACGACTAGGAATCCAGGGAGATAGGGTTGATGAGGCTGTCCTTGAGATGGAAAAACATTCAGCACTGATTTGTACCGGTATCTATTCTCATTTTGCGACTTCAGATGTCCCCGGTTCGGAGATGGTGGAGGCTCAGCTTAAACGTTTTAAGAAGATCAGAATTCGGTTTCCGGATCATCTTTTCACTCATATAGCAAATACAGGTGGTGCCGTTTTTTATAAGAATACAACCTTTGACCTGATCCGACCCGGTATAGGTATTTACGGTTATTCTCCTGCTGAAAATGTAATTCAGGGCCTAAAGCCTGCCCTGAGTTGGTCAAGCAAACTTGTTCAGGTAAATCCAATTCGTAAGGGCGATAGTGTGAGCTATGGCGCTCATTGGGAAGCACCCCGTGACGGATTTGTAGGTGTGATTCCGGTTGGATATGAAGATGGCTTGAAGAGGGTGTTGAGCGGAAAGATTCGTATCGGCATCGGAGGCAAAGAGTACCGGCAGGTGGGGAATATTACTATGAATTACTGCATGGTATTTCTGGATCAGGACCGGCATGATGCGGGCACGGGTGTAGAGTTACTGAGTTCTTCAAAGAATGATCTCAGCAACTGGGCCGAACTGGCTGGCACTATTCCTTACGAGATATTGACATCTCTATTGCCAAAGATACCTCGGGTCTATGAGTAGGCGTGAATAGATTATTACTGATTTACCACTAATTGACACTTTAATTTAATTTTTAGTATAGGCCGCTGAGACCGATTTTATGTCTTTTATGAATTTTTAAGAGAAGATGTGATCTTTTCCCCCAAATAAAAATTTGCGCAATAGATCCTGAAACAAGTTCAGGATGACAACATTTTGATTTTTTTCAAATGTTGAATATATCAATTTTGATGTACTCTTATTTATTATGTAAGGATTGTTTGAATTACGGGTCTTACTATTACATACCTAACTATTCAAAGCGCATAATTTGGGTTATTACGATTACAATGGAAAGGTTGGTTATGTTTATATCCTATCAAACTACAATCGGAATATATTTTATATCGGTGTAACCAGTAATTTAGAAGGGAGAATAAGGGATCATAAAAACAATGAAGGCTCAAAATTCACTAAAAAGTATAATTTAAAGTTCTTGGTCTACTATGAAGAGTTCCCCAACATTGTTGATGCAATTCTTCGGGAAAAACAACTAAAAAATTGGCATCATGAATGGAAGGTGAACCTAATAAAGAAGCTTAATCCCTCAATGAAAGATTTGGCTTTAAATATTTTGTTATAACGTTATTGTTGTCATCCTGAACTTGTTTCAGGATCTATTGCAGAAATTTTAGAAGAAGCAATAACAAGTTCTTCTCTTATTATTCAAAAGAGGTTGAAGTATATTCCAAAGAATAAGAAGAATATATACGTTTAAAATAGATTCAAAGAGGCTGAATTGAGGGTCCTTTGAATCTTTTTTATTGAAGGCTCAGAATCTCTACCAGTTCAATATCAAAAATAAGGGTGTCATTCCTCAGGTCGAAGCCATTGGTTCCTTCACGGCTGTCGCCGTAGCCCAGTTCGGGCGGGATAACAACCGTTCGCTTCTCACCCTGTCTCATACCCAGAAGTCCGCGACGAAATCCGTCAATAAGCGGAGATATCTGACTAAATCCGTCATTTATGGGTACCGGCGTCAGATTTCGAAAAGTGCGGGGAGTCGAAAATCCGTTGGCATAGGAACTGTCAAAAATTCTTCCGTCTGCTGTTCTGCCTGTAAATCTGATTCTCACCTGGTCACGGCTAACCACTTCAAACGCACCATAACCCTCTTCAATGACGTAGATTTTAAGTCCGTCTTCTGATGTAGTACTGCTGACGGCACTAGTCGTATCATAGGGTGCAGGTGCATTGCTATAATCCGGACCTGTAGGATCCTGACCACAAGACTGTAGCAAGAATAGCGCGAGTAAAATTAATGCTAGATGCTTAAAGTGTTTCATCTTCTAATTGGTAATCTGGTTTAATTGATTTTTAAATCGTTGAATTTCCTGAAAATAGGTACTGCCGGTTGCTGGTCCGTTAAAACCAACGTGTACTGCCCTTATTTTATGATTTCGGTCTACAAAAAAACTGGTCGGATACGAGATGACACTATCCAGAAAAGTGAGAGTATCTGCTGCTTCCTCCTTATCGTTTACACCTGCCACCAGTAATGTCCATGGGATATCAAACCTCTTGCGATAGCGGTTAACCATTTCGGCATCATCTTCAAAGTTTCCGCTAAATTCATAGGCAAGTCCCACGATCTGCAAATCAGTATTAGAGTATTCTTCAGAATAAATTTCTTTCAGCATGTTGGTTTCGTCGGCGCAATTAGGGCACCAGGAGCCGAAGAGGTAAACGAGCATCGGTTTGTTTTGGAAAGCGGGATCGTCAGCCCGGAGAGTATCACCCTGAAGGTTTGGGAATGTAAATTCCATGGAATTGCCAACTGCTTCTTCTGCAGAAATTTGTAGCGGACTGCGCAGTGATGCTTGCCCTTTTTCAGCGGTCCAGGTTGCATGATAGTCATCCCGTGACCATAAGTCTCCCTTCAGTGTCCCATCAGGCTGTAATTGTGCTTTAAACAGAAAAGCATGAGCACCGTCAAAGGTTGAGAGGGTAAGTGTAGAATCGGTATAAAAACCTTCCAGGAAGCGGTAATCCCCGGTCTCTTTCTTGATAGTGCCAAACAGCTTTCCTCCCGGTTGTGATACAAATTTACCTTGAGCCGGGAAGGTTCCGTCTTCGTCTGTAAAGGTAGCCTTCCAGTTGCCCTCAAAGTTGTAATTGTCGGGGGAGGTTTCCGGGTACCGCTCAGTAACCCCTTTTTCAGCACGGAAGGGCAAAACCGATCGCCGGCCATTCGGTGCACGCCTGCTCCAATTACCGGATAAGGATCCGTCAAAATTTACTTTTCCGCGAAGGTATGAGTCGTAATAATCAAATCCCAAAATCAAGGAATCCTCTTTTACAGTGATGTCATTGTAATAAACGGTATCGGCTCCGTTTGAGCTGAAAGCTTGTAGGGAATCACCGGAGTTAGAAATGGTGATGGGAAATGCCAGCTCACCTCCAGGGCTTTCAAGCACACCGCGATAGGTTCCCGCTACCTGCTCGGGTTCTACTGAACCGGAACATGACAAGAGCGTAAAGCCCACAATCGTAAGAAGTAAAAAAAGAGTTTTTGGTCGCATGATTTTTACCCTGTTAACTAAGCCCGATAAGGTAAGGGATTTTGAGGGCTCGATAAAATATAAATGCTATGGTTTTATTATCGCTGAGTCTAATTGGTGCCACTAAATGCCTTTTGGAGCTCTTTTTCACGATGCTGAACCCCTTTCTTACTTACCCAAATCGAGAGCTGATAAAGGAATATCAAGGGTACTCCTACTATGATCTGCGATATTGGGTCAGGTGGAGTCAAGAAAGCCGACATAATGAAGCAGGCTACAATAGAATGGCGTCGATACTTGCGGAGGAATTCCGGCGAGAGTAATCCAAATTTTGACAGGAAGTAACTTATTACCGGTAACTGAAATATGATACCGCAGGAAATTACCCACATCGAAAGGGAACTGAAATATTCATTGATGTCAAAATCATTGTGAATGACATCGGATATCTGGAACTGGCTGAAGAACTGCAGTGCAAAAGGTACCAGCACAAAATACCCGAAACAAACTCCTGCAATAAAAAAAGCGGTGATAAATAGGGAATGCAGGCGACTCTTCCATTTTTCAGCACTTTCGAGGGCGGGTTCTACAAATGCCCAAAGCTGGTAAAATAGAATCGGTGAACCGATAATGGCACCCATAAGGATCAATGTTCCCCAGTAGGTAAAAAATTGACCCGGAAGTTTTCTACTCTGCAGGGTTAAGTCTATGGCATCAATTCCCAGTATCTGGTAAACGATGAAATCGGCACGGGTGGGCCCGAGCATTACCTTATTGACCAGGAAATCACTGAAGAAGACCGCTACAAGCATGCCTACTGCGAGTCCGCCGAGACCTTTTATGAGTCTCCAGCGCAACTCTTCAAGGTGCTCCAGAAACGACATGTCAGCGGTGCGATCCACCGGGGCCTTAGCCTTGGGAGGATCCTGGGTCATAATGTGACGTTCTTCAGATGGGGACATAAATATTTTTAACCGCTAAGGCATTAAAGGCAAAGATTATTTGTGGGAATAGCTGCTAAATTCAGAATTATGCGGTAACAAAATCATATAAAGGAAACTGTTCACAGAGCTCTTTTACCTCTTCTTTTACAGTGTGAAGCCGGCTTTCATTTTCCGGATCCTGAAGTACTTTGTCAATTAAACGGGCCACCTGTTTAAATTCATCCTCTCCAAAACCACGTGTAGTCATAGCCGGAGATCCAATTCTAATACCTGAAGTAACAAAAGGACTTTCGGTATCATAGGGAACCATATTTTTGTTCAGTGTAATATTGGCTTCGTCCAGTGATTCCTCGGCCACTTTGCCGGTGAGTCCCTTGTTTCTGAGATCTACCAGTATGAGATGGTTGTCCGTACCGTCGCTGACCAGATCATAGTCCATGCTTTTAAAAGCTTCAGCCAAAACAGTTGCATTTTTCTGAACCTGACTTTGATAGCTTTTGAAATCTTCCTGTAGGGCTTCCTCAAAAGAGACGGCTTTTGCAGCAATTACGTGCATCAGCGGTCCGCCTTGTGTTCCGGGGAATACTGCAGAGTCCAGCACTTCACTCCACTGTTTGGTACGGCCCGATTTGCGAGCTTCTACACCCAGTGTATTCTTTCCATCCTTGCCCAACAGTATCATTCCGCCACGGGGGCCTCGAAGCGTCTTATGGGTGGTCGTGGTAACTACGTGGCAATGCGGTAAGGGATTGTTAAGTAACCCGGCAGCGATTAATCCGGCAGTATGAGCCATATCCATCCAGAGATAAGCACCGACTTCATCCGCAATCTCACGGAAAGCGGCGTAATCGAAATCCCTTGGATAAGCGGATGCTCCTATAGAGATCAGTTTAGGTTTGATTTCCTTTGCTTTAGAACGGACGTTTTCTAGATCTATGCGTCCGGTATTTTTGTCCACCCCGTAAAATTCTGAGTTGTATAAAATACCTGAGAAATTTACCGGTGAGCCATGCGTCAGGTGACCGCCGTGAGACAGATCCAGTCCGAGCAGTGTTTCACCCGGTTCCATAAAGCTGAGATACACTGCGGCGTTGGCCTGGGCACCGGAATGCGGCTGAACATTTACCCATTCGGCTCCGAATAGTTTCTTTGCACGGTCCCGGGCAAGATTTTCCACCTTGTCAACCACTTCGCAGCCTCCATAGTACCGTTTGCCGGGCAATCCTTCGGCATACTTATTGGTAAGGGTAGAGCCCATAGCTTCCATGACGGCTCTAGATGCAAAGTTTTCGGATGCAATCAGTTCCAGATTTTCATTTTGACGTTGACGTTCTTCATCAAGCAATCCAAAAATTGCAGCGTCTTTTTCAGCTAGTGATTTCATGTATTGACTAGTTGTTCTCGGTTAGTGAGTGAATTTTTTTGACCCGTCGTTCATGGCGGCCTCCTTCAAAATCGGAATCGAACCATGCTTTGAGAATAGCCTTTAGATCATCTTCATCTAGTTCACGGCCGGGGAGACATAACAGGTTGGCGTTGTTATGCTGACGGGTGAGGGCCGCTGTTTTCTCATTATAAACGAGTGCTGCTCTTACATTTTTGAACTTATTGGCCGTCATGCACATACCCTGGCCGCTCCCGCAAATCAAAATACCTTGCTCATGCTCCCCTTCATCGACTTTCTGTGCAACCTGTACAGCAAAGTCCGGGTAATCTACCGAATCTTCGGAGTGGGTGCCGAAGTCTACCGGCATGTGACCCATATCCTCGAGCATTTTTTTGACTTTCTCTTTGGCTTCAAATCCGGCGTGGTCGCTGGCAATTGGTATGATCATCGGTGAGATTGTTTCTTAGTAAAAATCATGAGTTTAATATCTCGAAAAAAAAGATAATGTTAAATGTTAAATCTTGAATATTGCAATACAATCAATCAGTATTTTTTTAGAAGCTAGAAGCTAGAAGCTCGAAGCTAGAAGCTAGAAGCTAGAAGCTCTTTTCTAATTTATAACCTCCAACCTCTAACTTCCAACCTCCAGCTCATCTTCCGCTGGTCAACGCATAGACCAAAATATTGACTCCCATTTGGAGTGCCTCCTGCCGTAAGGATTCCGGATCCTGGTGCACTTCAGGGTTGGCCCAACCGTCGGCCAGGTTAGATTCATACGTGTAAAAGAGTACCATTCTTCCTTGTCGAAACAACCCGTAACCGCGTGGCGCTTTACCGTCATGTTCATGTACTTTAGGAAGACCGTTCGGGAATTCATAGACCTGGTGGTAAATCTTGTGCTCAAAAGGAATTTCAATGAGTTCTTCATTGGGATAAATCTGATTTATTACCTTTCTGAAGTGCTCATCCAGACCATAGTCGTCATCTATATACAGAAAACCCCCGTTATCCAGGTAGTCACGCAAATTGGAGGCCTCCGTACTGTTCAGGCTTATGGTTCCATGACCGGTAAGGAAGGCAAAGGGATACTCAAATAAATCTCTGCTTCCTATTGCCACATCCTCATATTCCGCATCGATGGATATTGGTACCCTGTCGCGGGTAAATTCAATAAGATTTTTCAGAGAGGAGGGGTCATTATACCAGTCACCTCCACCCCGGTATTTAACCCTGGCAAGCGTGAAGCTATCATTGTCCTGGGAGAGAGCCTCACTTGGGACAGCGATCGTACACAAAAAGATCAGCAGAGTAAATAGTACGGTTGATTGTTTAATTTTCATTTGAACAAATATACACTTCTATTCCAATAAAATAACAAGCCGACAATAACTAACGGAAGCCGATCAAGCTTAGTTTACTGTTTCTTAATTTTGAATAGGCCGTTCGATAAATACGCGGTTGGTGTCACTGGCAAGGCTCCCAAAAATACCTATTCCGCCCTCCACATTATAAATGATATTTTGTATTTCTCCCGGGGGAAGGATCGAAGGTCCGCCACCGGTTTGGACCTCCTGCGAGCGGATGAAATCATACAAATTATCGTCGATGGTATTGGCCACGATATCATTATCACCATAAAAAGCCACCGCAAGCCATGGTACTCGCAAGGATAGGGTGCCATCACTGTTGATATCATAATTTCCTTCATTGATAATACCGGATGAGTTGATCTCAAAATCTTCAATGTCTTCATCCTGGTCGAAAACCTGATCCCGATAAAAGGGAGTTAGGTTTTCTTCAACGGGTTCTGCGGAAATGACAGAAAACACGAAATAGGTCTGCCTTCCGGGATACTTACTTTGGGTGGTGGTCACGGTAATCTGCTCCTCTGACTGATAAAAAGCCGTATCAATGACTGAACCTACGGTCTGGAACTCTCCGGGTACCAGGGTAGTGGCACGAACGGTATCGCTATTTCCAGGAAAGGTTACCTGCAATTGGTAGTTTCTACCCGGCAAAATCCGATCTTGACTCACCGTCCGATAAAAATTGTTGGCATTATTTGGGTCATTCACATAAGTATAAGTTCTTTCAATCGAACCGTCTTCCGCAAGCAGGTACATTTCAATGTTGGCATTACCGATACCCGATTCCTGAACACTGTATTCTTCTTCCAATGAAACGGTGCGGCTAAGCCTTACACCGGGGAGGGCACGGTTGGCTACCAGATACGATTCCACAACATAGAATTCACGATATTCATCCTGTGGATACAGGTCACAGCTTGACCAGACAAAAAGAAATACTAATGCTATAGGTAAATAAAATTTATTCATATCTAGAAGTTAATCGTATATGAGACACTGGGTAAAATAGGTAGTAACCGGACTGCTTCTCGGGTTACCGGAAATTCAAGATCGTAATTGTAGAACCAAACATTTCGTCTGGAGTAGACATTAATTATTTGAAATTGCCACTCAGCTTCTCCCGAACCGAAGAAGGTACCTTGCCGGCTGAAAGAGAGATCCAGGCGGTGGTATGCAGGCAACCTGGAAGCGTTGACTTTACCTACTACTAACTGATCAACAACGGTACCGGAACCCGAGGAACTCGAAAAAGGAAAATCCAGGGCCACCGTTCTGCCAAGCGGTTTGGTGTAAGCCTGACCGGTGGCATAGTTAAATGCCATGGTCGCTTTCCAGCGTTCGCTTAGTTGGTAGTCCAAAACAAGGTTTACATCGTGAGAGCGGTCGTATTTCGGGGGATAGAATCTGGCTTCGTTGCTGCCAATAGGTTCATTGAAATTGGGAAACTTCCTACGGGTTACGCTGATGGTATATCCCAAAAAGCCTGTTAAACGGCCTATTTGTTTCTCCATTAAAAACTCTGCCCCATAAGCGTAGCCTGTGCCAAATCGAAACAAGTCGGGATAATCAAGTCCGGCCGGATCGGGCAAGAAGGGGTCCAGCTCAAATAGATCATTCATGGTTCTGAAATATAACTCAACATCAAAACCGTATCCTTCCCAAGGCTGGGTTTTTGCACCCAGTACAAATTGGTCTCCATATGCCGGCGTAACACCGTTATCCGTAGTTAGCCATACATCAAAACCGGAAAATGCTTCGTTGGTTATCAAGGTGAGAAACTGATTATATCGACCGTAAGCTGCCTGTAGTCTAAGAGCATCGAATGGCTCATATTCAGCAGAAAAGCGCGGTTCTATACGAAAGTAATTGCCTTCGCTGAAGGCGTTGACGCGAACTCCGGGTTTCAGTTTCCAGTCTGGCGCTATTTGCCAGGTGTCCTGAAGGTACCAGGACCCGTAGGTGGTCTGAATGCGTGAGCTGAACGTCTCCACACCATCAAATTCATCCTGGAGCCTCAGTGTGAGCAGTCCTCCCCAAAAACCGGTCTCAATCTCATGGTTCTCCCCTAACAGGTATTCCAGATCACCCTTTACAGAAAAATCATAGATATTATTGTTCCTTTCGAAGGGTGTTGATGCAATATTAAAAGACGGGAAATTAAAGTACCGGGAACCAGTCAGGGTCAGGTTCCCGAAAAGACGTTCGGAAAAAATATGGCTCCAGTTCCCGCTTAGAGTTTGATTACCATAATTTAAATTTATGCTGGCATCATCTGCGAAAGGAACCGCCACATCATCGCTACCGGAATAGAAAGCGAGGGAGAATTTGTTGTTCTCGTTTGCATCGAAGTTAAATTTTCCGTTCAGATCCAGAAAGTAGAACTTGTCGGGAATACCGTCGAATGAGTTCCTCAATGCGGCAAGCAGCGGCTCGAGAGTGGAGCGGCGTACCGCAATCATATAGGATCCTTTTTTATAAGGGCCTTCGATCATAAAACGGGAGGCCAGCAAACCAAGGGTAGCCGACCCTGCGAATTCGTTGCGATTGCCGTCTTTATTGAAAATAGTTAGTACTGAACCCAGTCTTCCACCGTACTTAGCAGGATAGCCACCCTTATAAAGCCGGATATCTTTTACGGCATCGGGATTGAAGGTTGAGAAAAATCCGAAAAAATGAGTGGGATTATAAACGGTTGTCCGGTCAAGGAGAATCAATGTTTGGTCGGGACTACCGCCCCGAATATAGAGTCCGCTGGAGAAGTCAGAAGAGGCCTTCACCCCGGGTAATAGCTGGATCGAGCGGAACACATCAGCCTGAAATACAGAGGGAACCCTTTTAATTAACTCGGTTTGTACCTGGGCAACCCCGATATTTTTTTGTTCTTTCTTTTCGGCTTCCGATTCAACAATGACCTCTTCCAGCCGGTATCCTTCGGGTTGCAAAGCGATATCCAGTCTCAAATTTTCACCCTCTTCAAGGCTAATCTCACGAGAGAACTGTCGGTAACCGATATAGGATGTGACCAGAGTATAGGTGCCGGGAGAGATATTGGTAATGGTAAAATATCCAGATGTATTTGAGGAGATGCCTTTACGGGTGCCTTCGAGAGCAATGTTGGCTGAAATAAGTGTTTCACCCGTTTCAGCATCGGTTATATAACCGCTTACTGAGGCGGACTCTTGGGCTAAAGCGTTACTTGTGAATGCTAGGAGAATAAAGATGAATCGAAATTTCAACGGCAATAGGGTTGTATGCTCTACAAATAAATTTTAGAAATGTAAGAGCAAAATGATACAAAATAGTTCCCCTAAAGAATAATTCAATTAATTCACTTGGTGACAATCATGAAGTAACCAGAGATCACAGTTATAAGAATGTTAACAATTACCTTTATGGAACACGGATATAACTGATCAGCGGGAGAATTACATTCTATAATTAGAGTTTAATCAATGCTCAGACAGGTTTATATTAGCAGCTCATCAAATTTTTAGTTAGTACTAAGGCAATGCCGGAAAGAAAAAACTGGATCGTATTAAAATTTGGCGGGACAAGTGTATCCAACCGTCAAAATTGGGACAATATTCGTGAGGTAGTCAAACAACACCGAGACAGTGGTTATAAGGTCTGCCTTGTTCACTCTGCTGTCAGTGGAATATCAAATAAACTGCAGGAAGTCATTGATCAGGCACCAAGAGGCAATTATACGGCTTTGCTGGACTCCATTAAGGACACCCATCGTGACCTTGCAGATGATCTCGGGCTGGATGCTTACGAACTGTTGGGTGATTATTTTCTGGAACTGGACCAGCTAGCCAAAGGTATTGCGTTGGTTGAGGAAGCGAGTTTCAGGGTTCAAGCCAAGCTGATGTCCCTGGGTGAGCTCATGGCCACAACACTTGGGGCGGCATTTCTTAAGAAAGAGGACATTGAAACCAATTGGATGGATGCCAGAGATCTGCTTAAAACAGTTCCTCAGAAGAATGCGAGCGAAAAAAATATCGTGCTCTCTGCAGTGTGTGATGACAGTCCGGATAAAGAACTGCAGCTGGAACTGTCGGACAAAGGTAATGTAATTCTTACCCAGGGTTTTATCGCCAGCGATCAGAGTGATAAAACTGTTCTATTAGGCAGGGGCGGTTCAGATGTGTCTGCCGCATATCTTGCCTCAAAGTTGAAGGCAGAAATTCTTGAAATATGGACCGATGTTCCCGGTATGTTTACAGCCAACCCCCATGCGGTACCCTCGGCGCGTCTTTTAAAGCATCTCAGCTACGAAGAAGCCCAGGAGATCGCTACCAATGGGGCTAAGGTACTGCATCCCAGGTGTATCATGCCGGCGCGCAAGCATAAAATTCCTGTGCATATCAAATGCACGCATAAGCCAAACCTTGAAGGAACAGTTATCTCTTCAGCGGTTTCAGATGATACGGCCCTGGTTAAGGCCATCGCCGTGCGAGGTGATATTATCCTGGTGAGTATGGAGTCGCTGGGCATGTGGCAGCAGGTAGGTTTTTTGGCGGATGTCTTTGAAGTGTTCAAGAATCACGGTCTTTCTATCGACTTGGTCTCAACTTCTGAATCGAACGTAACGGTATCCCTCGATCCGGGACTAAATGCGCATTTCCAGGATATTCGAAATGAATTCGTGGAGGAATTGAGTGCCCATTGTAAAGTTAATGTCATTGAGTCGACGTCTGCCGTCAGCTTACTGGGCCGTCATATTCGTACCATATTGCACCAGCTGGGCTCAGCTTTTGAGGTATTTCAGGAGCACCAGGTTTACCTGCTGAGTCAGGCTGCCAATGACCTGAACTTTACTTTTGTCGTAGAAAGCGAACAGGCTGACCGTTTGGTACGACAACTGCACGAGCAGGTCATCTCACAATCCGGAAATCAGCAGTCATTCGGACCTACGTGGCCTGAATTGATGGGTGATGTGGAGGAGAAGGAAGAGCTCCATGAGGCGTGGTGGAAGGGGAAGCGTGATGAACTTGTTCAACTCTCGCGGGAGAAAGGGCCCTCTTATGTGTACAGTAAAGATGCACTTATAGCAAATACCGAAAGGCTGAAAGAGCTTCACTCTGTCGACCGGTTTTTTTATGCCATGAAAGCCAATGCCAATATTGATGTGCTGAAAACCTTTCGCTCACAGGATTTAGGATTTGAGTGCGTATCCATAGGTGAAGTTGAAGAGGTGTTCGAACTGTTCCCGGATATAGATCCCGGGGAGGTCATTTTTACACCCAACTTTGCCCCTCGGGAAGAATACGAACAAGCGTTTGATCATGGTGTGAACGTGACGCTCGATAATATTTATCCCCTGCAGAAATGGCCGGAGGTCTTTGAGAACAGAACCATTTTCCTGCGTATTGATCCGGGACACGGGCATGGTCATCATGATCATGTAAAAACGGGAGGGGTGCACTCCAAGTTTGGAATCCCGCGATTTGAAATACCTGAAGTGAAATCTATTATTGATGATATCAGTATCACTGTGAAAGGGTTGCATGCCCACATTGGCAGCGGAATAAAAGATCCGACCCAGTGGAAGAGCACTGCTCTTATTTTGCACGAAGTTGCGGAAGAACTGGGAGGCGTAGATGTATTGGATCTTGGAGGAGGGTTTGGAATCCGCGAGAACGACACCCAGGCCTCACTCAATATGAAACAGGTTGACGAGCTGCTGAAGCAGTTCAGAGATGCTCATCCCAATTACGAACTATGGGTGGAGCCGGGGCGCTTCCTCACAGCCACAGCCGGAGTTCTATTGGCAAATGTGACACAACTTAAAGGGAAGGGAAGTGTGAAATATATAGGTATTGATACGGGTATGAACTCATTTATCCGTCCGGCGCTCTATGGAGCCCGCCATACCATTGTCAATCTCAGTAAGCTGGATAAGGAATCAACTCAGGTGGTAAATATCGTCGGACCCATTTGCGAATCGGGTGATAAGCTGGGAATAGACCGATTGTTCCCTGAATCGGAAGAGGGGGATGTGATTTTGATTGCCAACACCGGCGCCTATGGCAGGGTAATGAGCTCCAGCTACAATCTACGTATGCCGGCAACTGAAATTTTGATATAGGCAGTATTAAACCACTTAGTACACTAAGTGACTAAGTGGTATTAGATCTTGGTATTCTGCTAAAATAATGGGAATTTAAGTCCGTTATTCTCTGTTATATTAAGGATATCAAAGAAAGATGTTCTTTAACATTTTGGGGGTGTACCGGATTCGACGGAATGAGTAAAATCGCAGGTTGCATGCCGAGTTTGCGCGATGACACTCGTTAAAAAGCATCATGCATATATGTAATTGACAACAATTACTCTTACAGCTTAGCTGCATAAACAGCTTTGCCGTTCTCTCGGCTTCTTGCCTGTCAGTGCCGTTAGAACGCCGACTATGATAGGATAATATGGCATTCGCCGTCTGTCGGATGTCATGTGAGATTAAAACAGTCTAGTCTGGAGTTGTTTGTTACCGAGCGTAGCTTCAGGCGAAACTCAATTCGGTAACTAAGCATGTAGATACTTGAACGATATGCCATTTCGGACCGGGGTTCGACTCCCCGCACCTCCACTACTACAAAGCTGGTTCGTTAACTCGGACCGGCTTTTTTTATATGTAATCATTTCGAACCCCGGGGTTCTGCCAAAGGCATCCCTGTGGGAGACTCTCCGCAACTCCACTTTTGTAAAGTAGGTTCGTTAGTTCGGACTGACTTGCCTATTTAATTTTCTACCCAAAGTTCCTCTCAAAATTCTGCTGTATGGTGCTCTTGTGTGCTTATTGAATAGGAATTCTTAATAAAAATCCCCTACCATTAATCATCATTGCATTTGTCTAATTGTCGTCACCTATGATTGCTTTTAACCGTGACATATCTTCGGAATTCATTTTAAATGTATTGGTACACATATTGGTACGATAATTCCCATCTTTATCTCGGTATCCGAATATGATGTATTCAGAATTTTTCTCGAAAAGAAGGTCACAATTCGTCCATCTCGGTGTAATAGTCACAGTATCTTGTGGAGAGCCTTTAAACACTTCTGAAACGTTTACCTGTACAAAATATCCAGAAGATTCAATGTAATCCCGTTTGAGTTTATAGGTAAGTGTATTTTCAATGTTGGGATATCCCAGATCTTTTATTCCTATGATTTCACCTTTTATAACGAAATCAACTGTTTCAAAGTCATCTTTCATACTATGAGGCATACAATCGCATGCAAAAACCGTTGAAGATTGAAAGAATATGAAAAGTGAAATCAGTATCCCACTGCGCATATATATTCTCATACCAAATTACTTAAAATGGCTCATAAAGTTACTCCTTCAACTCACTAAGATATATTTACTCATACTTTTGATGTATTACATAATGCAATAATGCTCTATTATTTTCTCTATCTATCTCTACAATGACTATTCTATCGACTTCTCCAAATTCAAAAAACCTACAAGTACCATCATCATTTACATATGGATTTTGTTCTTCAAAATATTTGAAATATTCTAAAAAATAGTCCTTAAGCCACATGTGGGTCTTAATATCCAATGATTTTATCTTATCTAAAGAAACCGTATCAATATTTGTTACTTCTGGTTCATATAAACTTATGGGGCTATAATCTGTACCTTTATAAATCATTTTGTATTCATAAAAGTATGAATTTGGTGGCAGTCCTATTCGCTTTCGAACCACGTCATCTGATTGTTGTTCAAACCTTAAATAAAGAACAGAATCTTCTGCTAGCGGTGTTTCAACCGGAGATAACCCTAATATTACTATAGAGATAATAGTTAAAAGCATCGTTGAAATTTAGTCTCCATGATCATTGCAGCACGGCTAAATCCTGTCTCTGGAGAAGTTTAATAGGTGGTACATATTCGTAATTCTAAACAAGAAAGAACCATTATTTTATTCTTTCCAACAGTACCGTTCTACCCCCATTAAGGGAACGCAGTTCAAAGTTATTGCCGGATAGTTGTTTGAAAAGATATTTTTCTCTGCCTTCATATTGACGATACTCTATTCTTTTTGGCAAGCTCACTTTTACAGTAGACTTATAGCCCATCAAAGTATCAGCATCCAGCACCAACTCTTCATTAATTAAAGACGTAAACTTAAAAATCAGATCAGATTTGCCGAATATAAAAATTTCAGGAATGTTCCCGGTTGAATCTGCTTGAAAGCCATGTATTGTCTTATTGCTGTCATTTTTAATTTGCACTATAGGAGCTGGATAGATAGGCCTATCATTTTCTTCCACAATCTTAAAATGAACATAAAGAGAACTATCGACAAGGGAGGAATCAAAAGTTGCGAGATTTAAAATCGATTTTCTATCAATGATTTTGAAGTAAGCTTTCGGTGGATTTTTAAAAGCGATGTAGTTTATAGTTAAAGTGTCACCATCAGTACTAAAGCTACCTTTGGAAATCTGTTTTTTAGTATGTATTCCTGGAAATCTTGTCTCGGTTGTAAATCTTTTAATACCAAATTCATAGATTAATCCATCATCTCCGTAAAATTTTTGATTTGCAATCTGCGCAAGTGAGTCATCGCAATTCCAATACATAGAAAGGATAGTACTCATAAGAGCAACTCTAACTATTGCCTTTATAGATTGTAAAATTACTCGCATTGCCCGCTCCTGCTGGACCATTCAGGCTTGTAACTTTGCTTTTTTCTCTTGGTTTATTGAGAGACGTAATTGAGTGAACTGCTTATAGTTATTCTCAATTTAGAGTCAACCAATTTCACTAGTAACTGTATTTTGTTAATATCACTCATATGCCGCAATGGCGTCTTCCACGCTATCGTAATTGTCGAAGATTTTTACGAGCTGTGATACCATCAGCAGGCTTTTGATCTGATCTGTGGCACCGCAAATTTTTAGGTCGCCGCCCGCGTTTCGCATGGTAGTGAGTCCCCCAATCAATATCCCAAGACCGTTTGAGTTCATGAATTTAACCTTGCTTAAATCAGCTACAATATTGGTCTTGTTATCCAGGATTAGATCATGCAGATCGTGCCGGAATTGATCTGCTTTTGGGCCTCCTATCATCTTTCCCTTGAATTCAATAACTACGCTATCATATTTTTCATTTACGGTCCATTTCATAATCCCCTCCTTATTTTGTGATCACGGCTTAAACCCCTCAATATGAAAAGCTTACTACAAATTTCAGAAAGAAGCTAAAGTATTGTCTAAAAAATATGAAGGGTAGCATTAAAAGTAGTGATAGCCGGATGAGAATTGCTAGATATAATATATCGTAAAGAAAGCTATAACCGGCTACTGTCCCGACTAGATATAGTTCTGGTGCACTTTTGATGTAATTTCTATTTGCCCGGATTCAGATTTTTATTTTGTGACTGTTACCTTGGGAATAGCAATATAGTTTTAAGATATAGCTCGGATACTACTGTTCCGAACTCTTCTGGGCCGATTTGGTGGTGATGACAATAACGCCATTTCCGGCCTGACTCCCATATTGGGCAGCTTGTGAATCGGTTAGCAATTTGACTGTTGCAATTTCACCCGGGCTAAACATATCGCGAACATTTGGATAGTTTCGTCCTACTTTTTGACCGTCTACTACAAAGAGTGGCTGTCTCTCGTCACTGTCTCCCAGGTTTATATCCTTTTTATCTTCGGGCTCACCCATACCCCGACTGACACTGGAAATACCCTGGGAGCCTCGTAAAATCACTTTGGCGTAATCCCCGCTTCCCATTATTTGGACACCGTTAATCCTTCTCAGATGTTCTTCAAGCGTCCAGGTCTCGTCTTCCGGAGCAGTACTTTTCTTCCCTGAACTGCCGCTTGTGGCACAGCCTGCCAATGCCAGTAAAGTTATAACTAGTGCTGATATGAGTAGTGATCTTAAATAATCCATAATACTGTTCCCGTTATTTTACTAATGATAAACTTAGTAATAGATTATAAAAACTATGTTTAAATAAATCACATCTTGCAAAATCAGTATAGTTTCGACTGGGGTGTTATCCTCTTTTCAGTTTATCATTACGAATGGAAAATGGCATAGGTTATTCCGATGCTAATCATAGAAAATACTAATGCAAACCCGGGAACGGATTATCATTTTAAAGTGCTGTGTCGGCTGATAGCAAACAACAATTTAAACTTAATTTTAGATACATGAACACAGCATTTATTTTTATTTCAATCTGGCTCGCCATTTCATTGGTAATGGGCATATTCGGCATCACGCAACGGGGGTACCAGGATCGTATGTCACCCCTGGAAGAAGGCGTTAAAAGCCTCTACAGCTTTGTAAGAGGCTTTGTTTCCTGGCCGGTGAACTTTCCCTTGGGATTGGCAAAACAAAAGTATAAAGTGAACGTAGTTCACAAAGTCAGTACTGGAAAAAGAATTCTACATAGAAAATAAGCGCAAGATTACATTACCATTAGTCAAGGGGAGTACTCTTTTGAATAGTCGGTAGATATTTTGAGCAAAACGAAGCCCATCGGTTTTTACGATGGGCTTTTTTATGGTTCGCAATCTCCTTGTGATAAAATAGTATCGAATAATCCTGTTTCCACTCAAATAGCTGCTGAACCCACTCTTGACTGAGGTAGCATAATCAATCTCAAATATGAATAATATTTTTCATACTATTATTTCAAGACAGTAACCCGACAGGCTAAAGAAATTAGGCACATTTCATGGATTATCGTTTGCTTGAGCTCATGATTCCGGATGAAAAAGTTGAAGAGGCTATTCAAACAGTGGAGGAACAGGAGCCTATAGGGATGTGGTCTGATGAACATAGTAATGGCTATACAGTGGTGCGAGTGTTGGTGGATGCCGACAAAACAGAGAATTTATCTGACACGCTTAGCGACAAGTATGCTAACACCGACGGTTTTCGTATTCTCCTATTTACCATAGAGGCAACCCTTCCGCAACCCGAGAGGGAAGAGAAGGAAGAAGAAACAACACAGGAAGATGAGCAGGAAACCAGAAAGGTTGGCAGGATAAGCAGAGAAGAGTTATATGCGGATGTTACCAGCGGGAGTGAGCTATCGCAGGTCTACATTGCTCTGGTGATCCTTTCGACCCTGGTGGCGGCTGTGGGATTGATGCGTGACGATGTGGCCGTGATTATCGGAGCTATGGTGATCGCCCCACTGTTGGGACCGAATGTATCAATGGCACTCTCGGTGACGCTCGGCGATATGCAGCTGGCCTGGCGATCGCTGAAAGCGAATGCGGCAGGTTTGTTTATGTCGTTAGGAATAGCGCTGGTAATGGGTATGGTCTTGAATATTGACTTGAACTCCGAGCAGATTATGAGCAGGACCCAGGTCAGCTTAAGTGATATTACCATTGCTCTGGCGGCCGGGAGCGCGGGAGTACTGGCATTTACACGTGGCGTTCCGGCTGCAGTGGTAGGTGTAATGGTAGCTGTAGCCCTCCTTCCTCCTTTGGTAGGTATCGGACTCTTGCTCGGCAGCGGATATATGCAGCTGGCGATAGGGGCCACAATTCTCACCTTTACCAACCTCATATGTATAAACCTTGCGGGAGTGGTGACATTTCTGCTTCAGGGCGTTCGTCCACGAAGTTGGTGGGAAGCCGAAAAAGCTAAAAAAGCTACACGCTATGCTATTGTCATCTGGTTCGTATTGCTGGTAATATTTGCCGTACTCATATGGTTCTGGGGCCAGGGCTAAAACTATTTAGGATTATTTTTTCCCGAAGAAGAGATTTTACTTGCATTACAACATCCGACTTCTAATTTCCAGCATCCAGCATCCAGCATCCAGCATCCAGCATCCAGCATCCAGTAAGCTATGAAACGACAAAACATCTCTTCGAATACCAAATGGGAGCCCGTGGTCGGTTATGCCCGGGCGGTAAGGATTGGTCAGACCATCTATGTATCAGGAACTACGGCAACAGACGATAAGGGTGAGGTGGTCGGTATTGGAGATCCCTATCGTCAAACAGTGAAGATTATCGAAAATATTGAAAGAGCTCTGAAAAAAGCTGATGCGGAACTGTCAGATGTCGTCCGCACCAGAATCTATGTTACCGACATGTCGGATTGGAAAGAAGTGGGTAGTGCACATGGTAAATATTTCGGTTCTATATTACCTGCTACTTCGATGGTTGAAGTCAGTCGCCTAATTGATGCCGACATGCTGGTTGAAATTGAGGCAGTAGCAGTAATAAAAGAATGAAAGCTGATATTGGTAGATTGGCAAAGAAAATAACAAAATATACATTTCTTTAAGGCTAATCCTTTAGGTTACGGCTGCCTTTTGCAGGGTATTGAATCTGTTAAAGACATAAGTACGGAGGTATACTATGGGTGAATTTCATGATAAAAGTTTTCCGGGCGAGTCTGCTGAATATCGGAAGAAACGTGACAGGCTGTTACAAGCAGAAATCGAACTTAGAAGACAAATTGAGCGAGTAGCAGAACAGCGAAGAGCACTGCCGGTTGGTGGACCAGTGAAAGTAGATTATGTCTTCCAGGAAGGAGCATCAGAATTAACCGATCGTGAGACTCGGAGGGATGTTCGTATTTCCGAGCTTTTTGAGGATGGGAAGCAGAGTCTTTTCATTTACAGTTTTATGTATCATCCTGACTCCGAGGTTCCGTGTACGAGTTGTAATTCTGTCTTGGATGGGCTAAACGGACAGGCGCCTCATATTGCAGACCGGGTCAATTTTGCGGTCGTAGCAAAGGCACCTATTCAAAAGATAAGGAGTTGGGCACTAAAAAGAGGATGGAATAATCTGCGCATGCTATCCTCTTATAAAAACAATTATAATTTGGACTATTTCGGGGAATCTCCTGATGGCAGTCAGTGGCCTGCAGTCAATGTATTCCGAAAAACACGGGATGGCATTTTTCATTTCTACAATACCGAACTGCTATATGCTCCTTCAGAAAAGGGCCAAAACCCAAGGCATGTTGATTTAATATGGCCGCTCTGGAATGTATTTGATATGACTCCTGAGGGAAGAGGGACCGATTGGTATCCGCGTTTTGAGTATGAAGAGTGAGTAAAAGCCAGGAATCTGCCTAAAAGCTTACAGAGATATTAAATGAGGGCTGTATTCCCAGGTCGTAAACTTCTACGGGTACATTCGAAAATCGGTTTTGGCCGGCTGACTGGTCAAGCACCAGAGATAGCTCCCGATACCAGGGGTTGTTACGGTCCGTCAGATTATATACGGAAAAAGTGGTCTTGAGGGTTGCTGACTTGAATTCCTTCCGATATTCCACACTTAAATCAGTTCGCATGTAATCTTCAAGCCTTTGATCGTTGGCAGGTCCAAAAATAGCCAGTTTGTTAGGTGTGCCTGTAGCATACATCCATGATACAAATACCGAGAGGTTGCTTATCGGATAGAGTTCTACTGTACTATTGTAGCGATATCTTCGATCCCAATCTACATAGAAAGGTTCACCTTGGTTAAGCAGCGGATTTTGTAATTGCATCCTGGAAAGTGTGAATGCCTGTGATAATGCAAAATGCCTGAACTGGTTTCTTAAATAAAATTCAATGCCTTCTCCTTCACCGGAGTTATCAGAAAACCAGGGCGAATCCGAAAACGTGTTGTTCAGGGAGTAGGTATTAATTTCATGCAGGCGCACATTTTCATATTCTTTTTTATATGCTTCGATCTGGAAATGGGTGTGTTTGAACGGCTTCAGGTAGATGCCGGCTGAGAAATAATCTACTGAAGACGGTGGCTGCAGATCTGTGGCCAGTATCCAGATATCGGAACTGACAATATTACTCAAGGATATCTGGTTTAAAAACTGGTAGTTCTTACTATACCCGATAGAAGCTGAAAGGTCAGCTTTCGGAAATAGTTTTAACTTCACTCTTGGCGAAAATTTCAAATAGTTGCCGTTGCTGTAATAGTGAGTCCTATTTCCTCCAAACAAATCG
This sequence comes from Halalkalibaculum roseum, assembly GCF_011059145.1. Lineage (NCBI taxonomy): Bacteria > Pseudomonadati > Balneolota > Balneolia > Balneolales > Balneolaceae > Halalkalibaculum > Halalkalibaculum roseum. Next base: position 356,615 of record NZ_JAALLT010000003.1, on the reverse strand, counting down.
AACCATTCAAACTTTGTCAGATCTACCTGCGCGTAGGCATCAACCCGGTGAGCTGTGTTCTGTGTGAAAAATCCCGGACGATCAAAGGAATCCTCAAAATATTCCCCTGAATAATAGTGGTAGGATCCTCCGAATGTCCATGTTGCGCTCCAAAAAGAGAAATCAAAACGTTGCTCGCCTTTGATCTCATTAATGATGCTTTTCATCTCCAAAGGATAAGTGAACAACTGAAAGGATTCGGAGGCTTCATTCAATCGATAGTAGGTAAAATCATCCTTGCCAAAATCGGTATCGTAGATACTCAGGCCCGCGGATGTGTAGGAGTAGGAGGTGGATGAGAGTGGAGCCTGATATTGTATGCTGCCCGCAACGTTACTCCAGCTGTTATCTGTTTCTACAGGACGTAATTCGATCCGGTTCCCACTAATGGAATCAAAAGAGCGGAAGACTCTGTTTGCCTGCTGCTCGGTGTTATCCTGACCAAAATAACCTGAAAGAATAAAACGATTTCCGGATTTTCCCTCAAAATACACTTTCCCATGCAGGTCAAAAAAGTGAGCATTACTTTCCACAGGTCTGACCAGTCTCGATTCGATATCAATCAGGTTATCAGCAAGAACCTGCTGAGACCGGTCTACGTCCAGCCCCCATTCTATAAGAGTTGAATTATTCAGCCAGTCGATGGCATTCATATAGGAATTTCTGCCTGAAATTAGCCAGCTGCCTTTTCCTTTACTGATGGGGCCTTCAAGTGTCAGTCGGGTGGTAGTGTTGCTCAGACCTGCGGTGCCCCTGATTTCATTAAGTGAACCGGTCTTGGTATAAAACGAAAGGGTACCGCCGGGCGGGGCCTGGTATTGTGCGGGAGTAATATCATAGAAAAGCCCGCTTGTTTGCAGGGCATCCGAGTTAAAACTATCGAGCAAGCCAAACAAATGACTTTGATTATAAATAGTGATTCCGTCCAGCAGAATACGGAAGCCGTCTGCAGGACTGCCTCTTACATTAAGACCGTTGTCCAGGGCCGTATTGATATTTACAGCCGGCAACTGCTGCAGGGCGCGAATAGAGTTGCTTTCACCCAGTGGACTGAAGGTTCCGATATCCACGGATTGCTGCAGGGAAGTGTCTACAGTGGAGTAATAATTCATTCCCGTAATGATGATCTCATTTCCTCCTACAAAAGTAGGCTGGAGTCGAAAATTAATATCTGAGATATCGGAATTTTCACTTAGATCCAGAACAAGCTCTTCTGTAGCATATCCGACATAGGATGTTCTAATCGTGATTTCGGGATTTACGAAAGTATGCGTGAAATTAAAAGCTCCGGCAGAATTGCTGGTGACACCTTCTACGCTGCCGTTGCTTTTCCAGGAAATCGTGGCAAAAGGGAGACGTTCTCCGGTAGTCGCATCTACCACCTGGCCCGAAACCGTGACTCGCTTCCCCCTGTCTGTTTTGCTGTTTCGATGGATCACTACCTGGTTACGTGCACGGTCTACTTTTAAAGCTACAGGCTGAAATTGAAGGCTGTTTGATAGCTCATCCATCAGATTATCATTATCGGCACGGAAGCTAACCCGGATTTCCGAAATCATCGCTTCACGATATAAGAACCGGTAAGATGTCTTTTGTTGAATATCATCAATTACCTGCAGGAGGGGCTCATTTGTATAATTATATTGTGCAATTGCTGTTAAAGGCAACAGAAAGCAAGCGATAATAAGAAAGGTACCCCGGAATTTAGAATGCATAACTTTATTTACACATTATCTCTTTGGAACGAATATGTATTGCCTGTCCCCATTTTTGATGAATTGTCCGTCCAGTACCAGCGAGAGATCCTCAAGGCTTTCATCGATGCTATTTAAAGCAAGCGAGCCGCTTAAACGGGTATTCATAATTGAATCAGGGGCAGAAATACGAATATTAAATTCTTGTTCCATCTCATTAAATACGTAACGGGTAGTTTTGTTGCGGAAGTTTAACTCACTACTCATCCAATCTGTATATTCCGTAATCTCGGCCGATTTAGTAGTTAACAGGTTATCCGGACCAATTTCGGCGGCCTCACCCGGACTCAGAGTTACAGCTTCCTTACTCTCAATGTTTTCAAAACGAATAGATCCTTCTTCGAGATATACCTGTGTTTTATCACCCCAGTTACTCAGATCAAACCTGGTTCCCAGGACCTGTACCTCTCCGTTTCCGGCTCTTACCGAAAAAGTGCGATTATCGCTTTTCATAACTTCAAAAAATGCCTCGCCTTCGAGCTGATAGTTATGCTCGTTTGCACTTATTTCCAAAGCTTTGATAGAAGAGTGAGGCCTCAGCGTTACTTTGCTGCCATCCTCAAGAACTACAGTTTCGATATTCGCTGAGCTGGAAGCAATCATCTGTGGCTGCTGGCTCAGGTAGAAATATGCAGCGAATCCGATGAAAGCGGCAACCAGCAGGGAAGCAGCAACTGCCCATATGGTTTTAAAATCTGTTTGAGAGCTTCCCAATTTGTGGATGGTGGCGGAATGCTCTTCAGAATGGATGGCTACTGATATTTCTTGCCAAATTTCATCAGAGGGTACTGCTACATCAGGGATAGAACTTTTATTAGCTTCTCTACTTTCTCTGTAGTTAAGGAGGGTATCAACAAGAGTATCTGTTTCACTGCGTAGATCAGTCTCGCTTTCTAAGTAACTACCTATTCTCCGCGCCAATTGCAGGTCGGGATCATTTTCAGGAAGTGTTGTGCGAGTCATGTCGTTCATCATTTAAAATGGTCCGGACACCGGTGGGTGCCCGACCATATAGTTTAATTTACAGATAGTTAATCGGTAGCTCCATCATCGCCCGAATCTGATTCTTCAAGTTCGAACTCGATCCTGGTAGCAACTATGGTTATGCCTTCCTCTTCCGATTCAACTCCTTTTCCATCAGCAGCAACAGTCTGACCTTCTTCCAGCGCATTTCGAACGGACTCGAGATCCATGAAATCACCGCTCTCATCAAATACAGTGTCATCAGTAATTTTGATTACACGTTCATCCTGTAGAGTTACAGTACTATTTTCCAGGCTGACGCTCGATATGAAGGCATCGAAATTAAGTTCTCCTTCTATACTGTCATCTTCCTCTTCTATTTCAAACTTAACCTGGGTGGCTACGAAAACATCACCGTCTTTATAACCATCGCCCTCAGCTTCCACGAGTTTTCCGGCTTCAAGGGTTTCAGCCACTGCTTGAAGTGAAAAGAGGTCGCCATCGTTTTCAAAAGTCGTTTCATCAGTGATTCGTATGACACGTCCTTCTGAAAGTGTAAAGGTACTGTTCTCTAGGTTTACAGATGTAACCTTGCCTTCAAATTCATCATCCTGATCGCTAACATCACCGTCATCAAGATTGATGCGGAACAGTTTACTGAATCGTTCGAATCGAAGCAGGGCAGAGCCGTCACCATTCATCTCAATAGTTCCACGAATGGTTTTGGTGGAGGAGGACCCGTTATTCACTTTTTCTACAATAAGTTCATAGGTAAGAGTACCGGTTACCCCTTGTTCCAGACTCTGGTTTGTCTGAACTACTGCTTTATCGATCTCAACATTTAAAAAATTGATTTCTAGTTCATAATCTCGTTCCAGGGGATTCCCTTCATCATTGGTGCCCTCAAAACTACCTTCTCCATTATGTTTTCCGTCGATAGAGAGGATGTTGGATGCCTGTGAAACTCCGTCGATCAGGAACGTATCCTTTCTCGCGAAGAAGGAATTTCTGGACGGTGAATTTACCGTACCTTCACGGAATCCTTTGAAGTCAATTGTTTCAATTCGCTCTCTATTGACGCGCGGAAAGGCAATAAAAGCTCCGTTATTATCGGAAAAGATATACTTAAGTGTATCGGTCACACTTTTTGAAAAGTTGGCTTTAGTAACAGAACGCAGAAAAGCCAGAGTGTGAATGCCTGTATCCGGATCATAGGAATAACTGAAATTAGATTCCCGACCGCGTCCGCTGTTTTCGTCATCATCGTCATCCATGCTTTTAGCGGCAGTAGTTCGTACGAATCCGTCGCTAGAAATGCCGGTAAGGGCGTCATTAAGACTTCCCATGATTCCTGATGTCTCGTCAGATAAGGATTCTCCCAATATCTGACCGGCAGCCTGAAGATCTTCTTCGGTTATTTCATCGGACTGCTTATCAACCCCGCTGATGGAGCAGCCTGATAAAACAAAAAGCAGTATCCCCATGCTCAAAGCCCAAATAGAGTATGTATTATATGTAGATTTTATTTTTTTCATGATTCATCCCATGATAGTTGTTTGTGGTATGGTTTCACAGGTTATACACACAAGAAAGGGGGGTACCCCCAATGTAAATTACTTTTCGGGATCAAACTGCCGGAGCGCAGCACGTAAATCTTTGAGTGCTAATCCCATATGATTTTCGACCGTCTTTTTGCTAACACCTAATGACTCGGCTGTCTCCCGGTAGGTAAATTCCTGAATAAAACACATTTCAAATACCATACCTCGCTTCTCAGGCATATCGGATATGGCGCGGTCGATTGCTTTTTTTAGCTCTGCAGCCCGTAGGTCGTCTTCCGGATTTTTCCCGTCCTCAATAACAGGCAACTCCTCAGATTCGTCAAACTTTGAGTTATCTCGAATGTGATTCAACATTCGGGTATATCCGATCCTAAACAGGTAAGCTTGAAGAGATTTTGACGGATCAATCTGCTGCCTTTGTTCCCAGATGTAGATAAATGCTTTCTGCACCAGGTCACGGGCTGCTTCTTCGGAAATCCCTTTTCCCATTAGATATCTATACAGCGACTCGTGATGGTGCTCGTAGAAGATTTTAAAAGCTTCATGATCACCGTTCTTAATAGAACGAGCCAACTCGGCACGCTCCGATTCAGAGAGTTTTGACAGGGCAAGGGCGAGCAGAATTAAATAAAATGATACCTGTCCCATCAAAGTTTATTAGCCGCTATTTTTTGCACTTTCCTTTTCGGGGACGATGGAAATTTTATCCAATGATAAACCGGCCATGATAGCATCATAATTGGTGATATCCGTTGGAATGATAATATCATTCTTGTCATCGGCTAATTTGGATAGCTGGGATATGTATTTTTCTGCAAGACGCATCTGCATGGCCTCTTTGCCTTTTGGCGAGTTCAAAGCTTCCGCAATTTGTTCTATAGAAACCGCAGTAGCCTCGGCTAGTGATTCAATTTCCTGCGCAACCCCTTCGGCTTCATTGATCCGGCGTTGCATTTCACCTTCCGACACATTGATGATCTCACGCTTCTCACCCTCTGCATCGTTGATGGTGGAACCTTTGACACCTTCCGACTTAGCAATAGTAGCCCGTCGCTCACGTTCTGCGGTCATTTGACGCTCCATGGCATTTTGAATAGTACGCGGGGTGACAATATTTTTAATCTCGTAACGATGAACGCGAATACCCCATGCCTGCTCCATCTCAGCGAGCACGCTAACTACTTCCTTATTAATCATTGCACGGTCTTCAAAGGTATCGTCAAGATCCATGGTTCCTATGATGGATCGGGTGGTTGTCTGGGCAAGCTGTACGGCGGCAAAACGGTAGTTAGTAATGCCATAGCTGGCATTGACAGGATCCGTCACACTGAGATATATGACGCCATCTACCTCAACTTTGACGTTATCCTTGGTAAAGCATTCCTGGGGTTCCACTTCTATGGTCTCTTCTTTTAAGTCCTGGCGGTATTTCACCTGGTCGAAAAAGGGCAGAAGTGCATGAAATCCGGGTCCCAGTGTTTTCTGGTATTTGCCTAACCGCTCCACGATGTAGGCTTTCTGGGTAGGTACCAGTTGGATAGACTGAATGAACTTGTACAATGTATAGATGGCCAGAATTCCTAAAACTCCCTGGCTGATGTAGTTGATAATCATTGGTTACCTCCCGTAGCATTAGATGTTCTGACATTTTGAGGCGTGTGGTCGCTGACCTTGCTGACACCTTCAAAGAACGTTTTTAAATTGGCTGTTTCTGTAGGCAGTACCGATACGTTTGATTTTTCAATAACGTTGCCAAGTTGATTGATAAACTGCTCAATCAGTTTGGTTTTTACAGCAAGGTCACCCCCGGGCTTGGCGATGGCCTCCGATACTCTTTTGATGCCTTTGGCTGTAGCTGTAGCCACCAGCTCAATTTCTTTCGCGCGCCCTTTTGCTTCGTTGATTCTTTTTTGACGATTGGCTTCTGAAATCAGAATCGCAGCCTGTCGTTCCCCTTCTGATTCATTGATTTTATAATCACGCGTACCGGTAGACTCAGTTATCTCGGCTCTTTTCTCCCGTTCGGCCTCCATCTGTTTTTCGAGGGTATTGATCAGAGTGTCAGAGGGGCGGATATTTCTTATTTCATATCTCATGACCTTAATACCCCAAGGGTCGGATGCTTTATCAATTTCACGGACAATATTTTCATTCATCTGTTCCCGTTCAGAAAAGGTGTCATCCAGCGTGATTTTGCCGATTTCACTACGCATGGTCGTCTGGGCCAGGTTGATGGAAGCCATTTTATAGTTTCCTATTCCATAACTGGCCTTGTATGAATCCATCACCTTCACGTATACCAGCCCATCTACCTCTACCTCAATATTATCTTTGGTAATACAGGTTTGGCTGGGAACATCGATAACCTGTTCCCGCATTTCCTGGCGGTAAGCAGCCCGGTCAACGAAGGGTATTAGAAAATGAAATCCCGGTTTCAGGGTTTTGTTGTATTTACCGAGTCGTTCTTTGATGACTTCTTCCCGCATCTCAACAATTTTAAACACCTTGGTAACAATGAAGATACCAAGGGCCAGTAGTATTAGAAGATAAGTCCACATAAAATTAGGAATTAATTTAGTTGATGATGTATTGTTTTGGCATTAGTTACCCGCTAATTGGATTGCTCTATTTGAAGTATTCACTTAGTCTTCCAATTCATCAAGGGGCTCTACTACCCAGGTTACATTGTCGCGGTATTTAATCTTTGCTTTCTGTCCCGGCTTTAGATCTCCTTCAATGGTTCGGGCTTGCCAGGAAATACCCTGAAACTTGATCCGCCCGCTGTTATCCTGATCATTGATGGGTTCCACCACTTCTACAATTTGTCCCATAGCCTCAAAGTCTTCATCTGCCAGTTTGAAAAAACTTTCACCTCCCCAGTATTTCATCAACAGGGGCCTGAAAACCAGGATCAGGGCTATTGCGGTTCCCAGCCATGTTATGATGGAGGTACCCGGCTCTACCAGGATGCCGAAGTATCTCAGTACACCCACGAAGATGCCGCTAAATCCCAGAAAAAAAGAAACCCCCCCGGGAATCAGTGTTTCCAGAATCATCAACGCCGCACCGCCGGCTAAAAAAATCCAGGTCAATGTCTCTCCATCCATGGGTCAGTATAAATATGGTTGATGTTTGCCAATCTGATAGGATAGCACTCATAAAATTATATCATTCCCTCTTCTCATTACCAAATAAAACAGCGCATGATTTTGACTCTTTCATATTATTATCCAACCTTGCTACAGTATTAAAGAGTATTACCATTGCTCATGATTAGAAGTTAACTCTGAGTTTAGATTGGAATTGATCATACCTCAGGTGCATGAGTTACATTGAGAGCAAGATGGGATGTTTGGAAGGAAATATAAGTAAGAATGGCTCCTTAGTGGAAGATTAGAATCCGCAAATATTAAGCCATATTGCTTTATTTTAATTTTCTTCCCCTATAAATTTTCCTAAAATCATCTACAGTTAAAAGAAGACTATTAATCCCGGTACGATGAAGGGTAACAAAAAAGTTTACCTGCTATGCATATTTTGCCTGTTTATTCCAGGCAGCTTATATGCGCAAAACATTTCGATGCGATTCGACCATCTTACTATTCAGGATGGCCTTTCCCAAAGTACCGTAAACGACATTATTCAAGACAGTAAAGGATTTTTATGGTTTGCCACTGATGATGGTTTAAATCGTTACGATGGTTATGGCTTTACCGTTTATAAGAATATACCGGGAGATTCTACTTCTATATCAGATAATTCCATCAATAAACTCATTGAAGACCGGAGAGGGAATATCTGGGTAGCTACCAAAGACGGCGGACTCAACAAGTTTAACCGCAATAAAGAAACTTTTATAAGGTACAAGGCCGATCCCTCAGATTCTACCAGTCTCAGTGATAATTTTGTCACAACACTTTTCGAAGACCGTTCCGGCGTTATCTTGATAGGTACTCAGAAAGGGCTCGATATCTATCAGCCCGAGAGAGACAGCTTCTTACACTATTCTTCCGATCCGAATAATGAGAACTCCTTAAAGGGAGATTGGATCACCTCAATTTTCGAAGATCATAATGGTATACTTTGGCTGGGCACACAGAGTAGCGGATTAAACAGATTTGACCGTGAAACCGGTAATTTTCTGCATTATGAAAACCTGAAAAGTGATGATAAGAGTCTCAGTGATAACTGGGTGGTAACCATATATGAGGACAATAAAAATAAGCTTTGGATAGGCACCCAAGGTGGTGGAGTAAATCGTTTTAACAGAAAAGACCACTCTTTTGAAAGATTTACAGCTGATGCACCGGGCTCCGGAGGCTTAAACCACAACTGGGTGCTGACGATGTATGAAGACTCATACGGAGATCTGTGGGTTGGTACGGTCGATGGCCTGAGCTTGCTGGATCGCACTGAAAACAGATTTATTGATGTTGCCAGCATCAAGGATGCTCCCGATTTGGAGAACAAATCTGTTTCAGCCCTGCTTGGAGACCGCTCCGGGGTATTCTGGGTTGGGACGAAGGATAATGCGCTATATAAATTTGTCCGCTCTACAGCTTCCTTTAAAATCTATGATTCCAATACCGGAAATTCGGTTAGTCTCTCAGATGAAAATGTCTGGGCTGTGCATGAAGACAGCAAAGGCACCTTGTGGATCGGAACTAACGGGGGAGGCGTGACGCTGCTAAATCCGGAGCGAACGGAAAAGCAAGTATTAAAGCACGATCCTCAGGATCCGAACAGCCTTTCCGATAATTACGTAAATACCATTTATGAGGATAGTGACGGTACCATTTGGATAGGTACCTTGAACGGCCTGAATGAATATGATCCAGAAACTGAAACCTTCAGACATTTTAGGGCAGATCCCGAGGATCCCAATAGCATCACAGGTAATATTATTACTACTATTTCGCAGGATGCGCACGGGATGATCTGGATCGGAACGCTGAACAACGGCTTGAGTCAGTATGACAAGGAAACCGGTGAAATTAAAAACTATCAGAGTCGGGCAGGAGACGTGGAAAGCCTCAGCCATAATAAAATATGGTCCTTTTACGAAGACCGGGAAGGTAGTTTTTGGGTGGGTACGCACGGGTATGGACTGAATAAATACGATCGCAAGAATGATGTGTTTGAGCGGTATGTGAACCAACCGGGAGATCCCACCTCCATCAGTAACAATTTTATCAACTTTATCTACCAGGATTCTTCAGAACGATATTGGATCGGAACACTTAACGGGCTGAATAAACTAGATCCTGAGACAGAGAATTTTGCCGCCTATACAACTGAAGACGGATTGCCAAATAATGTGATTTATGGAATTATTGAAGACGAACGTGGCCATCTCTGGCTGAGCACCAACAAGGGAATTTCTGATTTTGACCCTGAGAATGAAGTCTTCCGAAATTATGACGAAGGTGATGGACTGCCAAGTAATGAATTCCGTTTCGGGGCTTATCACCGGGCTAAAAACGGTACCATGTATTTCGGCAGTATAGGCGGACTCGTATCATTTGAGCCAGACAGCATACGCGATAATCCACATATCCCGCCGGTGGTATTCACCAAACTCGAAGTGAGTAACCAATCCATTCCAATTGGGCAGAAGTCACTGCTTAAGAGATCCATCACTGAAACCGATTCGCTGGCTTTTTCCTATCGTGATAATGTGATCTCATTTGAATTTGCGGCCCTGCATTACGCAGCACCCGGTCAGAACCAATATGCTTATAAACTGGAGAACTTTGACGACGAGTGGCAGTATATCGGGAACAGGCGTTTTATTTCTTTTACCTCGCTGCCTCCCGGCGATTACACACTCCGGATAAAAGCCGCCAATAAAGACGGTATCTGGAACGAAAAGGGTGCTTCTATTGCCATGACCGTACCACCGCCGCCATGGTTTAGTTGGTGGGCCTATTTTAGTTATATTGTGCTCTCAGTGATGGCGATAGGAGGATTTATCCACTACCGTATTGCAAAAGAGAGAAAGAAAAAACGGCAGCTGCAGGTACAGAACCAGATGCTTGAGGGGCTGGTTTCCGAACGTACCAGTGAATTGCAAAATGAAAAAGAGAAGAGCGATCGTCTGCTGTATAATATTCTTCCCAGGGAAGTTGCCGAAGAGCTGAAAGAACGGGGTACCACCACACCAAAGAGATTTAAGCACGCTACCATCCTGTTTACCGATTTCAAGGGCTTTACGGAAGCTGCCAGTAATATGCCGGCCGATCAGTTGGTATCCGAACTGAATGATATTTTCCAGAAGTTTGATGAGATTATTGACAACTACGGCCTGGAGAAAATAAAAACGATCGGCGATGCTTACATGGCCGCCGGTGGTATACCCATGGAGAATGCGAATCACGCCTTACAGTGTGTAAAAGCTGCACGAGAAATGCTTCTTTACATTGATGAGCGCAACAGAAAGTCGAGCCATTGCTGGGAGATGCGTGTAGGTCTTCATTCAGGCGATGTCATTGCCGGAGTGGTGGGACAAAGAAAATTTACCTATGATCTTTGGGGCGAAACTGTCATTGTAGCCAGCCGAATGGAGTCGGCAGGGGTGGAGGGTAAAGTCAATATCTCTTCTACGACCCATGAGCTTGTGAAGGATTTCTACGACTGCGAGTACCGGGGTAAAATCATTGCAGAAGGTAAGGGAAAGGTTGACATGTATTTTGTAAACTACGAACAGGAACAGGTTTTGTCTCAATAAGCATTTGACCCCATGAAGCTGTCACCTCAGTCAATCTTACTGTTGTTGTTATTTTTATTTCAGCCCGGGATAGCAACAAATTTGTATGCTCAGGCACCAAAAGAGGAGAAGAGTGTTGAGGTTAACTCTGTGCGAACCAATGACACCTTTCATCTTAATGCAACTAATAAGAATCCTTACTCAATCACACTTACCATTGAGGTTAGTGGGGATAATTTCAAACTGAATACCCGCCAGCCGGTCACCAAAATTATTGAGCCGAATTCTACAAAACACCTGCTTTCTGTATTTGCGGACGACAAAGAAAAGAATTTCAAGTTCAATACCAGCTATAAATGGATTATGGGTAATACGCGTGCCAGCCATAATGATTCATACATTTACAGCCTCCCTTTCAGCAAGGGTAAAAGTTATCGGGTAGGGCAGTCCTATGATGGCGATTTTAGCCACAACGGTAATATTCGATACTCGGTTGATTTTATGATGCCCCTCAAATCACAAATAAGGGCGGCGCGCAGCGGTTACGTGGTTCAGTTAAAAGAAGATTCAAACCGGGGTGGTAAGGCTGAAGTTTTTAAGGATCAGTCAAATTTTGTGGTTATTGAGCATGAGGACGGCACTTTTGCAGAGTATGCCCACTTGAGTAAAAACGGGGTTCTTGTAGAACTTGGACAAAAAGTTCGTGAAGGACAGATCATTGGCTTATCCGGCAATACCGGCTATTCTACCGGCCCACATCTTCACTTTATGGTTCTAAAGGTTAATGAAGACGGAACCAACGAATCCCTTCCTGTACGCTTCAAAACCGAGAGTGGAATTGTAGAACGATTCGAAGAAGGAAAGTTTTATATGGCGCATTAAATTTTTCTAATCTATGAATCGTAACATGTCTCTCTGATTGTCCTCTTTTCAGTAAAGGTTAGCATTAGACCGTATCAACTAATTGAACGACTGCTGTTGTGGAAAAATCTTCAAAAGGGATACTTATCGTTGAGGATGAATTAATAATTGCATTAATGATCGAACGGATGGTCCAGAATCTGGGTCATAATGTGGTGGCAAAAGTTACCACAGGGGAGGATGCCATAGAAGCAGCCAAAGAGCATGAACCTGATATCATCTTAATGGATATTCGACTTCGTGGAGAGATGGATGGAATTGAAGCCATGTCAATTATTCGTCGCTCAGCCAAGATCCCCGTTATTTTTATTACGGGAAATTCTGATGATAACTATCGAAAGAGGGTCGAGGAAGTAGATCCGCTCGACTTCTTAACCAAGCCTATCACACAGGGAGATTTAAGCCGGTCATTCAGCTGCGCCTGCTAGGTTTTTTGAATCTTTAGCCTTAGAATTGCGTACACTTGTTCTAATAACGGATACAGTGAATTGCTATGACTACGAAATTCAAAAAACTAAAAGAGCAGTTAAGCAACTTGGAAGAAGGAGAGTTGCTTACCAAATCCAAGCTTACCAATAAGAAAAATAGCCTGACTCGCGGCCCTTCCGCCGGTCCAAAATGGTTGAGATACCTGCTTTTTAGTGGTTTTCTGGCTGTGTTTATTCTCTATGCGGGGATCCGTTATGTGGGTTCCCCGGATGTATCTTTGACCCCAATAGATGACCTCACTACCTGGGTTAATCAGCCTGACCAGGAGCTGCTGGAAGGTATGGGTACCTGGATGGAAGAGATGGGTTATACCGGACTGACTACCGAAGATCTTATTGAGCTTAGAGAACAGGGAGTAACGGCTACATTTACTTCCCGAATTCGAGATCTGGGATATACCGATCTTACTCTAGATGAAGTGGTTCGTCTTGCTCAAAATGACGTCTCTTCACGTTTTGCTGCCATGATGAAGGAGCTGGGCTATACCCTTACGATTGAAGAACTTATCCAGTTGAGGCAGCATGATGTTACCGCTTACTTTACCAGCAATATGCATGATCTGGGCTATACCGATATCACGCAGGATGAACTTATCAGATTGAGGGATACCGGTGTTACCACTTCTGAGGTACAACAACTGATTGAACAAAGGGGAGAGCAGCCCAGCATTGAAGATATAATAAGGTACCATATCAGTAATCAGTGATCAGTTAACAGTAAACATTGATCATTAGCAAAGTGATCATTGAGCTGTGAACAGTATTTCTGGGAATTAGTTGTTTATAAACTGAGGTAAGTACCGGGTTCCGCACATCTAAATTCGGCTTGTTTCTTTCGGTTAACCTTTACAATTTCCAAGGCCAAAAAATAGTGTACATTAGCCCTTCAAACGTCATATGCCAGAAATTAAACTTCCGGAAGTTGAATTAAATATTTACTCTCCAAAAGATCCTGTTGAGGTACCGATCGTAGAAAACAGGATATGCAGTAAGGAGGCCAGCCCTAACTTTGTCCGTCATGTCACCTTTGATGTCTCCGGTACCGAACTGGAAGGTAGAGTGAAAGTCGGTCAATCGGTTGGAATTCTGCCACCGGGTGAAAATGAAAACGGACGTCCCTACAAATTACGGCTCTATTCGGTATCCTCACCCAGCAATGGAGAGCGGGGTAATTCAAATCTCATATCTACTACGGTCAAACGTACCATTGAAGAGCTGGAGAATAATGAGTTGTACCTTGGTGTATGTTCCAATTACCTGGCTGACCTAAAACCAGGCGATACGGTGCAGATGACAGGGCCTAGTGGCAGACGGTTTTTACTTCCCGAAAATGCCACTGATTTCAACTATATTTTTTTTGCAACAGGAACCGGTATTGCTCCTTACCGTGGAATGATTATGGAGCTGATGGAAGCGGGTATCGAAAATGAGGTTTTACTCGTATTTGGCTGCCCGTATCGCACAGATCTGTTGTACCCTGATTATTTTGAACCACTGGATGAAGCTCGTGATAATTTCCATTACTTGCCTTATATCTCACGGGAAGACCGGCGTGCTAATGGTACCAAGAGATATGTCCAGACCTGCCTCGAGGACGATTCCGATATAACCGATCCTATTCTTGAAAAGGAGAACACCCTTTTATACATATGCGGCTTGAAAGGTATGGAATCGGGCATTTACAAAACTTTGGCCAATAAGGGCTTTAAGGAATACCTCGACATCCGGGAGCCTGCCATAGAGAAGGAGCCCGATGAGTGGGACGAAAATGATATGAAGCGCTACGTTAAACCTTCTGCCCGCACATTCGTTGAAGTCTATTGATCAGCTGAAAAGTGTGAACTATGTGTTATAGCGCTGATTAGATTCTTTATTTGGGGATTGCTTGATTCCAGTGAGATAGGTCAGAAAAAAGAGAGATCACTTGTAACCTTCCAACTTGTGCCTATTGGCGTATACCCCTGTAAATTCAGCCCCGAATAAAAAGATCTGGATATTGTAGTAGACCCAAATCAGAAAAACTACAAAGGAACCGGCTGCACGATAAGCAAGCTGAACAGAAGAATTGCCCAGGTATAGAGCCAGTAGGTATTTCCCAATCAGAAAGAGAAGGGTCGTGAAAAGGGCTCCCACGAAGACATCTTTTCGGGGAATAGTAGTATCCGGAAGAATACGAAGCAGGATATAGAAAAATAGCAGGGTCATCAGGGCCGAAGAAAGTGGTAACCCTAAGAATAGAAAAGATGTAATAAATTCAGGTAGTAAAGTGTGGAAAAAACTAGTGATGACAGGACTTACTGCTTCAAGCAGGAGTACACCGACAAAAAGACCGGTGATGATAATGATGACAAGGAAAGAAATCGAACGGTCAAGTAGGTATTTGAAAATAAAATGCTTGTCCTCTTCTGGGACATTCCAAATAGTATTCAGTGAGGCCTTTAATTGGGTGATAGCCGTGGTTGCACCGAAGATTAGCATGACCAGTGCGATGATATAGGTAAACGTATTGGATGCGGTATTGCTGTAAGCTTCTACAAGTGTCTGAATGGAGCTGGCCATTTGAGGTCCGGTATAGTCGGCAACAATGGTATACAGTTTTTGCCTGACTAGGTCACCGCTAAGTAAATATTGAGAAATGGATAGGACAATGATAAAAAGTGGTGCAACCGAAAATATGGTATAGAAAGCAATTGCTGCACCATGAAGCGGCACTTCATCATCTATGGCATTACTGATGCTTTTGCCAATGATCAGCTTGATTCGATTTAATGCTGCTGACACGCCGCTTTCTCCCATAATCCCTGAAGCAAATTAACCTTGTATCGGTTATGTTTATTAAGATCGTGATTCAATTTTCGTTACACCGGCTGAAACTACAAATTTCATAACCTCCGTGGAGTTTAAATTCAACGGAGTGATATGTGAATTTGGGACAAGATAAAGATTGCCCGAAAAATTATAAGAGTGCGGACAATACACGGCGACCATATCTTTAAGGCCGATCTCCTGCATGTCTTTTTGGGTAACGAAACCTATGCGTTGTAAATCTTTCGAACCAATTTTTACCAGCACGGGCTTATTAAATCGTTTCTTATCCCCGACAAATGCTTCGGTAAGTTCTTTCAGAGAGGTATAGATGATTTTTACCAGCGGAACGCGTGTCAGTAAGTTCTCAAAATAATTGACAATGGGGCGGGTAAAAGCTCTTGAGAAAACATAACCGATTACTGTTACTACAATGAAAACCGTAATGATACCGAGCCCGGGTATGTCAATATTCAGCCATTCAAAAAGCAGATCATTGAATGTCTGGTTGGACCACCGTACCGCTGATATAATAATATAGAGTGTTGCAGCCAAAGGGAAAACGAATAGCAGTCCGCGTAAGAAATAGTTAAATAAGGTTCTCATATGGGAAGAATTAAGCTTGGATATTCAATAGGGAATCTAATTCATTTCACTGTCGTTTTCACACTGATAAGCAATCCATCAAAAATTGGCTGCAAGGGTGAGTGTCACCTGTTTTTTTACTATTTTTGGAGGCTTAAACGTAAAGCAATACATAAAACTAAGCAGAATGTCGCATAAGAGCTCCGCTCAGATCCGCCAGGATTTTTTTGATTTTTTTGAAGAAAAAGACCACATCATTGTTTCGAGTGCACCGGTAGTGCCGCAAAACGATCCAACCTTGTTGTTTACCAATGCAGGGATGAATCAGTTCAAGCCCATATTCCTGGGTGAGGAATCAGGTTTAAAAAGAGAAGAAAAGACCTGGAAAAGAGCTGCCGACACCCAGCGATGTATACGTGTCAGTGGTAAACACAATGATCTGGAAGAAGTGGGCCACGACACCTACCACCATACCTTGTTTGAAATGCTGGGCAACTGGTCGTTCGGGGATTATTTCAAAAAAGAAGCTATTGGATGGGCTTGGGAACTGCTTGTTGATAAGTGGGGGCTTGAACCGGATCGAATGTATGCCACCGTATTTGAAGGAGACGAAGAAGACGGCTTGCCTGTAGATCAGGAATCTATTGATCTTTGGAAGTCTGAAACAGGTATTGCCGAAGACCATATCCTCAAGTTCGACAAGAAAGATAACTTCTGGGAAATGGGTGATACCGGCCCGTGCGGTCCCTGCTCGGAAGTACACATCGATCTGCGTCCGGATGAAGAACGTGAGAAAAAGCCCGGAGCCGACTTGGTGAATATGGATGATCCAAGGGTAATGGAAATCTGGAACCTCGTCTTTATACAGTTTAACCGGCAGCCGGATTCATCCCTGAAGAAACTACCCGCCCGGCATGTAGATACCGGCATGGGATTCGAACGCATATGTGCTGTTCTTCAGGGAAAGAAGTCCAACTACGATACTGACCTTTTTGAACCTCTGCTAGATAAAATTTCTGAACTGGCCGGTATTGATTACGGTGATAATGAACAGACGGATATCGCCATGCGGGTTATTGCTGATCATATACGGGCAGTAAGTTTTTCAATTGCCGACGGTGCATCACCCGGTAATGAAGGCCGCGGATATGTAGTCAGAAGGATATTGAGGCGCGCTATTCGATACGGCTGGGATAAACTGGATCTTAAAGAACCTTTCTTTCATAAACTTGTTCCGACTCTTGCCGAACAATTTAAAGAGGTATTCCCGGTACTGGTTAAACAGCAGGATTATGTGATCAATGTCGTTCGGGCAGAAGAGAAGAGCTTTTTAAAGACCCTGGGACAAGGCATTGAACTTTTCAATGAGATGGTAGAAGGTAAAGACGAACTGTCCGGAGAGGATGCTTTTAAGCTGCATGATACCTACGGATTTCCGATTGACCTTACGCAATTGATGGCACGGGAGCGTGGTGTTGAAGTAGATGAGCAAGGATTTAACCGTCTCATGAAAGAGCAGAAAGAACGGGCCAGGGCAGCCGGAAAGTTTGGTGCCGACCATTCCGATAAGGAAGATTGGATCAAGGTACAGGATACTGATGATTTCACCTTTATCGGTTATGATACATTATCTGCTGAAGCCCATATAAAAGCTATGCGTAATGAGAATGAGAAAGGGGCTGTTCTGTTGGATAAAACACCTTTTTATGCTGAGAGCGGGGGCCAGGTCGCCGATACCGGGATTTTAACGAATGGTGAAGAGCATATTAGAGTCTTGAATGTACAAAAAGGTCCTGAAGGGTTTGTCCACTACGTAGACAGGCTACCTGAAGATCCCGACGGAGATTGGGAGGCTATCGTTGACGCGGAACGAAGGAAGGAGATCCGGAAACACCATTCCGCTACTCACCTGGTACACGCTGCCCTGAGAAGTGTGCTGGGAGAGCATGTAGCACAAAAAGGCTCTCTTGTTGATGAGAAGCACCTTCGGTTTGATTTTTCTCACTACGAAGCGGTTACGCACAAACAGCTGGATACCATAGAGCGCATTGTCAATGAACGGATTCAGGATAATATTGAAAAGCGGGAAGAGCGGGAAGTGCCTATAGATGAGGCTAAAGAACGCGGGGCGATGATGCTTTTCGGGGAAAAATACGGCGAAAAGGTACGAGTGATCACTTTTGATTCGGACTATTCCGTAGAACTTTGCGGCGGCACTCACGTGAATGCCACAGGTGAAATTGGATACTTCAGATTCCTGGGTGAATCGTCGGCTGCCGCAGGAATAAGACGAATTGAAGCGGTAACCGGGTTGAAGGCTGATGAATACCTTAGAAATGAAAAAGAGCTGGTACACTCAGTGAAGTCCGAAATCGGCCAAAGTGAAGATCTGGTTAGAGATATTCGTGACCTGATCGAAGAACGTAAGCAGTTGGAGAAGGAAGTTGAACGGCTTCGTCATCAGCAGAGCAGCACTAAGCTTAACCAGCTTATCGAAAATGCCTCTTTGATCGATAAGAATATTCGACTTGTAACAGGAGAAATTACCGGTGCGGATATGGATCTGCTGAAGCAGTTGGGATATGAGTCGTTGGATAAAGTAAAAGAACGAACGGTCACAATACTGGGTTCAAAAGATACAGGCGAAGGCAAAGTGTACATAGCAGCTGCCGTAACCAAAGATTTGATTGATAAAGGGCTCAAAGCGGGTTCACTCGTTAGCAAGCTTGGCAACATGCTCGGAGGCGGGGGAGGTGGTCAACCTGATCTTGCAACTGCCGGCGGACGCAAACCAGAAGCTCTTGACAAAGTGCTTAACCAGGCTGAATCTGTTATAGCCGGTCTTTTAAAATAAATATGCATTATGGCAAAGAGTGCAGAAAAGGTGTTCTTGAATAGATATCTGTTTAAATCTGTCAATTCTGTGTCGACCGTAGTCCATTAGAACATCGCCTGTAATCTTTATGAATTTTAAGTATATTTTCGACTCCTGTTAAATGGAAATCACAATAGCCGAATTGTAGCTACTTTTATTATGGCAAAGAAAAAAGAAAAAAATAAGGACGTAACATTTACCCCGACAGGAACAGGCATTCGATCGAATGGACAAATCGTTAGAAGTACCGAATTGCCTGACCCCACCGAAAAGACGCATAAAGATCTGGGTCTTTCTGACCAAGATGTCGTCGATATGTTTGAACAGATGTATTTGCAGCGACGATTTGAAGAACGGGCAATGCAGATGTACCAAAAGGGAAAATTCGGCGGTTTTTTGCACCTGTACATGGGGCAGGAGGCTATTTCAACCGGAACTACCTATGCCCTTAATGATGATGACGATATTATTACAGCCTACCGTGACCACGGCTGGGGACTGGTAAGGGGAGTATCTGCCAAAGAAGGAATGGCAGAGCTCTACGGAAAAGTAACCGGTTGTTCAAGAGGTAAAGGAGGCTCCATGCACTTTGCCAATGTAAAAGAACACTTCTGGGGAGGATACGGTATTGTAGGCGGACATATTCCGCTGGGCGGAGGTATTGCCTTTGCGAATAAATACAAGCAGAACGGAAGAGTTACCGCTTGTTTCCTGGGAGATGGAGCTGTTCCGCAGGGAGCTCTGCATGAAACCTTTAATATGAGTCAGAACTGGGGTCTTCCCTGCATCTATGCCGTAGAAAATAACGGTTATGCGATGGGTACTGCCGTCCACCGTCACTCTGTGGGTGAAATCGTTGACCGTGCTGACGGATATGGAATGAAGAAGAAGGTCATAAACGGTATGGATGTGTTTACCGTCTATGAAGCCATGAAAGAGATTTCCGAAGACGTTCGTGAAAATTCCATGCCTTGGTTTGTTGAGATCAGAACCTACCGGTACAGAGGGCACTCAATGTCAGACCCTATGAAGTACCGCACCAAGGAAGAGCTCGAACAATATGAAAAACTGGACCCTGTGGAGCGCGTCAAAAGGTACCTGCTGGATAATGATCTTGCCGATCAGGATAAGGTAGATGAGATTCAGAATAGTATTGAAGATGAGGTAATGGAAGCGATTGACTTTGCCGAAGAGAGCGACTTCCCGGATAAGGACGATCTTTATAATGACGTCTTTGTTGAAGATGATTATCCGTTTCATACTTAGAAGCTAAAATTTGGTGTAGTACACTTTTAAAGTGTCCCACACCTGAATAGGAAATTTTATTAAATCAATAAATTCGTAAGAACGAAACCAGATATGGCTGAATTACAATTTAGGGAAGCGATACGAGCCGCGATTGATGAAGAGATGGCTCATGATGAAAATATCTTTGTAATGGGCGAAGAGGTAGCCGAATACGACGGCGCTTATAAAGTGACCGAAGGATTGCTGGACAAATACGGCTCAAAGCGAATGATTGACACTCCCATCTCCGAGCTTGGTTTTGCCGGTATCGGTGTAGGTGCCGCTATGAATGGGTTACGGCCTATTATTGAATTTATGACCTTTAATTTTGCTGTACTTGCTGCCGATCAGATCATCAATCACGCATCAAAGATTCGATACATGACCGGCGGGCAGATCAGCATCCCTATTGTATTTAGGGGTCCAAATGCTTCTGCAGGTCAGCTAAGTGCTACGCACTCTGTATCGTATGATTCCATGTACGCACATTTTCCGGGACTGAAAGTAATTTATCCATCCGAACCTGATGATGCCAAAGGATTGCTAAAGTCAGCTATCCGTGATGATAACCCGGTACTGTTTATGGAGTCGGAGCAGATGTACGGGCTGAAAGGAGAGGTTTCGGAAGAAGACGATTATACCATTCCGATCGGAAAGGCGAAGGTTAAGCGGGAAGGTGCTGATGTAACTATTATTGCACACGGAAAGATGTACCATGTGGCTACACAGGCCGCACAGAAGCTTTCAAATGATGGCGTCGAAGCCGAAATTATTGATCCCCGTACCGTCAAACCTTTAGATATGGAAACGGTTGTCAAGTCGATTAAGAAAACAAACAGGTGTGTAATTGTGGACGAAGCACATCCTTTCGGAGGTCTTGCCGCAGAGGTGGGATATCTCATTCAGCGTGAAGCGTTTGATTATTTGGATGCTCCTGTTCAACGGGTCACACTGCCCGATACCAGTGCACCTTTTGCCAAGAACCTGTTCGATGAGTGGTTTCCGAGCCCGGATCAGGTAATTGAAGCGGTGAATACCGTTACCTATAGAAAGTAACAAATAACTGAGAAACAAAGTGACTGAGATAATACTCTCTGTTACATTGTCTCTTTGTTACTTGGAAATCTATTGAATGACATAATCTATTGAAGCTAGATCAATTAATAATAAAGAAATTTTAGTATGGCTATAAAAGTTGAAATGCCTAAGCTCAGCGATACCATGGAAGAAGGGGTAATCGCCAAATGGAATGTAGTAGAAGGGGATAAAGTAGAATCCGGAGATGTTATCGCCGAAGTAGAAACCGATAAGGCGACCATGGAGGTTGAAGTATTTGATTCCGGAACCATCCTCAAGATATTGGCGAGTGAGGGTGATGCCGTTCCTCTGGGTAAAATAATGGCTATTATCGGAGAGGAAGGCGAAGATATCAGCGATCTTGTGGAAGAAGCACAAAGCGGTAACGGGGCTAAAGAAGAGACTGCGGATAGCGAGAAAGAAAAGCAGAAAGCTAATAAGAGCGAGGAGAAAGAACCGATAGATCCCGTGTTTGGTGAATTAGAACAAAACGGATCTGAGCAGGGAACTAAGCAGAAGTCGGCTTCGGTCACCGATGACGGTCGAATAAAAGCTTCACCACTGGCCAGGAAAATGGCAGAAGAGAAGGGTATTGAATTATCCAGCGTACAGGGTTCCGGACCCGAAGGCCGAATTATTAAAAGAGATATTGAAGAGTATACGCCTTCTCGTCAACCTGCTGCTCCGGCAGCTATGCCGAGTGCCTCGAAAGAGGATAAAGAACATCGTGTTTCACAAATGCGTAAAGCGATTGCGCGTCGACTGGCTGAGAGTAAGTACAGTAGTCCGCATTATTATGAGACCATCGATATTGATATGCAGCATGTCTTCGCAGCGCGTAAGAAGCTTAACGAAGCCAGTGATGTGAAGATTAGCTTCAATGATATTGTTGTGAAAGCGTGTGCTATGGCGTTACGAAGACATCCAGCTATAAACAGTTCCTGGAAAGAAGATACCATTCTGGAACATGGAGATGTTAATGTAGCATTTGCAGTAGCCATTGAAGAGGGATTAGTGACGCCGGTTATTCCGCAAACTGATCAGAAAGGTTTGGCACAAATATCAGCCGAAAGCAAAGAACTGGCTGAGTTAGCACGCGACCGCAAGCTTCAACCCGAGCAGATGGAAGGAAGCACCTTCACCATCAGTAATTTGGGCATGTTTGGTATAGAAGAGTTTACGGCAATCATCAATCCACCAAATGCCTGTATACTTGCAGTAGGGGCCATACGCGATGTGCCCGTAGTTGAGAACGGGGAAGTTGTTCCCGGCAAGCGCATGAAAGCCACGCTTTCGAGTGATCATCGTATTGTAGACGGTGCCACCGCAGCCCAGTTTCTCTCTACAGTAAGAAACCTGCTGGAGAACCCACTGGGAATGCTGCTCTGATACCTTTTAAAATGTATTGAAAGCCCTGAGTCGAACATTCGATTCAGGGCTTTTTTTATTCCCTTCTGTTTTCCACTGATTACCAAAGAGAGGTCCATTATACTCTGTGCATCTTTGTGAAATAGCCTGTTATTTGACATTCTCTATATTCTAATCATTGTAAAAGCGCTACCAAGTCCTATAATCGCCATTTTTAAACATTAGAGTCCTCTAATTAACATTAGAAGTTTTTAATATTAAATATTTATAATATATTGATAGTAGAATAAAATCATTTACAGGGTGACATAATGAATTCCAAGAGACTAACAGTAACCATTCTCTTTTTCCTGGCTTCAGTATCGACACTGATGGCTCAGCAAGCGGCACAGGCTACCATGAAAGTGCAGGTTACGGTAATTGAAGGGAACAGTATTTCTATGCATCAACCACAGAAAGTGGTGTTGAATAAATCCGTTACCGCAAATGGATTGACCGAACTTTCCAAAATCAGTTTTAGTAGAGAACCCGGGTCGGTTTTTATTATGCAAAGACCGGAAAAGATGCTATTGAGAGATGAAAGCGGGAAAAGTCTTGAGCTCCCGGTAACCTATCAGGATTACATTACTGATCAGGGGATTACTTCCGAATTGAATCTCGTACCGCTTACTGAAACCGCGCGACCGGCCGGATCTTTAAAAGGGACCTTAACAACTTCTGTAGCCTATTTGTAGCTTCTGATTCCTCTACTCTGCATTATACTGTTTTAAAAAGATAACAGGCATGCCTTCTTTTAGTAAACGATCCAGTTGTCGTTTGGTCTGAACTGTTCGGCTCCATGATGAAATCCCCTCAATACGTATCGTCGAATCGGTTATTTCCATTCTGGTACTTTCAGGTATTATTCTTCTATCCCGAATCAGGTTCTGATATTCTCTGACAGTGTTACCGCTGAGTCCTGTAACCTCAATAGCATATTCAAATCTGAGGCCCGATATTTCATTTTCACCCACCCGAACCAGGGAGAATTTACTCTCTGAAGATATGGATCTTCTGTAAAGGTCTTGTGCCACTGCCACAGCATCGTCTCTGTTTTCAAAGGTTTTTGATCTCACACTATAAATAGTATCACTTTCAATAAACTCAATTTCTGATTCATACCCGGTAATTTGCGCAACCTGTTGGGCGTAATCTTCTGCTTTGGCTTGAGTTTTCAGTGTTCCAAAGAGTACCGCATAACCCGGGTAAAGATTTCTTGAGCTTCCAGCTGAATCACGGGACACAACTATAGCCGGTTCATTGAATCGACTCTCTTTAAATTGTGCATACTTTTGCAGGGCTCTTTTCTTGTCTGTCATCACTGCTGTACGCACTCCATACAGATTTGCATTGGGGTTATATCGAATGTAGAAAGCTTCAGGGAATAGTTCTTCAGCCCACTCCACTGCCTGGAGGGTAAAGCTCGCAGTTGCATAACTGGCCATTTGAATTTGATAAAATAGATCCTGTTTCTCAGTTATAGGATTTTCCTGAGTAGTCTCCGGATCAGTTTTCGAAGTGTCGGGGGACGATGTTGCAGTCTTGGGTACAATATTGATACGCAAATCCTCCACAAAATCTCCTTCGGCTAAAGATTCAACTTCAAAGGATAAAATTTCAGGCTCGGTTCGGGCATCCAGAAACTGGAGCTGGGTTGAATCAACCTGCAGGCTGTAATTGCCGGGAGGCACCTCGTAGGCATAAAAACTGCCGTCAGAGAAGGTCTGTATTTCACGTTCAAAATCTCCGTCTTCCGATCTCAGGTAAAGTCGAATGCCTGGTGCTGTTTGCTCACCGTTGGTATTCAGGCGTCTGACCCTTCCCTCAATAACCCCACTGACATAAAACGGTATATTAATCGGCTTATACTGATTGGGATCGGTAACTATAGAGAACTGATCTATTTGAGGTATCAGTAATGGATTCTTGATAGCCGATTCGTTGATTTCCATATTGACGCGATGATAGGCCTGCAGCTGGCTGAATCTGAGAATACCGTTCTTAGAACTAGTGGTAACGCCCGCTTTTCCAATGCGAACGGCTTCATCATTAATTACATCATCACCTTCGTCGAAGGAACCGGAGTTATTTGAATCCACATAAAGCCTCAGGGAAGTTGCAGAACGACCGACCTGCTGTCTGTTTGATAACACAACATCGTTGTTAAAGTCATCAAATCCTACCGATCCCCGTATGTTCTGTGTGAAAGAAGATTCACGCCTGATATTTCGGGCCGTTGATGTAGATCGGAAGCTGTTGAAATCGATAGTTAATCCCACATTTATATAGCTGAAGTTACCTAAGAAATTTCTTGAAAAGGAAGCCTGTAGTCTTCCTTTGTCAAATACGCTCCGGGATGCTTGAAGCTCAGCTTCCTCAAAAGTGGATAAGCCGGGATTATATTCCAAACTTCCGCTGATAAATGTATTTTGAAGGTACCAGGGAATCTCAGGTTTCCTGGAAACTAAATAGGTAGCTGAGGCAGCAAGAGAAGAATTGGTTCCAGGACTTAAATTGAATCTTCCGAACTCCCTATCACGATAACTGAGACGTAGATTAAGACGGTTGATCCTGGAATTCAGATCAATAGTATAAGTACTGTTGTCCAGCGGCTCTTTGACGGCATAGTTTCCGGTCACCCTCAGATTGAAAGGAATTTCAGATAAGCGAAAAGGGACAAAGACATTACCTGAAACCTCACTTTCATAACCAAGGGGATTGTAAATACCCCTACCGGTAAAATAGGTATAATTGATACCCCAGCTAGCCGAGTTGGGATATACAACATTTCCGGAAATCCTGTAAAAAGCGTTGGGGGCAATGTCGAGGTTGAACAGGTATTCGTCCAGAACCCTGGCAGAGGTAGAACTGTATATAAGAGGCGTTTGATCTGAAAATTCATTGAAATATTCAATACCTGCCTTTTGGGTTAACCAACTCGATATCCCATATGCGAAATCTCCTTGAACGATATTACTTTCACTGCCGCTGCCGAATATGGCATTATTCAATCGTCCTGCATTCAGGTGATAGCTAAATTCACCCTTTGGTAGAAAGCTGAAGGGAATTTGAATGCGCTCTTCCCGTTCTGTTATACTACCGTCAGGTCCATAAATTCGAAGGCGTAGACGCGAAGTGCCGTAGGTGAGGGGTGCCAAAAAGCGGTATTGCCCTGTATCGGTTACACGTTTATAGTCATACAAGTTATTATTATAGTATAGTTCTACTTCCGAACCGGCTTCAACTCGCCCCTCAATTTCGTAAGAATCATAGAGAAAGCGAGGTTCAATAGGTTCGTTGGTCAACCGTATTCCGGTAAAATTCCGATTTATTAACCCGTCGGAATTTGTTTGCCCTGCAAATATTTGTGTGAGGTTCCTATTATTCCTCATCACATAACGCCATCGCAGGTTGTTGGTTGTAAAGTTTGAATAATCTTCGGAATAGCTTCCAAAAGCCGAACCTTGCAGGTCACCGCCTAATACTTCAGTTCCCAGGTCAAAATTATAAGTATAAAAATTTATTGACTCGTTCAGGTTTGCAGAAAGTGAGTAGTCGAGAAATCCTCCTCCCAGGAGGTCACGGTCCCGGTCGTATTCAAGAGGATAGAAGTTTTGTTGAACTTCTTGCAATTCAGCTTTCCTACGCCTTTCTGCCCGTTCCTGTTCCCTGACGATCGGCAACACTTCCGGTGTCTGTAGTTGTAGCAACAGGTTATTAAGGTCAACGGTAAAGTTCAGGTTAAAGACCTCGGATAAAACTTCCAGCTCTACATAGAAATCCATCTCTTTGACAAGCATCTGGCTACTTGTGTAGCTAAAGCTGCCTCGGCTGTCGAGGCTTACCGTGTAGTTTGCAAAGTCGAAACGATAACTGTTCTCCGGCTCCAGGTAGCTACCGTTCATTGTCAGGCGGGAGGTATTTACCTCATAGGGTATTTTTAGAGTATTGAATATTTCGGAAAGTGGTAGATAGTATTTTCCATCTTCATAGTAAGCAATGATGACTTTCTCGAAGAGGTTTCTATAGTTGAAAGAAAGAAAAACTTCCTGTTCCGTAGGTAATTCATGCAGTTTGGAAGAGGAGGGGGAATGTTCCACACCGTAAGCAAAATTGCCGGCAGGCAACAATAAACATATTACGAAGGCGGCTAAGATACATGTAACACCGGGTTTGCTCACTCTTTGGAATAACTTATAGATCTTGAGACGGGATTCATCTGTACGATATCTTCATTCGGGACATCGGGCCGTTGCGTTTTAAAAGTGACTGTAGCGTTATAATTGCCGTCATTGAGATCTGATTTAGGGATCGAAAAAATTTGCCGGTAATCAAAATAAATGGAAGTTGAAGCCAGTTTTTCTGCTGCTGTGTTACCATCGGCATCGTTTACTTCCAGGATGATGGAACCCAGGAAGGGGGAATTACCGGTTCTGCTTGCGTCGATGATAAACTCAATATCATCTTCGGTATCACGGGCAGAGAAATTATTAATATCGATTCCGGTATTTGTCTCTCCGTGCTTGTAAAACAACGTGGTAACCTGTTCAAACTGATAAGTTATCTGGGCGGTAATTTCATCATCTGAGGTCGCCCCTATGGCAGGCTCCTGGGCGTTTGAGGTCGTTTTTATGCGGGTCCAGTAGGTCCCGTTTGAATAATCTTTTGGCCGAATGGTAAGCCTGACTGTCTGGCGTTCACCGGGTTGCAGTACAAAATTTTGCGGGAAACCTCTTACTACATCACTGATACCATATTGATTAGCAGCAGTACTATCATTATAAATCATATCTATATTTCCCTCCGGTCCTGTCACAGGATAACCAAATGGGAACTCAATGGAGACTTCCTGGGCTTCTTCTGAGCCGTTTAGTACCAGGAAACTGCCAAACCGGTTTTGCTGGTCAACAAAAACCATAGTTGGCGCTATAGTAATTTGCGCCAAAACACCGTTAGCAGAAAAGGCCAAAATTAGTAGAACTATGAGAGACAGCTTTTTCATTGCAGGGGCTTCAATTATGGTTATTGTAAAGAACCTAAGGAATTTGAACTAAAAAACCATTCTAAAGAATCTTTATGCATGGCAAATAAGAAGGTGATTTACAATAAAAAAGCCAAGATTATGAACCTTGGCTTTTTTAAAAATATGTGATATCTGCTAGTTATAAGTCGCTGTCAATACAATGTTACCTGTATAGGTTCCTGCAACTTGTCCGGCGCCCGGGTTTACGGTTCCACCAATAAATACTGTCATATCTCCATCGGCAGGAAAAGTAATAGTAGTACCGGCGTTAGGATCAAATTCATTGGATCCGCTTGAAGTGTTTCCGTCTTCCCAGTTTGCATCAGTAGTGCTGAAAGAAATTGGTAAATTGTTGGCACCGAGAGTCAAATTTGCTGGCAAAGTGAAATCTAAATCAATAGAAGCTCCTCCGCCACCTGTAATTGAAAAAGAACCGCCTGAGCCATAGGCAACAGAGCTTGAAACACCCGGAGTTACGTTTCCGAAATTAAGACTGCTTCCTGCGGTGACATCAAGTTGTGCTATTACGGTAGCATCGGCACCTATTGAAGCATTATCTGATTGACCTTGAGCAAATGCTACAGTGGTCAAGCCGGTCATTATAAAAGCAACGAGTGTTATTTGGAGTAATCGTTTCATGGTTATTGTCCTTTTATTGTAGATGATTTTATTTTCTTTTGTGAAAGATAAATGCCTTCTGAAGCCTGTCCTAGTTAGATACTCTTAATTAAGACTTTCTAAAAATCGATGTTTAGAGCTTATTATGGCATCTTTTCAGCTTAGCAAACACATATTTATGAATGCTGCGTTTCTTAAATTCAGGATATTAATGGATCCTAATTTACTGGTAGGTCACATTTAGCGTCAGGGTACCCGAATACGAACCTTCAGCTACAGGTCCAACAATTACATCACCGTAGATATACACATATCCCGTTTCCCAGCTTGGGGATAGGTTTGAGGGATTATCTTCTCCTAATGTTATTTGAAGCAAGTTGTCTCGGAAATGCAGTACCTCTTTAAATTCTGTGGGAGTCTTGGCATAAGCGGCTTCTATAGTTACAGGGATGTTCTCTTTACTGTTTGAAACCTCTGATTTCAAAAATTCGGGTTTCTGAATACTGAGTACGGCACTTTGAGCAGCGAGCGCTTTCAGCTTGAAGATACCCATCCGGCTTTCACCCAGTGATATACCTACTGTACCGCTGTTTGAGATAACAGTGCCGAAATTCAAATCCTGTAACACTTCAATACCGAGTTCAGGTTGCACATTCATGCTGAACTGGACAGTTTGAGCTGAAACTGAATATAATGGCATAATGAATGCCATTACCAATAACAGACATTTTTTTTGAGCTAGACTACTGATATGATGTTTGTCTTTAATCATATTCAACTAATACATTTATGGTATTGGAATACAACCCGGCGTTCACGTTGCTCACGAGTATGTCACCATAAATATATAAATAAGCGGTACCGGTTTTATCTTGCCCCGGATTGTTGGGTAGTTGGAAGGTTTGCGTGGAAACCGGTAAGGAGATGACGGTAGCACCGGAAGCGTTATTATTACCGGTATCATTGTAGGCTGCCCTGAGAGTAAAAGGCAAAGCATTTAGGGCATCCAGTCGAAGATCGGGAGGTGCAGTGAATGTTACCCTGATACGTTGATTCTCTTTTCCTTCTACCTGCAAAACTACTGTTTCAGGAGCAGTAAGCAGTATTTGTACTGTTCCTTGGTTTTGAATTACACTACCAAAGTTTAAATCCCCAGTAAGGTTGGTAATAACAATATCCTGTTCTGCATTGACATTGATATTTCCCCGCTGGCCATAGATGGCACTTGTGAGCGTAAACCATATAGCTGCTATGAGTGTAATTCGTTTCATACATTGATGACTTGTCAAATATACTCTACTTCAATTGTGAAATCACCGTTATATTGTCCCGGTTTGGCATCCTGAATGTTTATTTGACCCCCGATCCAGAAATAGTACTCTCCCTCACTGTTAAGGTCAAAATTACGATTTTCACTTTGCAACAACTCCGCGGAACTTTGATCGTCCCGATCATTACCGGCAATTTCATAGATAAATGTAAGGGTGGAAGAGCCGTCAGAACTTGTTAATGTACGTTCTCTTACAAAACTCACTCTGATTCGTGATCCGGGAATACCGATAGCTATCATTTTGCCGGTTTCGGAATCCTGTAATGGGCTAATTGAGATTTGCTGTTGCCCAGGCTGTACCGGACCGAACTGCATGTCCCTGAGTGTGATCATCTCAATGGTATTCACAACTCGTGCCGATACGCCAATACTGTATCGATCACTGGAAGTACCTCCCTGTGCAAAACTGGCAGGTGCAAAAGCTCCACCTAAACTGTACACGATAGCTGTTAATGCTATGAGTGTTTTCAGGTTCATATTTCTGTAGATGATCTGGTAATTTGTCCTTATTTGCCCAAATATCCTGTTTTTGAGGTCCTATTCCCAGTTATATTTTTTTAATTAGAAGGGTTTAAGCTGTTTTATTAGGGCCCATTGCTTTAAGGTGGTTGAACCACCAATGATATATGCCTTTATGCGGGAGTAAACCTCCCTTTGAGCTAAGAAGATTCTTTCTGAAACTCTGGGAATGCTCTGTGTAACTCTGAGAAACAGCCTACTCGAAGGTCACAATACGCCTGAAACCGTCTTGATCGAATATAAGGGCAGATGCCTGCCTGGCATACTTCTGTGCGTTACAGTCGTAATTTATACTTATGGAGCCGTCTAATACGATATCCAGTGTCGGGGCGCTTCCCGTATTACCCAGAACCACCGAACCGGCAATGGAGGGGGTATTGTCAGCCCGGAAATCCCAGGCATCTTCAAATATAACCAGTCCGTTAAAAGTTAGTTTATCAGCAATATCGGTACTCCCTTTGTAATAGAGTTTTCCATCATCCTGAATGATTAAAATCCCATATCCTTCCGAAATGTCACTTTGAATATCGGCCGGGGAGTCTACAAAATAGACACCGGGACTGGTGGAATCGCCCAACGTTCCGGTATAATTCCCATTGAGATGCTTGACCTCCGGCATTGTTTCCAGGTAGTCAACTAACTCTCCATAAGAGCTGTAAGACGTGTTTGCATCTACTTTAATGGCGGGATTACCTTGCAGCTGTCCGCTACCAATGTTATTGACAATCTCAGTACTGTCAGCGGAAGATGAGGCAATAATGCCCGGAAGATCTTCACACGATCCCATGGAATCGGAACCGTTAATGGTGGCACTGTCTGCCATCAAAAAGGTGAAATTGCCGGATGAGAAGGACATGACGGATTTAAATTCCGGAACAAAATGAAGCTCCGATTTTTCATATAGGCTGGTTACCGTAGCGCTTTGTCCGTCATAAGTTGCTGAAGCGTGTATTCTAAATGTTTCTTCTTGCAAGCCTGAATCATTGGTTGTTTGGGACACCTTTTCTATCCACAATTGAGTATTTGCTCCATTGATGACATCACTCCATGCACTAGATACGGTATCATGGGCATCCACCCATGCAGGGTCTTCATTGATATTTTCAATACCTACCTGTATGGCAATCTGGGCGGCATTTTGGGCCTGCATTTGATTGGCATAACCCACATTGGAATTGGTAAGTCTCTGCGCCTGGTTATTCGTGCCAAGGGTGGTGTAACCCAGGGCAATGATCAAACCGGAACAAATGATGATCATGGCACGACCCATAATCCTAACCTCAATTGATTAAATTACTATTGCATAACTCTAAGTATAGTTATTTAAACAATTCTCAAGACAAATTCTATAAGTAATATAAAAAGCCTGCCAGGGTAACTGACAGGCTTTTGAAAACTAACTAGAGGTGTTGAACTCAGTTCAGTCTATTCAAAGGTAACGATTCGTTTATATCTCGATTGCTGAAAGGCCATTGCCGCTGCCTGGTTGGCGTAATCTTCGCCTTTACAATCATAGTTAACAGTCAGATTTCCGTTAAGATCAATATCGAGATCTTTACCGTTGTAATCATCAGAGTTACCCACTAAGACAGAACCGTTGATAGAAGGGGTTCCCCTACCATCGAGGTTATATCCGTTCTCAAAAATGACCAGGCCATTAAATGTAAGGTTACCGGCAACGTCCAGTTCGGTTCCCAATGAATCTATAGAGAGGGCACCGTCCGTTCGAATTACCATAATGCCATATCCTTCATTGATACCACCACTTAAAGTTGCGGCATCATCAACAAAGAAGACACCCGGGTTAGATTCTGATCCCAGATCACCTTTATAACTGCCTGATATTTTCGTAACCGTACTTAATTCTTCTAATCTGGCAATTAGGTCATCGGTAGGATCGTAACTGATATTGGTGTCCAGTTTAAGCGGTGGGTATCCATCCAACGCATTTTTATCCTGAAGTAATTGTGTTCCACTGTCAGCATCATGGTATGCTATTGCGTTATTGGCAACAATACCGGGTTTATTTTCAGTGCAGGAAGCATTGTTACCGTTAATTACTGCTGACCCATTAGTAGTCACTTTTGTATAATCACTGGCTAAAGTAATAGCTCCTTCAAATTTAGGAACCAGATCAATTTCATTCTTGGTATAGACACTTTCGACGCTGGCCGTTTTACTTAGGTTGTCACCATAGGGAGTCGAAGAGTGTATGCGAAGGGAGTCGATGCCAAAAAAGGCTGGGTTATCGTGAAAATAATCGACGTATAATTCAACGGTTTGCCCGTCTACATTTGGCTTCCATCTGTTGGAAGCATCGTGGTTTTTTGCCCAGTTGGGGTCTTTATTCATTTCCTGAAAAGCCATTTGAATAGCGGTATGAGCGCGATTCTTGGCCTGTACAAATTCTGCGTAACCGGAGTTATTTTCCGTAAGGCGCTGGCCTTGTTCTTTAGTTCCCATTCCAACAAAGCCCATGGAGATTAACACTCCGGCGCAGATGATTAACATTGCTTTTCCCATAAGTAGTAAGCCTCAATTTTTTTAAGAGGATTTCGCTGTAGATGTTTTAGCGTAACTACTTACAAGAGAGCGGTATTACTCAAATGTTACAATTCTATTATATCTTCCCTGTTTGAAGGCCATGGCCGCTGCCTGGTTGGCATAATCTTCACCTTTGCAGTCATATTGGATATTGATATTACCGCTCAGATCGATATCAAGATCTTTACCATTGTAATCTTCTGTATTTCCTACCAAAACAGAGCCATTAATCGTAGGGGTACCTTTACCATCAAGATTGTAGGCGTTTTCAAATATTACAAGGCCATTAAAATTGAGATTACCTGCTACATCCAGTTCTGTTCCTGCAGAGTCGATGGAAAGTGCTCCGTTAGTTCTAATCACCATAATGCCATATCCTTCACTAATTCCACCTGTTAATGAAGCCTGATCCTCTACAAAAAATACACCCGGATTTTCCTGGGTACCCAAATCTCCTTTATAGCTTCCTGTTATTTTGGTTACATCACTCAATTCGGCAAGTCTGGCAATTAATTCGTCGGTAGGATCATATTTAATATCTGTATTTAGACCAATATTAGGATCTCCCTGAATAGCATCTTTACTCTGCAATTGAAGGGTACCTGAAGTGGCATCGGTATAAGCATCTGCATTGTTTGCAACTATACCGGGTTTATTTTCGCTGCAGGAAGTATTATTTCCACTTATGGTAGCACTCCCGTTTGTAGTTACCTTTGTGTACTTACTGGCAAGTGTTAGAGCTCCTTCAAACTTAGGAACCATGTCAATCTCGTTTCGAGTATACACACTCTCAATATTGGCGGTTTTAGAATTATCTTCACCATATAAAGTAGATGCAAATATTCTCAGTGAATCTACGCCAAAGAAAGCGGGATTATCATGGAAATAGTCGACATAAAGTTCTACTGTTTGCCCATCGACCGTAGGAGTCCATTTATTGGATGCGTCATGGTTTTTTGCCCAGTCAATATCTTTGTTCATTTCCTGGAAGGCCATTTGAATGGCGGTATGTGCACGGTTCTTTGCCTGTGTAAATTCGGCATAACCGACATTATTGCTCATAATTTGTTTACCCTGTGATTGGGTTCCCAGTGATACGAAACCGAGTGATATAAGCACTCCGGCACATATGATTAGCATAGCTCGTCCCATAAGATGACCTCTTAGTTAGTCTTAATTTTTAGTCAGTTAGTCGTTGTAACCCTATTAATCCGGTTGATGATTTTTTAGTACCGGATTGCCGTCTAGTCTACGTTTACTTTGTTCGTTGAAACTCCTGTTTATTGTAAATTTCTTGGTGTGTATCTCTTCTCCCATGCTGAGGCAACATACCTGCCATCAGAATTAACCGAATACCTGATTTTTTCTTTGCTCTCCATAACAAGTTCAATATCTATCTGCTTGATATTATCAGGATTGGCGACGGGTGTACTTAATTTATTAATCTTGCTGTCTCCGTATTCATCATAGTAATTGATCACAAATTCTGTGACACCTAATGTTATCTCTGTACTTTCTGTAACATTGGTGACCATATTTCTCTGTGATCGAACCAGCTTAAAATCATTTGGATTATTTGTGGTTGCTACCGGTTCAGAGGTTTTGAACTCCCAGGTAACCTCGTCGATCTGTCCGTTATTATCTACATCACTGTAAAATCTGATCCGGTTATTATCCGCAATGGTAATCATATTGTAGTTGGTACCTGTATCCGGATTGTTATACTTGGTAACCTTACCATTTTGTGCGAAACCGATTTTTGGTATATCATAAGTCAGCATATCCGTAACCGTCTGTACATGCTGTTTGGTAATCTGGGTTAGTGTCAGGTCAGAGCTGCTGGTTGACAGATTGATATTCATGGTAACGATAGCCAGCATCAGCATGCCGGCAATAATATAACTTGTTACGAGTCCTAAATTCATAGCAGATGTTTTATATTTTCAACAGATCTATTAATCAGCGTAATAATTCCTGATAAATTCGAATTTGTATTCTTTCATGTTATCGGAACCATCAACCAGCAATGCATTGGTGATGGTAACGACCATTTTCTTGAATGTAGTTGGCGTGGATACTTTTGAGAATGTGTTTTTGTCAACGTAGAATACTTCAGTACTAATGGTAAAATCACCGTGTTCGGTGTTTACTGTCTCAGTGTGTCCGTTATAGTCGTCAAAATCATTGAATTCATGACGCTCGTCTTCAGAAGTACCTCCGTCGGGACCAAGGCTACCTGCAGAAGTAAACCCACTTGGAATTTTGGTAGGGGGTAAGGGTGCGGTAGTATTGGCATCAAACTCTTTAATTCGGGCTTCTTCAATAATATCCTGGGCAAGTGCAATGGTTTCCTGTTCCAGCTCACCTTCAACCTGCATGGTGCTGTTGCGGATGATCATGGAGTTCGAGGTCATTAAGATCAGAGAAAAAATGATCATCGCCCCGATAACTTGTAAAACTTCAGTGTATCCAAACATAGCGGTGTAGATTAATTAATAGAAACAAACACATTGTGTATCCCTGTTTTATCAGTACTAAAGTTCTGCTATCAAGGATTTCAAAAATTTTGTCTGTAATGATCTTTATTATAAGAGAGCAAAAAGCACCTGATGTTACGTATTAATACTTGAGTACCATATAGATTTTTGTCTCTTTATCTGTGTCAATGATAATAAATTTTCTGCCAATATTGCCTGATATTAAAGCTTTTATAATATAGCTATCGAAAATCTAATAAAGCTTTGTAATCCCGTTGTAGTTTATTCCATATTCACAGGAAAGTTACAACTAAGATTATTTTATTCAATAACACAAAGAGCGTACAGAATCGAATAATGTGACGAGTGAACCTATTGTCGGTTACACAATAGAAGGGTTAATTAGCAAAAATTAATATCTTTAGAAAAGGTAGTGAATGGACTTTTTTTGTGTTAGTAGTTTACGGCTATTTCATGAATATCTGAGTTTCAAATCTAAATAGGTTGTTACTAAAATACATATGAAGATAATCTTACTGGGCGCATCGGGACAGTTGGGACGAGAGTGGCAGCGTTACTTTAATCTTCATACTGACGATTCTCTCATCGTATTTCCATACACCTCAGGGCAATTAGATTTAACTCATTATGAAGAAGTAGCCAGAGAAGTCAGTGCTCGTCAACCGAATGTAATCATTAACTGTGCTGCTTATACACTTGTTGACCAGGCCGAGCTGAAAAAAGACAAAGCCATGGCTATTAATGCAAGGGCTGTAGAGAATCTGGCAAAAGTCTGCAAGAGCAATGATATTCATCTTATTCACTATTCCACCGATTATGTATTTCCCGGTAAGGAAGAGGACCGGAAGCGTTATCCCCGGGGATATCCGGAAGATCACCAGGCTGAACCCGTTAACTGGTATGGTCAAACAAAATGGGAGGGGGAAGAGGCAATTAGAGCATCGGGCTGCAGGCATCTTATTATCAGAACAACCTGGTTATGCGGACTATATGGAAATAATTTTGTGAAGACCATGCTGAAGTACGGGCGCGAAAAAGAAGAGCTCAAGGTAGTTAATGACCAGTGGGGGAGTCCGGGTTATGCCGATGAGATTGTTGCTAATAGCATGAATTTATATACAGCGGATGCTAAAGGGACCTATCACTTGACTTCGAAGGGGCTCACAAACTGGGCTGAGTTTGCAGAGGCTATTTTTGACTATTCCAACATTGATGTAAACGTGAATGCAATTCCTTCGGAGGAGTATCCTACAGAAGCCAAGCGTCCAAAATATTCGAAGTTGGATACCTCCAAAGCTGAGAAGGTAGAAGGAGTTGAGATCACCGACTGGAGGGAGGGGTTGAAGAGATTGTTGAAGCAGCTGGAAAACCATTGAAATTATTTCTCGGTGTAATCTGCAACTTATCTATATCTGCTTCCCTCGCTCTGCTCCGGAAGCGTTAATGCACCTTATAATTCCGTAGCGGAGCGGCGGTATGAGAGAAAATGTAATTTGATAGTGAAGGTATTATATTAACTAGCAATTCATTGCGGGGGTGTGAAATAATTTGTATACCCTAAACCGTTTAAGCGGTTTACAGAATTGAAGTTTAAAAACGAATACATGGAGTTTGAGAAGACAGAAATTGAAGACGTACTGTTGTTAAAACCTGATATCTTTAAGGATAAGCGGGGCATCTTCCTGGAAAGTTATCGTAAAAGCCTTTTCAGGGAACGTGGTTTGAAAGTTGATTTTGTACAGGATAATATCTCATCATCCAAGAAAGGGGCAATCAGAGGTCTGCACTATCAAATAGATAATCCCCAGGATAAACTGATTATGGTCATGCAAGGAGAAATCCTGGATGTGGCAGTAGATTTAAGAAAATCGTCTTCAACTTTTGGCAGGGCAATTACACGCATTATTTCTGAGAATAACAGGCATCAGCTATTTATTCCAAAAGGATTTGCTCACGGCTTTTCAGTGTTATCTGACGAAACATTGGTATATTATAAGTGCAGTGACTATTACAATCCTTATGGAGAACGGGGCCTTTTCTGGAATGATTCATTACTCAATATTGACTGGAAAGTGAATGAACCTGTCATTTCAGAAAAAGATAAACATCAACCGGAATTAGCTGATATTCCGGAAGAAGATCTCTTTGATTAGTTTTAATTCCAAGACTTAATAATCAAGATTTTGAAGATATTAGTTACAGGCGGCGCAGGTTTTATCGGTTCCAATTTATTGCTCTTTTTGCATGAGAAATTTCCCTACTATCAATTTCTCAATATCGATAAGCTGAGCTACGCTTCTGACCTCAGCTACCTGGATGCAATAAGCGATTCCGATCGATATCAATTCAGAAAAATCGATATTACTGATCGCGATAAAGTGAAAGAGTCGATTAGAGATTTTCAGCCGGAAGGTGTCTTTCATTTGGCTGCAGAGTCGCATGTCGATAATTCAATTAAAGGTCCTGAGCCTTTCATACTCTCTAATGTGGTGGGTACTTTCAATCTTCTGGAGGAGTGCAGGCAACTTTGGCAGGAGGACGAACAAACCTGGCAGAACCGTTTTCTACACGTTTCTACAGATGAGGTTTACGGAACACTGGGAGATGAGGGATACTTTACCGAGGAGACGCCCTATGCTCCGAACTCGCCCTATTCTGCTTCGAAGGCCGGTAGTGATTTTATTGTTCGCTCTTATTTCCATACATACGGTATGAATGTAGTGACCACCAATTGTTCGAATAACTTCGGTCCCCATCAACATGATGAGAAGTTGATTCCTACCGTCATTCGGAATGCTGTAAAACACAATGAAATCCCGGTTTATGGCAAAGGGGAAAATGTGAGGGATTGGCTGTATGTAGAAAACCATTGCGATGCCTTAGACCTGGTGTTCCATGAGGGGAGGTCTGGAGAAACTTACAATGTGGGTGGAGACAATGAGTGGCAAAACCTGGAGCTGGTACATCTTATTTGTGACTTGTTGAATGAAGAAGTTGGCGATGGCCCGGATGGTGATTATAAGAATCTGATCAGCTTTGTTACCGACCGCCCCGGTCATGATTATCGATATGCTATCGACGCATCAAAGATTAAATCTGAACTGGGTTGGAAACAGGAGGGATCCTTCAAGGAAGATCTCAGAAGCACAGTTAGATGGTATATTGAGCGGTATTCATAGTTCAGTGGCATCCGTGTACCATTAAATTAACGGCTGTTTCTTTGGTTCTATATCATCAAAATTTTTTATGGTCACTTTGGTATGAAATTCACCCTTTTCTCCCATGGGGTCTATCTCTTTGGGCAGCTGTCGCACAAAACGCTGATTATAAGTCTCACCGACCGCAATGAATTTTCTGTACTCCTCTTTCACAGCACTTATAGTAACTTCTACCGGCTTTAACAGAAGAACAGGCATCAATTCATCCAGACTCTTCCTCCAAATCGGGAATAGACATTCATAACCCATTTTACCGAACTCTTTCTCTCGCCACTCTTTAATGTCTTCCAACTTCCAGTCACCAAATAAAAGGTGCTCTATTTCCTGATCTGTTGCTTCAAGAGCTTTTTTGACTTGATTAAGGTATACATCATTTGGGCACTGCCTGGGCAAGGGTACCGTAATCAGATCAAGATCCAGTTTATCAGCCTGTTGCTGAATTTCTTTAAGCTCAATTTCCTGAAAGGGAACTATTTTGCGTTCCTCTTCATAAGTAGTCAGTAACTTCAGTTCATGTATATCATTCTCCTTACGATAAAACTCGAGGGCTAGATAGGAATCTTTTCCACCGCTCCAGAATAGAATATCCATTTATGAGAATTTTTCAGGAATTCAGATTCAGGAATTAATTCGAAAGACATTCTGAATTCCGGTTACTGAATTCCTATATTTGGGACCAATTAATTTCGACCAACATAAAAATATTTCTAACATGAGTAAACGTAATTACTGGCTGATGAAATCGGAACCCGATGCTTTTAGTATTGATGATCTTAAAGAAGTGGGTACAGAACCCTGGGATGGGATACGTAATTACGAAGCCCGTAATTTCATGAAAGATGATATGGAAATCGGGGATGGAATTCTATTTTATCACAGTAGCGTTCGGCCCCCGGTGATCGTGGGTACTATGGAAGTGGCCAGTGAACCCTATCCCGATCCCACACAGTTCGATCCGGATTCAAAATATTTTGATGAAAAGAGTAGCGAGGAAGATCCTACTTGGGAATTGGTTGATGTGAAATTTGTTCAAAAATTTGATGAGCCTGTAACGCGCGATGCCATCAAAAACGAACCGGCTTTGGAAGATATGACGTTATTAAAGCGTTTTCGACTTTCGATTACCCCGGTGACGGAAGAGGAGTGGCTTAAAATTCACGAGATGGCCGGTGCGAAACCAAAATAGAGTGGCAATAATTAGTTGCAGTTGCTCATGAACCATCTTACGTGACAGATAACTGTAATTTCATGAAATCGATCATAAAGTTCAGTAATGAATAAAAAGTCTAAAGAAGTATATCTCCGAACCAAGGGTATTCTGCCTGTCCAGAAACTTCATATCCTGGCTGATGCCGGAATCATTTCGGCTCAGGACGATTATCCCCTTGAGGAGAACCAATTTCAGCCAAACTCCATTGATTTGCGTTTGGGAAAGAAGGCGTACCGGGTTCGCAGCAGTTTCTTGCCTGAAGATGAATCCGTAAAACAGAAAGTGGACAAACTCCGGCAGTATGAATTTTCAATTGAAGACGGGGCTGTCCTCGAAACAAACTGTGTCTACATTATACCACTCCTCGAGGAGCTGAATTTACCTTCTCATATTTCACCGCAGAAAGCGCTTTTTAATGGGGATACAGGATATGATGATATCCGAATCATTTCCGAGGAACACCTGACTGCAAAAGCCAATCCCAAGAGTACCACCGGACGGTTGGATATTTTTACACGGGTTATAACAGATTATTCGCATCGATTTGAGGAAATTCGATCAGGCTACAAGGGTAGGTTATACCTGGAGGTGGTCCCTAAATCATTCCCTATAAAGGTAAGGACCGGCCAGCGCCTTAACCAGTTACGCATCCGTCACGGACATACGGTGCTCTCTGATCAGGATATACTGAGAATGCACGGTTCAGATCCATTGCTTTTTACCGGTGGCGGAAAAATCCTTGAGCTTGATAACCTCAAGGTAAATAACGGACTCTTTTTAAGCGTGAATCTCCATGCCGAGGAGGGCACAATTGTGGGTTATAAGGCTAAGAAACACCGTGATTTGATTGACCTTGAAAATGTCAACCACTATGAGGTCAGTGACTTCTGGGAACCTATTCACTCTAAACCTGATGATCATTTGATTCTGGAGCCTGAAGCGTTTTACATTTTTGCCTCAAAAGAGCGCTGCCGCATCCCTGAGCATTTGGCGGCTGAGATGATTGCCTATGACACCGGTTCCGGTGAGTTACGAACACATTACGCGGGCTTCTTCGATAGCGGTTTTGGCGGAAGGGTGGAAGACAGAGGTGCACGTGCCGTACTTGAGGTACGTTCGCATGATGTTCCTTTCCTGATAGAAGACGGTCAAACATTCTGCAGCATGCAGTTTGAACCCAATACAGAAGTTCCTGAATTTGTTTATGGGTCAGACATCAAAAGCAATTACCAGGGTCAGGGTCTGAAACTAGGCAAGCATTTCAAACAGGATTAGTTATAATGGCTTACAGAAATGTTACGAGATGTATTTGTCACAGCCGTTCATTCGAAGAGATTAAAGAGTATGCCAAAGAGCAAGGGATAAGTTCTGTGGAGAAACTCCAAGAGCGAAAATACTGCAGTAGCGGTTGTGGATTATGCAGCCCCTATGTTGAAATGGTATTAGAAACCGGTGAAACCGAATTCACACCCGGAGCTTACTACAGGAAAAAGAAAACAAGCTGATGATTTGTGCTCGTACTAGATTATTCAGGAATTGAATCAAGCAAATCATGAATATTTTTTACGCCCCACCCAAACAGGTTTACGATTCACATATTGAGCTCAGCGGACAGGAAGCAAAACATGCTACCAAGGTCTTGCGATACCGTGAAGGTGATACCATAAACATTGTGGATGGGACGGGTGGTTGGTATGATTGCACCATAGCACAAGTTGCCGGTTCCATTGTTAAGGCAACCATAGAGCATGCCAAACAAATTTCTTCTCCAACCCCTGAGATAGTGTTGGCTATGGGAATTATAAAGAAAAGAGATCGTCTGGAGTTTGCAGTTGAAAAGTCGGTCGAACTCGGGGTAAAAGAGATCGTCCTATTCAGAAGCCGTCATACGATAAAAGAAAATATCAGAATAGACCGTCTGGAAATGACAGCTTTATCGGCCATGAAACAAAGCCTGCGTGCCCATCTGCCTGAGATTACGATTCTTGATAATGTAGAATCCGTGCTTGATACCTACTTTGATCATCAAGTTCTGGTTGCGCATGAAAAAGCAGAGGCAAAATCAGGGATCAGTATTGAACAGCGGAAAAAAAATAAAACGATGCTGCTTGTGGGACCTGAAGGGGGGTTTTCAGAGAAAGAGATTCGAATGACAATTGACAAGGGTGGGCAAGTAATATCGTTGGGAAAAAACCGACTGCGAGCGGAAACCGCGGCTGTAGTATTTCTCAGTCAGTTTATTTGATGAACTGATAACAGGTAATTGATTAGTTTAATCAAGGGACCACGTTTGATACTGTGGCAAGAATCGATTCACGGGAGTACAACTCTCCCTGAGCCGGGAGCAAGAATTGAAAATGATAGGAAGCTGTTTAAAATCATAATAAAGCTGTGACGAGCGTTCACACTTGTCACTAATTCCTCCTTCAAGCGTCCACGCTTGAAGGAGCCCAGACTTTTTGGTCGAACTTTTCCCAGTCTCCCTTTCTCCTCTAGTCCTTTCCTTCCATGACCGGTTTCTGATGGTTTGCTGCGTATTCCTCTAGGGCATGGACCTCGTCCCAAAAAGATCCCACTTTCTCTAGTACATTGTCGAAGATATCCTGGAAAACAGGATAAAATTGTTTCTGACCCCAAACTTGTCGTGCCAGGGAAGCTTTGGCATAGCCTAGCGGCATCCATTCTATTTCTTCATAATGACCTTTTGGAACAAAAAGCGAATCATTACGGAAAGTAGGGTCGGTAAGCGTATCTGCTACAACCATATTATGGTCTTTGAACATAGCGTAAATTTCCTGTTTATCTTTTTCATCCCAGGTGAAATCCTTCCGGAATTGCTCAAAGTCGCCTTCCCATTTACTGCGGAACTCTTCATCATAATTGTCCAGGTAATTGCGGACAAAGTTAAAGGCGATTTGTTCGCGCATCATGAAATTGACGACCAATGCAGATTGGGAAGTATCGGGCTGAACAATCTTATCAGGGACTACACCGCCGCCTCCATAGACTGTACGTCCGGCATCGGTATAGTATCTTAATGAATCGGGGACATGGTCAATAAATTCTTTCACGTCGCCGTTAGGATCATCATTACGTTCATAAATCTCATAGGCATACGATTCACTGCCTTCTTTCGAATAAGGTTTTTGAATCAGCCGACCAGAAGGGGTGTAATACTTTGATATCGTTACACGAATTTTGCTGGAATCCACGAGTCCATACTGCTGCTGTACCAAGCCCTTGCCGAAAGAACGGCGACCAACGATCAGTCCCCTGTCATGATCCTGAATGGCACCACTGACAATTTCACTGGCCGATGCCGATCCTTCATCGATCAATACGATGACCGGCTCTTCCTTATATTCGCCATCCCTGCGTGAGTAATAGGAGTTGGTAAATCGGGTGTGTCGACTTTTGGTAGACACCAGCTTGGTACCTCTGGGAAAGAACTCTTCAGCAATTGCAACAGCCTGTGCCAGATAACCGCCGGGATTGCTTCTCAGGTCAAGAACGATCTGTTCCATTCCTATATCCTTCATTTGCTGCATGGCTTCCATAAATTCTTCATGAGTGGTAGCGGCAAACCGGTTGATCTTAATATAGCCTGTTTTATCATCAAGCATATAAGAAGTATCTACCGTATAGATAGGAATGATATCTCGGGTGATGGTGAATTCTATCGGATCTTTAACTTTGGGACGTTTGATGGTCACATCCACCTTGCTGCCCTTGGGACCTAATAGGGCATCCTGAACATCCTCGTTCTCAAAGCCAATAGCACTGCTGTCATTAATGGCAATAATGCGATCACCGGATCGGATACCTAGCTGGTCACTGGGGCCCCCGGAGATCGGAGTAATGACTGTTATAGTATCTTGTATGATGTTAAACTGAATACCGATACCCTGAAATTTGCCCTCAAAATTTCGTTCAATATCTTCACTTTGTTCGGGCTCGATATATACCGAATGAGGGTCCAGTGATTTAAACATACCTCGCAAAGCGTCTTCAGTACGCTCATACATATTCTCGTTGGGGTAATTATTGGCCAGATAGAGGTAGGCATCTTCAAACCTTTTCACCGATTCCGACAGACTGCTGATAGTGACTTCTCCAAATGCGGTATCTGCCGGGGTTCCTTCCAGCATTGCTGTACTGTCTTTCAAATTTTTTACCAACCCTTTAATGCTGCTTTTGTAAAGCTCACTGATATCTACTTTATCAACATAGTTATCAATAATTCGCCGCTGGGTCTGAATATATTTCTGAATGTTTTCACGGTCACTTCCATGTGACTTTACGATGGTGTCCACTCCGGCAAACCAGAAGACAGACAACAGAATCAGAATAGCTGCATTTGGGGCTAGAAACTTTTTAAAGCTCATAAAGGGTAAAAATTTGTTCTCAGTGTCTGGTAAAAATAACGCAGTGATTACCAGATAAATTATTT
Organism: Halalkalibaculum roseum; assembly: GCF_011059145.1. NCBI lineage: Bacteria > Pseudomonadati > Balneolota > Balneolia > Balneolales > Balneolaceae > Halalkalibaculum > Halalkalibaculum roseum. The sequence goes on along the minus strand of NZ_JAALLT010000003.1, from coordinate 312,736 downwards.
ATCTGAAGAAATCAATGCTTCTACTGCACAAATAGCTCTAAAATCCTGACTTTTACAACCTCATTCTAAGATTTTTAGAGTATATAGTGACTTAAATCTTTGTCTTTAACAAGATCATCCAGCTGTTTGTTCACGTATTCTTTGTCAATTGTAATATCTCCGGAAGAAATATCATCCGGAACAGCAAACAGCAGCTCATCCAATAAGGATGATAGTATAGTGTGCAACCGGCGGGCTCCGATATTCTCCACACGCTCATTGACCTGAGCCGCTATGGAAGCTATTTCACGTATGGCTTCTTCTGTAAAATCTATCTTAACGCCTTCGGCCTCAAGCATTGCCTGGTACTGTTTTGTAAGAGCATTCTTTGGTTGCGTAAGGATGTCAAAGAAATCATCTTCAGTCAGAGAATTCAGTTCCACCCGGATTGGGAAACGGCCCTGGAGTTCCGGGATCAGATCGGATGGTTTGGATACATGAAAAGCTCCTGATCCGATAAACAATATGTGATCGGTCTTAACCATCCCATGTTTGGTGGAAACATTACTACCTTCAACAATAGGGAGTAAGTCGCGCTGTACACCCTGACGGCTAACATCAGGGCCTCCGCCTTTTCCGTCACCGGAGGAGGTAGCTACTTTATCCAGTTCATCGATGAAAACAATGCCCTGTGTTTGAACGCGTTCGAGAGCTTCCTGAACTGCTGCGTCGTGATCTACCAGCTTCTCGGCCTCTTCGTCCAGCAAGATCTTTCGAGCTTCCTCAATAGTGACATTTCGTTTAGATTTTTTATCACCGGAAAGATTGCCCAGCATATCCTGCAGGTTGATACCCATTTCGTCCATTCCACCCTGGGGGCCAAAAATCTGCATCATGGGTGCCTTACTTGATTTCTTTACCTCAATCTCAATTTTTCGGTCATCCAGCTCCCCATCTCTCAGCTTCTGCCGGAATTTTTCCCTCGTGCGCTGGTTCAGTTCCTGATCACTTGCGCGATCCGGGTCAAAATCACTGTCTCCATCGTTTTTGAAACCTGTTGAAGAGTCGGAAGACTTTTTAACAGGTGGGATCAATATATCCAGTATGCGTTCTTCTACAATTTCTTTTGCTTTCTCCTGAACCCGCTCCTGCATTTCGCTTTTCACCATGTTCACGGCAATATCAGCCAAATCACGAATCATGGACTCAACATCACGACCGACATAACCGACTTCAGTAAACTTTGATGCTTCAATTTTCAGAAAAGGAGCCTCCGCTAGTTTAGCGAGACGGCGTGCAATTTCCGTTTTACCAACGCCGGTCGGACCGATTAGCAATATGTTATTGGGCAGTATTTCATCCCGGATCTCTTCATCGGAGTTCATCCGACGCCAGCGATTCCTCAGGGCAATAGCGACAGAACGTTTGGCATCATCCTGTCCCACAATGTACTTCTGCAGCTCTGCTACTACCTGCTGTGGGGTTAGATTTTTCGGTTTTACGAGTTGTTGTTGCATGATACTACTCTTCAATTTCAATAATGCTCAAATTATGATTGGTATAGATGCAAATATCCGCAGCTATGTTCAGCGACTTTTCAATAATTTCACGCGCCGTTAATTCGGGAGCATTCTCTTTCAATGCTCTGGCCGCCGCAAGGGCATAAGACCCTCCGCTGCCGATTGCCAGAATTTGATCGTCAGGCTCAATAACATCACCGTTACCGGATATCAGCAGGGCTTGATCCTTACTCATGACGACAAGGAGGGCCTCCAATTTTCGTAGAAATTTATCGTTTCTCCACTCTTTAGCCATCTCAACGGCAGCACGCTGCAGGTTGCCGTTATATTGCTTTAGCTTTTCTTCGTATTTCTCGAACAGGGTAAAAGCATCGGCAGTGGAACCGGCAAAGCCGGCAGCGATTCTACCTTCATAGAGCTTGCGGACTTTGTTGACCGTAGCTTTCATTACGGTTTTATCCATGGTGGCTTGACCGTCACCGCCAATGGCAGCCTCGCCATTGTGGATGATTCCTAATACTGTTGTTGCCTTGAGTTGGGGTATGCTCATAGTGGTTACTTAAAACTTAGAAAACTTCAATATATTGTTCCGGATCGATCAGGATCGCGACTTATAATATTTGTTGGAATCAGAAGAGCTGGGTCGGGGCTTCCGGGTATCTTTTTCGGAATCTCCATTCTTGTAATATTTGCTCTTGGAGTCCTTTTTGCGATAGTAGTCGAGATTTTCCTTACCGGAACCCATCTCCTGGAATTCCTGCTCAGATTGGCTGAGCAATTCATCGATATCTCCATCCTGCATCACCACGTCCGTGATTTCAATGTCTGAACCGGCAAGAGTGATTTTGTAGTCATTAAGAGAGACGGTTTCATCAGGTACGAATGTAATCTTAACCCTATAGCGCAGCATCCACTTCCATTTGATGCTGAGAAATCCTTTTTCAAGGTGAGACTTTAGATAAGGGTTGATGTAAATATCTATTGCCCGGTAATCGGTATTGTGCTTGAACTTACTTAACCAGGCATCGAGATCGGCTATTATGGTATTGCGTGTAACGACATTACCGGATCCTCCGCAGGTCGGACATACTTTAGAAACAGAGTTAACCACGCTAGGACGAATGCGTTGACGGGTAATCTGAACGAGTCCGAAATCGCTCATGCCGATAACGTTTGTTTTGGCGGGATCTTTCTTAAACTCTTTCTTGATCTCGTCATAGATCTTTTTACGGTTGCGATCATCCCGCTGGTCAATGAAGTCTACACAAATAATGCCGCCGATATCCCGCAGACGGAGTTGCTTGGCGATTTCCCTTGCAGCTTCTAGATTCGTTTTAAGTGAATTGTCTTCCTGTTTTTGCTTAGCCGCATAGGGACCTGAGTTAACATCCACCACATACATGGCTTCTGTCTGTTCAAAGATCAAATAACCTCCGGATGGCATACGAACTCTCGGACTGAAAATGGAATCTACATCCTTGGCAATATTCATGTAGTCAAAGATGTGCTCTCGTCCTTTGTAGAGCTCTACGTTAGGAATCATTTGGGGAGCAATCTGACTGACATAATTCTTCAGTTTCTTGTACGTCGCCTGATCGTCGATAAGCACACGATCGTAATGTTTGGCGAATAAGTCCCGCACAAGGCTTTCAGTCATATCCAGATCATTGTATAACAAAGCCGGTGGTTTAGCCGTCTCGAGGCGTTCTAGAATGCGCTCCCACTTCTTAAGTACATTGCGCATGTCGTCTTCCAGGGCTTTCTTATCCTGCTCCTGGGCAACAGTTCTGATGATCACACCGAATCCTTCCGGAAGCATGGAACCGACAACGCTTTTCAACCTGCGGCGTTCTTTATAGTTGCTGATTTTACGAGAAACAGCAATGTATTCGCCCATTGGAATGAGTACAAGAAAGCGTCCGGCAATTGTAATATCTGTGGAAACGCGGGGACCTTTGGATCCAATGGGTTCTTTTACAATCTGCACAAGCAACCTTTGATCGGTACGTAGTATTTTCCCCGCCCAATTCTGCTTTTCGTAGTTCGATATCTTATCGAAGTTCGTTTTCTTTAGCTCATCTCTGACATTCTTATATATGGCATCCGGTCCGTTCAACATCTGAACATAATCCTTGAGATGATCGCCCGCATCAGAGAAGTGCAGAAATGCGTCTTTGGGGGTACCCATGTCAATGAAAGCGGCGCGTATGCCACTCATCACCTTGTGAACTCTTGCTAAATAAATGTTGCCAACGGTACGCTGGTTTTCTTCAGACTCTATGAAGAGCTGTGCCAGCTCCCCATTTTCCAGGAGGGCAATTCGATTTTGTTTGCCCGAAGCGTGTATGATAATTTGGTTTTTCATGTAAAATCTTTCTTTTCATACAGTAGCTGTCTCCGGGACTACAAATCCTTCTTGTTAAATCAATAGGCATCATAGCAGTGTAAAACTTATGTACATAGTTATTTGCATGCGGAGAATCAGCAACCGCGAAATTAATATTCTTATTAATCGTAAAATTCGATGATGTTTTTGCAAAATATTCAGAAGAAAGGAGATGCAGCAAAGCAGTGGGGCGAACAGTATGGGAGCTTTCAAGCCGGAAAAAGGTGGCTATAAATTCCAAAAGCCGCACCGAAAAAGCCTTCAAAAACCTAAATAGTACGAGTAATTTCAATTTGTGCTGCAACAAAAACCTGTGATTTTATAGAATTTCTGAATATCGAATCAATATCATCCTATAATATACAAGTACTAAGCTATTAATGTAAATCCCAAAAAATTAGTTCGTTGTATTTAAAGAGTTATTTAGTTTTTTTAACGAACTTTTACGCGTCCTGATCTACCCTTTTTATCGATGCACCAACTTGGGATAATTTGTCTTCAAGATCCTCATAGCCTCTGTCTAGGTGGTAGATTCGAAGAACATCCGTTGCCCCCTTGGCTACCATGGCAGCCAAAACAAGACTCACACTAGCCCTTAAATCTGTACTCATCACAGAGGCACTTTTCAGAGGTGTTTTCCCGGAGATGTGTACAGTATTCTCTACAACATTCATATTAGCACCTAACCTTACTAATTCCGGCACATAGCTGAAACGGTCATAGTAGATGGTATCGGTCACTTTTGAATCTCCATCGGCCTGGGTCATCATTGTTGACCATTGTGCTTGCAGATCAGTTGGGAAGCCCGGGTAAATCTTTGTCTTTACCGATATGGGTTTAAGCTTTTCAGGTGCTTTCACATGAATGGTACTGCCGTTAATCTCCACTTTTGCCCCTGTCTTTCTAAGTGTATCAGGAAAGGCACCTAATTCTGAGGGGTCGGCACCCTGCAGTGTAACTTCCGATTCAGGATGCATTGCTCCGGCAATCATAAAAGTACCGGTTTCAATTCGGTCGGGAGCATTATCTATCTCAATGCCTGATAGTGAATCGACTCTTCTAACTGTCAAAGTATCGGTACCGATTCCTTCAATATCTGCGCCCATTTTACGCAGCGCTTCACACAGTAATACCACATCAGGTTCTTTCGCAGCATTTTTAATGGTAAATTCAGACGCCTTTAATACAGAACCAAGTAAGAGGTTAATAGTAGCTCCCACACTGCTTGGATTGAGCTCATATACACCGCCATTGAGAACATCTTCAGAATCGGCAATTACGTAGCCCTGTTCCAAATCTATTTGGGCTCCCATAGTCTTCATTCCTTCAATATGAAGGTCCACCGGACGAGGTCCCCATGCGCAACCACCTGGTAACGACACTTTAGCTTCTCCAAATTTTCCCATCAGGGCCCCTAGCATATAAAACGAAGCTCTCATCTTGCGAACAAGCTCATAAGGTGCCTCCAGAAAAGAGATATTTTCGGGATCTATGGTAAGGGTACCATCCTCTTCATTAAAATCTACCCTTGCACCTGTTACCCGCAACACATTGTTGAAGGTATAGATGTCTCTGAGCTTGGGTACATTGTAGATAGTTGTGGGTGAATCGCCTAGAAGTGCTGCAGCCATCAGGGGGAGTGCAGCATTTTTTGATCCGCTGATGGGTATCGTGCCTTGAAGGGGGGTAGGTCCTTCGATTACAAATTTATCCACTTGCCTCTATTTCTAAAATTAATGCATTTTTTTCTACAGAATCGTTTTTAGCCACTGCAATAGTTTTTACAATGCCGTCGATGGGTGCTTTGAGTTCATTTTCCATTTTCATTGCCTCTAAAATGGCTACGGGATCACCAAGGCTTACTTCGTCGCCTTCCTTGACAATCATCTCCAGAATTTTTCCGGGCATGGGGGCATTGAGCTCACCTTCACCTATCTCTGAAGCTGTTTTGAAGCCGAGTTTATCAAGAAGAAGATCCTGCTCATCACGAACATCGACTTTGGTCCAGGCACCGTTTATAGTGAACTGAACAGTATGTTTGTCATATGATACATTATCTATTTTGAAGACTTTTGTTCCCGATCTCAGCAGGTATCGCCCGTTTTCCTGTCGATGAAAAGTAAAGCTTCTGGTTTCACCGTTAAGTGTGAACTCACCTTCATCACTGTTTAAGTCAATTTCCTTGGAGTCACTGCCAACAGTAGTTTCAAATTTCATGATCGAATATTTTTGATTGCTGATAAACCGCGTTTTGTGGCACGAAAGGTGAAGTTCTGCAAATTATCGGAATCGTAAAATTTGGTCAGTGCAATTTTAGATCCTTCAACCTCGTAAGCTTCAACAAAACCGAAATTAAGAAGGTTTATTAAATCATCTCTCAATTCGCCGTAGAGCAGACCTGTCTCTTCCATTATTACCTGGAAGGTTTCCGGAAAAATTAAACGTTCTAAGACCCGGCGCTCGGATTTGGTAATTTTGTGTTTAATCATACATCTTAAATTGATTCTGAAAATAGGAGGGATGATTGTCTATTACAACCTTACCTTCTCACTTCAACATCTCCATAGGTTAAGACATTTTCATTCTGATCGGTTATGACAATGCGATAGATTGTTGCCAGTCCGACACCGGTGGAGCCCGCAAACAAGGAGGGTGAAATTCTCAATGTTTCAATAGTACTCAACTCTCTTGTAATTTCATCTATTTGCTGAATGTTGACATTGGGATCGCTGAAAGCAAAAACTCTGAGGCCGCGGATACGACTTTCAAAACCGAAGTCGAGCTCAATGAAGATGAAATCGTCAATTAGAACCGGATTGGGATAGGCCGGTTTTCCGACTTCAATCAGACCCCGGTAATCGGGACCGATACGCCAGTCATCAGGGTCGTTAACGCCACCATCTACAAGTTCACCGTTGGTAGTGGTTTCTGTTATATTCTGAGGTGTTCTGAATGCTTGGTTTTCAAACTCTTTTTGAGCATCGCTTTGAGAGCAGGCAATACAAAGAAAGCTTATCAGTAAAAGCTTGGGAATATTTGTAAGTTTGGAGTAATTCATGAACGATAAGGATCAAAAATAGTTTCAGCACGTGTTACGATGCACTAAATGATAAGGAACTTTATTCTTTTATATTACAACGAATTTAAAATGGCAAGACCTATATAATTGAAGATACCTCGATACAGGATTACAAGCCTTAAACTCCTTCTCTTTCTTTTTATACCCTTGGTATTGCAGGCACAGGACTCACTGCTAACCTTTGAGCATGCAGATCGTGCTCCCACAGAGAGTGAACTGCTTAAGTGGCATGAAGTATTTACCTATGAAGTGAGGTATAGTTTATTCAAACTTGGCGAGGTAAAGGTGGAAATGATGGGCGATACCCTCTATGATGGACACAATGCTCAGTATTTGCGTACCATTATAACCTCTAGTCCGGGTATTCCTTTCGTTGGTAGAGAAGAGAATCATTACAATACTATCTTCACTCAAACCGACTCGCTCCCCCATACTTTAGTCTACTGGACCGACAATGTTGATGATGAGGAGTATGATGATACCCGGTATATTTATGATTACGATGCCGGTAATGTGTATATGAGAGAGCAGGAAACGATAGATACTTTGGCGATAGAGGAACCGGCCAGTTCGGGACAACTGATATTTCACCTGGGACGACTCTTTGCAGGAACTGAAAATGATTTTACTATTCCCATTTATCTGAATCTTGAAAAAGGCTTTATATCGGTTAATAATACAGTCAGGAAAGAAATGAGAAATTATAAAGCCTTCAATGAACCGGTTGAAACCTACTATGGGGAAGGGGAATCTACCATTGACGGACCATTTGGATTCAGGGGCGATTTCAAATCGTGGTATCTTGCCGATGATCTTAGAGTACCCCTTGAGGCGCATGTAAAGGTTTGGCTGGGCAATGTCCGTATCAAAATAATTGACTACAAAAAAGAGCTTAGAAAATGAAAAAAGTATTGTTTAAAAAGCTTTCCCATGGGGAGGATCTCCCGTTACCGTCCTATGAAAGCAGTCACGCAGCAGGAATGGATGTGCGGGCTGCACTAAATGAACCCTTTGAATTGAAACCCGGTCAACGGGCCTTAATCCCCACGGGATTTCAGATGGCACTACCGGAAGGATACGAAGCTCAGATCCGACCGCGTAGCGGACTTGCCTACAAAAATGGAATCACTATGCTCAACACGCCTGGGACCATCGATGCCGACTACAGGGGAGAGGTAAAAGTTCTGGCTATCAATCATGGTAAGGAGACGTTTAAGGTGAATCACGGCGACCGTATTGCCCAAATGGTTATTGCTCCCGTGCAGCAGATGTTTGCGGAAGAGGTTCAGGAATTGCCGGATTCGGATCGGGGAACAGGTGGTTTCGGTAGCACGGGAATTGAGTAGTACCACCATTTTGCGATAATAAATTTTTGCCGCTAATCAGCACAGATAGAATCGTATGTGTTACCAAATTTAATCTGTTATGATACTTATTCTAATATCTGTGCCTGTCTGTGGCAATTAAATACCTATGCTCGAGAAATTACGACCATATATAAACCTTCTAAAAAACAACCATAACTATCGGCGGTTATGGCTTAGTCAGGTTGTATCTAATTTTGGTGACTGGTTCGGTATTCTCGCTGTCTATGCCCTGATTACAAAGTATTCTGATTCAGAATTTCTGCTTGGGCTTATCATAGTGGTAAAGATGATGAGCCTGGCTTCATTTTCTCCTTTTGCCGGATATATCACAGACCGATTTAACAGGAGACACTTGATGATGTTCTGTGATATTCTCAGGGGGATGATCGTTCTAGGCCTGTTGTTGGTAGTCTCCTATCAAACGCTTTGGCTTGCCTATGTTTTGACCGCATTACAGATGATGTTATCAGCAATATTTGAGCCTGCTAAAACCTCATCTATTCCGAATGTAACTACCGAACAGGAGCTGGTAGATGCTAATGTGCTATCTGCCGCCAGCTGGAGTATCATATTTACAATGGGTATGGGTATCGGGGGATTGGCAACCGAGTGGTTGGGAACAGACTTGGTGTTTATTCTTGATGCCATCAGCTATGGGGTCTCGACCTGGTTCATCTACAGAGCGGTGATTCCACAGAAAGAGATGGATCCGGAAGAACTTGAGCGCACCAAGAATCCATTAACAGGCATCAGGGAGGGGTTTCAATATCTTTTTAATCAGCCCCACATCTTACGTCCAACATTAGCCAAAGGGTGCTTTACCATGTTTCTGGGTGCCTTGACCTATATGCTTATTCTTGTTTCTGAGGACGTATTAATGATGGGCAGCATAGGACTTGGCTTGCTTTATTCAGCGCGGGGCATAGGTACCGGAGTGGGACCGGTAATTGGCAGGAGAATATTTGAAAATGAGAGCAGCTGGATTTGGGGGATGGGATTGTGCATGATATTTGCCGGAGTGAACTACGCGCTGGTCGGTTTGTCGAGCAGTCTGGGGCTCATGCTCTTTTTTGTATTTGTAGCTCATGCGGCATCCGGCGCAAATTGGGTTATGAGTACGGTGTTATTACAGCGACGAACACCCGACACTTTTCGTGGTAGGATATTCAGTACTGAGTGGCTGTTGTTTACACTGGCACAGTCGGCTTCGGTGATTATTGCTTCGACCCTGCTTGAACAGAAGCTCTTCACTATACAAGAGCTGATTATTTTCTTTGCCATCATGCTCGCTATCACCGGGGTCATCTGGAATTTCACGGTGACGCAAAAGGAGAGGGTGTATCAAAGAGAATTGGCCGCAGACGGCGGTTAGGGAGCCGAAAGATTGATTTAAGGTGGGGTTAAAATATTTACTGTAAGAATAGAATAATTTATCTATAACGAACCCTCCAAGGGTTATTCAACCCTTGGAGGGTTCGTTGGAACCTAGAACCTGCCAATTAATTTACTACTCTTCGTAATCGGGAATATTGAAATTGACATTATCACGGTAATCACCCAGTAAGTGTTCGGCAAAATAGTACCACATCATGCGCTCGAAATAGGGGGTGTACTCTCCAAAACCGTGGCGCTGCCCGGGCAACATCATTAAATCAAAACGTTTTCCTTCTTTTATCAAGGCATCGGCCATGCGGATAGTATTTCCCGGATGTACATTATCATCGACTGTTCCATGTACCAGGAGAAGGTGTCCCTGCAAATTTCCGGCCAGTTCAGTATTGGGCTCAACACGTGCTTGCCATTCTGATTTAACTGAGTCGGTACCGGTGCTGTCGGTTCTAACTTTCTCAGTAACTTTTTTAACGCCGTTGTGCACCTCGCTCCACCAAAGGTTGTACATGTTGTTGTCATGATTTCCGGCCGATGATACTGCGACATCATAAAAATCAGGATAGGTAAGTAGAGCCGCAGTACTCATAAACCCACCCCCGGAATGCCCGAAAATACCTACACGATCTATATCAATAAAAGAGTGGCGGGATGCCAGCTGTTCAATACCGTATTTATTGTCGGCAAGGGGGTAGTCACGCAGATCTCCGTATCCATAGTTATGGTAGTATTTTGAACGCAAAGGACTGCCACCTCGCTGTCCCATAGCGATTACCATGAATCCCAGTTGAGCCAGGGTGGCAGGACGAGCCCTTGATCCCCGAATAGTAAATCCAACAGGGAAAGGCTCTGTCTGAGGCCCCGGGTATACGTAACTGATGATTGGATATGACTTCGTCGAGTCAAAATCAAAAGGTTTCCACATTACGCCGTAGAGATCGGTTGCATCATCGGCAGCCTTGACCTTAAATGCTTCAGGTGCTTTCCAACCGGCTTCTTCCATTCGGCTGATATCTGCCTTTTCCAGCTGTTGGACGACACGCCCTTCCCCGTCACGCAAAACGGATACGGTTGGCATATCAACCCTGGAATAATTGTCCAGAAAAAAGTTTCCCTCTTCTGAAGCACTAATATCATGATGCGCATTTTCCGGAGTCAGCCTTTTCATATCGCTGCCGTCCAGGTTAACCTTATAGAGCTGGGCGTAATAAGGACTTACTCCATCTTCTTTACCGTAGGCCTCGAAGTAGAGAGTGCGTTCGGTAGTATCAATTTTGACAATATCACCGGCTGTATAAAAACCGTCAGTTATTCGATTTTTCAGGTTTCCGTTTTGATCATAGAGGTATAGTTGTCCCCACCCCGTACGCTCCGAAAACCAGACAAATTCCGAGTCATCATTAAGTACAGCGAGTTGGGCAAAACGGGTGTTGAAATAGGGTTTGCTCTCTTCAGAAAACAGGATCCGAACATCACCCGTTTCAGTATTGGCCTGAAGGACATCTATCTTATTCCATTGTCGATTTCTTCGCAATATGTAGAGGTAATCGGAATCGAGTCCCGTATAGAATCCACCATCGTTGAAATAGGCTCCACCGAGTGATTCATCTTCCCACTCTTCCTTATCAGTATCCAACTTGATTCCTTCTTTGCTGTCAGCATCGAATACCCAAACTTCGTCCTGCGGTATGTTTTCATCTCCGGGCATCGGATATTTATAGGTCTGCAATTCAGGCCGCTCCTTCAGTGAATTGATTACCCATAACTCTTCGACATCCCGGACATCTGCTCGGCGTGCGTATAGTTTCTCAGAATCTTCAAACCATCTTGCATTTGAGCGCAATCGCTTGTTACTCGTTGTATCTTCTTCATCTGCCTGGAAACTGTACCATCGCTGCCCGTCTTCGGTAAGCTGATATTCTGCGCTGTCGGGATCATCTGCTTTCATTAGGTAGAGATTATGATTTTTAGCAAATGCTATCCAGGTACTGTCAGGTGAGTATGTTTTCCATCGATTGCTTGGTTCTTCACTTAGTGAGTCACCTTTGATTAAACTATTATTGTCAATCCTATATGTGAATTGGATACTATCAACATTAAATTCAAAGAATCCTTCACCGGTATTGTATTCAAAATCTTTAAGCGGTAGATCTTTGCTGTTGAAAGGCTTGTTAAAAATTTCGGCCAGTTTGGATGCCATTACTTCCTGGTCGAATAGTTTTGATTTTGTCTCACGGTTTGCATCAACGAAATACCAGTGTTTGCCTTCTGAATTTTCATAGGTGTACCAAAACCTGTCCTGATTTTCAATCCACTCCGGATCTACTTCTGTACTTCCTACCATTTTCTCCATCATTTGGGTGGTAAAGCGTTCAGCTTGTTCAAAGTCGGCTTTCTGAGCAAGTGTGAAATTTGCAAAAAGTGTAAATGCAAGAACGGTGAATAGTAGCGATTTAAGGAAGGATCTCGATACGCACATAGTATTTGTTGATTTGTTAAAGCCTAAAGCCAAAAATTTTTCTATACTTACAAAATTAACCGCTGAGTTACTAAATACGGCAGGTTAAAAAATTTAAAACTACCCGGCTTAATTCACTTTCTTTGAGATTTAAAAGGCACTATGGATATAAAGCAGGCATTTTTTCAGATAAGAATACTACATGCGGCCCTATTTGTTGGGGTTATACTCTTTGCGGGAATAAGTTTTGCATTTCACAACTTCATGAGTATAGGGGATTCATTGGTTACGCTTCCTGATAATGCCTTTTATCTTGTTCTCCTTTTGGCCGGTTTACTACTATGGTTATCCTATTTCACTTATAGAAATCGCATTTCAAAGATAGTCAAAGGCTCATCTCTAAAAGAGAGAATAGATGCTTTTAGGTCTGCTGCTATTCTTAGAGTTGCACTAGTTGAAGCTGCTTCACTGGTAGTGATTATGGCCTATTTACTCTCAGGAGATAGGATGTATCTTATCGTAGCCATCGCACCGCTATTTTTCTTTATAAGCACTTTTCCAAAGGAAGATAAAATGATTGAGACTTTAGAACTTTCCTATTCTGAAGTACAACAGCTAAATGAATAGAAGAGGCTATGGGTAAGTTATTCAAAATGTTTGCGCTCATTCTCGTAGTCATCCTCAGAAATCAAACCCTGTTGCCATAATCCGGTAAGATATTCCATTTTATCCATACTCCCCGGGCTATATTTCGGTTCCTTCGGCTTGTTTTTTTCTTCCTCTTGCTGCTTTCGGATTTCTGCAGATATCGCTTTTTCCAGTAGATCTTTTAGTTCCCGTGGATTTTCAATACCTGTGATATTGAGCTCAGAGGCAGATGTGTGCAATATGAGGTTGCCTATACCGAGTTTTCGCTTCCACCATCCTTCTTCAAGCTCAATATTCTCAATATTGACTAGGTCTACATTTCGTTGATATTTGGAGTCGATTGAAGATATCTGTGTATCAGTTATGATATATCTTGTGCTCTTGTGCCTTTTTCTAACAAAGTATAACCCAATCAATCCGATGCCGGCAAGGGGAACCGCAAGTATGCTGAGCAGGTAGCCGGAAAGATAATGTTTCCAGCTTGGGGTTAGTGTGTAAGATTTTTTTTCAGACGACTTTGTCATGGTACAATATTCAGTTGTTCACAATAACTTCAAATAACAGTGATAACATAGGCAAAATTCGCTAAAATGCTAGAATATCAGCTAAGTTTTCCCGTACACATTTCGTATATTATCCGGCCTGAAAATGAACGTATCTAGATTATGAATTTAAAACCTTGGAAGTATGCGGTAGCTGTATGGATGACTTTGGTCATCGTAGGCGGTTTCTTGATACCCATACCGGATATTCCCATTCTGGAACAATCGGCCCGAAATCTATTTTTGCATGTACCCATGTGGTTTACCATGGCGGTCTGCTTTGGAGCCGGATTGATCTACAGTATTAAATATCTAAATAATCCAGACCCCATAACTGATCATAAGGCCGAAACGGCGACTCAGGTAGGATTGATGTTCGGTATTTGCGGGCTGCTAACCGGTGCTGTTTGGGCCAGGTTTACCTGGGGCACTTGGTGGACATTTGCCGAGCCGAGAATGAATCTTTCAGCATTGGGAATGATGATTTATGTGGCTTATTTTGTCTTAAGAACTGCTTTTGACAATCCTGAAAAAAGAGCCAAAATAGCAGCTGTTTTTAATGTGTTCGCAGCTACAACCATACCGTTTTTACTGTATATTATACCTCGCCAGCTTCCGAGTTTGCATCCCGGGGCGGAAGGAAATCCTGCATTCAGTGAGATAACGGCACCGGAACTTCGATACATATTTTATCCTGCGGTAGTTGGATTTATAGGATTGGCAATTTGGATCAGTAATATTCTCAACCGCTATAAAAAAGTTAAACTTGAGCTAGAGTAACAGAAAGCATGAATATTTTTCTTTTTCTTATACAAGAAGATTCGGTGGCAGCCGTTGATACACTTACCAAAAGCTACTCCCAGAAGTGGGAAGCTGCCAACGGACTTGCTGAATCAAGTGCTTTTATTCAGGCGGCAGCTTCATATGATCTTATTTTTATTGTACTAGCGGTGAGTCTGATCATCTGGTTAGTGCTACTATTTTTTATCATAAGGGTAGATAAAAAAGTGAGTCGGTTGGAACAACAAATTGAAGAAACTAAAAACTCCTAACACCTATGAAACCCAAGCTTATATTCGGAATTGTCGCCATCATCGGCTTTACCTCTTTACTGATGTATAACTTTGGCAACAGCATCAGCACCTATGTTGATTTTGAACAAGCTCAAGGTATGGAGGGCGCACATGTTGTGGGAACCTGGGATAATTCACAGGATTACGGATTCTCCATGGAATCAAAGAATTTTAGTTTCTACATGAAAGATAAGTCCGGTAATACCAGAAGAGTAATTTATCCAAAACCGAAGCCGAATAATTTTGAACAGGCTGATCAGCTGGTAGTAATCGGTGAGATGCAGAACGGTGTGTTTTATGCCAACGATATGTTGATGAAATGTCCTTCAAAATACAATAACGCTGATCCATCCGGGTTTACCAGAGCAAATTCAGAACAAAGCTGACAACGAAACAAGACTGGCTACCAGATCTGAGGACATATTGCTCAATGACCTCTATGCTTAAGTGATGATTTATCTAAGTGATCACGACTAATTCAGATATTCATTTGGATTATGCTATTACAACCCTCAATAATCCATTAATGGATATAGTTTTTTTAGGTATAGTTCGTTTAATTTGGCAGCATTTGACCCCGGTAGTTATCAGTAAACTATCTTTGGACACTCAGTCAAAGAATAGGATTCAAAAGACTTAGGAACTAAATAATCGTGCAGAGTTAATGATAGGAATAGCAGGAAAATTACTGGTAAATGCGGCATTCTTGAGTAGCCTGATTGCGCTTGTAGGTTATTATATCTACTCCAAAAACGACGACAACCGCTATTTTAGATGGTCAAACTGGATATTCGGGCTACAGGGTTTATTCCTGCTGGCAGCTTCCGTACTGCTAATCAATCTTATTCTGAATCACGAGTTTGGGTATTACTACGTCTATAATTATACCAGTTCCGATTTACAGTTAAAATATCTCATATCCGCATTTTGGGGTGGCCAGGAAGGCAGCTTCATGCTTTGGATATTACTCTCGACCGTTTTTGGGCTCGGTCTAATGAAGTGGACTAGGAAACCCTACAGGGGACCGGTTCTGTTTTTTCTAACCATGACGCAGGTGTTTCTGCTGTCTATGATTTCAGGAATCTCTATTGGGGATTTCACCCTGGGGGCCTCACCGTTTCGAACAATCGCCGAAGCCATGCCTAATGCACCTTTCTTGCAGGCTAATCCAGATTTCGTACCGGCTGAAGGCAAGGGTTTGAACGATCTCTTGAAGAGTCCCTGGATGATGATTCATCCACCGATATTGTTCCTAGGTTTTGCCATGATGACCATTCCTTATTGTTTTGCAATGGCCGCCTTATGGAAGAAAAAGTATAACGAATGGATTCATCCTGCTCTGCCGTGGACCCTGGCGGCAAATGTTGCTTTACTAACTGCAATATTTCTTGGTGGGTATTGGGCTTACGTAACGCTCTCCTTCGGAGGCTATTGGGCTTGGGACCCGGTAGAAAATGCATCTTTTGTACCATGGCTGTTAGGTACTGCCGGCATTCACACCATGATTATTCAGAGGAAAAGCTCTACATCTCAAAAAGCATCCATTGTATTTGCCATATTGGCCTATGTGGCAATTGTTTACGAGACGTTTCTAACCCGTTCCGGTATTCTAGCGGATGCTTCAGTACATAGCTTTGTTGATCTAGGATTATACGGACAGCTAGTCGTTTTCATGGTTGTAGTAACCGGTGTGGGACTAGGTCTGCTCGCGTACCGTTATAAAGATTTACCCCAGCAAAAGAATGACTCCAAATTGCTGAGCAGGGAATTCATGACCTTTGCAGGAGCCATGGTACTATTTCTTATTGGATTGGTAATTGCGCTCGGTACCAGCTCTCCCATCATCGGGAAACTGTTTACCGAAAATCCCACTCCTCCGGAGGTCAGTTTTTATAACGAGTGGACGATGCCGCTCGCCATCATAGCAGCAATTATGACGGTAATCGGGCAGTACCTGTTCTGGAAAAAGCAGGATGCTGAAACATTATCCAGAGATCTAACCTGGCCTGTCGCAATTGCCTGTATTGCAACTCTGGCTAGTATCATGATTGCTGATGTACGAAATCTTTATTACATGGTATACTTGCTGGCCGGCTGGTTTGCTGTAATCGGTAACGGAGCTATCATGTTGCACCTGATACGGAAAAATTCCTTGTTGATTGGAGGTGCACTTAGTCATGTCGGTTTCGGAGTTCTTTTAATTGGAATTCTCGCTTCCTCAGCCTACAATGAAAACCTTCTGGACCAGTCTACTCTAAATTATAATGCTGCTGTTGAACGAGGTGAAGCTTTGGATGAACAGGGCTTTCCCGTAAAACAAAAGGTTAATTTTCTGGAGTTAAAATTAAACAAATCCAAGATAATCAATGGGGAATACCTGGTAACTTACGAAGGTTACACAATGTCAAATCAGGAACGTCCCGGGCAGCAAGAATATAAGATCAAGTTTCAGTCAGCCGAAGGAGGGAAGGAACTCTTTACACTGCATCCACAGGTATATCCAATGAATAGCGGCGGAAGCGGAGCTATTCAGTGGTCCGTTGATCCTGATGTTCGTTCCGGTTTATTCAGTGATATTTATCTTTATGTGGCAGGCAGCTCTTTCGTTGAACAAGTCAATGAGCGCAATGAAAAGGTGATGCAGGCAGCTTCTCAAAACGTAGATAGCACCGGTGTTGACAGCGTGGCAACCCAAAAAATTACTGTAGGCAGGGGTGAAACTATCAGCCTTGGCGGCTATGATATAAGTTTCCAGGACTATATTAGAGCAGAAACCAGTGAAATACAGCAGCTTCCTGACAGTACCATGATTGCTATCAGGGCACGGTTGAATATTTCCCAAAGGGCAACGGGTGAATCAACAAGTTTAAATCCTTTGTTTGCAATATATAATCAGGATGGAAAAAGCTGGGCATTTACCCCTCCGCAGCAGCTGACAAATGATATCAGTATCCAATTCACCCAGGTCAAACCCGAAAGCGGAGAAATTGAACTAACCGTTACGGGAATCGATGAAGAGTACGAGGATGAGTGGGTGTTATTGGTAGCTGAGGAGAAACCATTTATTTCGGTGGTGTGGGCAGGTACATTTTTATTGATGATTGGATTTAGCGTTTCCATTTTCCGACATTGGGATAGAGAACGAAAAAAGCCCAACTCATAACACCCTATTGCGACAATTACTCCCAATACTATTTTTTACAGTTGTATGTTGCCGTGCAGTTATTGCTCAGGATATTAATAGTGAGTCAGGAGAGGTCAATCCAAGAACCGCCTTTGTAAAATCTCTGATTGTGCCGGGATGGGGCCACTACTACGTTGACCGGAGCGATTGGAACAGGGGAAAATATCATTTGGGAGCTGATGCAGTACTTATCCTTTCCTTTTTTGGTTTTAATATTCACTCCAACAATTTGCAAGAAAATTGGTACAGCTATGCCAGAGATGAAGCCGGAATAGATATTGAAAATCGGAGCCGGGAGATTCAGCTTGCTGTTGGTGATTTTAACAACCTTCAGGATTACAATGATTACCAATTGAGAACACGAAATTGGGATCAGCTGTTGGAGGATAGACCGAAAAACAGGTGGAATTGGCAAAGTGATGCATATCGAAATGAATACAACGACATCCGAAACCGTTTTGAGAATATTGACCAACAGCTTCCGGCTTTAATCGGATTAATGGTAGTTAACAGAGTGGTCAGTGCCATCAGTGCTTATAATCGTGCAGGCAATGTAAATTCCCGTAATACCGATACGGCACTTTACTTTTCCAGACACCCTACAACAAGAGCCGGTATCATGGCTAATGTGAAGGTGCGCTTCTGATATGCCTCGATATAAATTGCTTATTGAATATGACGGTACACAGTACAGCGGGTGGCAAAGACAGCCGAATGCCAATACGGTCGAAGAAGAAATTGAACGCGCATTAAGCCAAATTTTGCGACAGCCTATTGATATCATCGGACAGGGCAGAACCGATGCCGGGGTTCATGCCGAAGGGCAAGTTGCTCATTTCGATTATTCTGAAAAGCTGGATAAACATCGCATACTTTTTGCTCTGTTGGGTGTTTTACCTTCAGATATTGCAGTCTGGGATATGGAAAAGGTGGATGATGACTTTCATGCCAGGTTCAGTGCCCTATCACGACAGTATCGTTTTCAGGTTATAACCCGTCCCAGTCCCTTATGGAACCGACACGCAGAGATGTTACTCGGAGATCTGGATTTCAATGCTATGAAAGAATGTGCAAAACAGGTAAAAGGCACGCACAATTTTGAGAGTTTTACCTATTCAAGTGAGGAGCAGCCAAGCACTGACTGCGAGGTAACCCTTTCACGATTTGAGTTTGATGACCCACTGATTGTTTATCGCATTCGAGCAAATAGGTTTGTCAGGCATATGGTGCGTCGTTTAATTGGAACCATGTTTCAGGTGGGGCAAGGCAAACTGACAGTGAATGATTTTTCAGATCTCTTGTATAAACCCAGCAAAAACAAAAGCGGACACGGGGCCTCAGCAAAAGGGTTGATTTTGGAAGAGGTAGTTTATTAGAAAAAGGTCAAAAAAATCTTGACTTGCGTACCTTCAAATCTTTATATTTGTGCTCTCTTTGAGAACGCGTCAAAGTACATTTACTGATATATTCCTCGGTAGCTCAGAGGCAGAGCAAGCGGCTGTTAACCGCTGGGTCGTAGGTTCGAATCCTACCCGGGGAGCAAAGAAAAAGGCTTTATCATATTATGATAAAGCCTTTTTACTATTAATACCTCTTTTATTAGTTAGGAGCTAACATTTTAACTAATAACTATGGTGTATAACCATTTTAAAGATTAAGGTGTAGATAAATCAAATCCGAGATCTTCTAAAGCTGCAATAATCAAATCTCGGTATGTTTCTGGTGTGTCTCCATCAACTACGTCATAAACATAGTTAAATTCGTTTCTGTCAGATAGACCATAGGGCACGGCATAATTTCCCACACCATTTTGTACTGATTCAATAAAGCTTTTAAACCCTGGATATCCATCAACTTGGAAGATTACACTACGATAATAATTTGTTCCTTCTGTGGTTGCCCAAGTATCCAATCTGTTTCTTAAATCTGTAATATCCGTATCGAAATTTGTACTTCGACCTGCATTGGGGTCAAATGAAGAGGTACTTGGATGATAGGTAGTTTGAGCTTCATCTTGGAATATAAGTACTACTATATTGCCATTAGCTGGTGGGGCGGCTCCCTCCAGGTTAGCGACTTTAAAAGTTCTTTCACAATTTGTAAAATCGCACCAAGTGATCACCTGAACTCTGTTGTCGTATTCTGTTCCATTACCATCATATAATGGTAACAAGGCTTCTTTTAACTGTTGATCTCTCATAGTTTCTAAAGGAGCTAATGTACGATCCATTGAACCAGAATCATCAAAATATATATAAATATTAGTATTTACATCTATTACAGGTGGTGGCTCACAACCTATTACATCTTGTTGATCCCCATTTGTCTCAACCACTGCACATTCTTGCTCGTGTTCAGACTTAAACTTAGCTAGATTATATTCATTCTTAACCTTTTCAACAATAGTAACTACTTTGTTTTTATCAACCTTTAGTTGGCCATTATCAAAGAGTCGCGCTGGCAATTCATTATTTGATAACTTAGTAATATCAAACTCAGGTGCAATTCCTATATATCCAGCTAATGACCAGACTACAGATTGGATTTCTCTAGATGTTATCCCTGGATCTTCTTTTATCAGATCATTTTTTATACTAAAGAAATAATTCATTGGCGCCCATTTTGCAGCACCTTTTGTTGAATAGATTTTTGTACCCTCATGTACATCATTATTTGAATCGAGGGGTTTTTTCCATTCTAGACACCAAGCTCCCATCGTACCATTATTTATAAAACTATTTTTTTCTATGTTTTTTAGTTTTATTTGGAACCAACTATTAGCTCCAACTGTATTTCCAAAATTGGATTTAACATTATCCCCTCGATTAACAATTGCAGTTGTATTTGAAGCTCCGGGTACCGGCTCTAGGTCAGTATAAAGTTGAATGGATTCTCCAAAATTATCGCTACCTGATGTTGCGTTATCGCATGCGGTTAGGTATAGTGATCCGATCAATAAGACCAGAAAACCATAGTATAGGTTTGCTCTCATAATATACTCCCAATTATTTTTTTATATGTGTACCCGAGTTTTTCAGTAATAGAAGATGTGGTTACTGCTCTCTTTTTACCCCAACGATTGCTAAAAAACCCTTGATTTCTAGCATTCTAGTGAATGGTTATAAAAGATTAAAATTAGAATCCTTTAATTAATTTCTTATCTGTAAGTTGTTGATAAGTATTACCTTGGGGCGTATACTTAGAATTACCTATTAAGTTGCATGTAATTCTACAGACATAAAATTATTGAATTCAAATTTCAGTAATAAAAGTTTAAGAATGATGGTATATCATTCTTATTGCTGTAATTGTAGAAATGTGTTGATCTAAGGATTTTTGATTACTTGAGGTTCATCTGATCCCATCTATTTAATATTTATTATTTTAGTTTTTTATGCATATCCGAGGCCAAGATGGAAGAGAGTAAGATAATTGTCTAATGACCCGCAGGAGGAGACCAGTCGGTACAGGCTTAGGGCAGTGTAACCAGAAGGGACTTGCAGTTCAACCCTGGTTCCAATGCCTTATTGGTTTGCCAATATGTCTTCCAACTCAACAGTTAAACATCTGCCTGTACTGTTTTGATTTTCAAACTAGCTTCTAGCCATAAATAGGTAAGCTTTTGATTTTATTTCATTCAATCATTGGTCAAAAGTCAGGTTTGAAGTTATCTAAAGCGATACTCAATGGAATTTCAAAAATTCAATAGAACTACCATTACTTAATAATTAAGTGGATTATGCTAACAGGTTGCGTGGTCCATCATTTTTGTCGCAAATCTTAATATTGAGTTAACAATACTTTCCTGCTTTTCCAATACATTAAGGCACCATAAAAATCAGCACACCAATCACTGGTATTGGTACTAATAGAAAATTTTGAGACAATGAGATTATACTTTGCAATAGCAATCTTCCTAGGAATGCTACTCGCTTCCTGTTCAGGCAACAATTCAGATGGACTCGACGGTGAGGTTAAAATTGATGGATCAAGCACGGTTTTCCCAATTACGGAAGCTGTAGCAGAAGAGTTCCGGAGTGAAGCTCCAAACGTAAGAGTGACCGTAGGGGTATCCGGAACCGGTGGAGGTTTTCAAAAATTTATTCGGGGAGAAACTGATATTAATAACGCTTCCCGAGAGATAAAGCCGAGTGAGATTGCTGAGGCAGAAGAGGCTGGCGTAGATTACGTACGACTTTCTGTAGCCTATGATGGTTTAGCTGTTGTTGTAAACCCGGAAAACGACTGGGTTGATCATTTTACTGTTGAAGAACTGAAAGAAATATGGGAGCCGACTGCACAAGGAAACATTACCCGTTGGAACCAAATAAGAGATGGCTGGCCGGACGAAGAATTTCATCTGTATGGACCGGGCGTTGCCTCAGGGACCTATGATTATTTTACCGAAGCAATTGTCGGTGAAAGCGGTTCCAGTCGCGGTGACTTTACAGCAAGTGAAGACGATAACGTGCTTGTACAGGGTATTGCAACCGACAAATATGCGATCGGATTTTTCGGTCTCGCATATTTTGAGGAAAATGCTGACAGGTTGAAACTGTTAGGTGTTAAAGACGGTGAAGGTGAACCGGTTGAACCTTCTTTAGAAACCGTATCCAATAATACTTATACACCACTTTCCAGACCGCTCTTTATCTATATTTCTGAATCCGCTGCCCAGAAAAAGCAGGTTCAGGAATTTGTGAATTTTTATCTGAATAATGCTCCTGAATTGTCGAAAGACATAGGATATGTGCCAATGCCGGATTCGGCTTATCAAAGACAGAAGAACAAATTTCAGGAATTTGTAGGGGCTGATTCCACTGCTACCTCTGAAAACTAATTCTTCTCAGATCTTCCCTCAGCTTTGTATTCCATGAAACTGAAAGAGAAAATTATAGAGAAGTTGTTGGCGGCATGCGCCCTGCTGACTATTCTCACTACAATCGGTATCATACTGATACTGCTTATCGAGGCAATAGCATTTTTTCAGGAAGTCTCCATTATTGATTTTCTGACTGATACGCAATGGACGCCACTGTTTACACAGAAAAGCTATGGTATTCTGCCGCTGTTATCCGGTACTTTTTTAACCACAGCTATTGCTATTGCGGTGGCTTTACCGGTGGGACTTACCATAGCAGTGTATTTAAACGAGTATGCTCCGAAACGATTCAAGAAGATTTTGAAACCAATGCTTGAAGTCCTGGCAGTGGTACCTACGGTTGTTTACGGTTTCTTCGCGTTAATGATCGTGACTCCTTTTCTAAAAAATATCATTCCGGAGCTTTCGGGATTTAATGCGCTATCCCCGGGGATAGTGATGGGCATAATGATTATTCCGTTTGTATCATCACTCAGTGAAGACGCTTTGAGTTCGGTTCCCAACTCACTGAGGCAGGCATCCTTCGGAATGGGTTCAACAAAGTTTCAAACGGCTTTTCGAGTAATGGTTCCGGCGGCATCTTCCGGCATCATAGTTTCAGCAATACTCGCTATATCACGAGCCATAGGCGAGACCATGATCGTGGCTATCGCAGCCGGACATCAACCCCGATTGACATTGGATCCCACCATTCCAATTGAAACCATTACTGCCTATATAGTACAGGTCAGTATGGGTGACGTACCATATGGTACACTGGCTTACAAGACTATTTTTGCTGCGGGTATCACACTCTTCGTCTTCACATTTATCCTGAATAACATCAGTTATTGGATACGAACCAAATATCAGGAGAAATATGAGTAGCGATAGATCGAGTAGATATAAAGACAAGCTCTTCAAGGGTATCGGAATAACGGCTACATTCAGCTGCATTCTTATTCTGTTTATCTTTCTGGCTTTTATCATTTACCAGGGATCTGAGCGGTTAAGCTGGGAATTTATGATAAGTCTACCCTCTCGTTTTGCTGAGCAATCAGGCATTTATACGGCATGGATCGGTACTCTGTGGATACTGGTGCTTACTACTTTGATATCATTTCCTATCGGAGTCGGGGCAGGTATTTATCTTGAGGAGTATGGAAAGAAGAACAAACTAAATACTTTTCTGGAAATCAATATAGCCAATCTTGCCGGAGTACCATCAATCATTTATGGTTTGCTGGGTCTGGAAGTGTTTGTAAGACTATCAAGGATGGGTAACAGTATTCTTGCCGGTTCACTGACGCTTTCATTATTGATTTTGCCGATTATTATCGTTTCCACCCGTGAAGCCATTCGGGCAGTCCCCAAAACGATCAAAGATGCCTCTTTTGCTATGGGAGCATCGAAATGGCAAACCATTTGGAAGCAGATATTACCGGCTTCGTTCGGAGGTATTTTGACTGGTGTGATACTCGCTATCTCCCGTGCAGTAGGAGAAACCGCGCCTCTTATCGTGGTAGGGGCTTTGGCCTATGTACCTTTTGCTCCATCCGGGCCATTTGATGAATTTACCGTACTCCCCATACAAATTTTCAACTGGGTTTCACGTCCTCAGGAAGAATTCGTTATCAATGCGGCAGCTGCCATCATTGTATTGCTGACTATTACATTTGTAATGAACGGGATTGCTGTTTACTTACGAAACAAGTGGCAAGAGAAGGTCAGCTGGTAGATCACCATAGAATTAGAGACTAAATCAACTTAGAGCTTATTATGCAAGCTGAAGCAAAAAATCCAAAGGCGACCAGGGATAAAACGGTGCCAAAATTGAATCCGGATAACAAGGATTTCAAATTACAAGCAAAAAATATTGATGTTTTCTACGGCGATTTTCAAGCCATAGATAATATTTCATTGGATATTGTTGATAATTCCATCACCGCTTTTATTGGCCCCTCTGGATGCGGAAAGTCAACATTTTTGCGTCTGTTCAATAGGATGAATGATTATATCGACGGATTCAAAATGAATGGGGAAATACTCCTTAATAAGAAGAGTATCTACGATGAATCTATCAAGGTGGAGGAGTTACGAAAGAAGGTTGGAATGGTATTTCAGAAGCCTAATCCTTTCCCAAAATCCATTTTTGATAATGTCGCCTATGGCCTGCGTATTCAGGGCATAAAGGATAAAGACTTCATTGAAGAAAGAGTTATAAAATCACTAAAGAACGCTACACTTTACAGTGAAGTCAAGGACGACTTAAATAAGCAGGCCCTTTCACTTTCAGGTGGACAGCAGCAGCGTCTGTGTATTGCCAGGGCACTGGCTGTAAAGCCTTCCGTTCTGCTTATGGACGAACCTACTTCAGCATTGGATCCGATTTCTACTGCAAAAATTGAGGAATTGATTCACGAGCTGAAGAAGAAATATACTATCGTAATTGTGACTCACAACATGCAGCAAGCAGGGCGTATAAGTGATAATACGGCTTTCCTCTATATGGGAAGACTTATTGAATATGGGGATACACAGAAAATTTTTACGAATCCCGAAAAAGATAGAACACAGAATTATATTACCGGTAGATTCGGCTAATCAAGGCTACCACATAATAAATCAAGATCAGCATTATGGCCTATTTAGATACTGAAATTAGTTTACTGAATGACGATATACTGGAACTGATGTATCTCGTTAAAACCCAGCTCGAAAAAGGACATGAAGCCCTCATTGATTACAATGAAGAACTGGCACATGAAATAACAGCCAATGAAAAAAGGGTTGATGCGCTAGAATTGAAAATCGACCGGGATTGCGAAAACATTTTAGCTTTGTTCAACCCGGTTGCAGTGGATCTCCGTTTTGTGTTGGCTTCCTTTAAAATTAATTCCGATCTGGAACGGCTTGGCGATCATGCTAATAGCATTGCCAAATACATACTTGACTTTGGCGGCCCAATCGATGAAGAACTTATCGAGGAAATGCGCATAGAGGAGATGTACGAAACGGCCATCGAGATGCTAAGCAACGTATTTAGTTCCTTTATTTCTGAGGATACCCAGCTGGCCCGCAAAGTATTTGCAAAGGATAAGGTGCTTAATGAAATCAACCGGGAAGCATCTGATATTACCGCTAAACTGCTCAAGAAAGATCCTGAAAAAGCCCAGCAATATCTTTACCTGTTTTCAATAATCAGGAAGCTGGAGCGGGTAGGAGATCTGACCAAGAACACAGCTGAGGAACTGATATTTTATATAGAAGCAAAAGTACTGAAGCACAAAAAGAACAAGTCTAAAAACGGGGATGGGAAAAATTCCGAATCCAATTCTGAGAATGAATCCGATTCCTGAATAAGAAGTATCTAAATGAATGGCTGGTGTTTTACCGACAAGTTTTGCCATTCCATTAATTCGATCAGCACACAAATCAAAACATAATCAGCACTCGTATGAAACGTATAGCATTGATTTGCTCTATCATGGCATTGGTATGTACCAATATTTCAGTTGCCCAGGTTAACATAGGTGAATCCGGAACAATCAAAGGTACTGTATTTGGAGATTTTTACTGGATACCGATGAACCATAATTCAGATCTTGAAGGTAATAACGGGTTTTGGTTCCGGCGTATTCGTTTTACTTATGACCGTGAATTAAGTGATTCCTTTTCCAGCAGGTTACGACTTGATATGAGCAGCGAAGGTGATTTTATCACAAACTCAAGCGTGGTTCCATCAGTAAAAGATGCGTATTTAAAATGGGAAAATGACAATCATGCTGTCTACGCAGGAATAACTTCCGTACCTACTTGGGGAGTAGTGGAAGATGTCTGGGGTTTCCGTGCATTGGAAAAGACGCCGCTTGATTTACAAGGTTTCGGCAGTTCCAGGGATTTTGGTATTAAAGTGCAAGGCAAAGTAGGTGACGAGCAGAGAGTGGGATACAATTTCATGCTTGGTAACGGAAACAGTAATAGGAACGAGTTGAACCAAGGCAAGAAAGTAATGCTTGCTATAAATTATCAGCTGACCGAGAATATAATTATTGAAGCCTATGGCGATGTTAACGGTCAGCCCAATGACCGAAATATCTATACGGCGCAGGGTTTTATAGGATATCAAAGTGAAGAGTTGAATGTAGGAGCTCTATATGCTTACCAGTTCCGAAATAATACCACAGCTTTGGGTGATGTAAATTTAAATCTGGCATCTATATTTGCAAATATGGAAATGACAGATAAGATAACTTCCATATTGAGAATTGATCACATGTTCAATCCAAATCCGGGCGGGGAAGGCATTGACTACTTGCCATTCAGTAATCAGGCAGAGTCGACACTTATTATAGCCGGAGTTGATATACAATTAGAAGAAAATATTCATCTGATCCCGAATATTGAGTCCGTGATCTATGGAGAAACTGCACTGGGCACTACTCCTGATACGGATCTTATGCCCAGACTCACTCTGCATTATAATTTCTAGTTTGGTATTCTAGATGATTAAATGCCTTACAGTAACTGATGTCTATCAGACTTTGGGCGGACTCTGAAATTGGTCATCCTTTTTGCGTGCTTCCACTGAATAACGCGCATACGGGATGGCCTCTAATCGTTCTTTTTGAATCTTTTGCCCGGTTTCTTCGCAAATTCCATAGTTGCCTTTCTCAATGCGGTCGAGGGCGGCTTTTATTTCCTTGATCTTATTTTTATTTCTTTCGATTAGCTTGAAAAGAGTCTCTTTTTCCTCTTCTTCACTAGCAACATTACCTTGATGATGAGCTGCTGATGAGTATTCATCATCTTGAGTGCCGGTCAGATCTTCTACTGACTCTTTCAAATTTTGAATTTCCTCTTCCGCTTCTTCCTTTTCTTCTTCAAGCAACTCCTTAAAATGAATTAATTCTTCTTCATCATATGGTGAATTATTTAATGGGGCGTCTAAATTTGCCATAGTAACTAGGCTATTAATTTATACTTCTTACTCTCACCTTTATAAACTGAGATGAATCTCAAATGATTTCAAAGCCGAAGCACTTATTCTTATAAGCCAGTTTATATGAGGAGGCAGTTAGGGATGGGAGAGAAAAAGACCGGTAAATTGAGAAGGGAAATAAAAAAAAGCCGCTTTTCTTTAAAAAAAGCGGCTTTTAATAAAATGTGTACTGGCGACTAGATTTCGTCAACTTTGCCACTGTTCTTCCAGTCTTGGATTTCAAGACGAATATCCTGGGCAGTTTTCTTCATTTCCTGAAGGGTTTTACGAGCACGTGTTCCTGCTGCTTTATTTCCCTTGTTATAGAATTTCTTGATGTCAGGTTCCAGCTGATCTAAAAGTTCTTTCATTTCATCGTATCGGCTCATTGTATAACTCCGTTTAGTTAGTATTTATTAGTTATTTAAATCCTTATGTACCTGTTAGGTAACTTTCTTCGAATGGTCGAATCTATGTATATGATGATGCTCTGTCAAGTAAAAAAGGGGTTTTTAATATTTAATCCTTGATTTTACTTCAATTTTACTGAGATGAGGTGTTATAAGTTCCGGTAAAAATGAAATCAGTGGATTAGAGATGTCTTGGAAAGATCAGGTACTTGATCAAAATCCCGGGCAGTAGTGAGTCTTACAGGTTCCCCAAAATTCGTAAACTCTTTTGGAATAAACACATTTTGATACTCCTCATCGAGCTTGCTCCACTTTACTTTATCAGGTTTCTCTTCTTGGGTAAATATTTCATCCGCATCTGAAGCGGAAAATATAAAGAGATCTCTTAGGTTAAGCTTACTTCTGAGGAACAAAGCTAGTTTTGTAAGTGGAACGGGAGTCGGCCTGCCGTTTGAGGCGTCTAAGACAAGCGTAGAGATAAGCAAGGCCGATTGGCCGGGTAAAGAGTCAAAGAATTTCTTGTCAAGGCTTAACGTGTCGTTTTTGAGTGTGATAAACTCTCGCTGGTAACCGTTTATGCCAATCGTTGATACTCCCTGATCTGCGAGCAGTGCGATAAGCCTGTGGTTAAGGCCCTTGATGCTTCTGATGGTAGCCTCTTCACGCATAACACCGGTTTGTATCACTCTTTCGGTGTACTCACTGTCACCGTGAAGGAGTATAGGACGTACATTCTTCTGACGTGAGATAGATCGTGCCAAAGAGGTAAGAAATACACCGTTGTCGAGATGTTCGTAATCGAGAGCTGCAAGATATTGCATAAAAATTATTGTCGAGCATTTACATTTAGAGAGGTTGAACGAAAACTATATGGCAGCAGGTCAGAGCTGAAGTGCTTGGAACGTGTTCCGTCTGCATGAAACAGGTGCACCGGATTGTGGGGCATATGTTCGTAAATGACCTGCCTGCAAGCCCCACATGGGCTACTGTATTCACCCGATCGCGTATGAATATAGATAGATTCAAAATCTTTGATGCCATAAGACAACGCTTTGCCAATGGCTACCCGTTCGGCACAGAGCCCCAGGCTCCATTCGGAACATTCAATGTTTACGCCTGAAACATATCCCCGGGGTGTTTTCAGGAGTGCAGAAACAGGAAAGTCGGAATTTTCAGTGACTGCATGATCCAAAAGTTTTTTCAGCGTTGATTTAATTTCACTTTCCTGAAGATCCAATAGTATCTCTTTTAAGTCTCCGGTTTCAAGTTCTTCATGTGGATAAACCCATACATTGTATTCATTTCTCCAGAATTCAAGGTCATTTGCTTTGGTATCTTCTACATAAATTGCTTTGGGCCTTTCTTTTTCACTCAAGCATGTGAATAAGGCATTTTGCGCAGCATTGATAGTCAGTGGGAAAGTGACATTTTCTACCCGTACTCCCGGATAGTAATTTCCGGCTACACTCTTTACCACTGCAACGGAACTTTTTCCGGAATAGGGA
This sequence comes from Halalkalibaculum roseum, assembly GCF_011059145.1. Lineage (NCBI taxonomy): Bacteria > Pseudomonadati > Balneolota > Balneolia > Balneolales > Balneolaceae > Halalkalibaculum > Halalkalibaculum roseum. The sequence goes on along the minus strand of NZ_JAALLT010000003.1, from coordinate 283,354 downwards.
ACATAGTTTGAATCTTTAAGCTGTTCGATATTCATCATTCCATGATTGAAGAAATTACTATATCTGCTACTTTTGCCCGTACCTGACTGATTTTTGAACCATAGGACCTATACGGATAGGTTCTGTTAGTCAACATAATGATACCCACGTTTTTTTCAGGATCAATCCACATGCTGGTTCCTGTAAAACCTGTGTGGCCATAGGTTGCAGTACTGCTTAGTGTACCGGCCGAACTGAAACCCTCTTCACTTTTATGATCGAAACCATAACCGCGGTCACTGTTCTCAGATTGTCGCGCTGTAAACATGTTCACAGTTTCTGTTGAAATAAAATCTCTCCCCCCATAACTGCCGCCACTCATCAGCATTTGTGCATAGGCAGCTAGGTCATGGGCACTTGAAAACAAACCGGCATGACCGGCGACTCCGTTCAGATACCAGGCACATTCATCGTGTGCCTCGGCCCGAATTACTTTTTCACGGTAAACCGTATCAATTTCGGTAGGAGGGATCTTATTCGAAATCCAGTTTCCTACCTTTTTGGGATTATAAAACGTAGATCCCATACCCATCGGATAGAAAAAGGTTTTACGTACATACTTATCCAGTGAGGTGCCGGTAATTTGTTCAACAATTTCACCCAACAAAATAAATCCAAGGTCACTGTATACGTACTTTTTACCGGGCTCATTGATTAAGGGCTCATTTTTTATAGCCTGAATGATTTCCTTTTCGGTTTTCAAGGAATCAACATAAACACGAAATGGTGGTAGTCCGGAATTATGAAGCAACAGATTGCGAATGGTAATGTTTTGCTTCTGCCCCTTGTTATACTCCGGGATGTATTTGGAAACGGGATCGGATGGTTTTAAGTCACCCTCATCAACCAATTTCATCACCGAGGTGGTAGTGGCTAGAACTTTAGTCAGGGAAGCCAGGTCATAGATATCTGTCTCACTGACCTTTTCGAGTTTATCATACGTGTGATATCCGAATGCTTTGCGGTATGCAATGACCCCATCTTTTACAACAGCAACGACTCCACCAGGAAAGGTACTGTCAAAAATAGCTTCATTCATAATACGATCGATCTGCAAGAGTGAGTCTCGTTGTAAGCCTGCTGTTTCAGGCTCATCGTAACGAACTGTGGTCTGAGGCAGATCGATGCCATGGCCATTGCTGTACATGTCAGGTATCTCTATGGGAAGTCTTCCGTCTATTCTGCTGCCCCCGAATAAAGCCGGCACAACCGATTTAATCTGACCGCTATTTGCCGCCCATGCCATCAATTGTACATCGCTATCCGGCAGATCATGAACCACATAGGGGTTTCCAAAAGCTACCAGTACGGTGGGCTTATCAGGCAAGCTCTTAAGCAATTTCATCTGTTTTTCACTTATTTGAACAGATTGACCCGAACGGACGTAAATGAAAGATCCAATAATGAGTAAATCAGTCTCCAGAGCATCTTTCAGAATGGTTAGCTCTTCTTCCTCACTGGTACGTTTGTCTAAGACATGAAAAGTGACGTCGGGATGGTAGGTCCGCAGTCGTTCCGCGAAACCCGTCCCTGTGCTGCCCGATTCGTCATCTGCAACGGAAAGAACCATAACCTTTGGAAACTTATCAGGGCGGATTGGTAAAATGTCGTTTTCATTTTTAACCAGTGTCAGGGATTTTCTACTTATTTCGTCTGCTATAAGTTCATTTTCACGTGTGCTTATTCTGGCACTAAGATTTTCTATATTCACCCGATTTTTTTCGAATAAGCCGTGCTGCTGTTTCCATTGAAGCAGCTTGCGAACTGAGTGTTCTATTCGCTCTTTGGATATGATTCCTTTTTCAATTGCTTTCTCAACTTCATTGATTGCCGTCAACAAATCCGGTGAAAGTAACATCAGATCAGCCCCGGCTTGCAAAGCCTTGACCACTGCACTTCCGGGAGAGTAGTTGGACGAAATACCACTCATTTCCAAGCCGTCGGTTACCACAACACCGTTGAAATTAAGTGAATCCTGAAGGATGCCGTTGAGTATGGATCCATCCATGGTACCCGGCATGGATGGAGTATCGCTTATCTTTGGAAAAGCAATATGAGCGCTCATAACACTTTTCAATCCGTTATTAATGGCAGAACGGAAGGGAACCAGTTCCAATGAATCGAGTCGAGCGTAATCGTAATTGATAGTGGGCAGTGAAATATGAGAATCGGTGTCGGTATCACCGTGGCCCGGAAAGTGTTTAGCTGTAGATATTACTCCTTCTGATTCTGCCCCTTTAATAAATGCTTCACCGAAAGAGGCTACGGTCTTCGGATCACCTGAAAACGAACGGACATTGATTACAGGATTGTCCGGATTATTATTTACATCAAGTACCGGGGCAAAGATTTGATTGACACCTAGCGCTTTGGCCTCTCTTGCCGTCACTTTGCCGACCCAATAGGCATAATCGGTATTTCGGGTGGCAGCTACGCCCATAGCCGGTGCAAAGCGGGTAGTACCCCTAACCCGCATGGCGGCTCCGTATTCCATATCCTGGGTAATCCAAAGAGGGATTCTGCTGGCTTCCTGTAGTTTATTGGTAAGTATCGTCTGGCCATAGATTTCTCCGCTAAAAAAGATTACTCCTCCGACATGATGATCTTTGATCTGTGAAACTAGTTCCCGGTAGGAAGCATTATCATTACTTTTATAGGTTCCGTAAGCGGAAACAAAAAACAGCTGGCCGATTTTCTCTCGCAATGACATATCCTCAATAAGGCTATCAATTCCTCCTTCTGCAGATATAGCAATGTCTTGATGCTCTGCAGTAGTAGATGTATCTGAACCTTCAGAAGAAGCAGGCTTCTCTTCGATATTTTTAAGAACACTTTCCTGTTGAATACCATGTGATGTCTGATTCTCTTCTTCAAGAGTTTCTTTACTGGATGAACAACTAAATGTAAAAGTTGTGAGGCCCAGAAAGAGTACTAAGACCAATAAAAATTGCTTTTGCATATATAAGTTGTACATGGGGTATTAAGTTAGATAGTGCTTTCGCCTGATACTTTTTCGTGACGCAACATAGTTTAAACTTCAAATTGAGTCAATCTATTGTTCACCGGTCATTCTGGGGGAGTCAGTCTCATGCTTCTATACTGACTTTCATTAAAAAAGGAACTGTCCTGGTAAAAGAATTTGTACTCCCCGTTTAGCCAGCTTTCTGTCTGGTCGCCATAGTACTGGGAAAGTGGATTGCCCGATTGTCCTGTTGGCAGTATGGATAGCGTGCTGCTTAGGTCTGAAAAATCGACTATTCTGCGAATCGACGGTCCAAGCACCATATCATAAGGGTCGGTCCAACGATATTCGCCGTTGTTGATACTGTAGCTATGACCGCCTACCGGGAACGGACCTTTATTCAGCATATTGTTTACGATGAGCTTTAAGGCGACAGGAGCCGAATCATTTTCTGCTGCTTCACCAAACAAGGGTGCTTTCAGGGTAAGGGTATGTATTTGTTCCCAACGCCATTCAATAGGTTCCGGACCACGCGTATCCACAAGATACTGAAGGGCCTCTTCCATACCTGCAATGATCTGCATGCGCATTGTTTCTTCCTGTTGGGTATTTACATTGTCAAAGAGTGAGCTTCCATCCCTCATCAATCTGGTGATTACCCTTACAGGCTGCCCTGAGTAGTTGATGAAAGCATCATAGACGTCCTTACCCAGTTCATCCTCGAGAACGTTTCTTGTAAGCTCAAGTATAAACACATCCATTATGGAAGCAGCCGTTTCCGATGGACTGTAGGTATAATCCCAGTTACGCAAGTAGGAGATAGCAGTTTCGAAATACTCATTCTCATTTTGGCTCGATTCAAGAACGGGCAGAATATAGCCGGTTACTTCTTCAGCCAGAGCAGAGTAGGTATCGTTTTGCATCAGCTGAAATAGTTGTTCATTAACAATATCGTTGCGACTCAAATACTGGCGTATACGTTGATAGCGATAATCTCCATGCCAGTAAGCAGTGATATAGTTAGAATAATTTTCTTCAAGGATGGCATTATTTGCGTTCGCTACCCAGCCTTGTTCGGGATTGATACTTTTGGGCAAACGGTTGAACGGAATATAGCCCTGCCAGTCCTGATCGGGATCCCAACCTTCCCTGATCAACACCTGATTGGGATTTCGAATAGGAATATTGGCAGCCGCGAACTGTGCAATATTTCCGGCTTTATCTGCATAGATAATATTTTGGCCTGGTACTCTGAATGACCTAAGGGCCTGTTGAAACTCTTCAAATGACTGTGACCATCCCATGTTTTCAAGTGCTTCCATCTCGTTGGTAACATCCAGGCCGGTCCACTGCATGGTAATTACCCGATCATCAATGAGTTCCCGGTCGTGATAAATATTTGAAATGACGGGCCCGTGCTTTGAGAGCCGGCGGGTAAAAGTGGTATCATCTTCATTTTTAATCTTGATAACCTCTCGCTGAACAGTAAACTGTTCATAAAGGGTTTCCCCCGCCAGGGTATCCAGCACATACTGATCGGAATTTTGTGGATTGATAGCCTCTTCAAAAAAATCGGTATCATCGAGCATTATGTTAGTCAGCGACCAGGCCAGGGAATCGTTTTGTCCCAGAATGATGACGGGGGCACCGGCAAGAGTAGCACCTGATAGATTTTTGCCATTCAAATTATAATGTATTTCGTACCAATTGCCCGGCATGTTCAGGCCAAGGTGTGGGTCACCGGCAAGCAGAGGAAATCCGGTGTCGGTTTTAGAACCGTTCACCGCCCAGGCATTACTTCCTTTCAAACTTCCCTGTTTATTCAGAAGCTTGTCAAGTTCCTGCTGCTTTTTCAGCATTGGGATGAGCATCTCAGCATAATGAATTGTAGAAGAGTCAGAAAGCTGCCTTTCCGCATATAATTTTTCGTTGGGAAATAGTTGCCTGAATTGATTGTCGCTGAGTTTTTGTCGTGCCAGAGAATAACTTATTTCAGCCTTCCATGGAATATTTAAATCCCAGGCCATAAGCCTGGAGAGAGCAAGCGTATGAGTTACTGTCCATGGTATCGGTTCCATGTCGGCAAGTGCAAACTGAATAGGTAATGATTTCGGATGGTTTTTAACATAGCTGTTGACACCATCTGCATAAGCTTGAATGAGTGATCGGGTGCTGTCCGACAGCTGCTCTTCCATTCTTTTTGCCACTCTCCAAAACCCAATGGTACGTTGCAGCTGATCATAGGGTAGAAGTTCCTTACCCAAGAACTCTGCAAATCGACCCTCAGCTGCTAGCTGTGTTAATGTCATTTGCCAAAGCCGGTCTTGTGCATGAACGTAACCGGCAGTTCGGTAAAGGTCTTCTTTGTTTGAAGCATAAATATGAGGTACGCCAAATGTATCCCAGTGGATTTCTACATCATTGTTCAGACCGGCGAGCTCCTTGGTTCCATTGTAATCGGGAAGGGGACGGTAGAAAGTCCAGTAAATAGCAATGCCCGAAACTCCGATAATAAATACCAGCAGAAAAAGTGCTCCCTTTAGAAAGGTCTTCATGAAAGTTGAATCTTGGTTAGTTCATAAACGTTAGGGTAATGTACAAAAGATGCACTGATTATTGTATGAATTGGTGATTGAAAGTGCCGATTAATTTCAATACTCTCAACGACTAGAAAAAAGTTTAGCGTTAACCGAAACCAAAGAGTTCAACATATTTATGGATATTAAAAAAGTAGCAGTGATAGGTGGCGGTACCATGGGCAACGGCATCACGCACGTCTTTGCAATGAACGGAATTCCGGTCAACCTGGTAGAAATGAGCGAGGAATTAGCAGAAAAAGCCCTTTCGACTATAGAAAAGAATCTCGACCGGATGGTAAAGAAAGAGAAAATTGATGCCACTGAAAAAGTGGAAACTCTTGAGAGCATTACCACTTTTACTTCTGTGGAAGATGCGGTTAAGGATGTTGATTTGGTCGTGGAAGCGGTTCCGGAGAATTTTGAGCTTAAAAAGAAGGTATTCTCCAAGGTTGATGAAGCCGCACCGGAACGAACCATACTAGCTACCAACACTTCTTCCATTTCCATTACCAAAATCGCAGCGGCCACTTCACGACCCGAACAATTTATCGGGATGCACTTCTTTAATCCCGTACCGGTGATGAAGCTGGTTGAGATTGTGAAAGGCTTTGAGACCAGCGAAGAGACTTACGAAACCATCGAAGAAACAGCACGTCTTCTGGATAAAACACCTATACCGGTGGAAGATTATCCCGGTTTTGTATCCAATCGTGTGTTGATGCCAATGATCAACGAGGCGATATACTGTGTGCATGAAGGCGTGGCCGAGCCCGAAGATGTGGATTCGGTAATGAAGCTGGGCATGGCACATCCTATGGGACCGTTGCGACTAGCTGACTTCATCGGCCTGGATGTATGCCTGGATATCATGAATGTGTTGTACGAAGGGTTCAAAGATCCCAAATACCGACCTTGTCCGCTTCTTGTAAAAATGGTCGATGCCGGAAAGCTGGGAGATAAAACCGGAGAAGGCTTCTTTGAGTATGATTGATTAACCGTAAATTTGAAAATTTTCCAATTAGTGAATTATTGGGATCATTAAAGGGCGGCTCAGAAAGAGAGTCGCCTTTTTTATGTGTTGAAGTTATCAAAGTACAAATTCAGCGTGGTAGCCGGAGATTGCAAATCACCAAAACTTCCAAAAGTTGACATACCCTTTCAAACGGTCGATGAAATATTTACCCTGAAACCATCCTGCAACCAAACAGATAGCCAGAAAAGCGGTTATGATTACAGTGGTTATACTGCCCACAGAGTTGACCAGGTGATGGGCGGAGGAGAACATATAAATACCGCCTAGTCCGGGACCTGGAAACATCCAGAATCCAATAATTTGTACCAAGAGAAAGCCTAACAGGACAGAAGTTAGGGCATATTTGATGCGCTCTTTAGTGGTGGGTACCGGTTTGTGGGTACTCTTGTCAATCTTAAGCTCATTTTCACTTTTAGGGCTATTCATCTGGTCCCGTCTTTTCTTAATACTCCCTGATCGTCCCATTCAACAGTTCAAAAACCAGTATAACAACTGGAGTATTTAATTTCAGGGTGCATGTAAGTGCAGTAAGCGTGTCACTTCTGAGATTAATGCGGCATATTGGGTATTATCAAGGTGAAGAAATTGTTATAAGTATTAACAAAGAGCCCTCTTCATGTTCTCTATATTGCATTTCCATATGGCTGTTGCCTTTTTTATAATCTTGCCTAATCAAAAAATGATTCATTATGAGTTCTATTGAATTTCCAACTACAGATGAAATCCGTTCGGCGCGTAAAAAATTGGGAGACAAGGTTCGTCACACGCCGGTATGGCAGTGGAAAGGTGATGAATCATCTCGGATATTCGGTGAGAAAACTGAGCTATTTTTGAAACTAGAACTCTTTCAATACGGGGGCAGTTTCAAGCCACGCGGTGCTCTCCTCAATATGTTGGATCTAGATGTGGAGGAGCTCAAGCGGGGAGTGACTGCCGTGAGCGCCGGTAACCATGCTATTGCCGTTGCTTACGCCGCAAAAACCGTAGATACCTCTGCTAAAGTGGTTATGCCAAAATCGGCAAATCCATCACGTGTAGAACGTTGCAAGTCCTATGGAGCTGAAGTTATTCTTGTAGATGATGTCCACCAGGCTTTTGATAAGGTGCGACAAATTGAAGAGGAGGAGGGAAGAAGTTTTATCCATCCCTTTGAAGGTCCGCTGACAGCACTGGGTACTGCAACAGTGGGACTGGAATTATGCGAACAGGTTCAAGATATGGACGCGGTGATTGTACCGATTGGCGGAGGCGGACTGATTGCAGGTATTGCTGCTGCCGTAAAGCAAATGCAGCCTGAGTGTAAGGTGTATGGCGTTGAACCGGAGGGGGCCGACTCCATGTCAAAAAGTTTTGCAGCGGGTAAGCCCGAAGAAATTGATAAAGTTGATACTATGGCCGACAGCCTTGGTGCTCCACATGCAGCACCCTACAGTTTTGGACTGGCCAAACGATTTGTTGATGAGATAGTCAAAGTTTCTGATGAACAGATGTCGCAAACCATGGAACTGATGTTTCTGGAAATGAAATTGGCTGTAGAACCGGCCGGTGCCTCGGCTACTGCAGCTCTGCGTTACCCGCTTCACGAAAAGCTAAAAGATAAGCGAGTGGGCATTATCGTCTGTGGCAGCAATATAGATCTTCAAACCTTTTACGATAATATCACAAAGCACAAACAATGAGTTCTATGATTGATCTTAGAAGTGATACCGTAACGAAACCTACCGAGGAGATGCGAAAAGCTATGGTGCAGGCAGAGGTAGGGGATGATGTGTTTGGGGAAGATCCGACCGTCAATCGCTTGCAGGAAAAAGTATCATCCATGTTTGGTATGGAATCGGGTCTGTTTGTGCCAAGCGGTGTCATGAGTAATCAACTCGCTTTGAAATTGCTCTGCAGTGCCGGGGATGAAGTCTTAATAGACTACAAGGGACACATATTCAATTATGAAACGGCTGCGGCTTCTCTCATATCATCAGTGCAACTGAATCCGCTTAGAGGAACAAAGGGTAAGCTAACTCCCGATCTGATAAAAGAGGCGATGCGTTCAGGACAAGACTGGGAGCCGAAACCTTCTGTAATTGTTCTCGAAAATGCCACCAATAAAGGAGGGGGTACCTGTTATTCGGAAAGCGATCTCCGGGTTATGTCAAATACGGCAAAAGAACTGGGTCTCTCTGTACATCTTGACGGTGCTCGCCTCTGGAATGCCATGACGGCTACACAAACTGCCCCTGAATTTTATGGTACCGTTGCCGATACCATAACGGTGAGTTTCAGTAAGGGACTGGGTGCGCCGGTCGGATCCATGCTTTTATCATCCAGAAAACGAATAGACAAAGCCCGACGCTTTCGCAAAATGCTGGGAGGGGGTATGCGTCAGGTAGGTATGCTTGCCGCTGCTGCTGATTATGCTATAAAACATCATTTACCACTATTGAAAGAAGACCACCGCAGGGCAAAAGAGCTGGCCTATACCATTTCAAATTGCAGAAAACTGGCTATTGATCCTGATACTGTAGAGACGAATATTGTTATTTTTGAAGTCAATAGTGGGGAAGTAGACTCAACACTAAAATTACTTGAGAAGAAAGGAATTCATATGGTGCCCTTTGGATCAAATACCATTCGTGCAACATTTCATTTTGAGATTGGTGATTCTGAATTGAAAATGGTAAGCGAGGCAATGGAGGCGCTATTTGACTAACAAGTTCAGCAATCTTTAAATTGGTCTATAAGTAAAGATCTGTAGGCAAAGGACACTTAATTTCTCTCCTCGCGACTGTTGTGTGACTGGAATAGGGGGTTATCTCTTGCCACAACAGGCATGTCATTGATGCGATAGACTCCAAATTGGAATTGGTTATTGACATAGGGAGATATGGCATTTAAAAATCGAAATAACCAGTTGAGCCCAAGTTTGTCCCGCTGTTCTTCGCGTAAAGCTTCTACAGCCATATCCAGATATTCTTGCCCTTTAAATGGAATGACATAATACTCGGTCTCCTCGGGTACTCCAAAAACACCACTTTCCGGTAGTGTATAACTTCCAATGGATCGTTCGCTATGAGGCTCTGCCTTGAGTGAGTTTGTTTCGGGCCTGAGGAAAAACGTCCTCTTCGTGGAGTCGGCCTGCTGAGCTTGAGCCAGGAGAGCAGGAACAAGGATAAAAGAGCAAATAGCAGCCATTATCATTGCTGTTCGGTATGTGTCGGATATGGCCAAACTCAAAATTTAATTACAGTTATAGGTATTACACCAAATATCAAGGTAAAGTAACGATATTTGAGGAATTTTATTGGGTGGTATTAATAGCCTCTTCTAACACATCTGCCAGGTTGTTGAGCTCTTCTTCGGTTATTACCAGCGGCGGTACTAAACGCATAACATTTCCGTGGGTACAATTGGACAAAACACCATTTTCGAGCATTCGCTCCACGACGGGACGACCGTTAAAACTCAATTCAACACCGACCATAAGTCCCTTACCTCTTATATCTGTTACTTTGTCTGAGTGTTTAAATTTATCCTTCAGGAGATCCATAAGATATTCACCTTTTATCTGTGCCTCTTGCTGAAGATTCTCCTCCAATAGGGCTTTGATAGCAGCGTGGGACGCCGCACAGGCCAGGGGATTCCCACCATAGGTACTACCGTGATCTCCGTGATGCATGACATCGGCGACTTTTTGCCGGCAAAGCATGGCCCCGATGGGGAATCCTCCCCCCATTGCTTTAGCAATAGCAACAATATCAGGTTTAACCTTGAAATGGTCGTATCCAAACATCCGGCCTGTTCTACCCATGCCGGTCTGAACTTCATCTACAATGAAGAGCGCTTCATGTTTGTCACAGAGTTCCTGTATCTTTTCCATGAATTCAGCTGAGGCTATATGCAAACCACCTGAGCCCTGAATGGGTTCAAGTACCACGCCCAATGTATCTTCATCGAATGCCGCTTCCAGAGCCTTGACATCATTCAAGGGGACTTCATTAAATCCACTCAGTAATGGATCGTAGCCTTTAGCATATTTATCCATGCCCATAGATATAGTCGCCATAGTTCTGCCATGGAATGCATTACTTACCGTAATCAAGGGTCCTTTCTTTTGATATTTCTGACCAAACTTTCGGGCTGTTTTCAGGCAAGCTTCCATAGCTTCAGCACCACTGTTACAGAGGAAAACCCGGTCCATGTTTCCTATATCAGCCAGAAGCTCGACGAGACGAGACTGGGGCTCACTGTAATAGAAATTAGAAATATGCATGAGCTGGGAAGCCTGCTCCTGAATTGCCTTCACTACCTTTGGATGACAGTGCCCAAGGCTATTGACTGCAATTCCGGCAAGGGCATCAATATATTCCCTGCCTTCACGGTCCCAAACCGTTGCTCCTCTACCTTTCACAAGGGTAATGGGAAATCGGTTATATACATCTAGATGGAAGCGGTTGATCGTTTCCTTTATATCCATGAAAATAATTATAGTGCGGATTTGAAGGTCAAAACTAATTTATACACAGGAAAATCTTTGTAATTCTTGCATCGCAATAACCTACCCGGGTAGGGGGTGCGTTCACCAAGTGAACTAAACGTAAGCCCAAAATTATACGTTATTCCAGACACAATTCGAAAGGCAAAGATAAACATCGTCATAGAAAATATGGAATACCGAAGATTAGGCAATACCGGACTGAAAGTTTCAGAGATATGCCTGGGTACGATGACCTTTGGGTCGACCTTCTATAACATAGGTGAGGTAAATCAGACCTTGGCCAACAAGATTGTAAAGAAATCCTGGGAAGCAGGCGTCAACTTTTTTGATACGGCAGATGTATACTCCTGGGGAGAATCGGAAAAGATTTTGGGTAAAGCTTTAAAAGATCTGGAAATACCACGCGAACAGGCTGTGATTGCTACCAAGGTTCGCGGAGCCATGAGCGAAGAAGCGGCTGAAGGAACAGGCGACGTCAATAATGTAGGCTTATCCCGCAAACACATCATGGAATCTGTTGAAGCCAGTCTAGATCGCCTTGGCACAGATTATATCGATCTGTATCAGATTCATGGGGTGGATAACGAAACCCCCATTGAAGAGACGCTGGCAGCTCTGAATGATCTGGTTCGTCAGGGTAAGGTCCACTATATCGGATGTTCCAATCTAAGTGTGCGTCAACTCTCCAAATCCATAGAACTTTCCAGGGCTAATGGCTGGGCAAGCTTTTCGTCTCTTCAGGCTTATTACTCGGTAGCGGGACGTGATCTGGAATATGAGTTGCTTCCATTGTGCAGGGAAGAGGGACTGGGAGTCTTGCCTTGGTCACCGCTTGCGGGCGGCTTCCTAACAGGTAAATACCGTCGCGATAAAGAAGCACCGGAAGGATCACGGCGAAAGGATTTTGATTTCCCGCCTATCGATAAAGAGATGGCTTATGACGTGGTGGAGGTAATGGACGAAATAGCTGAAGCCAAAGGAACCAGTATTCCCCAGGTAGCGCTATCATGGTTGTTGCATAAAAAGGGGGTAACCTCTGTCATCATCGGGGCAAAGAAAATGTCTCAGCTGGAAGACAATCTGGGCGCTGCCGAGGTTGAGCTATCCGATGAAGAGTTTGCAAAGATTGCAGAAGTCACCAAGCCAAAGGAGATCTATCCGCAGTGGATGGTCAAGCGAATGAATGGTGAAGAAGACTTCGCTTAGATATAAACTTAATCAATCGAATTTAGCGATCCGTCATCGCGCTATTTTATTGATAACAATCCATCAGAAAAAAGTCCGGCATCTCAAAGGTGTCGGACTCTTCTTTATGAATTATATCAAGTTAAAAAACGAAAATTGTAGAGTATAATTTGCAAGGAAGTACTAACAGGTATGACACTGGCTTTTTGTCAGAGTTAGCACTTAAAAAATTGAATGCAGGGGTGAGTCAGGTATTAATTTGATGCCCATCAATAACTTAGGAGGATCACTACAGAATCTGGCGGTTCCATAGTCTAAAGTTACCTGATATAGCGTATTTTTAAATTGTCAAGCTGACTATATTTTGCTCCTGAAAACTTATAAAAATATGCCTGCCATGGGGTTATAAGAATTCGTTATCTCAATCGTTTCCATGTACTTTCGACCCCTTCTGTGCTCTACCTAAATAAATTAGGCAATCGGATAATACATAAAAGTAGAAGGTATCGATCTGTTATTTCTCAAAGCTTTTAAATCATTGGAAACATGTAACTTATGGAAATGTTTTGACGCCTGATGCTTGGTGAAAGCTGAGAGTAATTGTTGCCTTAATTATTTAAGTATGGACTCTTTTTACATCAATAGACAATTTGGCAATACAAATTATAAAAATTATAAATACATGTCGCCCAATTAATTAGAATAAATATTTAATGTAATAATTAATAAAAAATCACTGGTTATTACTGATGAATGCTTTTGTGATGAGAAATAATCATCCTGAACTACTGTTTTTCGTTCAGGATGAAGTGGCTAATGATTGGACTGGTGGGAATAAAATCCTTGGATTCCTATCGAATAATTGCTCAGTACCGACAGCCCTTATTGGTAAAAATATGGAACATTACTTCCTACCCTTGGTCCGGCTTTTAGTCTTCCAATGAAAGACCTATCCGTCCTCTTTCCAGATCCAGTGAAACGATTTTAAGTGTTAAAATATCACCAACCGAAAGAATTTCATGGGGGTCTTCTACTCTTCGATCTGCCATGTTCGATATGTGCAGCAGCCCGTCTTGTTTGACTCCAATATCGATAAAGGCACCGAAGTCAACAACATTGCGAACGGTTCCTTCCAGAACTTGTCCGATACTAAGATCTTCCATCTTCATGATGTCCTGGCGAAGCATCGGTTTCTGGAGATTTTCTCTTGGGTCTCTGCCGGGTTTCTGTAGATTCTCAATGATCAATTCCAAAGTCGGAACCCCAACGCCTATCTGCTGGGCTATCACTTCTTTGTCAATCCCCTCAAAAACATTCTCAATTTTTTCACGTTCTGTACCAAGCTTTTCCAAATTGATATTAAAAAGATTGCATAACTTTTCAGCGGCTTCGTAACTCTCGGGATGGATGGCAGTATTATCCAGTGGGTTTGATGATTCCGGTATGCGCATAAATCCGGCAGCCTGTTGAAACCGAAAATCACCGACACCGTCGATCTCTCTTATCTGATCACGTTTCTTGAATTTTCCATGCTCTTCCCTTCTCTTTATGATATTTGTGGCTACTCTTTTAGTCAGCCCCGATATATGAGATAGAAGCGGAGCACTTGCGGTATTCAGGTTTACACCCACCTGGTTAACGCAGCTCTCTACCACATCATCCAGTTTTTGTGACAGTCGGTTTTGATTAACATCGTGCTGGTAGAGTCCGACTCCGATGGATTTGGGATCGATCTTCACCAATTCGGCCAGTGGATCCAAAACCCGGCGCGCAATAGAGATATTGCCACGCTGGGCGGCTTCCAGGTCAGGAAACTCTTCCCTGGCAACTTTTGATGCCGAATAGACCGAGGCACCGGCTTCATTGACGATCATATAATTCAGTTCCTTTTTATCTCCTGACTTCTTTCGGTTCTGTATCAGTTCTGCAATAAACTGTTCGGTCTCCCGGCTTGCTGTACCATTACCAATGGCGATCAGTTCTACCCGGTATTGGTCGATCAGTTTATTGATGACTTTTGCGGCTTCTTCCTGTTTGTTCTGGGGAGGGGTTGGATAGACGGTTGTTCCCTCCAGATACTTTCCAGTTTCGTCAACTACAGCAATCTTGCAGCCTGTTCGGAAAGCGGGATCGATGCCCATTACGATTTTGTCGTCGAGAGGAGGCTGCATGAGTAAGTTTGCCAGATTAGTAGCGAAGGTCTCGATGGCATGTTCGTCAGCTTTTTCAGTAAGCTCATTACGAAGTTCTCGCTCAAGAGATGGGAAGAGCAATCGCTTGTAAGCATCTTCTACCGCATCCTGCAATTGCGGGGTGAAGATACTTCGTTCATCTTCAATTACAACGTCATCTATCTGCTCAAGAGTTATTTCATCCCAAAGTTCCACATTTACGAAAAGAATATTTTCCCGTTCGCCTCGATTGATGGCCAGTATCTGGTGCGGTTTCAGATATTTTGCTTTGTTGCTGTAATCGTAATAGTCTTCAAAATTGGTTCGCTCCTTAACGGCGGGATTTTTTTCGGTCCTTATTACTGCATGCTCCTCAAAAATATTCCTTAATGTGTCCCTGACCTCAACAGACTCGTTAATCCATTCTGCTACTATGTGCAGGGCCCCTTCCATGGCGCTCTCCGGCGTAGGCACATCCCCTTCCTTATCAACGAAATTTCGGGCATAATTTTGTGGATTACCCTCAATGGTCTGTTGCTTCCAAATCAAATCAGCCAGCGGTTCAAGTCCTTTTTCTTTTGCCATGTCACCCTTGGTTTTCCGTTTGGGCTTGTAGGGCAGATAGAGGTCCTCAAGTGTTTTGAGATCAGCACAGGAACGTATTTTATCCTCAAGTTCCGGGGTTAACTTGTCCTGCTCTTCAATTGATTTAAGAATGGTTTTCTTTCGATCTTCGAGCGTACGATGAAATTCGAGTTTGTCACGTACATCACGAATCTCTTCCTCATTCAGTCCGCCGGTTGCTTCCTGCCGATATCTTGCTAAAAATGGTACTGTGGCACCATCGTCAAGAAACTCTGCAACACTGATTACCTGTTTGGATTTGAGATTTAATTCTGAGGCAATGAGTTTGAAGATCTGTGATTCGGTCATTCTTAATTCTGGTTAGATTTGTATTGTTGGATGTTTGAAGCCGCCAGCCTGAATTTTATTTACTATCAGGAACAAAGATCGGTACATTCAGGTATTGCATCCTATTTTAGGGAGCCTCCAAAAATAAACACTTAAAAGAATATTCACACATGGATTTCGATATTAATAAGATGCACGATGCCGCTATAGCGATAGCCAGAAAGGGCGGTGATCATACGCTAAAATATTTTGGAGAGTCCATAGAGGTGGAGCGGAAAAGTGACGATTCTCCGGTAACCAAAGCGGATCGGCAAGCTGAAGAAATCATGCGAGAAGAGATCCAGCGACTGTTTCCGGATCACGGCATAGTGGGCGAAGAATATGGGACTGATAATGAGGAAAGCACGGTGCAGTGGATTCTGGATCCTATTGACGGAACAAAATCATTTATACACGGAGTGCCTCTTTACACGACACTGGTTGGGGTTCAGGTTGAGAACGAACCTGTGATTGGAGTGATATACGCACCCGCTTTGGAAGAGATCTGTGAGGCAACCAAAAACTTAGGAGCTCGGTTGAACGGCGAACCATGTAAGGTAAGATCTTGTGCCAAGCTTTCTGAGGCCACTTTTCTGTCAACCGATGCCACAACATCGGCAGAACAAGGTTTTGCAGCACCCTTCCAGGAACTCCTTAAGAGGACGTGGATAAATAGAACATGGGGAGATGCTTACGGTCATATGCTGGTCGCTACCGGTCGTGCCGATTTGATGTTCGATCCCATTCTTAATATTTGGGATGCTGCTCCTTTGTTGCCGATTTTGAAAGAAGCCGGAGGTGTCTTTTGTGATGTTACAGGAGTGGAAACTATAGAGGCCGGAAACGGACTTTCTTGCGGCAAGGATCTTTTGCCGGAGGTTCTTGAGGTATTAAAATAAAAAAGGCGCCGGTGTGGCGCCTTTTAAAAAAATCAGATCTATTCGGCTTAACTTTCTTCGGGAGGCATTGTACCGAAAATTCTATCCCAAAGAGTGGTAGAGATACCGAAAGCTTTTTCCGGGTATTTATAGTGGTGCAGAGAGTGATGGCGATATTGTGATTTCAAATAGGAGGGAACGGGTGTTGTGTGTGTTTTATAGTGGATGCGGGTGTATAATAAATACCCTGTTACAAATCCCGGCATGAACAGATACGCGTAATCACCGAGTACCAGTAAGAAAAACAGGTAGAGTAGTCCTACAATCATGAGACCGGGAACCGGAGGCATAATGATTCGCTCTTTGTCCCTGGGATATTCATGATGAATGCCATGGAAAGTGTAGGCCAGCTTTTGAGCAAAATCAGATTTAGGGAAATATTCATCAATGTGAAACAGATACCGGTGAGCAAAGTATTCAAAAAAGGTCCAGAAAAATATGGCTCCTAAATAAATGGAGGCTCCTGTCCAAAAACTGTCAACTACCTCCATTTGATAGCCTATAACCAGTAATGCTATCACGGTAATCGTGTAAATCGTAGCTGAAATATAAGGTGGCGATTTTGTTAAAGGTTCCAGAAATGAGTTCTCAAAAATCGCACCTTGTCCCTCATTCTTTATTTCTCTGTGCATAGCTATTGCCTATTTTGTTTGAAACCACTTTATGATGATAAAATTAACCAACTCTTGGATTTATACAATACTAAAACGGCACCATTTTTGGAAATGTTCCATGAACTTTTTCGCTAGAATTGCTTAGTTAACGCAGCCAATCTTGTCATATCCCCACTCCCTAAAAGCAAAATCCCACTTTGAATTGATACGATCCAGAATTCTATCTTCATACCGGTAACTGCTGGATTTGCCTTTGGTTTTTTGTTCCAGAAACTGATTAAATTTACCCTCTGCCGATTGATAACCATCAAGGGTCAGAGCCTCGTATACCTTGGCAAGCTTATTTACGGGATCGCCAATGAATTGGTTAAAGCGCAATTCTACCAGTTGACCTTCCGGTAACAGTTCACGCTGTTGCAGGTATGAGGTCATGAGTTTTTGGTAGGTTCTGATAATCTCATCCTCCATTTGTTTCTTGCTCATTGGCTGAAGGGCCAGATTATCCAGCAGGGTATGCCATAGCTTTTTGCTGGAGTAAAAGGTGTCGTAGGGATTCCGGTGAATAAAAATAAATTTGGCATTTGGATATAGGTCCAGCAAAAAAGGGATGCGTGCTGCATTGCCGGGACTCTTTATGATGAGCTGTTTTCCTTCATTATCCAGGGAAATCTTTTTTATCAGATGATTGTAGTCCCGCTTCAACCTATTTAATTCCGATTCACCGGTATTTTCCAAGAACAAAAATTTGTCAAAATATCGCCGGGCTTTTTGAGGGAAGATATGTCCCCAATGCAAGCTTGCAGGAGAGATCATTGTACTCAATGCAATTTCAATCTCACTCGGGCTATCCAAATCCAAGTCTATAGACATATCTTGGGCATCCTGTGTGAGATTGAATGTCTCGGGGATTTTGCTGATAAATGGTTTTAAAAAAGATTCCGAATAAAGAAAAATGTCAGGAAATACGACCTGAAATTTATTTATATATCCAAACTGATCATCTTGGCCCAGTAGGTATTGCAAAAAACTGGTCCCGCTGCGCCAGTGGCCGATAATAAATATCGGATCTTTTACAAAGCGGTGGTCATCAATGGCATGGGCATAATTAACCTCCTCCAGAATTCGCAACGGCTCCTGCAGCAGTAGTTTAAAGTAAAAGAGGGCAATTTTAGGAAGATTTTCTTTTGAAAATGCCCGGTTCTTCCTGAGTTGTATTGTCAGGTTATGAATAGGGTGCCTTCGGTTGTACATTTTCGAAGTGATCGCCGTTGCTGTTTAATGTTCTGTGTGCCAACCTCAAATAAGCGGTTGTTAAGAAGCTTCTATTATAGTTAATTGTTCACAACTTTTGAATCATTGAATGAGGAACTGGTATAAGGATATGAATGTCACAATAAGAGACTGGACATTCACTCACTTTTGGGTGCGGCCGGTAGTCAAGGTGTGGTTCGACTTTTATCATAAGTCAGTAACCTACTCAGGCAAAGAACATCTTAACTGGGAAAAGCCAATCATCTTTGCCGCATCTCACCAAAGTGCTTTTACTGATGCGCTTTGCCTTATTTTACCTGCCCGATATGTAAATGACCGGTTTATCTACCCATTAGTTCGGGCCGATGCTTTTGGCAACAATAAATTCATCGATTGGGTATTGACTTCGTTTCATATGATGCCCGTATATCGTCCAAAAGACAAGGTTGATATCAAAAAACGGAATCAGTCTGTATTTAAAGATTGCCACTACATTTTGTCAAAAAACAGAAACTTGCTGATTCATCCCGAGGGTAATTGTTTTCCGATAAAAAAGGTTAGGCGGTTTAAAAAAGGACTGGCACGTATCGCATTCGGTGCCGAGACGGTAAATGACTTTGATCTGGATATTTTGATTGTACCGGTGGGAATTAATTATCGAAAGAGTACCGAAGCCAGGGGCGGCATACACGTTCGATACGGGGAACCGGTTTCACTGGCAGATTATGAAGAGTCCTATCGGCAGCATGAAGCCGCAGCTTTTGCTGAACTCACCTCCGAGGTAGAGCAGCGGGTAAAGGAAATTACCGTGGATATTCAGCTGGATGGGCGGTATGATTTAATCGAGGATACCATTCGGCTGACAAAAAATATGACTCACAATTTTACCTCTCATCAGAAATATAGTCTCGATGAATTGAAATTTGAGAAAGAAATAGTTTCAAAGTTAGAGGCTGTGCTAAAAAGAGGCGATGAGACATCTGAACAACTGGTACAAACTATTGAGCAAATTCGTGAATTTCTTGAGGAGAAGAAGCTCGACAGCAGTTGCTCGTTAGCAGCAATCTTCTCATCCCTAAAATTGCTAGTTGGAGGTCTCGGTTTTGTAGTTATGCTTCCGTTCTTTCTGTATGGCTGGGTTAACAATATTATCCCTTGGAACCTGATCCACAAAATGGCGGACAGGATAGATGACACCCAGTTTATCAATTCAGCCCGGATGGCTATGGGACTGCTTGCCTTTCCAGTCATTTATATCCTGCAGAGTTTATTGGTCCAGGCTTTTTCAGGAAGTCTATTTTGGACCTTAGGCTATTTTATGTCCCTACCCTTATCAGGTATAATCAGCTTGAAGCTACATGAAAAATGGAAAGAGTGGAGGCAACAGCTTAAGCTGAAGTTTATGTCAGTTGACAACAAAAACAGATTTGAAGAGCTGAAGCGCAGACTATTCTCCAGCCTGGGAATAAGCTGATAAATCTCAATTAGTGGTTATTTAACCCTGCTCAATCTCAGAAACTGAAGCATCCATTTGGGGATGGGTTTCTCAGGTGGCTTATTCTTTACATCCAGGTACCAGCCAACATTTTCCCAAATGGGAATTTTGTGAGTTTCAACAAATTCGATCAGGGTGCCGTCGGGATCCTCGATATAACTGAATCTACCTGCTGCTTCCCCCATATCGAAGGAATTCTTACTGTCAACGGTAAATTTGAAACCTTTTGCGTTGCACTCCTTCTTCAGCTGGTCCATGCCTTTGACATCAAAACAGAGGTGGATATAGCCTAGGTCCCCCCAATAGCGGTCGCCGAAAATTCTGCGCGGTTCCCTGTCAAAAGTCTGAATAAGTTCAATCTTGCTGGGGCCTAACAATTGGCTGAACGAGCCTTTGCGCGGTTGGCTATGGCTTAGGAGCACACGTCTGATTTTTTGATCACTGCCATCCAATCCTTTCAAATCATCGAAAACGCCGGTGACATCGTATTCAATCTCATCATATTCGAGAATATCATGATAGAGCTCCATCGATCGATCGATATCAGATACGCCAATCATACAGCCTGCTATACCACCCGAGTGGTGACTGCCGTTGGAGAACCAGGAATTACCGGTCACCATTTGAATTACCAAACCGTGGGGATCCTTAACAAAAAAATGAGGCGAACCGGAAGGATCCTTTTCAATTCCGTTTACAATCCTCACATCCCGGGATTTTAAAAATTCATAGGTCTGCTTCAGATTTTTGCATTTAATACGGGTTCCATAGACGCCTAAATCTCCAAGCTGAACATTGAAGGAGGGAGGTTCGGTATTTCTGCTCGTATATTGCCACACTTCAAGTCCGCCTCCGCCTTGTAAATTCATTGCCAGGGTGGCTGAACGGCTTTGTACTTTATCCCCGGTATACCCCGACATCAATGAAGCTTCCGCCGAATCCTGGAAGACACAGATATCCATTCCCAAGTGTTTTCTATACCACTCAAAGGCTTTTTTTTCATTTGGAGTACCAATACCTATTTGCTGTATACCACTGATGATTTTTTCCATGAAAATACTTTTTGAATGATATCAACAATTCGAGATCGGGAATTCCGACCGTAGGTTACAGTATCAGACAGATTTATAAAATATTGGGTAAATAATATAATTTCTGAACTGCATCTCCAATTTTAGTATGGATTAAATGGATCCCGGTTATTTGCTAATTTTCTTTGTTTTGGTAAAGGCTATGCAGTACTTTCGTGATTTGGAAGAATTTTAGACTTATATATGTCAGAAATCAGCAGTACCGAAAAAAAATGGGCGTTGGCGGCTACGATCATTGGCTCAGGAATGGCTTTTATTAATGGATCCGTAGTCAATGTAGCTCTACCCGCTATTCAATCATCTCTCGATGCCACTGTTGCCGACATGCAATGGGTGGTAAGTATATACACCTTTATTCTCGGAACGTTGATACTAACCGGGGGATCAGCCGGTGACTACTACGGAAGAAAGAGGGTATTCGGACTGGGCGTTTTTGTATTTTTGCTCTCAACGGTTTGGTGCGGGTTGGCTCCGGATGTGATTCAGCTTATCATAGCCAGGGGAGGACAGGCCATAGGAGGCGCCATGATGATCCCCGGCAGCCTAGCTATCATTACGGATCTTTATGAAAAAGAACAGCGGGGAAAAGCTATAGGCACGTGGTCGGGCTTCACAGCACTTGCAACGGCTACCGGACCTCTAATGGGAGGGATATTGGTTGATCAGTTTTCTTGGAGATTTATTTTTCTTATCAGTGTACCCATGGCAATTGCTGCTCTCGCCATACTCTATTTCCGGGTACCTGAGAGCAAAGTCAAAGCAAATGAAGGGCAACCCGACTGGAAAGGAGCGTTGCTGGCTACGTTGGGTCTGGGACTGATTTGCTACGGTTTGATCGAGGCATCAGAATTTGGAATATACAACCCGGTGGTGCTCATAACCGGTGGGTTAGGGATTATAATCTTCTGTGCTTTTATATGGCTGGAGAAGAATATTGAGAATCCTATGGTTAGGCTCGGCATGTTCCGATCCATGAGTTTCAGCGGTGCAAATCTGGTGACCCTGTTTTTTTATTTTTCCCTGGCAGGAGTGTTCTTTCTGCTTCCTTTTAACCTTATTCAGGTTCAGGGATACTCTGCTACAGCGGCAGGAGCAGCCTTTATCCCGTTTCCACTACTGGTGGGGGGACTCTCACGCTGGTCGGGTGGAATGATAGTTCGCTTTGGCGCGCGGCCAATGTTAATGGCCGGCCCCATTATTACCAGTCTTGGTTTTCTGCTTTTGGGACTTTACGGTACCGGTAGTAATTATTGGTTCTGTTTTTTCCCGGGAATCTCCCTAATGGGACTGGGAGTTGCTGTGAGTTTTGCACCAATGAATACCACTGTAATGAGTTCGGTAGATAAAAGCGATGCCGGATCGGCATCGGGAGTTAACAAAGCAGTTGCAAGACTTTCAGGCATGCTTTCAGTGGCACTTTTGGGTGCACTTGCCATAACTCTGTTTGGCAATGAACTGTCGGTCACGATGCAGCAGAACGATGTTCCTCAGACTATTCAACAACAACTAATGCAGGAAAAAGCGAATTTAGCAACAGCCAGTGTGCCGGATCATGTACCATCTGAAATGAAAAACACCCTGCAGAATACTATCAAGCAGTCATTTTTGATTAGTTTTCAAACAGTGATGTTTATTTCGGCGGGCCTTGTGCTAATGGGTGCTGTATGCGCCGGGTTGATGGTGAGTTACAAACCGGAAAGCGCAGATTTAATAAGGCAAAATAGGGCGGTATAAAAAAACCGGACACCCAAATCTTAAGGTGCCCGGCAATATGCTTACAGGATAGTTATCCCACCTCTAAAACGACTCGAAATCTGGCTTCGTTGTTTATCATTCGTTCGTACGCTTCGTTAGCTTTTTCAAGAGGATAGGTTTCAATTTTTGGAGTGATATCTGTAAGAGCACTGAAGTCAAGTGTGTCCTCAGAGTCTTTGGCAGTACCGCTTGGCCAGCCCTTGACAGATTTTCTACCCATAATGAGTTGAAAAGGACTGATTTCCATAGGTTCTGCAACTGCTCCAACAACCATCAGCGTACCGTCGACCGACAAACCATCCACTACGGATGATATAGCTTTACTATTGGGGGCTGTTGCCAAAATTACTTTGGCACCGCCGAGCTTCTGAAGTTCTTCGGAAGCATCGGTAGCATCCGTATCGATATAGTGATCAGCCCCTAGTTCTTCAGCCAATTTCTTTTTATCTGTTCCGCGGGAAAGTGCAGCCACTTCACACCCGAATTTATGAGCATACTGTACTCCCAAGTGTCCTAGTCCTCCGATACCTTGAACTGCTACCAGGTCACCGGGTTGAAGATTGCTGTTTCGAAGAGCATTAAACGTGGTAATGCCCGCACACAGCAGCGGTGCAGCTTCTGCAGATGAAAGCGATTCGGGTACTCCGGCTACTGCTGTTTCCGGTGCCGTCATATATTCGGCATAACCTCCGTCAAAGCTAATTCCGGTTATCTTGGCATTTTCACAATTTATAAAGTCACCTTTTCGGCAGGATTCACACTCATGGCAATGTCCTCCATGCCAGCCTACACCTACACGTTGGCCTTTTTCCCATTTACTAACATCTTCTCCAACAGATTCAATGATACCGATTACCTCGTGTCCGGGAACGCGGGGGTATTCAATACCCGGCATGGTTCCTTCTTTTACAAAAGCATCACTGTGACAGATTCCGCATGCTTCAACTTTAATAAGAATTTCGTCATTTTTGGGTTCAGGTATATCCAACTCCACAGGTTTGAAATCGCCTCCTGCTTCGGTTACCTGCATCGCGTTCATTTTTGCCATGTCAACTAATATAGTTTAAGGTTAAACAGATCACTTTGATTATGTTCAACAGAAATATGTCAGCAAACATTTACATGTTTACAAATTTGCAGTAAAAACTTTTTGTGTGAGCCTGTGATTCTTATTTTAGATTGACTATCGATAGAATTAGTAACCTTTCAGAAATAGATTAGCATGAAAAGAACCGGGCGATTGCCACTGGCTTTATTATTTTTACTTTTACTATTCATATCTCCATTACAAGCACAGGATTTTGACTTTGAAAAATACCCTAAACTAAATTTCAATTTTTCTCAGCTAAATCTTGATTTAACGATCGATCCTGAGAACAATGGTATAAAGGGTACCGCTGCCTATGAATTGAGTGCTAATATAGGAGGTGTTGATTCACTGGTACTGCAGGCAGCGCACATGGATATAGCTTCCGTTAGTATTAATGATGCAGAAGCCTCATTTACTTTGAATAATGATTCACTGTTTATTCAACTTCCTGACAGTACATTACCGGGCAAGACTTACAGTTTGACCGTTGATTATAGTACCATACCGAAATTTGGAATTTTAAGTAATGATTTGGGAACGGTTTGGACCTCCCTATTGCCTCAATCCCACAAACACTGGTTCCCCACTATTGATCATCCCAGGGTTACATTTAACAGTACGCTATCGTTGACGGTACCTTCCGGTTATCAAGCTGTTGCTAACGGTGTAAAGCTTGAAGAGGAAATTTTGGATGTGGAGCAAGTCAGGTATGTCTTTAAAACCAGGAATGAAATTCCGACTACTTCCCTAACATTCGCTGTCGGTAGATTGGAAAGGAATGAAACCTCATTCGGGGTTAAGAAAATAAACCTGAATGCCGAGAGCGGCCTATGGTCAGCTGCAGAGCGAAAAACACTATTACAGGAAGCAGCTCAGATTCTTAAACGTACCGAGGAGCAGATTGGCATGAAATATCCCTATGAACGACTCAATATCGTGATGCTTCAGGATCATTTTTGGGAAACAAAAACCTGGGGCGCCTCTGTGATTTTTATCCATGAGAACGGCGGCAATCTTCAAGCACAATTGAGAAGGGGCATTTATGGTCAATGGTTCGGTGTTTACCAGCGGGAAGAGCAATGGGCAAATGCCAATGCCGTAAACCTGCTACAGACAGCCCTTCATTACCGATTACAAGATTCAACCATCAGGCTTTCTTATGAGGATATCCCTTCTGAGAAGCCTTCAAGCGTTTATGATACTTTTGGCCCTTCGATCTGGAATACCTTTCAGGGCAATTATGATAACCTGGAGAAGAATTTCTTAGATACGATTGAAGAAAACCTGCCTTCGGTATTAGCTTGGGGTGAAGGAGTCTACGATTTCAGCGACTATGGAGAGTTTTGGTACCAAAAAACGGGACAGCCGGTATTTGAACTTAAAATGGAAGGTTCCGGTAATAGTGTCACCGAATCAATGGAGTCAGATACTGTTATTTATCGCGTAGACTATACTCAAAATACCGACAATATAAAGCTTACATTTGAAGCACTGCAAGGAGGGTATGAGGAATTGGTTACCCTACCTCTTGTTCAGGTAAGTGCCAATGCTGTGGATACCTCGCAGGTTACTTTTACCGGGGCACGTGATTCGGTCACTATAAATGTACCTGCCCTTGTTGAAAACGTTTCGATAACAACCGGTGACCGATCCAACCTAATACTTGAACAGTATAAGCCGGCCTCATTCTTGATATATCAACTGCGCAATGCCGCATCGGTTGAGGAGAGAATTGAAGCGGCCGAAAAACTGGGTTATCATTCCGATGATCCGGATCTGCAGCTGGCAATCAAGGACTTTATGAACAGGGAGTTGGATCCACGGGTAAAGGCAGCCTTGTTGAGATCTTTCGGGGAGATAGCAGGAGGAGCCAGTGGAACCGAGCAGGTATTCCTCGAAGCCCTCCAAAACGAAAACAGGGATATAAGGGAGGCTGCCCTCTCGGTACTGCAGAACTACCCTGATAGTGAGACGGTTCAACAGCGGGTCAGAGATTATGCCCTTGAAGCAGACAGCCTGAAGTTTTACAAAAATGCTACCCGAATTTACTCATCGGTTAGTGATTCAAATGCTTTTGAGAGCTTTGTATCAAATATGGTAAGCGCAGATACTGCGGGTCACAAAGCAATTTTTGCCATCCAGGAGCTTGCCAACAGGGGTAGCATTGATAGGGCCGTTAGACAGGCTGAATTTTATATCTCTGATGTTTATGATTTCAAAGTCCGTTCTGCTGCTCTCAAAATTCTTCTTCAGCATGACCATGCTCCCGCCGATTGGGAAGTGAGAACCAAAGAGATGCTATCGGATTCCGATCCGAGGATCCGCTATATCACGGTGAACGGACTCCCGAAAATTACCGGACTGGATTACCGCGAACTGCTTGAAAGTGTGATTCAGGACGAATATGATCAGCGCGTGTTTAAGGCTATGGAAAGCATATTGAGTCGTGAGTCATGAGTCTTGAGTACTGAGTTCTAAGTATAAGAGTAACATGCTCTAATGAATGCGGAGCGGGTTGACGAGTTTAATTCCCTCTCAGGTTTAGTAAACTTTTAAAGTTTACTAAACCTATATATCGTCTATTCTATCCTTGTTTAACCCACTTCCAGAGTTCTTTGAAGCTGGCACTTTTTCCGTAACTCAGGATACCTACGCTGTAAATTTTGGCACTCAGCCAAATGGTGGCAAAGAACGTACCGATCATCAATATTACAGATAAGCCAATTTGCCAGAATGGGACATCCGTAATGGCGATGCGTGATACCATCAGTATAGGGGAGAAGAATGGCACCATGGAGCTGATTACAGCCAGGCTGGAATCGGGTGCCTCCACCAGTCGAAAGAGAATGAAATAGGAAATCATGATCGGAATCATCACCGGAAACATAAACTGCTGGGTATCGGTTTCTGAGTCAACGGCGGAACCGATGGCAGCAAAAAGCGAAGAGTAAATAAAGTATCCCAGAACAAAGAAGAGTACGAAATAGAAAATCAGTGAGGCTTCTATAGAAGGTATCTCAAACATGGCAGGGTTAGCAGCCACTTCTGCAGCTTCCGCATCAATTTGTGACATCTGTGAACCGACAAACATGGCGGCTATTGGGGCTGCAGCTGCGCTGAGTCCTATTCCGGCAATCACCCAGATTCCAATTTGAGTCACGGCAAGAGCACCCACTCCGAGGATTTTTCCAATCAGCAGTTCTATAGGTTTTACCGAGGAAGCTATGACTTCAATGATACGGCTTGTTTTTTCCTCGATGACACTTCGCGTCAACCAACCGCCGTAGCCCAGCAATATTCCGAAAATGATAACACCCATAACCATTCCTATCACGGTCCTGAAACCGGCATCATCTTCGGTTTCAATTCCTTCTTTGGTCAGTTTTCGGGTATCCAGACCCGCACGACTGGCATATATATCTTTTACCGTTTCGGATACGTTCGCCCTATCTAAACGTTCTTCCCTGATGGCGTCCCGCAGGTCGGAACGTATGCTGTTCAGCAGATTGATTCCTCCGGACCCGCCATAGACCAGTTCGGCATTCTTATCTGATTCAATATTTTCTTTAGAGATGATGATGTAGCCTTCCATCTCCTGATTGATCACCATATTACGCAACGTATCGATAGGAGTGTCAGACACATTCAAATATCGCTCTTCATTGGCCTGCTCTAGCCGGGGGAAGATGACCTCTGTTTCGTCTACAATGCCGATATTGTGCGTTGTCTCGGTATCCCAGAGGGCAATACCGATTCCTATGCCAATGAATGCTACCATTCCCAAAGGCAAGAGTATGGTCAGCAGAATAAAAGCTTTACTCTTAATGCGGGTAAGGTATTCCCGTTTTAATACCAGTACTATTTGTCGCAAATTCATTTTAAGGCCAGTTCTTTTGGGTTGATATTGTCTTCTCCCACTGTGGAAATAAATATTTCAGTTAACGAGGGTTCCACGCGTTCAAATTTGTATATCTCGCTATGCTCCATAGCTTTTTTCAGAATATCCTGCATGTTTTCGCCGTTCAAAACTCGAATTTCGGCATAGTTGGTAGAGCGATTGTTAATCCTCACATTTTCAAGCTGATCCAAGAAACTTGCATCCCCCTGGAATTCGATATTTATGGTATTTTTTCCGAATGACTTTTTTATATCCCTCAGATCACCTTTCAATACGGCGCGCCCTTTGTTAAATAGACATATCTCATCGCACATCTGTTCAACCTGCTCCATTCTGTGTGTAGAGAATAGAATGGTTTTTCCCTGGTCCCGAAGATCAATGACAATATCTTTTAGCATTTCACTGTTTATTGGATCCAGTCCGCTAAAGGGCTCATCAAAAATATAGATATCAGGATCGTGGGCGATAGTGGCAATAAACTGAATTTTTTGTGACATACCTTTTGAAAGTTCTCCCACCTCCTTGTTATACCAGTCAGCCGCTTCGAAACGATCCAGCCAGTATTGGATCGCTTCTTTTGCTTTTCCATGGTCCATGCCTTTTAGCTGGGCAAGGTATATCAGCTGCTCTCCAACCTTCATCTTTTTATAAAGACCCCGCTCTTCCGGCATATAGCCAATCATGCTTTGCGTCTCGGGGCTGACCTCCATTCCGTTGATGGTAATGGTGCCGGAATCGGCAATAATGATGTGGTTGATGATTCGAATAGCGGTCGTTTTACCCGCGCCGTTTGGCCCGAGCAAACCGAATATTTTTCCCTTGGTAACTTCAAAACTGACATTATTAACGGCATGTGTGTTGCCGAAGGATTTGTCAATATTTTTTACTTCTATTACCGCCATAGTGTTCTGTTGATTTAAATTCATCTGAACATATAAGTTTCGATCCAACAAACAAAGGTTTTGAAATAAGTTTGTTTGATCTTAAGAGAATTTTTAAAAGTGAAGCATTACGCTTGGTACGGTTAATTTTTGTAGAGTTGATATCTAATAACGGCTGCTATATGACCGTGGGAAATCTATAGAACTGCTTGATTAAGAAAGACTTTGACACAAGCATAAAGTTTTAATTACTTCGTGTTAACAAATTGGTTACTCGTGTAACCTATACTGTTCAACCATAGACCTAAACGAATGCATGTAATTCATTTAAGCGCTGAATGTTACCCGGTTGCCAAGGTAGGGGGATTGGCTGATGTAGTCGGATCACTGCCAAAGTATTTAATTGAAGAGGGTGTAAAAGCTTCCGTGGTAATGCCCAAATACCGGAATGAGTGGACTGAAAACCATGAATTTAAAACGGTATTTGAGGGTGATGCTCCCATGGATACGGGCAAAATATTTTACAGCATTCAACGCGAAAAAGATGACAGCTTGGGCTTTCCGCTATATGTGGTTGATATTCCGGGCCTGCTGGATCGGCCGGGCATCTATACCGATCCCCACTCCGGTTCGGGTTACTGGGACGAGTTTGAACGTTTTCTGGGATTCCAGATAGCTGCTCTAGACTGGATCAAAGACATGAAAAAAAAACCTGATATTGTGCATTGCCACGATCATCATTCAGGTCTTGCGCCGTTTATGATGACGCAGTGTTTTCGTTATGATGAA
Source organism: Halalkalibaculum roseum (assembly GCF_011059145.1). Classification (NCBI taxonomy): domain Bacteria; kingdom Pseudomonadati; phylum Balneolota; class Balneolia; order Balneolales; family Balneolaceae; genus Halalkalibaculum; species Halalkalibaculum roseum. The sequence goes on along the minus strand of NZ_JAALLT010000003.1, from coordinate 254,143 downwards.
CTGAAAAGGATACCTACGGTTTTCACGGTTCACAACGGGCAATACCATGGAGCCTATGACAGGTGGAATGACCGGCTGATACCCGATTTTAACAGGGGAAATGCAGGGATGCTGGATTGGAACGGTAAACTGAACTGTATGGCTGCCGGACTCAAATGTGCGTGGCAGATAAGCACGGTTTCGAAATCGTACATGGATGAACTATGTGAACATAGCAATGGGCTCGAACCTCTGTTCAGAAATGAGAGGGCAAAGTCACGTGGCATAGTAAACGGTATAGATACGGATGTTTGGAATCCCAAAACGGATACTTATCTGGATCGTCATTATGATGTGAGAACCCGAAAGGCTGGGAAGGCATCCAATAAAAAGAAATTATGCAAGCGGTTTGGCCTTGATCCTCAATATCCAACCATATCTTATATCGGGAGGCTGGCCTATGAAAAGGGTGCCGATTTACTGCCTAATCTATTCCGGAATTACCTGAGTTCCCAGCACAGTGTTAATTTTGTGGTACTTGGTACCGGAGATCCGGCTTTGCATGAGCAGTTCAAGAAGATGAGCAATCAGTATGTGGGTTATTTTGATGCTGCTCTTGATTACAATGAGAAGTTGGCGCATCTAATTTATGCCGGGAGTGATTTTATGATCATGCCCTCCCGAGTGGAACCGTGTGGACTTAATCAGATGTACTGTATGCGCTACGGTACCATACCTATTGTCCGAAACATCGGGGGCTTAAAAGATACCGTTAAAGACCTTGATGAGGAGGGAGGTTACGGAATAAAGTTTCAGCATTTTGACTTCTATGAGGCTGCCGAAGCTGTTTGGCGTGCAATAAGCATTTATGGACAGCCTAAAATTATGAGCGGCATACAGAAAAAAGTCATGGAGCTGGATTTTTCGTGGAATGCATCTGCAAGTGAGTACATTAAGATGTATAATCAAATAACAATTAATTAAGGGGTAGAAAGTATGAGAAATTCGACGATTGCAGTAATATTAGGAGGCGGGCAGGGAACCCGGCTATATCCGCTTACCAAAGAACGTTCGAAGCCGGCTGTTCCTATAGCAGGTAAATACCGATTAGTCGATATTCCCATTTCCAACTGTCTTAATTCAGGAGTTCGTCGAATTTACGTGCTTACCCAATTTAATTCTGCCTCACTGAACAGGCACATCAAAAACACCTACAATTTCGATGTGTTCAGTCGCGGCTTTGTTGACATTCTGGCTGCTGAGCAGACACCGAAGAGTAAAAACTGGTACCAGGGCACAGCCGATGCCGTTCGTCAGTCGTTGCACCATATGGAAAACCATCGACACGAACATGTGCTGATACTTTCCGGTGATCAGCTTTACCAGATGGATTACCGCAAAATGTTGAAGCAGCATGAAGACAGTAATGCCGACCTTACGGTAGCTACCATACCGGTGGCTGCAGAAGATGCTACCGGATTCGGCATTATGAAGACCAATAAAGAAGGTTTTATTGAAAACTTTGTTGAAAAACCTTCTATGGATGAGCTGGATAAATGGAAATCTGATATGCCGGCTAAGTTCACCAGTGACGGCAGACATTATCTGGCCTCCATGGGTATCTATATTTTCAATAAAGACACCCTCCATGAACTTTTTGACAATCACCCTGATGCCACAGATTTCGGTAAAGAGATTATACCGGAAGCGATCAACAGGGATTTCAAAGTATCCAGCTATGAATTTGACGGGTACTGGACCGATATCGGTACAGTGAAATCATTTTTTGAGGCAAATATCGAACTGAGCGATGATCTGCCTCGATTTAACCTGTATGACAACGAAGACTTCATCTTTACCCGGGCCCGGATGCTTCCGGCTTCGAAACTTTCGGGAAGTACCTTTGATCACTCGGTACTTGCAGAAGGATGTCTCATCGAAGCCAGCCGCATCGAAAGGTCAGTAATCGGTATACGATCCCGCATCGGTAAAGGAACAACTATTGAGCGTTCCATCATCATGGGTAATGATTACTTTCAATCTCAGCAAGAAATTGAAAGCGGTACGGAAGACCACCCGGCCATGGCTATCGGGCAGCGCTGCTTCATCAGCAATACTATCATTGATAAAAATTGCCGGATTGGGAATGATGTTCGTATAGCCGGTGGGGATCATCTGGATGAAGGTGATCACGGGAAATTTCACGTTGTGGACGGTATTGTGGTGATACCCAAAGGTGCGGTTATACCCGACGGTACGAAAATCTGATCCCGGATTTAGGTGATTACACCGAATCTCTCAAGAATCAGTCGGATCTGTGGAATAATGATAATCAGTGATCCGTGTCCTGAATCTCCTTCAGCTTGTTCATGGCACGCTCATTCAGGTTATCGAACAATTCCTTGGAGATGTCACCTACCGTATACTTCAGGTGCAGCCAAACAATATAGGTAGCCATGACATCTTCGTAACAGTAGTGCTCAATTTCCTCCAGCTTGCCTTCATTGTACATAGTGAGCACTTCGTTGCCTTCGCCGGTCTGTTTAAAGGGGATATTGATCAAATAGCCCAGGTGCTTCAATTTGGGCCATGAACTTGCCCCATAGTTGCTGAATTCATCGAGCAGGTCAACGTTATGGTTGCTGTACCGGTAACGAATCTCACGATGATTCATGCGAGAGGGCATCTGCAACCCATGCTTCATCGCCCGATAGGTAACCAGAGGAAGATCAAATCCGCGTCCGTTATGATGTATGAGTCCGAAATCCTTATAGGTACTCAGCGCGTCAAATAATGTTACAAGCCCTTCTTTTTCATCCTCACCATTCCAGCTGACTTTCTGTTTGGGTACACCGTTGTTTTCAATCCACAGGCCAACCCACGAAACTATGCGATGATACATGGGTGGTAGAAAACCTGACTTGTTATGTGCCAATTCCTCACTCGCCTGAAGGAGGAGAGCTTCATTTTCTTTTTCGGGTTCCGTTATCACAGAGCGTACAAATTCAAAATCGGGAACAGTTTCTACATCAAAAACAAAGTACATAGGGAAAGGTTATTCGGTTAATTCTCCTGCAATATTTTTCTGGAATAATTCTTTGATTTCATCATCCGATGAATAATTACCGAGAAGATACATGATTTTGGTGAGGGTTGCTTCGGTGGTCATATCTCCGGCACTGATGGCACCGAGTTCTCTGGCTTTTCTCCCGCTTTCGTACTTCTCTAATTCCACGGCATCATAGGCCGCCTGAGAGGTAATGACCAGCATGATTCCATTTTCCACACATTTCTTGAAAAAGGGAAGAAGGCTTCGCTTGCCGGTTAAGGGGAAATTACCGCTTCCAAAGGCTTCTATAATAAGCACGCGTACATCTGAAAAATCGATATCATCCAGCATGGAAGCGTTAAGTCCGGGGAAAATTTTCAACAGGAAGACCTCATCGCGGAATGATGGAAGGCTCAGAAATGGTTTTTTCGTCTCCGGCAGATGGTTGTTTATTTCTATATGTAAACCGATTTCGGCCAGGGGAGGAAAGTTCGGAGAGGCGAAGGCGTCAAAATCCCCGATGCTCATTTTGGTAGCCCTGTTGCCACGGTACACAAAATCGTTGAAACAAATGGCGACCTCATTCAAGGGGAGTGTTGCCATTTCAATGGCATTCACCAGATTTCTGCGAGCATCACTGCGAATATTGCTCATCGGCACCTGGCTGCCAGTAAGGATGACGGGCTTTTTAAGATTCTGCAATCCGAAAGAAAGGGCAGAAGCGGTGTACGCCATGGTATCAGTCCCGTGAAGAATTACAAAGCCGTCATAATCTCCGTAGCAATCGGAAATGTATTTTATGAGTCGAGACCAGTGATCGGGACTAACATCCGAGCTGTCTTCAAAAAATAACTGTTCAATCTCTATTTTCGCGATTTCTGACAATTCAGGGACTTCCTTGTACATCAGCTCCGACCACTTCGACGGATCAAGCTTTGGTTCTCCATGAGTGATATCCATGGCAATGGTACCGCCCGTCTGGATGAGTAATATCTCCTTCATTATTTACCTGGTATGATGCATTTTGTTAGAATTTTGATTCTCCACCCGATTCGTGCAAACCAATGATAAAAAAAATTGAACTCAAATCTTTTTTTCTATTACTTACCATTAGATAGCAATCAAGCCGGGCTCTGATGTACGGATATGCCACTGAAATTATCAGAAATACGCTGCACTTTTCTAATGCCATTCTTGGACGTCGGCGGCTCAGACTATGTTTCAACTTAATATATATGAGGTAGACTATGAATGTGTATCAACCATCAAGAATCAGAAATGTCGTATTGTTAGGTCATGCCGGATCCGGTAAAACCACGCTTTCTGAAACGATGCTTTTTGAATCCAGAACCATTCATCGTCGGGGTTCGGTATTGAATAAATCAACGACTTCCGATTATCACGAAATTGAGAAAGAGAAACAGAAATCGGTCTTCTCTTCTTTCCTTAATCTGGACTGGAGAGGTAGTAAAATCAATCTCATCGATACCCCTGGAACTGCTGATTATATAGGAGAGGTAGTCGGGGCTTTGCGGGTTGCTGATACAGCCATTTTTACGCTAAACGCTGAGTACGGGGTGGAAGTAGGTACAGATTCATTATGGAAGTACACCGAGAAATACCGTATTCCTTCTCTATTTATTGTGAATAAGCCCGATTCTGAGCAGTCGAACTTTCAGAATACGGTAGATATGGCCAAAGAGCATTTCGGTCGCGGAGTAGTGGTTGTGCAATATCCATTTACCGAGGGAGATGACTTTCATGCTATCATCGATGTGTTAAAAATGACGATGTACGAATTTCCCGAAAAAGGAGGCAAGCCCGACAAGCTGCCGATTCCCGACTCACAAAAAGCGCAGGCCGAGTTGTTGCATAACGAATTGGTTGAGGCGGTAGCCGAAAATGATGAGACTTTGCTTGATCTTTATCTTGAGCAAGGTGAATTGACTGAGAGCCAGATGAAAGAGGGCTTGCAGAAATCTTTGCTGAATAGAGACATTTTCCCCTTGTTCTGCTGCTCTGCTGAACGAAATATGGGCACCGGTAGGGTCATGGGATTTCTGGGCAATGTATCTCCGAACCCGCTGGAAGCAAATCCACCCAAAACAACGGATGGTGAAGAGTTCCCGCTCAACAAGGATGGAGATCCGGTGATGTTTATGTTCAAGAACAGTGCCGAATCACACGTCGGGGATCTGCTCTATTTTAAAGTTTACGGTGGCAGTGTTAAACCCGGAATCGATTTGGTGAACAGCAGAAACGGCAACAGCGTACGTCTTTCAAGTCTCTACCTAACCAACGGGGAGAAAAGAATAGAAGTGAACGAACTTAAAACGGGAGACCTGGGGGCTGCTGTAAAGCTCAAGGATACCGGGGTGAATGATACGCTGCATGTGAAGGGTCATGATGTAGAGCTTGAGCCTATACATTTCCCGGATCCCATAATTCGTACTGCCATTAAGCTGAAAAAAGAAGGTGATGAAGATAAACTAGGCAATGCCCTGCACCAGTTGCAGCGTGAAGATCCTTCCATGGAGGTTGAGCACAGCCAGGAACTACAGCAAATTATTATCCACGGGCAAGGGGAGGAGCATTTATCGGTAATTGAGTACGAGCTAAAAAATCGATTCAATCTTGATTTTGAATTCCACGAGCCTCGTATTCCTTATCGGGAGACCATTACCCAGGAAGTCAGGACCCATTACAAGCATAAAAAACAGTCAGGTGGTGCAGGTCAGTTTGGCGAAGTGTACATGTTGATGGAGCCGCTTCGTGACAACATGCCCGAACACAGTGATCTTAAGGTGCGCGACGAACAGGAAATCGAACTTGAATGGGGCGGTAAGCTGATATTCAGAAACTGTATTGTCGGCGGGGTTATAGATAATCGATTTATGCCGGCCATTTTGAAAGGTATAATGGAGAAAATGCAAAACGGACCGATGAGCCAATGCAGGGTTCGTGATATCCGGATTTCGGTGTACGATGGGTCCATGCACTCTGTAGATTCCAATGACGCTGCATTTAAAACCGCAGCCCTGATGGCATTCCGGGACGGGTTTATGCAGGCCAAGCCCAAATTGATGGAACCGATCTATGAAATTGAGGTGACGGTACCTGCCGATTACATGGGCGATGTGATGAGCGATATCAGTACGCGGCGCGGACAGATACAAGGCATGGATGCCGAGGGTTCCATCCAGAAAATTAAGGCCCAGGTTCCTCTTAAGGAGCTCGATCACTATGCCACGCGTCTTAAGTCGATGACCCAGGGAAGTGCTTCCTACACCCGGTCATTTTCTCATTACGCGGCGGTTCCGCATGAAATGCAGCAGCACATCGTGGACGAAACCATGGCCTTAGAGGAGGTAGGATAAATAGCTGTTTTGGACTTCTACAAAACTGAAACACAAGACATGCCAAGTTTTGCTGAACTTGGCATGTCGTATTATTGATCGGTTTTACCATCAATATAGTTTACATACCTGCGTGGCAGTTCAAAGGGCCGCACTTCAGGAACAGGTGGGAAACGCGGAATCATCTTCTCCTGAGGCCGCTGGGGCTGCAGATCGGGTGTCCAGATAAATCCTTCCAACTGGCGTTTTGAAGTTTGCTCGCTTTGAGGCAGGTAGGAACCGTTGATGGTACCTAAAGATTTCATTTCTACAAGTTCACCGTCCTCAAAAAATATTCTAGTAGAAGGTGCAGTCAAATCAATAGCCCCATCCGGATCACCCTGATCATTTTTTGTGAATCTTAATAGGTGGCTTCCTCCAAAGACGTGAATTTCTCTTAAGTCACCCCCAGTGAAATAGGCGTTGAGGGTATCTCCCTTAATCTGATTCAAACGATTCAGGCTGGTGTCTTGCTGTACGGCAAAGGGTTTTGGGAAAGCCCTGAGCTGGTCAATTTCTCCATCCTGCAAAAATACTTTAATGTAGGGTCCCGAGAGTTGAACCTGCTCGTGCCAGGTTTTGGCGTTTGACCATAATTCGAAGGTCTCTTCCCGGTCGTCATAACGTGAGGTGTCGGAGATAGCTGAAAATTTCCGTGACCATATTCTCACATTTTCATACGCGTTGACTATAGTAGAAGTATCAGTAGGCGTACTGTATTGCTGAGAAAGTATGCGACTGGCACGGATGTGGGTAGTGTCTATGCCTGCGGATCTGGGTGATCGCAATGAATCCTCGGGGACTTCTGCACGGGCATAAACAGGAACATTAGTTGTGTCAGAGGCCACTGTATCGATGGAAAAATTAGTTGAATCAGTAGTCTTAACTCTTAATTCTTGCCCTGCTGTAATATTGTTTGTGGTGAGATTATTGAGTTCTCTAAGCTCCTCCACAGTCATATTATAATCGCGTGCAATCTGGAAAAGATTGTCACCTCTTTCCACGATATAAATGGATTCGCCATTTAACGAATCTTTATAAAACGTCAGCTCCTGACCTACATTCAGGTTATTGCTTGTTAGACTGTTCCATGATTTAATTTGTTCGATAGTAACTTGATACTCCCTTGACAAAGAGAAGAGTGTCTCTTTCGGTCGAACAGTATGCTTTATAATAGAAACGCTTTCAGGAGGTTTTACCAATAGATTCTGCCCGGTATTCAAATTGTTGCCCGAAAAGTTATTCCATTTTTTTAGGCTATCTACGGTGACATTATAGTTCCGGGCAATACCAAACAGTGTTTCACCTGCCCTAACACGGTGTGTAAGGGCTTCAGCCTGACCAATGCTATCCTCATCATCAGCGATAACAGCAACCGAATCAGAAACATCGCTTAAAGTGTCAGGTCGGAGAGAAACTGAGTCGGGTCTGAAAGAGGTCATAATAGGTGGCCGGGTCCGGATGGAATCAGATTGTGCTGTCCCGGTAGTATCTTCAGAGATGTTCTTAAGCCAGGCATTGCCTCTAAGCAATCGTCTACCGGATGCATCTGCTTCAAGGTAGTCCCCTTTCAGAGTGCTGTTGTTGTCACCGTCAACGGCAAATATTTCTCCATACATCTCATAGTATTTCTCGCCGCGATTGCTGAAAAGACTATCTCCCTCAATGTATTGTGTGGTATCCCTAAGCTGTACCTGTCCACGAAAGACCGCACTGTCCGCTTCGCGGTAGTAGAAACCGGAATTGGCCGTTAAAATACCTTCGGGATCTTCCAGCCGGATATTATCAATGAAATGCGCCACTTTGTTGCTAAAACGATAGTCCACGCTGCTGCCGAAAAGCGTGGTACTGTCGGCTTCAATTATTACACGCCCTCGAAGCTGGGTGAAATCAATATCAGTAAAATAGACGAGTGAATCGGACCAGATTTTTTCATTTTCGGTATTAATCTGGATGTTACCGTAGGCCCTTATTTCATTCAAATTGATATATCGATAGATGCTATCGGAAAAGATTTCTATGTCCTCTTCCAGGCTGATGATATAGGCATTTCCCAGCATCTTCTGCACGCGTTGCCCGTCGATCGTTTCTGTTACGAAAAGGTCGGCATCAAGAGAATCCAATAAAATCTGAGCACGTGCTGACGTAAACAGGGATAGTAGAACCAGTAACAGTAGGGCAGATCGTAAAAATTTCAGAAATGTATTCATTACTTACTTTTGAGTCAGAAAATCAATAATACCCAAAATTCAGTTTAGGAGATCGATTTCCATTACTGTTCTGCAGATCAGTTTCTGTTGATGACACTGCTCCCGCTATAATTCCGGATCCGAATATTATCCAGGTCGGTTGAGCCTGTAAAGTCACTTCCTGTCGTAGTATCGGTAGGTGTGGTGATATAAACAAATTGCGGGGTGGAAATAAGATTCTCCGACTGATTCCACATCAGGTATTCCGATTCCAGATGTGTAGAATCGCGGGTATCAACCCTGACATTGCCATAGAGTTCAAATATGGACTCTTCAGCCCGGTAAACAGCTCGATTACTTTTAACCACCGTTTTGACTGCCCCGGTACTGTCGAAAACATCAATATGCACAGGACCTTTAATTCGTGTTTCCTTAAGCTCAGGCAGGTTGAAGGTCTCAGAATAACTTCCACGGACACGAACTTTTTTTAGACCCTCTTCGGTAAGGTTCATGTCAATGTTCCAGGTTTCGGTGGAGGAGAGCAGAGAGTCGTCGAGCGCTTCGGTAACCTTTTGACTTTCTCTCTCTGAGAGATCACTGCAAGACATTCCAATGATCGGAATGATCAAGATACTGAGGATGAGTGCATGATATGTTTTAAACTGTACCAAAATATCTGTCACCTGCATCTCCTAAACCGGGGACGATAAATGCATCATCATTCAGCTTTTCGTCAATGCCTGAAGTGATGATATGAACATCGGGATGTAGCTCCCTGAGTTTCTTAATTCCTTCAGGAGCCGATATTAAGGATACAAATCGTAAATGTTGTGCTCCCTGTTTTTTCAGAAACGATAAGGCGTCATGAGCACTGCCGCCAGTGGCAAGCATTGGGTCAACTACAAGTACCATAGCGTCCTCAACCCCTTCTGGAATGCTTGAGTAGTAATCGACAGGCTCATGGGTTTCTTCATCGCGATACATACCCAGATGCCCTACCTTGGCATTGGGGATAAACTGTATGATAGCGTCGGTGAGTCCGAGACCGGCTCTTAAAATGGGTACCACGATGATTTCCTGATCAATATCGTAGCCCGTCGTCTTTTCTATCGGCGTCTCTATAGTGTACTCTTTTAGAGGGAGTTCTTTCAATGCGTGGTAGGCAAGAATAATACCCACTCTTTTCAAAGCCTGACGAAATTCGGCAATATTCGTCTCTTTGTTACGCAGTATCGTGAGGTCACGAGAGATGACCGGATGTTCAACTAATGTAAGATCCTCTAAAGATTCCTGAGACATAAGGCTCTAGTCACTAATTAAGACTCTGGCGTTTCATGATCTTTGCTGAAGTATGTTTTGGTAATCTTATAAGCCACGCCGGATAATGCAAACAAGGCAACAATATTGAAGAAGGCCATCAAGCCAAGCATCACGTCACCAAAGTTCCATACAACCGTCAATGTGGCTACAGCACCTAAAAAGTGCATGCCCACGAATGCAAGGCGATACCAGAATATAGACTTAAAGCCGAACAGATACTGAGCGGCACGGTCTCCGTAATAGCTCCAGCTGATGGATGTGGAAATTGCAAAAAGTAGTACGGCAAAAGTTACCAGATATCCGCCACCGGGGAACAGGGGATTCAATCCTTTTTCAAAAGCTGCTGAAGTCAGTGGGGCCCCATTCTGTACGACACCTCCATAAAGCGAAGTGAGCTGGGTACCGTTTTCGCCATATGCCATCGCGCCTTGTTCGGTGATCTCAACCCGACCGGTAAATGGCTGGGAATATCCGCCATCGGCAAACATAGTATCAACCGGGAAACTGTAGTGGGTCATCGTACCGTTTTCAGGCAGGCCGTTTTCAAAATAAAGTACACGTGCATCCGGATTTGCCTTCTGCCCATCCATTTCTGTGGTAACCTCATAGGATACGATATCTGCAGATGGGTCTACTGCCGATTTATGCTGCATATCCCATGATCCGGTAGATACGATAACGAGTCCGGTCATGGTACAGATAATCAAGGTATCAATAAACGGTTCCAACAAGGCAACAACCCCTTCACGTACCGGTTCGTCGGTTCTGGCCGCGGAGTGGGCTATAGGTGCCGAACCCTGGCCGGCCTCGTTCGAGAAGAGTCCTCTTTGAACCCCGTAACTAAGTGTAAAAATCAGTGCTCCAGAACCAACACCCAGTGCCCCGGCTTGCGGATTGAAAGCATTGCTGACAATCGTCCACAGTGAAGGCAGAACGGCATCGTAGTTAAGCAGTAAAATTATGATAGCACCGGCTACGTACAGGATCCCCATAAAAGGAACCAGTTTTGAAGTCACTTTACCGATACGTTTTATCCCTCCCAATATTACCGCTGCAACGAGACTCGCAGTGATTAGTCCGGTTATTGCTGTGGGAATTTGAAAATCTGTTTTCATCACATCCGCTACCGTGTTTGCCTGAACGGCATTACCGGTCAGAAAAGCACAAATCGCTGCCGAAATTGCAAAGGCGAAAGCCAGCCACTTCCAGTTGGGTCCCAATCCCCGTTCTATATAATACATAGGCCCGCCTGACACGGTACCATCGGGATTCTGGCTTCTGTACTCCTGAGCAAGCGTTACCTCAGTAAATTTAATTGCCATACCGAGTATAGCCGTTACCCACATCCAGAAAAGGGCACCCGGACCTCCATAATGAATGGCGAGAGCTACACCCGCAATATTACCGATACCTACTGTAGCTGACAAAGCAGTAGTCAGGGCCTGGAAGTGGTTGATATCACCGTCATCATCGGGGTCATCATAAAAACCGGTAACCACTTTCAGTCCATGACCGAATCTTCGTATTTGAATGAAACCTAATCGAAAAGTGATGAATACACCGAATGAGAGGAGAACAACGACCATCGCAGGAAAAGCTTCGGGCGTATTCCAGATTAGATTTTCAAGCCAGGAGATAATAAAGTCGAAGGTATCCATGCAGTAATTTTATTTGTTTATTTCTTAAATCAGGCTGAAAGTATAAAAGATTTATGCCATTGGCATCCTTATGTATGATTTTTTTATGTCGTTTATCAGTTTTTTTGCCTAAGATTGGAATTAAAGCATCTAAATGCTTTAAATTTAAATTAATTTTACACCGCTCGTTTTATTCACGGAAATAAAATGGAATAAAAGTAAAAAGGGTGACTATTTATGACTAAAGCCGATATTGTTGACGTGATTTCTTCATCAACCGGTTTGACAAAAGTTGAGACGGAAGCAGTGGTTAACGGTTTTATGGAAACCGTTATCGATGCCATGAAAAGAGGAGAGACTATTGAGCTTCGCGGATTCGGAAGTTTCAAAGTGGTTAAAAGGGCTCAGCGGGTAGCCAGAAATCCCAAAACCAATGAAGAAGTGATTGTTCCCGAGCAATATGTGCCGGTATTGAAAATGTCGAAAGACTTCAAAGAGGAAGTCAATGAGGCAATGATGGAAGAGGAAGAAAACTGATCCCGGAATCCGGAATTTACTATTGCACACAAATTGAAACGGGCCGGTTAGAAAAACAGCAAAATGTTTGTATCTTATCGCCCGATAGAACCTAAAAGAATATCAGAAATAAATCGTATTAATTTAAAGCAAGCAGGTGATAGTTATGCCAAGTGGCAAAAAAAAGAAGCGTAAAAAAATAGCAAAGCATAAGCGTAAAAAACGCCTAAGAAAGAATCGTCATAAGAAGAAAAAGTAAGTCCTTAATAAGCAAAAGGCCTTCTCTCGAGAAGGCCTTTTGTATTTTAGGCAGCTACATCATGAATGATGGAATCGGAAATTTTCATCACCTGATTCGATTTCAACAGGAGCTCCTGCAGCCGTTCTCCCACAAATTCGTGAACGGCATTTAAGCTCTTTAAATCAGTGAGGGTATACTGGAAGTAGGAGATCAGGTTGACGGCTGACAGGTATTTGCCATATTCGTCACCTTCCACCTCAACATGCCAACGAGTGATGATATCATCTTCTGCCAGCAGTTCATTAACCTCTGAACTGATTTTTTCCATCCAGATACTGGCTGATTCCAGGCGTGAAGCACCATTCTCGGTCTGAACCTGAGGCTGTGACTGCTCCTCATCAAAGAGCCAGGTTACCTCAATATCGATCAACGGTGAGATGGAAGTGCTGACCATGTTTTCTTCCTGTAGAAATGGATGTTCTTCCATACCATCAAGCTGACGTGCCAGAACCGTTTCCCTGAACCGATCCCAGTCGAAATTGATGGATAAGGCTTTAAGAAAATTTGCCTTTTTGCTAAGGTCAATTACAATTTCCAGCCCTGTTGCATTTATTCTATCTTCATTCCAGGTTTTAAATGTCTTGATAGAAATATCCCTCTTATTTAGCTCACTCTCTATACAATTCACTACGGAATTAAAAATCGGGTATGTCATTCGCTAACCTATTTTTTTATTATAGTTTCGCGTTCACTCTCTATAGAACATGAATAATTTTTATACGCTAATATATTTAAACCGAGAATTAAATGAAAAAATCCGAAATGGAATTTTCAATTTCTCCATAAGTCCGCATAAAGACGTTTTCGAAATATATATTCAGCAAAGAGAGCGAGAGTACCGCCTGATATTCAGTACAAACCCAAATGAGACGGCTTTGTTTCTGGATAATTACCGACCGCCTAAAAAAAGCAATGTCATCGATTTTTTTCAAGGCTTAGAGGGACATGCCATTGAAAAACTGGACCTTGCTGATAAAGACAGACTCTTTTATATCCATTTTGAAGGGGGTAAACAGCTGCTTTTTAAACTCTACGGGGGCAATCCAAATGTATACTTGATAGAGGATGGCAGAATACAAGAGGCTTTTAAAAATCCAGAAAAGGTGAAAGGTGAGGAGCCTCCGGAGCCATTTGCCCCTTCATTTGCCGATGAAATAACAGAAAAGGCAAAACCCAAGAATCAAATTACAAAACTCAATCCGCTGCTTCCCAGGAATCTTTTGCCTTACCTGATTGAACAGCACCGGGTTGAAGAGATGGACGTGGATGAGGTTAAAACCTTTGTTGAAACTATAACCAAAGCCCTGGAGAGTGATCCCCATCCGAGAGTACTGGAAACGGGTGATCTTTGCCTGTGGTCGCATGAGATACTGGATATTCCTGATGATGCCCGTTTTGAAACGGTTAATAATGCGGTTCGGCATGCCTATCGCAATGCCGTGCATTTGCGCCGTCTGCACAACAAGAAACAAAATGTGCAGCAGTTACTGGAACGGGTTACTTCCAAGAAGGAGGCACAGCTGGAGCAGCTGATGCAGGCTGATAAAAGTCTGGATCGGGCAGATGAATATGAAAAATACGGGCATCTGTTAATGGCCAATGCGCATCGCTCGGTTGATTTCGGTAAAGAAGCGGTAGAAGTAGATGATTTTTATAATGAGAATGAAACTGTTGAGATCCCTCTGAAAGAAGGCCTATCGATTGCTGAAAATGCCGAGTATTATTACGATAAGGCAAAATCATCCCGCAAATCATATAAGGAAGCTAAAAAGCGTATACCGACAGTGAGGGAAGAGGTGGAGCTTTCTAACCGGTTACTGGATGAACTGCAGGAAATTAAGCATCTGCCGGAACTGGAATCCTGGATGAAGCAGTATTCTAGTGAGCTCGAAAAATTCGGCTATGGAGTAGATGAAGATGCACAAGCTAGTTCGCCATACCGAAAATTTAAGGAAGGCAAATACGAAATTTGGGTAGGCAAAAGTGCCAAAAGCAATGATCAATTGACAAGTCTGGCGCACAAGGAAGATATCTGGCTGCACGCCCGGGGAGTGGGAGGATCACATGTAGTGATCAGAATGGGGAATCAGAAAGAGTATCCACCGAAGCAGGTAATACTGAAAGCTGCCGGATATGCGGCCTTTTATTCAAAGGCAAAAGGAATGGAGATGGCACCTGTTATGTACACTAAAAGAAAGTATGTTCGAAAGCCAAAAGGCGCCGCTCCGGGCGCCGTTGTGGTGGAGCGGGAGAACGTTGAAGTGGTGCCACCCTTGAATCCCAAAAACAGTTAGACCGAGCATTATGATTTCAAATTTACCCGACAGAATATTTCTAAGCGGCTTTATGGGGGCCGGGAAATCGACTATAGGTCGTGAACTTGCCGGAAAACTGGAGCGTACCTTCCTGGACCTTGACGATTACATAGAACACAAAGCCGGGAAAAGCATTTCTGAAATTTTTGAGGAAGGAGGAGAGGATGCATTTCGTAAAATTGAAAGGGAATGTATACTTGAACTCATTAGAACATACGAAGGCATTATTGCATTGGGTGGGGGAAGCCTGCATAATCAACACATGCTTGACCATATTAAATTAAACGGACTTCTTGTATTTATTGAGACGCCAATTTCCGTTATCTTAGATCGTATAGACAAAGATTTAAATCGCCCTCTACTGTTGAATGAAGAGGGAAAGGTTAAGGAAAGAGAAACTTTGGAAAGAGAACTCAGCGCACTTTATAAAAAACGGCTCCCTTTGTATCAGCAGTCGGAACTGACTGTATCTGATGACGGAGAGAAAACACTAGAGACCTTGGTAGAACAATTAACAAATAAAATAAAATACCATGTCTCTCACTACTGAGGTTTCAGTATCAATCGAACAGCAATATGCTGTTACCGTCGGGACAAATTTGTGGAGTGAGGTGGGCAGCTTTTGCAAGAAGCACTATACCCCTGAGAAGCTTGTCATTATAATTGATGAATATGTGAATAGCCTGCACGGAGAAAGAGTGCACAAAGAGTGCTCTGAACTATTCAATGAACTGGAAATCATTGAGATTCCCCGAGGCGAAACGAGCAAGTCGATCTCCTGCTGGAACAAAACATTAGATGCGGTATTAAAGAGTGGTATAGAGCGTAAGACACCACTGCTCGCAGTAGGAGGGGGTGTGACCGGCGACATTGCCGGTTTTGTGGCAGCAACCGCTCTCCGGGGTATCCCTCTGATTCATATGCCGACCAGCTTGCTTGCCATGGTCGACAGTTCAATAGGTGGCAAGACCGGTATAAATCATGAGACCGGTAAAAACCTCATAGGTTCGTTTTATCAACCCGATGCGGTTTTTGCTGATGTCGATTACCTGGAGACGCTTTCTGAAAAAGAGTGGGTGAATGGCTTATCCGAAATTTTAAAATATGCTGCCATTTCAGACCCATCATTATTTGAGCTGGCCTATGATTGTGTGTCTTCGGGATTTCAGCCCGGTGCGTTATGGACCAAAATCATAGGACAAAGTGCCGTTATTAAAAGTGAAATTGTCTCACACGATACGTTGGAAGCAGGGGAAAGAGCTTTTCTTAATTTCGGGCACACTTTTGGGCACGCACTCGAAAAAAAAGCCGGTTACGGTACTATTTCGCATGGGGAAGCCGTTCTGGTAGGTATGCTCGCGGCGTGCAAAGCTTCGAACGAGTTGGGTGCTGAGGTGCCACCTGAAATATTTGATGACTTTTTGGATCTCTATTCGATCCAACTTGAGGAGCTGACAATTCCCATCGATAAAGTGATCGAGGCCATGCAACATGATAAAAAAGTACAGAACGGCAACATCCGTTTGGTACTTCTCAAAGATTGGGGAAGACCTTACCTGCATACCTGTACGGATGAACGATTGCTGAGGGAAGCCTGGAACTTTGCATACCGCACCATTAATGAAAATTGACAATACGATAACATAAACATTGTTTCTACGCTGGTTTCATAGAATTTGGCAGTATTTTTGGACGATCCTGCTCTCTACGCTTTTGATCATAATGATCCTGGCTGGCGGTTTATTGGGTATACTGCAGATGCAGGTAACCAAGAACTATATATCCGAACGCATTGAAAGCGATTTCGGCAAGGCCTACAATGCAAAGCTGGAAATCCGTGAGCTTGACGGGCTCATACCGTTTAATTTTCAGTTGCAGGATGTATCACTCGTGGACAGTTCTGCTACAGATTCATTGCCCGGAGATACTTTAGCGAGTGTACAACAGATAAATGCCAGCTTGGACATTTGGAGCCTGTTTCAAAATAAGATTTCCATTACCGGGTTTTCAGTAAGTTCTCCCCGTGTGCGCCTTCTCAGTTCTGAAAGCGGCGGCTATACTCTTGGAAAGTCATTGACCAGAAAAGAAAAGCTTCAATGGGCAGCAGATGACGAACCCGGCTGGATGCCTAACATTGAGATTGTGGCGCCACAGCTTACCATTTCCGATGGCGAGGTATTCATTGAGAAGCTTCATGGTGACTATGCACGTATCAATCTGCCTGAACCGCTCAGTATCAGGAACATCAGTACCAATATGTTCCTGGAGATCAGCGAAACACAACTGTTTTGGGATATTGAAAATCTGGAGGCTGATATTGTCGATGTAGAAGCCGGCAATATCCGTATAAACGGACAGGTTTATAACGATGACCGTTTTCTTGAATTTAATTCATTCAACTTGCTGGCAGGAAGTTCGGAGATCAGGTTAAACGGGGAGATTGACGGGGTCAATTTATACCGGGAAGACATTACTTCACAACTTCGAAATGCTCGCTATAATATTGATGTCAGCTCTAATAGAATAAACCTGGAGGAGTTTAGCGGTGTTGTATCGGATCTGCCGGCCATTCCCAAGCCCATAGAATTTTCAGTTCAAACAGAAGGTATTCTTGATTCACTTTGGGTTGATGAATTTTCAATGGGAGTCGGTGACAGCTATTTCAGTATTAATGGATTTTTCAGGAATCTCTCTAACGTTAGTGATCTAAGGTATGAGCTTAAAATGTCTCAGGTGGTTCTACAGAAAAATGATGTAGAGATTTTCTCCGGACCGCTCAATGAAAATCAGTTTTCCCTGCTCGACAGCCTGCGTTTTGAGGGAAAGGCAAACGGAACCAGGGATTCCCTGGATTTTGATATAAATGTATACAGTCCCAAAGGAGACCTGAGCCTCATTGGAGGTACCAGGCTGACCAGACCTTTCAGCTACAACGGGTCTATTAGCGGAAAACGTTTAAACCTACGGTCTCTGTTTGGCCCGCGTGTGGACTCAACGAGTTTGAATTTTGATGCCTCCGTCAATGGATCAGGCATTACCATGGAAGAGGCTGTGGTGGAATTCAATGCCAGTGCCTACAACAGCAGAATCAACGATATCGCCATTTCGAGCATGGAACTGGAGTCGAGCCTGGTGAGCGGGTTTTTTGAACAGGATTATACCTATGTATCGGGTAATGAGAGTGTTGAGGGTACCGGTTGGATAGACTTCAGCAGGGAAGAACCGCGATTGGCCTTAAAAGGATATGCGCGAAATATTGACCTTTCCGGATATTCCGCAAAGGAGATTGTACCTCAAAGCAGCCTGAACTTTGACTATAATGTTGAGTTGAGAGGCAGATCAGTCGATAACCTGCAGGGCAGGGCCAACCTCGATGTCAAACAATCGGTTATCAATCAGGATACGGTGAGAAGCCACCAGTTTTATGTTGATCTGGACTCCCCGGATCAAAGTAACCGTACGTTAAGGCTGACCAGTTCTATATTAGACCTTAACCTTGAGGGTAATATTGTCCCCACCAATATGGTCAGTCAGTACAGGTACTGGAGGCGATACCTTGAAAATAGTTACAAGCAGGAAATTAAGTTGGATTCGGTGGTAGTAAGCGATTCTACTGAAATCCAAACACAGCCAATGTTCCTGGAGGGTGAATTCAGGGTAAAAGATCTTTCTCTTATTAGAAATTACCTTCCTCAATTCCCCCGAATTGTAAGCAATACAGTGCTCAAGTTTAACGTAAATGCCGATTCTGCACGAATGCTGGCTTCCGGTAGCCTTATAGCCGACAGTCTGAAATATAATTCGGTTGAGCTGGGCAGGTCCACATCGCAGTTAACAGCCAGTTTCCGAAGCGACAGAAAAATAAAAGAGTTTGCAAATATTGACTTTAAAACTGACATAGCCCGGGTAAATTCCAACGTGGTAAACGCAGATTCAATAAATATGGCTATGACGCTGCGTAATGACTCACTAAGCCTGAACCAGCAGATAGGTACCATTGGGAAAAATGCACGTATGAATCTGGCCCTACGCTCGGTAATCACCGATACCACGCTCAAAATAAGTGTTCCCGAATTTTTTCTGGGTAATGAAATTTATGCCTGGCAAAATGATGGCACACCTCAGCTGGTGTACAACCGTGAGGATGATCTTGCCTTCAACCGTTTTCGCTTCAAGAACCAAAATGAATTCATTGAGCTGAAGGGAATCCTCAGTGCAGACAGGGAAGATTCAGTACAATATATTTTACGGCAGGTCAGTCTGGAGCGGATCTCCGATCTGATTCAGGGCAAGGTTAGTTTTGGGGGGAGAATGAATGGCATGCTTGTTACCAGATCTCTAACCGACAGGCCTTCTGTACAGGGTGAGCTCAATATCAACCAACTCACCATTCAGGATCGTATCATAGGGGATGCGGCGTTTAAAAGTACATACAATCAACAGATGGAGCGTTTCGATACCCGTCTGAGAGTGCTCACGGATACCACTAAGTACAATGAATATCTTGATCGAAATGATGATATTGGTCAGGATATCCTGATTTCGGGTTACTTCGTACCGCCCAATCCTGAGGTAGAACAGGATACAGTCTACAATTTTGACGTAGATTTCAATGAAATTGATATGTGGATTATCCCGCTTATTGCCGATAAGGTCTTTGAATCTATGGAGGGGAGGGCCACCGGTGAAGGTTATATTACAGGGAACCTGGAAGACTTTGATTTCAGTTCTGATTTTAATGTCTCAAATGTTTTTGCCAAGCCCCGATTCCTGGAGACAAACTATTTTCTAAATGGACATGTGGTGTTTAATCGTGAGACCGGTGTCATTATTGACTCTGTAGATGTTACGGACACCAAAGGCGGACAGGGTAAGCTTTGGGGGACCATTGACCTGAATGATTTTGATCCCATTACCTTTCTTGACCTCAACCTGAGCTTGAACCAACTGCAATTTCTTAATAATGATTTCGGTCCTGATGTGCCATTTTACGGTAGTGTTTCGGGTACGGGTGAAGTCAAGCTATCCGGGGCAAACACGGATCTATTTCTTCAATCTACCAGGCCCATTTCAGTAACGGAGAATTCCGAGTTGTCTATTCCGCTAATAGAAGAAACCGAGCTGGATGAAAGTAATCGCTTTATTCAATTCGTAGATGAGTTTGATCTCAGCCGCCGAGAGCGCCTGAAGCTTGGTTCGGAACAGGTAAGAGGTACTACAGTAAACTCTCAGATGCTTGAAGAGGCCATAGGCGACCTAACGTTTAATGAGCGCTTCAATATTGATCTGCAGTTCGATGCACCCCGACCCATTAATGTGAAGCTGATTTTTGATCCGGTGACCGGCGAGGTGCTGACAGCAAATGGAACAGGTCAGCTGAGAATTACCTTGCAGGATGAAGAAGTACAGATGTTTGGCCGCTATAATATCTCCGGCGGTAATTACCAGTTTGTGAGCGGTGAAATCATCTCAAGGCGACTGTCGCTGGAGAGCGGGGGTTCAATTGTTTGGGAGGGTGATCCCGCCAATGCGCGCCTGGATATCAATGCAATCTATAACGTAAGGCCGGATATCAATAACTTGAGTGCTGCTGCAGTTTCGCAGGATAATACCCGGGAAAATGGAAGCGGACAACGGGTACCCATTGATCTGATCATAGAAATCACCGGTACGGTTTCCAGTGTGGAAAATAACTTCTATTTTAGGACATCCAACACACTTGACTTATCTTCCAACTCCACACTGCAATTTGCACTCAATGAAATTAACCGGGATGAACAGCAAAAATTTTTACAGGCTACCAGTATTCTGCTAACCGGTGAATTTATTCCTTCGCAATCTTACGGCCAGGCAACAACCTCACTGAGCAGGAATTTGACCAGTGGTTCAACTGTATTTAATCCGCTGCTTTCAAACCAGGTGATCAGTCCGTTATTGTCAAACCAGATAAATGCGTTGCTCGACAGTGACGTCAGCCGCTTTGATATAGACTTTAACCTGAATGCCTACAATGAGATTGATTTGGGTATCGCTTTGCGATTATACAATGATAGGCTCATATTGCGGCGTCAGGGCCAGCTGACAGGTGGATCACAGGAAAGTTCCTTTGGGGAAAAAATTGGTGACTTGAATGCAACCTATAGAATTAACCGGGGACTTTCGGTCACGGCCTTTCACAGGCAGGATCAAACCATCAGTAATGTAAGCCGCGGTTCCGGTACCGGTGATGTAACCCCAAGCGTGGATGGAATCGGCTTGGAAGCCAAAGTGGAATTTAACACCTGGCAAGAACTTAAAAATCGAATTAAAAGAACATTTAATAAATTATTAGGAATTAAGAACAAAGAGAAAAATGAAGAGTTGGCTTCTGAAGATTCAAAACAAGCAGCCAAGAATTAGAAAAGAAATTATTAGTTAGTTTAAAAATTATAGATGTCAAATAATAAAAGAGAAACATACGAGGATATTATCCTCGATATTTTAAAGAAAAATCCTGAAGCACACCTTCCCTTCGATGTATTGCAGAATATCCTTCAGGTAAGCAGTAAAAAAGATAATAACAAGTTAAAAGGGGCTATCAACAGCCTCTTTGATCGGAATTTAATAGTAAAAAAGAAAGGTGGAGCAATTCAGTTGTCACCAAATGGTGACAAAGATAGTTCCTCGGGCATTTCAGGTAAACTGGATGTCAACAGGCGGGGAACCGGTTATGTAATCACTGACCGCTTCGATGAAGATGTGGTCATTTCCAACAAGCATCTGGGCACGGCGCTGCAGGATGATATTGTAGAAATCGAATTGTTCTCCAAAAAGGACCGTGGCGGACGCCGTAAAGGCAAAGTCAAAAAGGTTCTGGAAAGAGGAAAAGATATTTATGTAGGTAAACTCGATCGCAAAGGTAAGAAGAACTTTCTGATACACGCCGATGAGAAATCAGCTCATACCGACTTCTTTGTGCTTCCTGAAAATGTCGGCAAGGCCCAGGATGGTGACAAGGTAGTGTTTGAACTGGTTGACTGGGTGCATCCCAAATCTTTACCGGAGGCCAAAATTGTACAGGTTTTGGGTAAAGAGGGGAGCAATGATGCTAATGTGCTTTCCATACTTGCCGAGAATGATATTAAAGCCCCATTTCCGGATGAAGTAACTCAGTTTGCGGAGGATATTCCCGAACGGATTCCCTCTAAAGAATACGAGCGACGTAACGATATGAGGGACGAAGTGGTTTTTACCATCGATCCCGAAGATGCCAAAGATTTTGATGACGCCATCAGCATTAAAATGCTGAATAACGGCAATTACTATCTCGGCGTACATATTGCAGACGTTACCCACTATATGCCGCGAAATACAGTACTCGATAAGGAGGCTTATAACCGCGGTACCAGTGTTTACCTGGTTGATCGGGTTATACCGATGCTTCCGGAGAAATTGAGCAATGGTGTTTGCAGTCTTCGTCCGAAAGAAGATAAACTGGCATACAGCTGCTTTATGGAGATTGCCCCCAACGGCAAGCTTGTAGACCACAAAATCGAAGAGACGGTCATACACTCAAATCATAGGTTCACCTACGAGCAAGCCCAGGAAGTGATCGACGGAGCTGAGAGTGAATTCTCCCAAGAGATGCAGATTGTATCCAAACTGGCTCATACTTTACTGGATAAGCGATTTAAAGAAGGCAGCATCAAGTTCGATACACCGGAACCCAAGTTTGTGCTTGATGATAATGGCAAGCCTGTAGATGTCAAGTTGAAGGAGCGACTATTTGCACACAGACTGGTAGAGGAGTGTATGCTGATGGCAAATCAAACTGTGGCAAAACACGTGGAACAGCTGCGGCGCGAATCCAACAAGAAAAAGACCAAAGATCTGTATCCTTTCTTTTACCGTATTCATGATAAGCCGGACATTGACAAACTCAGAAATATTGAAGAAAATGTTAAACCGATAGGGATTGATTTTCGAATTGACAGTAATACCGTCAGTTCCAAAGCCATCAATACCCTGTTGCAGGACGTAGAAGATACCTCGCTGGAACTGACAGTGAATGATTTGATGCTGAGAGCTATGGCAAAGGCTGAATATAGTCCGAATAATATCGGGCACTTTGGGCTAGGGTTCGATCACTATGCGCACTTTACCAGTCCCATACGACGTTATCCTGATGTGATTGTGCACCGACTGTTAAAGAATTATTCGGCAGGAAAACCAAGCTACAAGTATGATGACCTGAAAAAGCACGGCACTCACTGCAGCGAAAAAGAACGATCTGCAATAGATGCGGAACGTGACTCCATCAAACTGAAACAGGTTGAGTACTTAAGCGAACGGCTTGGGCAGGACTTCGATGGTGTTATCAGCGGTGTCATGGACAAGGGCATATTCGTCGACCTGAAAGATATTCACTGTGAAGGAATGATCCGTGTGAGTGATCTGAAGGATGATTATTATGTTTATGATGAGAAGCGGCACTGTCTTGTTGGAAGAAACAAAGGAAAAAAATACCAGCTTGGAAAAGAAATTCGTGTTAAGGTCGTTAGAACTGATGTAGAACAACGACAAATTGATCTGCAATTAGTCGACGACTGATAAACAGCTTACAGACTCCATAATTGTGAATACCATGAATGCATCAAGGCTTTCGAAAAAAATAACAGCAGTTCTATTACTAACTTCGCTTATCGGCCTGAGCTCAGTGACCGAGAGCTATGCCCAGTATTTTTCATTTGGGAAGAACCGGGTGCAATTCAATTCCTTTGACTGGCGCTTCATTCAGTCAGAGCATTTTGATGTCTACTATTATCAGTCTAAGAATTACGACTTGGCCAATTTTACGGCGATCAGTCTTGAAGCTTCCTTACGGCAGTTGCAGGAAGACTTTGACCACCAAATAGCCGAACGAATTCAGGTCATTATTTACGATTCCCACAACGATTTCTCTCAGACCAATGTGGTGCCTCTACCGACCAATGCGGAAGGTATTGGAGGTGTGACTGATGCGTTCAAAAACCGAATTACCATGCCCTTTAGTGGTAACTACACGGAATTCCGCAGTACCCTGCACCATGAGTTGGTTCATGCGGTTATGAATGACATGTATTATGGCGGTACGGTGCAGTCGCGATTAAGCGGTGAAGCTCTGCAGATACCTCTTTGGCTCAGTGAGGGTTTGGCCGAGTATACATCAAACGGCTGGGATACCAACTCTGATATTTATATTCGTGATGCCACTATCAACGACTATTTGCCTCCCATACCGAGACTCAGCGGATATTATGCCTATCGCGGCGGCCAGTCTGTCTGGAATTATATTGTTGAGGAGTACGGAAGGGAAAAAATCGGCGAGATCATGCAGACCATGAAGAGCCAGCGAAGTGTCAACGCAGCCTTTCAGCGCTCCATCGGTCAAAGTGTGGAAGAGTTGTCAAAAAGCTGGATTGACTACAATAAAAAACTTTATTTCCCTGAAGTAGCTGAACGTGAGCAAATTGGAAATTTTGCTACGCTGCTCACCGAAAGAAGCAAAGCGGGTACCTATAATACAAGTCCGGCAGTATCACCCCAGGGAGACAAAATTGCCCTTATCACCAACGCAAGAGGTTTTCTGGATGTAGTGGTTATCAGTGCTGTCACCGGTAACAAGCTGAAAACGCTGATCAAGGGTGGCGATAACGTGAATTTTGAGGAATTGAATATTTTAAATCCGAATTTGAGCTGGTCGCCTGACGGTTCGAAGATTACGCTCTCCACAAAAACCAAGGGTGCGGATAATCTGGCTATCGTAGATTATGAGTCAGGAAAAGTAAGGAAGATTGAATTCCCGGAACTTGACGCCATCGGATCTGTTGCATGGGCGCCTGACGGCAAAAAAATTGCCTTTGATGGAAGTGTCGGTCCTTTTCAGGATATTTTTGTGTACAATCTTGAAACGCAGGAATTTACTAACCTGACCAACGATGTCATATCCGATTATGAACCTTCCTGGTCGGCCGACTCCAGAACCGTCTATTTTACTTCGGCGCGCGGTGATAATGTTCAGCTAAACCAAGTGAGGAATAACACCCGATTACTCGCGGAAGATTACCTTTACAGCACGGATATTTACTCCGTTACCATGGGCGAGAATCGTGCAGTACGGTTAACAAAGACACCGGGTTGGAATGAGAAACAACCTGCTACAACACGTGATGGGAGACTGATTTTTATCTCTGACGAGAACGGGATTCCTAATGTCTATGAACTGAACCTGGATGACCGCACCACCAGACCGCTCACCAACTTACAAACGGGCGTACTTCAGATGTCAGTCAGTTCCGATGGCAGCCGATTAGCCGTAAACTCGATCAACGAGGGTTATCTTGATATTTTTCTGGTACGATCACCTTTTATGCGTGAGATGGATGCGCAGCTGACACCAAATCACTGGGCGGAACGTCGTGCACGAACCACGCCCGCAGACCTTGTACCGGCCATTGGATATACCCAGCAAATGCTTGCTACTCCGCAAAGCGCCAATTATAATCTATCTCAACCGGCTCGTGCTATGGCAGTGACCGGTGCAGCAGGGGATACCACTCTTGCATCGCGTCCCGATTCGGCGGGAAGCGACACCACTGTCGATGAAACCGCAGAAGATGCGGGAATTGACTTTAGGAATTACGTATTCGACAGTGAGGTTGAAAATGACACCGCTTTTACCAACAAATATCTCGAAGAGTCGAAATTTGAGCCTGAGGATAACGTAACAGATGATGGCAGATATTCTCCCAAAGAATATAGGCTCCGATTCTCAACCGACTTTGTCTATGGCGGTGGGAGTTTTTCTACCTATTACGGGGCATATGGCACCACCCAGATCGTGTTCAGTGACTTGCTGGGTAACCACCAGATAGCCTTCGGTAGCAACCTGGTATTCGACTTGCGCAACAGCGATTACTTTTTACAGTACGCTTATTTGAAACAGCGAACCAATTATCTCTTTAACTTTTTCCACTCTTCCCAGCAGTTTCAGTCATTCTCCGGACAATTGTACCGGTTCCGAACCTTTGGTGGAGGGATCAATGCGCAGTATCCCATTGACAAGTTTCGCCGTATAGATTTCGGTCTCTCTGTTATCAGTCTGTCGCAGGATTTCAGTGTTGTGGGGCGTGATGTGACTCAAAATGAAGAGTCTACCTTTGCCTACCCACAGCTGACCTATACCAGAGACAATACCTTACCGGGATTTATCACTCCGGTTTCGGGTTCTAGGTATGCCGTGAGTCTGTCGGCAAGTCCCCCGATTACCAGCAATACCTTACAGTTTGCTTCGGTACTGGGTGATTACCGCAAGTATTTTAACCTGGGATCCCGCTACTCATTTGCCCTGCGCGGATCGGGTGCTGCCTCCTTTGGACGAGACTCACAAACTTTCTTTATGGGTGGTATGCTTGGTTGGTTAAACAGGAGGTTCTCTGAGAATACTAATATTCCTATCGAGCGTTTGGGTGATACCTTCTTTACCCTACCTGCACTACCGCTGCGAGGTCATGAGTATAATTCAATCTATGGTGATAGATTCAGCCTGGTCAACGCTGAATTTCGGTTCCCATTGTTTGCGGCCCTCTTACCTGGACCAATTCCGATTATTCCATTGTATAACCTGACCGGCGTGGCTTTTGTGGATGCCGGTATGGCCTGGGGACAGAGCATTCCGTACAATGTCCGATTGTCAAATGGTGTTCAGTCTTTGGATGTGCAATATGCGGTTAATGATTCTGATCTTAATTTTAAAGTTCAGCAAGATGAGCCACGTTATATACAACTTGATGATCAGGGTCGTGTTGATTTAGATCCTAATGGAGATCTCATAGTAGTTAAGGAAAATGGTCGCCAAGATGGAGTAGATTACCTTCAGCAGCCCTTCCAGAGCGGTGATGTTCTGATTGGAGCCGGATTCGGTCTAAGGACCATACTCCTTGGCTTCCCACTGCGATATGATGTTGGATGGCCGTACTACCGTGACGGATTTGACGGAAGCCCGATTCATTATATATCCATCGGCATCGACTTTTAGAAAATACGTTGATACATGATTTATTTTTCAAAGCCCCTTCATTTGGAGGGGCTTTTTTATTTTAACTGCACAGGTTACGGTAACTATAGGTACTTTAAGTGGGCGAAAGTTTCCATTGCAGTTAGCCTGAAGCGCTTATACCGTCCGACAATTATGTTTGACAAAAAGAAGGGAATCTCCCTTTTAATCAATCAGCCATCCCTAAATGCAAATGGTTTAAAAGGATCTACTTTGTGTTTGTTCCACCTTCAATAAGCGGTCATAGTTTCTGGTGGGGTCTTTGTAGTAAACAAAGGTCACGTAATTTTGACCGGTGCGTTGAAATCCCCGATCAAGAGAGAGGTCATCGATATTGCCGTTTTTGACCATCACATACTTATAGGCATATTCTCCCTCTTTGATAAATGCCTGTCCCTCCCATAAGTCGGATTCAACATTGTACTGCATCCTATTGTCATTATTGATGGTCCAGTTATTAAAGTCACCTAGAAGGAAGATATTTTCATCACCCGAAACCATCCCGGAAGTTTCCAACCGGAACTGTACATTGGCATATGACGCACTTCGGTTATCAAGAGGAATACCGAAGCGGCCGTCTGGAGCAAAGCCAGGTTTGACATCGAACGATTGTATGTCTCGCCGAAGTATCACCTTGGGCGGGATCTCACCCTGTTGAACTTCGAGGATCTGTTGTCCGTCAGCCCTCAAGCTTCTTAGATCCAGTGCATTGAATTCATAATTCCCCAGAAATGCGCGGTCTCGTGACAAGTGAAAATTTACCACTTCGGGTGTGGCTGTATCACTATTTTCGACTACCCGGTAGCGTCCCCAGAATTGGTTTTGAACGTACATATAGGACAGGTCGAACTGGGGGAACTCCACAAAATCAGGATACCGGTAGCGGCTGAATGGCTGATCCTCAGGCCGCAGGTCATCTCTCCTAACATAGAGAGTTTCTACTCTGGTATCGAGGGAGCCTTGGTTTTCAGTGACGAAAAAAGGAAGTGTAAATAGCAGCTCATTGTTGTTGTAATCATAAACCGACAAAAGGTAGTTGCCGCTTGCCTTGAAGTTCAACTGGGAATTGGGGAATTCATACGTATAGTGAAAATAGGAGGGACGCTGGCTGAAGCTTTTTGATGCATTGCTAAAATAAACTTCACTGAATCCGGTAAGGTAAAAATCCGGCGGTAAAGGACTTTCTTCCCAGTTTTTGGATCGATGGGATACCGTAAGTCTAAACTGCTTTGTACCCTCACCCAGATGATCGAATTCAAGTGAAAGTTTTTCCGAACTGTTTAAAGTGATAATTGGTGCACTCTGCATGCTACCTTTTCTGTAAAGCTGAACACTTTGAATTTCCCGGGGCGGAGCTTTTTGCTGGGAAATGGTGAATCGGTTCTGAAATTCCGGACTTCTCTGCCGGTTATTTACTTCACGAGAGCCCGTTTCCAGTGAAGTACAGCCGAATATCAACAGCAAGAGCAGGATTGATATAAGAAATGAAGAAGTGATCAGTTCGATTCTATTCAGCATAGTAGGTGCCTTTGCATATGAAATGAGCCGGTCCTGTCAATGTGATATTGGTATAGGCGTCTTTTTCGGGTTTGTATTGAAATAAAACCTGAAGGTCCCCGCCTTTGGTTTTTACCGTTACCTCATTGCTATGGTATCCTAGTTCCTGCTGATGGTGCCAGCCAATGGCAGAAGCGATTGCCCCGGTGCCACAGGCTAGGGTAAGACCTTCCACTCCTCGTTCATAGGTTTGCACTGATATTGCCTGTTCATTGACCCCGCAATAGAAATTGGCGTTGGTACCGTTGGGTTTAAAGAATTCATCGTATCTTAACTTTCTTCCTTTGTCAACCAGTTCTTCTTCCTCATCCAGCTTAAACTTTGGGACGTGCATCACTACGTGTTCCGTGCCGGTGTAAACTTGTAACATCTTTTCTCCATCTACCGAAATTTCTCTGACTTTTGTAGTGACGGGAAAATGAATTTCTACCTGTCCATCATTCCGGATATCGGCGGAATATACCCGGTCATGAACGCTGAATTTCAATGTGTCGCCCAAGCCCTGTTTAGAGGCATAGAGAGCCAGGCATCGACTTCCGTTACCACACATGCCGGCATCGCTACCATCGGCATTGCGGTAGAGCATTTCAAAATCAGTATCATCCAGCAGAGGTTTCTGCAGCGCCAGCAGTCCATCGGCACCGACGCCATACTTTCGGTGGCAGATCTTAGGTGTCAGTGCAATAAGCTGTGCTTTGGTATAGGTTGTATCACGGTTGTCAATCACCATAAAATCGTTTCCGGTACCCTGCATCTTAACAAACGGTATGTGCTTTATCTCAGCCATGAACTATTCAACAAACGCAGGGAGATGTTTCCATGAATCTCCGGATGAGATGGTGGTATCCAGTCCGCGCATGAGGCTTGAAAATCGGAAAGCCAACGCGGTGTAAATCAGTTTGGGCTGAACATACTGATACATCATAGGCTTGCAACGGTTTACTTCGGTAATCATGTCTTCCAGCCGGGCATTATTCAGAGTCTCGCAGAATTTTTCTATTACTTCTATCTGATCGGCGTTGGTCACCAGGGAAGCATTTTGCGAGCTTCGATAGACCATCAGGTCACGAATAAATACCTCCATCACATTGAGCAGGGCAATCTGACCCTCCAGATTTCTCTGGCTCTGCCAATCCTGTGCGGCTTCAATAATGTTTCTGGCATCGAGGGTGTAGGAATACCTTAGAAATTTAATAATATCTTCCCGAGTGGCTTTTAGGGTTTCGGCATCAAAAAACCGGGTCATTGCATAGTTTCCGCCGGATACCCGTGCGAGATATCTTGCTTCCTTTTCCGCCAGTCCATCCTGCTTGATCAGCGCTTTTTCAATCTCTTCCGTTTTAAGAGGCGTCAGCTGAATGTGCTGGCAGCGTGAGATGATGGTTGGCAGAAGTGCTTCGGTATTGCCGGTTGTCAACAAAAAGATGAGATCTTCCGAAGGTTCTTCCAGCAACTTTAGAAATGCGTTTGCTGCCTCTTTCCGCATGGTTTCTATGCCGGTCATTATGATGACGGTCTTTCTTCCCTCATTCGGTTTTAGAAAAGCCTTGGGCCTGATTTCATCATGAAAATAATCAATGGGATAAAATGCGCGCAGATTCTTGGAACTGCTTTCGTCTGTCATGGATGGACGAAGACTGAAATCCACAATCTCATAAGGATCTTTTTTCAGCATCTCCAGGCGCAGGCGAAGCTCTTCTATGGTGACAGAGGTCGGTACCGGTATAAATACGTGAATATCGGGATGAGTGAACCAGGAGGATTTTTTCGAAAAAGTCTGATCACCAAGGTTAGTAAGGTGACTTATACCGTTAAGCACTTCAGCAAATGCCAGGGCAAAAGCGGTTTTCCCGACTCCGGAAGGTCCGGAAAACAGGTAGGAGTGGCTGACTCTCCCGGATGTCATTAATCGCTCAATATGTTCCTTAGCCAGCTGTTGTCCAACCAGTCGCTCGTCTCCAAATTCAAAATTAAGATCCTGATAATCCGTCATTATTCTTCCCAGATATAGTCAAAAAGTAATATTCCTGCACTGATACTCACGCCGCTAAAACCGAAAAGCGCCCAGAAGTCGTTGATGTAATTCGGGGTCAGACCTTCAATCAGGGCCGCTTTACTGGTGCGCACTAAAATAAGAATCAGCGGAAACAAAAGCGGGATGCTTAAAACCGAAAAAATGGCTCCTTTACGGTCTGCCTGTGCAACAATAGCGGCAAGCATGGTTGCAACAGATGACAGTCCCAGTGTCCCCAAAATGATCGTCAGTGTTAAGGCCAGGAAATCGGCAACCGGCAAACCCAATAAAAATATATATAAAGCGAATGTACCGATATTAACTGCCAACGTGAACGTAAAATTATACAACAATTTTCCTGTAAAGACCTCCGAAGGCTTCCCATGGATACGCAGTAAGTCAAAAGTTTGCCTTTCAGTTTCAGCAACGAAAGAACGTGACAGGCTGGACAAGGCTGCAAAAAGTATCACGATCCAGATCAAACCGCTTTTCGGGGTAGGAGGCAGCTGCTGTGCCTTCAAAGTGAATAGGATAAGCAAAAGGGCCGCTCCCACAAATGCCAGTACTGTATTGATGGCATACCGGGATCGCAGCTCTGCCTG
This sequence comes from Halalkalibaculum roseum, assembly GCF_011059145.1. Lineage (NCBI taxonomy): Bacteria > Pseudomonadati > Balneolota > Balneolia > Balneolales > Balneolaceae > Halalkalibaculum > Halalkalibaculum roseum. The sequence continues at coordinate 223,196 of NZ_JAALLT010000003.1, read as the reverse complement.
CATATCCTTCCAAAAAACGGCGGTTGTACCTTTGATAAAATCCATGGGCAAAGTTTACAAAAATTGTGGCAAAACCTATAAGGTTGACACACTTAATTCATCAATCATCCGGCTACAGGCGATCCGAATAAAGAAATTGTTAAACCTCAGGGTAATTTTAGTGCCTTCGCAAATAAACTGTATCATAAGTGAAACGATGACTATATTTGGCTTTAATTTGAAAATGAATAGAGATCTACCATAATGAACATTGTCAGCTTGTTAGATAAGAGCACTGTTATTCCTGATTTAAAAGCCTCGTCCAAGAAAGAGGTATTGAATGAGCTGATATCGAGTTTATCTTCAAAAGTTGACAGTGATGAGCTGGATGCCATACATCAGGCAGTTTTTGAAAGAGAAAAAATCATGTCAACCGGTGTAGGAAAAGGTCTTGCCATTCCGCACGGGAAAGCGAGCGGAATCAAGGATAATTATGCCGCTTTTGCATTACTGGATTCACCCGTAGAGTACGAGGCCATTGACGGGCAGCCGGTAACCATGGTATTTTTACTGGTAGGGCCCCAGTCGAGCAACAGTTTCCATATTAAAATGCTGAGTCGCATTTCCCGGCTTATGAATAACAGTGAATTCAGAACGGAACTGAATGACTGTAAAACGGCTGAGGAAATCCTGGAAGTATTCAATAGAGAAGAGGAGACTCATTTCGGGAGTTAGCACAACACTTTTTTAGAACAGCGGGCTATGAACAAGCAATACAGACATCTTATTATTACTGCGTTATTGATATCTGTGTGTATTCCCGGCAGAGCTCAGTCAATCATCTTTTCTCCCGATGTTGTTCAAACCATAGAGAACAGTGAAGCCTACGATGCTTTCTGGTCGGTAATCGTCAGGGATTCTACTGGACGTATACTTGAAGGCTATAATTTCGACAAGCTGGTTCAGCCGGCATCCAACCTGAAGCTGCTGAGTTCCGCAACTATCCTGGATGAGCTGGGCGAAGACTTTACCTATAAAACCAGAATGTTAGGGTTTGGCTATCAAGAGGGTGGAACCTGGCAGGGTGATATCATTATTGAAGGTGTCGGTGACCCCTCAATTAGCGGCACCTTTTACAACGAAGACCGCTTTCATGTTTTAGAAAAATTTTATACTGCCATTGATACCCTTGGTATTCGCAAGATAAGCGGCAATTTGATAGGTAATACTGCTTATTTTGATCAGCAGCCCTATCCCAAAGGGTGGAGCTGGGAAGACCTCAGCTTTTACTATGGGGTGGAGATAAGCGCTCTTTCCTTTAACGAAAATGCGGTGGATTTGACGGTCGTTGCCGATAATGCTGTGGGAGAGACCCCTGAGATTCGCTGGTTCCCGTTTGACACCGATTATGTGAATTTTATCAACGAACAGGTCATAACCCCTTCAAATACTGAATATGATGAATTTTACCGGCGTATTCTCGGTACGAATACTATTATTCTGAGAAGTAAAGTGCCGCAAAATTATGTTGAAAAAGAATCCCTGTCAGTGTTGAATGCCCCGATGTATTTCATGGATACCTTTAAAAAGTATCTCAATGACGGCGGTATATCACTGGGAGGAAGAATCATCATAGATGAGCAAGTACCGGAAACTGACGATGATGATTATACAATGCTTTCCATGCACGAGTCGGTACCGGTCGGTAAAATGCTTGCTGAAATCAACAAGGAAAGCAGCAATTTCTTTACAGAAATGATGCTCAAAACGGCGGCAGCCGAGCATTACGACGTGCAGGGAACAACCGATCTGGGACTCACACTGATTAAAGACTTCGCAGCATCCATGCAGATGGATACTACCAAGATCGAGCTGAATGACGGATCAGGTATGGCTCCGGCTACCCTGATTACCCCGGAAGATCTTACAAGCCTGATGGTAAAGATGCAGAATCGTTCTGATTTTGATACCTACAAGAAAAGTCTCTCCCTTGCAGGCATAGACGGATCGCTACAGCATCGATTTAAGGGCACACCGCTATATAAAAAGATCTATGGAAAGACAGGGTATGTATCAGGTGTGAGGGCACTCAGCGGTTACATGACGGCAGATACGGGGAAACCGCTCATTTTCAGTATTATTACCAACAATCATACTGAGAAGACCTCCTATATTGATTCCTTGCATGAATCCATCTTGTTGCAAATCTATGAGAAATATTAGTCATGGCACCGGTTAAAGCAAACATACTGGTCACAGACGACGAGAAGAGTATCCGGAACTCTTTAAAAGAAATTCTTGAGTTTGAGGGCTATGATGTATTCGAAGCCGAGAACGGAGCCGATGCCCTTCAGAAGGTAAAAGAGCAGAATATGGATCTGATGCTGCTCGATATCAAGATGAAGGGGATGGACGGGATGGAAGTTTTAAAAAGCCTGAGGGAGAACCGACAGGATTTTCCGGTTATCATGATTTCCGGCCACGGCAACATTGAACTGGCGGTGGAGGCCACAAAGCTGGGAGCATTCGATTTTATAGAAAAGCCGCCGGATCTGAATCGACTGCTGGTCAGCGTGCGGAATGCCCTTGATCGCAGGGAGCTTGCCAGGGAGAACAAGAGCATGCGCTCGAAGCTTCCCGATGTACCGGAAATAATCGGAGAAAGCGAATCCATTCAAAAAATTAAGCAGACCATAAAAAAGGTGGCGCCCACCAATTCAAGGGTGCTGATTACCGGTGAAAATGGAACCGGAAAAGAGCTTGTGGCTCGATGGATACATGAAAAAAGTAGTCGCAGATCGGGACGTATGGTTGACGTTAATTGTGCCGCTATTCCTACCGAGCTTCTGGAAAGTGAACTTTTTGGCCATGAGAAGGGAGCATTCACCGGCGCGACCAGCCGGCGCATTGGTAAATTTGAGCAGGCTGACGGAGGTACGCTTTTCCTTGATGAAATTGGGGATATGAGTGCAGATGCCCAAGCTAAGGTATTGCGCGCTCTGCAGGAAAATGCCATTATTAGAGTAGGTGGCAGCCAGAAGATCAAAGTGGATGTTCGGGTGCTGGCTGCAACCAATAAAGATCTGATGGAAGAAATTGAACAGGGCAATTTCAGGGAGGATTTATATCACCGGATCAACGTCATACCCATTCATATTCCGCCACTGAGGGAAAGAAAAGAGGATATACCCGCTCTGGCGGTGAACTGCCTGAAGCGACTATCGGCAAAAGACATCGTTTTTTCAGGGGTAGAGTTTACCGAAGAAGCACTTGATGCCCTTAAAGAACACAAATGGTCGGGTAATGTGCGGGAGTTGCAAAATGCCATCGAACGAATGGGCCTGCTGGCCTCTGATTCACTGATTGAAAAAGAAGATGTCAGGAACCTCAGCCTTTCACGAGGAAAGAACACCGGGAAACTTGAAAACATGATAGACGAAATTGAACATTTCCAGGAGTTCAAGGAAGCTGCCGAACGAGAGTTCCTGAAGAGAAAACTGGAACAATACGACTGGAACATCAGTCAGACGGCAGAAGCCATTGACATACAGCGAAGCCATATGTACACCAAGATGAAGAAGTATGATATAGAAAGGTGAGTTTGGAGGTTGGAAATTGGAAGCTGGAGGCTGGAAGTTAGAAGCAAAAAGCCAGAAGTTGAGATTAGTTTAAAATGAATAGAGGCGTCTAACTTCTAGCTTTTAACTTCTTTGTTTATTCATTTATTAGGTCAAAGAATTTTCAACTTATTTTTAAGTAGTAATTTTCAAAAAGAACAATTATGTCAGCAAAGCTAATTGATGGGAAAAAAGTAGCACAGATCACGCGGGATGAAGTCCGGAAGGATGTAGAAGACTGGGTAGGAGATGGGAATCGCCCGCCCTTTTTGCAGGTGGTCCTGGTTGGGAGTGACCCGGCATCGGATGTGTATGTAGGAGCCAAAACAAGGGCCTGTAGTGAAGTGGGAATTGAAACCGATACCATGCGTCTTCCTGATACTATCTCAGCCAAGGAACTGAAAAGTACTATTGGTAAATTGAACAAAGACGATTCAGTGGATGGTATTTTGGTTCAGCTACCGCTTCCCAATCACCTTTCTTCGCATGATGTAATTGAATCTATCGATTATCGCAAGGATGTGGATGGTTTTCATCCTATGAATGTCGGTCGCCTGACAGTGGGGCAACCCAGTTTCCGATCCTGCACGCCGGCAGGAATTTTTGAACTGTTTAAATATTACAGCATAACCACTAAAAGTAAGCATGCCGTAATTGTTGGGGCGAGTAATATCGTGGGTAGGCCCGTTTCTATTTTACTGTCTAAAGAAGAAGCGGAAGGAAAAGCCACAACAACGGTCTGCCATAAGTATACCAAAGATCTCACGCAGCACACCATATCGGCGGATATCCTGGTAGTTGCAGCCGGTCAGCCCAACCTGATTCGGGGTGAGATGGTGAAAGAAGGCGTAGTGGTAATTGATGTGGGTATCAACCGTGTGGCCGATGATACGAGTGAAAAAGGGTATAAGCTGGTAGGCGATTGCCATTTTGAAAGCGTCAAAGAGAAAGCCAGCTGGATCACCCCGGTTCCGGGGGGCGTCGGACCTATGACCGTAGCCATGCTTATGAAAAATACTTTGCTTGCTGCCAAGAAGTCTATTTACCCGGAGTAAGATAGTAGTATTTCATTTAAGTACTCATTCCACCGCTCTGCTGCGGAATGTCAAAGTAATACACTATTACCTCTCATTCCCCGGATCTTCAATAGAATTCAAGAAATATTATGCTTCCGGAGCAGAGCACCGGAAGTAGTAAGGTGTATTTTTTTATTCTTACTCCTTTACCGGGAAAATACTGATCGCCTGACCACCGCCGGGAGCGAGGTCAAATTCCAGAACGGTCTCGTTGGTTACCTCTTGTTCATCAATTTCTATGCTCAATGGATTATCATCCCAATGGGCATCTTCTCCGTCACGGTAAATCACGGCGCGGTAGGTCATGTCGGGATCAAGGAAATCGAGGGTTACTTCAAGACTTCTGGATTCTTCGTCGGTTACGCTTCCTACAAACCAGTTGTCCGAATCTTTCTCCTTTCTTGCGATCGTGACGTATTCACCGATCTCACCGTTTAGAACGTGACTTTCATCCCAATTGACGGCAACCTCGCGTATAAACTGGAAAGCAGGATTTCCTTCATAATGTTCAGGCAGATCCGCCGCCATCTGAACGGGACTGTACAACACTACATAGAGGGCCAGCTGTTGTGCCAGCGTTGTGTTCACCTGGTTGTTTTCCTGGTACTCATCGAATTTAATATTGAAGATGCCAGGGGTAAAATCTATTGGTCCGGCAAGCATGCGGGTGAAAGGTACAATTGTGAGATGTTCCGGCGGGTTGCCGCCCTCAACGCTCCAGGCATTATACTCCTGTCCGCGCAGACCTTCTCTCGAGATAGCATTGGGCAGTGTGCGACGAATACCGGTTCCTTTTATAGGCTCATGGGCATTGACGGCAATTTCATATTCAGCCGCTTTCTCCAGCACCTTGCGATAGTGATTCACCATCCATTGTCCGTGATGGTATTCGCCTTCCGGAATAATTTTGCCCACATAACCGGTTTTCACCACATGTATACCCAAATCTTGCATGAGACTATAGGCGGTGTCTAACTGTGCTTCATAAGTACGAGGAGCAGCAGAGGTTTCATGATGCATAATAATCTCCACGCCCTTCTCTTTTGCATATCCCATTACTTCCTGCAGGTCGTAATCGGGATAAGGGGTGACGAAATCAAAGACACCTTCACGGTCGGGAAAGCCTATCCAGCGTTCCCAACCGGTATTCCATCCTTCCACCAGTACGGCACCTATATTATTATCCGCAGCGAAATCGATATATCGCTTGGTATTTTCAGTAGTTGCACCGTGCCTACCGCTTTCATAGTCCCATGTTGACTTGCCGAGGTGCATCTCCCACCAGATCCCCACATATTTGGTAGGTTTGAACCAGGGAATGTCACCCAGCTCATTCGGGTCATTCAGATTTACAATGAGATTTGACTCTATCAGGTCGCCGGCTTTTTCACCGATCTGAATGGTACGCCATGGACTGTTAAAAGGCGCTTTGCGTTCCACCTTATAATCGCGTCGCTGAGAACCCACAAGATTGCTGGTCATACTCATATTTGCAGTGTCTACCTTTAGCGTCATGCCAGCATAATCGGTCAGGTCGGCTTCATGGAAGCTAAGGTAAAGTCCTTCTGCCGTTTTCATCGTAACGGGAGTATTTACGGCATTTTCCGGGATATAGGTCTGGGCCAGGTTCGGATGATCTCTTTTACTGGTAGCATCAATTTCAGAAAATTTTGTGGTGTTGTATAAATGCTCATAGATGTCCCAGTCACCGGGTATCCACCAGGTATCATGATCTCCCTTGAGTTTGAACTCCGTAAGTTCATCGGTTATAAACAGTGTGTCGGTCAGGTTCTGTTGTAGCGGTATTTCATAGCGAAACCCGATGCCGTCGTCATAGGCCCGAAAGCGCAAATGCAATCGTCGGTAAGGCTCTGACTGTTCCTGCAATTCAACCAGCAGCTCATTGAACCGGTTTTCAACCTCGCTATTCTCACCCCAAACGGGATTCCATGTCTCATCAACCGAACGGGTATGAGTAGATTCTATCGAAAAATTGGAATTCAGCGAACCGGAATTTTTAAACTCGAAGCCCAGAGAAGAGGGATCTATCAAGGTTTGATTCCGATAGGCCACCTGATACTGAGGCGTACCATTCTCTGACAGGGAGAAGGAAATACGCACGTTACTGTTAGGTGAGGTAACAGAGTTAGGTTGTTCAATCGTACAGGAAGCCATAAGTAAAAAAAATGAAAAGAGTGCGAGGCTTGAGAAGATATGCTCTATGGAATCCATGAGTTCAGGCTTATTATTGATTAAAGATCCAAGACTTGTGATTTTTATATATGATTATCCTGCATGGTAAACACTTTATGTAATTAAATCTGCAGGAAAGTTCAAAAATCTTTAAAACGCCTCTCTTCAATTTGGTTTAAAAATGTAGAAAAGCATTCCTATAACATTCAGTTTTAGTCTGAATATTGCATTAGCGTATAATTACCCATGATAATCAGTGAGTGAAAATTTTTTTAAACAGGGGTGACATAATGATGTCACCCCCTCTGTTTATACTATAAATGAACTTCAATCAAACCACAGGTACTAATATGAAATCGACCATAACTTCACCTTCTGATTTAAGAACATTTGATGTTGAACCGCTGCTGCGCGAAGCCTTCCTGGTAGCAGAAAAGGAACATAAGGAGCTGCAGGAAATTTTCGCACTTATGGGCTGGGAAGACTTACCTGATGCACTGAAAGTAGAGATCAAAGAAGATGTCTCTTCCATGGTGGATGAACTACAGGGACAGTATTCATCCTGCGATCCCTACGTAAAAAGACGCCGACAAAGCGTCACCTACTGGGTAAATTGCTACAAAGACGGCATTTGCTCTCTGAATACGGCTATTCAGGCTTTAAAAGTAAAAAGTTTATAGAAGTCATATCTGCCGGGAAGCAGATGAATCAGGCTAAGAACTACAAAACTAAAGGCAGTTTTGCATAGGAGAGTAATACAAGACTTTCTTCGCTACATGTTGATTAATACTTCCTGCGCTGTCACTGTTCTATGGGTATTTCTTTCCATCTCGGAAAGACGAACGGAATGATGGATGCATTAGTGGGTCCCAAATAGCCTATGCCAGAATTCATGTCCGAATTTCATGGATAGAAATCCGAATGAAAGGGCACCGATTCCGAGAGCTATCCAGGTAACCGGATTCACGCTTTCCAAACCATACCATAGGATTCGTGAGCCCAATAGACCGAAAATAACTATACCGGCTACGAATCCGGCAACAAAGCGGCGGACTTGTTCCTTTTTTTATTAGCTGACTCTTCAGGTGTCGGTACTTGCATTTTCATGGCAAAAAACTTCTTCCGGTTTTGATTCTCATCCAATAGTATCTAATTCACTGTGCTGGATTGCACTAAACCACTGCTATCAAATTCAATGACACAGCGGTTCATGTATAAGTTGTAGGGACTTTCAGCTATAATGCGTTTTCCCCCGGGAATATCCTCCGTTAGATACTTCAGAAAATTTCCTGTATCAAGCTGCTCACGTACACTTTCTTCGGTAACACCTTTCTTAAAATTAGCACACAGAAAAACTATCTCTTTCCGTGCTTCATTCCAGTAGAATCCGGCTACGGTAACTGTAACAATAAGCATTATCGAGAGCGTAATTTTAACAATAACCTTCTTCATTTTTGTCTATCCAGGTATTAGTGATACAAGTACAAACTTTTCAGTAAGAAACGAAGGGATCATTTAAAAACCTATATTAAGCAGAACTCCAAAATCTTTAACTGCACATGGGCAAGTTTCTTTTGGAAAGTATTGCCAATTGAAAAATTTCCGGAAGGTTAAATAGGATTACTGTGGATACCCTAATTTAAGCAGTACTATTCCGGTGCAAAAGAAGATGCCGGTTCCTCGTGTAGAATGGAAGCTTTGCTGTCGGGATGGTTCATTAAGTATATTTGAACAAGCTCAAAACCTATAGAATAGCCTGTCCATCGGGGAATATCTTCACCGTTTCCAAAGAACCATTGGCTATGATTATAGGGACTGCTGTTCCAGTCCTGACTAGCTTTCTGTAGCAAACTTTCCAATTGGGTTTCCGTTAATACCTTTGACCAGATTGGCGGACCCGATTGTGTAACTTCCATAGAAAAATGATCGGCAAGTCCCTCTGATATCATAGCCTGCAACAGGGTAGATCCATAGCCTGCTGAGCGCTTGCGCTTGGCATGATGCAGTTCGTGCGATAAAATAGAGGAGAGGCTGCTCTCCAGTGAATGGGATAATGCATTCGACTGGGGATCGAAATATAAAATGACTTCATTTGCACCGGGATTATATCCATTCATTCCCAGCTCCGGTATGACATTCTGGGGATTGGCAAGGACCCTAATTTGAACATCATCAATAGGCATCAGACTGTTGACCAGAGAATAAGTCTCCTTTACAACCGCAATAATGCGATCGCGATACTCATCAAGTTGACCTTCGTCTTCGAAATGCAAACAGGAACCTGCCTGTATCATTACATCAGTATTACCCTCACATCCTAATGACTGCGAAGATGTGGAACAGCCGGCAACGCCAATCAATAGCGCGACTGCTGCGAACAGCCCAAAGTATAAAATTAAAGGAGATGCTTTATCATGAGCCATTTGAATTCCTATCGCTAGTATAAAGAACTGCTATTTACTGCAGGTTAGAAATCACATTTAACTCTTAAACACTACGCTATTTCAGGAGGCAAGGTTTCAATCTTTAAAGCCGTAAAAGACGGAGGGCTCTTCCGGACTAGCTATATTGACTGCAAAAGGAATAGAGCTTTAAGAAGCAATAGAAAGAATAATAAGAGATTGGATACTCTCAAAGATAGCTTTCCAGGTGCTTGATGGTGCTCTGAATATTATCCATACAATTTTCAGAACTTTCTGATTGTATCGTTTTCAACAGATCAATTCTCCATTTAAGGTATGTCGGATACTCTGAGGTAACTTCGACGGACTCATTATCTTCAATTTTATATAGCTTGATAGGATCAAGAATTTTAGTGTTAAAAATCGAATAGACTTCAGGCATATTGTAATCAAAATTGTATTGGTCGAGAAGACCCGTAACTTCCTCATACTTCTTCGTAATTTCCTGTTTTACCGAATCCGATAATATCAATTTGTTTTCAGATCTGACGGCCAAGTCGCTTTGATTACTGAAACAGGACATACCGCTTCTTTTTTCGTCACCATCATATCCGGAATCAATAATGATAGGCCGGGATTGGTTATCGAAATTCAGGAGTACTGAGTAGTCATTTTTATTTGCATAGGCCTTGGCAAAGTTGTTTGAATCATAGCCGTTGCCTGACAATGTACCGTAGTTGGCAGTATAGATGTAGGTTGAGAATACATCTTCAAAACCTGCATAGAAAAACAGATCCATCTTCCCATCTGCGTTTATATCGATCTGTTGAAGACTGTGAAGCCCAAAATCCCCGTTCATTTTCAGATACCATATGGGGTTATCGTTTTCGGGGTGGATTATTTCAAATCCCGAACCGTACGGCCATTTGTCATCCTTATTTCTATAAATGAAAAAATGAGCTTTGAGACCATCATTTAGTTCCTTTGAATGGATGTATTTGAGGTAATAATGGGGATGCTGCTCAATGATAAAATCACTGAGTTCTCCCTGAAAGGTAGAGTCAATTTGTGCCCTGGTTTGAATCTGTATGCAAAGAATAAGTACAAGAAATGACAATAAAGATTTCTTCATGGATGCAAATATGAGTTCATCTATAGTCCGTCTTAAAAATAACAGCCACAACGTTATATAATACCAGAAAAGTAGCCAATATATAACAGAAGACAGCAATCAGATCGAATTGCTACTCCGATTACAATGGCACAGCCAATTACCACTTAAAGCTTGTAGATAATTAGTTCATTCAACTCCTGCCGTATTCGGCAAAGGATTCGGGAGCTCCCAGTATGGTTTTAAATTCTACGTATTTTGATACTTCCAGTATGTCATTTTCAAACTTTTCCTGTTCTTCTATGGCTGTCATGGAGGGCCATTCCTCAACCCCGATGTACTCCCAGTCGTCACTAAATCCGATGCAGTTAATCATAGTAACTGCCTTCATTCCGAGTTTGTCAAGGTTTTCTCTGTCCTTTCGCATGAAAGCCATTTCCTCTTCGTCTGAAAGATTACTAAAAGCTTCCTTCATTTTCGTAAAATACAGTCGAATAATTGGTGTATGCTCTTCCATAATCAGTATATTTTTAATGTTTCTGTTAAGGAATTCGTCGCAAAAGAGGAGAGCAGCCCATCGTAGAAAAGTGTTTTGGTATTTAATAGGTATCTATAAAGTAAGTGGTACTTACCTGTTAATACCTTCATTTTTAATGTAGTGATTTCTTCTGATTTACGTCTAATTAGATAAATGGTACTTCAATAAATGAAATGCTTTGAATAAAGATGAATTTGATAGGCTGATTCAGCAACACCAGGGAATTATTTGGAAGGTATGCAGGGCTTTCGCTCGAAATCGGGAAGATCAGAAAGACCTATTTCAGGAAATTCTATATAACCTTTGGAAAGGGAGAACTACATTTTCGGGCAATTCAAAAATCACGACTTGGATCTACCGGGTAAGTTTTAACAGGGCCATAGATTATAGCCGGAAAAAACGAGTACAGACCACCGAATTAGATGAATCTACGATGCTCTCTCCCAACAAGCACAAAGCAGAATACGATATAGAAGCCTTATACATTGCTATCAGCCGGCTTAATCCCGTGGATCGATCAATAATCATCCTTTACCTGGATAAGTATTCCTATAAGGAAATTGCTGAAATCACGGGTCTCAGCGAAAAAAATGTAAGCGTCAAACTGGTTCGAATTAAGGAGAAACTTAAAGATCAGTATCTAAAATTGACCAAAACTCCACAATTATGAATACCGAACAACTTGAATCTGTATGGGATCAACAGAACGATCCCGGTTATCTGGAAAACGCACTCTCTCTGAAAGAGATACAAAAAAGGACCAATGAATTTTCAACTCAAAGCCTTACATCCGGCCAGCGGACAGTGATCCTTGATTCAGCTTATAAAGCGCTGGTACTTTCCGGTAATATCATCCTGATTGCCATTGGTATAGCGACACCTGTCAAACTAACTGTCTGGATACTGGTTATCACAAGTCTTGCATTTCTCTTGTACAGAAATATCCAAATAAAACAATTGTTTACCTCCATAAATGAGTCAGACCCCGTCATAGATGTTTTGCAAAAAAGATATGATATGCTAAACCGGTATTACAGGGAATTTCTATTCAGCAGCTCCATTACTCATTCTCTTTTCGTTTTGACCGGTTTCCAGTACTACAATCTTTTCAGGTATGGGCAGGACCGTCTCCTTCAGATTATGAATGATCCGGTTATGTATCTGTTCCTGCTGGTCGCTTTTTTCATTCCGTTTATAACCCAGAGGATTACCTATGCAAGGCTCATGGATGAAATGGAACAGGTGGTTAAACTTGATATTGACGAAGTAGAGCAGCAGTTAAAGATCATTGAACTTCAGTCAAAACGCAGGGCTCGGAAGGTTGTTTACGCTACCGTTTCTTTGATCGGTATAGCCCTGTTGATACTATTTATCATCAAATTATTATGACACCAATGACTTCAGACAAGTGGATATTACGACTCACGGCAGTTCTGGCACCGGTCTTCACCGTTTTCTATTCGCGCATATATGAGCATCATGAAGCAGGTGAAAGAAAGATACTTAAAAGGTGTCTAATCACCGGATTTATTTTATACATCACAGTAACAGTTATACTTTTTAATCTAATCTAAGCACATACATATGAAAGCATCCACAAAAAACACCAAAGGACGTCATTTTGCAATGGGATTAGCAATTGGAATCCCAATTGGAACTCCACTGGGATTAGTTTTCGGCAATTTAGCTTTGGGACCTGCCATTGGAGTGGCAATAGGCCTGATTCTGGGTTGGGTGTTAAGCATCCGGGATACTAATAATGAGGAGGTGAAGACAGCCGGAAAGGGTAAAATATGGATCTATACGTTGATTTTTGGAATAATCGTGCTGGTTGAAACTTTTGTAATGATAAAGCTCAATTAGTCCTATTTGTAAGTACTCCCGGTATAAATTCGGCTAATAAGCCGGTAAAAATTGTGTTTAGCACGACACCGATTCACCTCGCCAGGGCGTTGGCGGAAGTGTTTCCCATTAATGATTCTCAGTAAATCGTTTCTGATGCTTTTTTAAGGTCCAAAAGATTGTCTTTTAAACCCTGATCTAGACTTTTTTGAAAATAGCTCCTGAAAATTGCGGTTTATCAGCGTTATAACGGTATTGCGCAAAATGGTGCTGTGGGTTTTATTATTTAGAAGTAGCGGATTTATAGGCTTAACTGCAAAAAAAAATCGTCAATGAAGAGCCCAGAGTTGATGTTCTTGCTAAAGGAATGTTACTTTTTTGTATAGGTGCCCTGGAACTGACATCCGCTGAAGCTGTGATACAGGCATTTATAAGACTGAGTGACGATTAGTTTTTCTGTCTCAATTTACATGTTTGGTTCCTGGCAGACCCTGTCAAAAAAGTACTATTTTGGAAGCAGGAATATGTATTGCAGAAATAATAGACGGTTGGTCATTAGTACCCATTATGGATTAGATAATAAGTATATAGGATAATAAAGCAGCAAGTTAGTACTATTGAGCTGAAGTTTAACTCATTCAATTTTTAATTGAACATTTATTGCCATGATTAAGCAACATATCGAAGAAGAAATAAACAACCAGATTCAGGAAGAATTTCAATCGGCATATACGTATTTAGCGATGTCGGCTTGGTTTGAAGACAAAAACCTTAGCGGCTTTGCAAGCTGGTTAAAAGCCCAGTGGCAGGAGGAAATTGAACATGCTATGAAGTTCTACAATCACTTGATTCAAAGAGACGGGCGACCCATATTGCAAGATATTAAAAAGCCAAAAGTGCAATTTGATTCTCCTCGAAAGGCCTTCGAACTAGCTCTTGAACAGGAGCAGCATATAACAAAATGTATCCACAAAATGTATAAGCTTGCCAGGGATGAGGATGATTATCCGCTTGAAAGTCTGTTACTCTGGTTTATTGATGAACAGGTAGAGGAAGAAGAGATGGTGAAAGATATTATCGATAAACTAAATTTAGTCGGAGAAGACGGTTCCGGCCTGTACATGCTGGATCGAGATATGGGAGAGAGACAAGCTCAGAATGGAAAAGGAACCGAGTAAAGAGAACACTAAATACCATACTTATACTAATTAGAGATCCTTGTATATCCCCCTTGGTATAAGCGGGAGACTTAATCAAAATGTCTATTTCGAGTCATTTTTATCTCGTACATATTGCTGCCATATATCGAGGTACAAATCCGAAAAGGGTACCCACGTATCTCGTTCGATTTGAGAATCATTTAATCTGGCAATATTCATGGTTATCTGAAGGTTCTTTAGGGCCGTGTCAAACTGACTCTTAGTACAGCCAACTTCCTGTATTGTCGCCTTTCTAAGTGATGTGGTATCCCATGGTTCTACAACTATTTTACTGTAGATATGCTGAGCTAGGCTATCTAAAGTTTGGATATTTTTATAGGCTTGGGGAAAGTGATCGCAAGCCAAATAATCTATATCCATCAGTACCGCTAACCCACCTTTGATTTTTCCATAAAATATTTCATTCGGATACTCAGCCGGAAGCTGATTTTTCCATGTCCAAACGGCAGTCATCTTCTCTCCCCATCCCTTTTCACCGGGTTGTTTTTCCGGAAGGTCAACATGTTCCCAAAGAGACGTATACTCGGTTTTATCACTTATAAAGACCGTACAAATCTTTACTTCTTTGACAAATTGGTAAGCCTGTTCAAGCGTTTTAAACATGATGGCAGGTGTTACTAATTAGAAAAACGATCAAAAAAATCTTCTACATCCTTTATATCATTGTGTATTCCTAAAATCCAACAAACTGCGGCAAGATCCGAGAAGTCAAGACCGCCGGCCGAAATAGCCTCATTATTGTAACGTCCCTCTTTTCCATTGTATTCGTTTGATATATCAATGGCTAGCTGCCATAAATCTGTCAACTTAGGGTTAGAGATTTTACTCTTCCATTGTGTAAATTCAGGATTTCTAAATCCCGGAGTTCCGTTTCCAACTCCGTTACCATCAGGTATTTTATGGTAATCAGTACTTTTCTTAACGAATTCCAGGCTTTCAGGGGAAGTAGCCTCTTCATTCCATTCAGCATGTTGAACTACATGAATACGCTGTGAAATAGATACGTCAGGATAATGAGATTGAATAGCTTTTATGAGTTTTGCGGTAAAATCAGATTGACCTGCTTCTGAAATCCAAATATCACCTTGTTTTGAAAGGATAGGTTTAATAATCTTTAAAAGTTTTTCAACAGCGGTGTCTGAATCTTTATGGGCGTCTGTCCAGTTGTCTCCAAAAGCAAGCTGAAACAAGGGATTAGGTGGAACATATAAACCTTCCTGAATTCCATAGGTACCGGCAACTGCATGATAATTTATTTTTGAGAACCTGGAGTCATGCAATAAAGTAGCAAAGGCTGCTACAGTTTGAAGGTCATCTACATCCGTTTTAAAGTCACACTGTAATAACAATAGATCTTTTTGGATATCGAAGCTCTCAGCTACTATACCTTTTCCAACCATAGCATTACTGTTGAAAGTCACAATAAAAGTCAGTATTGCTATAATTGTTACTATTTTAGGCTTCATTTCTTTTGTGTTTTAATTCATTTTAAAAGTCATTAACCAAGTTTGAGTGGCGTCATCTTTGAAGCAATTGTTAGTATTTTTCGGTTTTCTCAACTATTAATTGCCAGGATATATCTGAAGCCATAATATCTTATAAGAACCAAAATATTCAAAGCCATTAATAGCAATTCGTACAATGTCTGATTCACCATAACTTATTTGAGTGGGAGTATTTTTATTTGATACACCTGGTTTGCTAATTTGCCCTCTCTCTGAATCTCGTACTTTTTCGAAATACCTATCTTTTACATCAGAAAGAAGTTCGGATTCGAATTTATAATCTCTGATTAGAGCAACTCCCATGCCTTCATTTTTAACTCCTAATTCGAGTGAAACAAAGGTAACTGCATTATTCTCTACCTCTATTTCTTCTGCTTTCTTTATCGAAACATCCAACTTCGGTATGCTGTTTGATATTATTGAATGACGCAATATTTGACTCGAAATTAAAAGAGTACCTAAAATGAGGCTGGCAATAAGTAAGGTTTGACTAGTAATTCCTTCTGTTATTCCAATAATTAGTAGTATTAAAGCAACTAATACAGTTAAACCTAGAATAACCCTGAAGTTGTACTTTACGAGTAATTCTTTCAACTGAAATAATTTAATTGTCTATTATTGAATGTACTGACTTTTACTGAATTGCTTACTGAAGAAAAAGGCTAACATAATCTTATACCAATTAACCTAGGAGATAATAATTTATAGCACAAGCTCTAATCTTGATTTAATAAACAATAGATAGGTTTTAGAAACGAGAAATTGCGATAAACCGGCCTGATAAAACGTTCCTATAATACTTTGGGATATTTGGCTGAGTAATCCGGATATTTTTTTTCGGGATTGTAAGTAATTGAAAAATTGGCGGTCTTACATCAAGGAAGATTAATCGCAGCACTATGGCAAAGTCGAGATGACACAGACAAGCGCAGAATTTAGTTATTCATTTCTGCGAAAATCAGCGGGATCTGCGGGAGTTTATTCATGAAGCAGACTAACCTTTGCTATCACTATCACCTTTAAATCCATGTAATTCTAAATGGATTTACTCTGCACAACAATCAAAGATTATTGCCATTTCCATTAAGCACTTCGTCCACATTTTTTTTATCTTAGCCAAAATCTGAACCCAAATTTTGCAGAACCCGGAATCATGCAAAACTCCTCTCCATTCGAACGAATTACCCGACAGGGACTGACCTACGACGACGTGTTGCTGGTCCCTGCCTATTCCCAAACCCTGCCGCGCGATGTCGATACCAGTGTAAAACTCACGCCGAATCTCACCCTGAACGTTCCCGTCATGAGCGCCGCCATGGATACGGTATCTGAATACCGGCTAGCCATTGCCCTGGCCCGGGAGGGAGGCATTGCCATGTTGCATAAGAATATGTCCATTGAAGACCAGGCCGACCAGGTGCGCATGGTGAAACGCAGTGAGAGCGGCATGATCGTTGATCCGGTGACTCTGCCGGAAGATGCTACCGTCAGGGAAGCCCGGGGATTGATGAAAAAACACAAGATCGGCGGTATCCCTATTATCGAAAAGGATAACAAACTGATCGGCATCGTCACCAACCGGGACCTTCGCTTCGAGCATTATGTGGACAAGAAGCTGAGTTCAATCATGACCAGTGACAATCTGATCACGGCAAGAGAAGGAACCACCCTTGAAGAAGCCGAAAAGCTGCTGCAGCAGCACAAAGTAGAAAAACTTCCGATCGTAGATGAGAACATGAGGCTGGTGGGCTTGATTACGTTTAAGGATATTGAAAAGAAGATGAACTTCCCCAATGCTTGCAAGGATGAGATGGGCCGTCTGCGCGTGGGTGCTGCAGTAGGAGTTACCCCCGATACCATGGATCGGGTAGATGCGCTGATTGAAACCGGGGTGGATGTGATTACCGTAGATACCGCTCACGGGCACTCCGAAGGAGTGCTGAATATGGTAAAGAAGATCAAAAAAGCCTATCCGGATCTCAATCTTATCGCAGGCAACATCGCCACAAAGAGTGCGGCCAAAGCCCTTGTTGAGGCCGGAGCCGATATTCTTAAAGTTGGAGTGGGACCCGGGTCCATCTGTACTACTCGCGTGGTAACCGGGGTCGGGGTGCCGCAGCTAAGCGCGGTTATGGAAGTTGCAGAATTTGCTCATAAAGCAGGCGTGGGATTGATTGCAGACGGCGGTATCAAACAAACCGGAGATATCCCCAAAGCCATTGCAGGCGGAGCCCAGGCTGTGATGATGGGTTCCATGTTTGCCGGTGTAGATGAGAGCCCGGGAGAGACCATTATTTATGAATCCAGGAAATATAAATCCTACCGCGGCATGGGAAGTCTCGGTGCAATGGAGCAAGGCTCAAAAGATCGCTATTTCCAGGATGTGGAGGATGATATCAACAAGTTGGTCCCGGAAGGTATTGAAGGACGTGTCCCATATAAAGGATACCTCAGCGAGGTGGTCTACCAGATGGTCGGTGGATTGCGGGCAGCCATGGGTTATGCTGGTGCAGCTAATATTGAGGATCTCCAGAAAGCCGAATTTGTACAGATCTCTGCCGCGGCCTACAAAGAAAGCCATCCCCACTCGGTGCAGATTACCAAAGAATCACCGAACTACTCAGTAAGTTAAATAGTGAATTATTGAGTTGGTGAGTTGGTGATTGTGCGAAATAAATAATTCACTCAGTAATTCACCAACTCACTAATTCAACAATTATTTCCTTGCCGCAAACAACAGCACTAGGCCCACAAACAGAAAGAACACATGGGGCAGTGTTGCTGCAATGACCGGATCAAGGGCACCTTGCCCGCCAAATGGTTCAATTACTTTCATAAGCGCCAGGTATAGAAAGCTAATGGTTAGCCCGGCCGCTATGTGAAATCCCCTGCCGCCTCTGCGCCTGACCGATGCGATGGCAAACCCAACCAGTATTGAGACGATGATGGAGAACGGGTATGCAAGCCTGCCATAAAACTGTACCTGTGGCAACTCAGTGTTGCTGGCCCCGCTTCGTTTAATGGATTGGATGTAGTTGTAGGCCTCCCGGTATGTGAGCTGGTAGATATCGGAAGTGGTACGGGCCAGGTCTCGGGGCAGTATATTCAGGGCTACTCTCATAGAGTCACTATACTCATCGACGTACCCTGTAGGAGTGAACGTTTTCTCTTCAATATCGGTGTATTTCCAGAGGCTGTCATTCGGGATCCACTCCATGCGTTGAATTTTCATCATTTTTTTGATGCTATCACCCTCAAATTCAATCACTTCAATATTGTAGCCAATCTTCTGGTTGGCGTCGAAAGTCCTGATCTCAAAGATTGTATTCTCCGACTCCTGGCGGTAGATACGGTTGCGGTCTACCTTCTCTGTTTTGTCTTTGAGATAGCGGTTTTCAAAGGCGATGCGCTTGGAATTTGAATCGGGTATGATGAAGCCATCCAGGTAACTGATAATAACAAGCATGATAAACCCAAAGAGCAGGTAGGGCACAATAAGGCGGTACAAGCTCACCCCGGCTGCTTTTAAAGCAGTGATTTCCAGACGATCAGTCATTTGTCCGGTCAGATATAAACAGGCTACAAAGATGGCAACAGGTATCACCAGGCGGATGATCTCAGGAATGTAGTTCAGGTAATAATCTCCGAATATCTCTATAAAAGTGGCCCCACGATCGGTAAAATCATCACTGTTATTGGAAAAGTCGATAACCAGGAAGATGAAGATCAGCACACCAAGCACAAATATGGTGATGGCAAACAAGCGGATAAAAATGTAACGGTCGATCTTGTTACGCACTTTTTCTCCAGAGGTTTGAAAATTTAAAAGAAGTGCAGAGCCTTATCACCAGGTAAATGCCGATGACCGATAAAATCACATTTGAAAACCACATGCCGGTCACAGGACTCACAAACAGCCGGTCCGCCAGCTTCTCTCCCTGTATGATGGAGATGAAATAAAAGGTCAGGAATCCGGTACTTATTAGTGCAGCATAGCCGAGGTTTCCTTTCTTGGTGTACATGCCTATTGGTGCTCCGATCAATACAAAGATGATACAGGCAATGGGGATGGAGAACTTTTTATGTACCTCCACAAGGTACCGTGCAATACGGCTGATCCTCCAATCCAGGTTTACCTCAAGATTTTCCAGTGAAGAGCGATAGTTACGCATTTCAGTTAATGCAGACCGGTGTATGCTTTTTTGGGCAGAAAGCCGGTTTATATTATTTAAAACCACATAATGACTTTGGTAGGGAAGATCTGTACTGTCTGTTTCAGTGTAATACTCGCGGTCTTCACCGGCAAGATGCTGCTGTTGGGAAAAGAGAGAGTCTTCCGGATTCAGCGCGATATCATTATTTCTTTCAACGAACTTCTCCTTTTGATCATTGATTTCCATATTCAGCGAATCAACAACCGCCAGCATTGACTTGATATTCATGGTACGGTCACTGCGGGAGTGCTTGTCGGGATTGGAACGTGAAAACGCAAGTTCAGAAAGATCAAAGCTGATACGGTAACGGTCAAAATCAGTTTCTTCATACATATCAACTCTTTTACCGTTTTGAACGCGATCGAGGTACCTGAGTATGCTACCGTCAAAAAGAAACAGGGTTAAGGTCTGCCCGTCGTCTTCACTCTGCAAGGTCCCGCGTTTGGCCGTGATGTAGGCTTTTTCCCGATTTCTGGTGGATTCCTGGAAAAGCGTGACGTCATACAGAGAATCTGCCTCATTCTCTATTCGCTTGACCAGAAAGGTATAGCCTTCGATGCCTTCATAGAACTCATTTTCTTTAAGATCAAAGCCGGGTTTCTTTAAACGGATATCGATAAACAGCGATCGTGCCCTCTGGTTGGAATCGGGAAGCACATAATTGCCAAATAGCACCAGGCTGATGGTTAAAATGGTGGCAGCTCCAAGTACCGGATTAATAATGTGTATGGGATTTACACCGGCGGCGCGTAATGCAGTAAGCTCATTTAGCTCAGTAAATTTACCATAGGCCATCAGGGAAGCGACCAAAACGGCCATTGGTGCCGCCAGAACCACCATGGCTGCCAGATTGGTAACAATCAATTCCAGAATAATGTCAAAAGGCAGGCCCTTGCCGACCAGCTTGTCGATATAAAGCATCAGAAACTGCATCAACAGCAGAAACATCACCGTAAAAAAACAGAAGATAAACGGGCCTACATGCCTTCTGAGAATGTCGAGTTGAAGCTTATTAAGCATTGACGGCTTTGGATTTTCGGGTTTGAACAACCTTTAAATTAGGCCTATACTACGTCTTTGCAAAATCAATTTAAACGGAAACAAGTCCTCAGTTTGTAATTTTCAAGAATTCTGAATTAGTAGTATAATCTATTCAGCAAAGGACGAACATATTTAAATTTCAAAAAGTTAAGGAGCTGCCTATCTAATACTGTTACGACTGGTTTTATATAGTTAAAAGACAAGAATTTAGTTAAAAAACGGTTTCGTGCAGCTCAAAGCCATCAAAATATGGTATAAATTACTTTTTGTGCTCCTGATTGCCTTAGCAACAGGCACAGACCGGGCATTTGCCCAGGTTTCGGCTGAAGTCGATACCACAATTGATATTGATTTTACAGCGCTTCCTGATTCTTTGCCGGTCATGCACACTCCCGACCTCGTTTCATATCCCTTTCCCGGAAAACGCTCGCGCCTGTTTCATGTTGCCTTGAATGAAGAGAGAGTAGTGGTTAATCGTGATTCATCGGGGCATTATGTAAGCCAAAGGTTGCTCAATGATATACCCATGGCGCTTCCCTATGTCATGACTTTTGAAGAGTATGCCCAAAGAAGCCTTGAGAAGTCCAAGAGGGAGAATTGGGAGATGCTTATCACCCAATACGAAGATACCAGGGAAGAGAGGAGGGGATTGCTGGACTTCCGCTTTGATGTTCCGGGTGGCAGGGAGTCTACCTTTACCACAATATTCGGTAAACCGGAGGTCAATCTGCGTGTAAACGGTACGGCGAATATGAACCTGGGAGCATCCATTCAAAAGACAGAAAATCCGGAGATACCGCCTGATCAGCAGACACAAATTGATCCGACCTTCGAGCAGAGCCTGAAGCTTAACATCCAGGGAACTATCGGTGATAAACTGTCCATCCAGACCGACTGGGACACGGAAGCAGCTTTTGATTTTCAGAATAGGCTGAGTATCGTCTATCAAGGCTATGAGGATGAGATCTTACAGCGTATTGAGATGGGTAATGTTTCCATGGAGACCGGCAACTCTCTGATCAGGGGAGGAAGTGCCCTGTTCGGAATTAAGTCCATTGCCCAGATTGGCTCTTTGCGTCTCACCTCGGTTGTTTCCCAACAGGAGGGTGAGGGGCAGACCGAGACGCTTACCGGCGGTGCCCAGGAGCAACAGCTGTCCATTCGGCCCGCAGATTATGAAAACGACCGCCACTTTTTCCTGGATTTTTACAACCGCCAGCAGTTTGAGCAAAATATGTCGAATCCACAGCAGCTGGGTCAGGCCTATCAGCTCTCCGAAATCAATGTCTGGATATTGCGGGAATCCACCCAGTCATTTGAAGGCGAGCGACAGGCAATAGCTCTGGTCGATCTGGGCGTCAACGAAATCAACGGCACCTTTGGACTGCCAAACGAGCAGAACGATCCTTTTGCCGATGCAACACTTGATAATTTCAGGGATCCCTCAGTAGGTACTTCTGCCACCGATTTCGGGGTCAATGCCGATGAATTTGTGGAAGGGTATTTTATCCCGTTACAGGAAGGAGTGGATTATGAGGTAAACCGTTACCTGGGCTATCTATCCTTGAAGCGTAACCTGGGTTCAAGGCAGGCACTGGCAATCTCTTTTAAATACCTCGATCCGCAAACCGGGCAGACGATAAGTGTGGGTGATGTGAGTCAGGGGGGAGGCAGCCGCATTTATCTCAAACTGTTGCGCCCGCAAAATGCCACGACCACGAACAAAGCGTGGGACCTAATGATGAAAAATATCTATTCGGTCGGGGCCTCCAACCTCACACCCGAAGGACTGGAGGTGGTTATCAAGTATACCCAGGAGAACGTACCCAGCAGCTCCCTGCCGCAGCGTACCAATATTTTGTTGCAAGATCTAGGACTAGACCGCGTAGACAACCAGGGAGCCCTCTCACCGGATAACCGTATTGACTTCAGTACCGGGACCCTCGATCCTGCAAATGGTAAGATCATCTTTCCATACCTGCAGCCTTTTGGTTCCAGAATTGAGAATTTACTGCAGAATACCGGTCTGCCGGCAACAGAGATCAATGCAATCGCATTCAATGAGCTCTACAACGAGAAGAAGGTAAATGCAAACCAACTCTCTAAGAATAGCTTTTTCCTTATTGAAGGGAGTTCAAAGGGAACAACATCAGGAAGCTACTCATTGGACTTCGGACTGGTTGAAGGTTCCGTAAAAGTCTTTGCCAACGGGCGGGAGCTGACTGAAGGAACTGATTACGTGGTTGACTATTCCATAGGCAGCATCACTATTTTGGATGAACAGTACCTTAAAAAAGGTCAGGAGATCAAGATAGAGTACGAGAAAAACCAGTTTGCTCAAATAGAGCAAAAGAATTTTACCGGCCTGCGGGCTGAGTATGAATTTACCGATAACATACGGCTCGGCAGCACCTTTTTTAAGCTCAAAGAGAAACCCCTGCAGGACAAAATTCGCATTGGGGATGAACCGGTGAACAACACCGTAATAGGCCTGGATGCCAATGCCCGTTTCGATTTGCCATGGCTTACCAGGGCCATCGACAAGGTACCACTATTGCAAACCAATGCACCCTCCAGTTTTTCGATGAGCGGGGAGTTTGCACAGCTTCGTCCGGGAGTGGCACAGACCAATGCCGTTAGCGATGCCATCGACCGTAATGAATTATTTAAGGATGAAGAGAACGGGCTATCTTTCATCGATGATTTTGAGGGAGTGGATATCACGCTGAATTTTACCAATCCATCTCGTTGGAATCTGGCTGCCGCCCCTGCTGCCGTGCCGGGCTACGCTCCTGATCAGACCTTATTCGGTACCGACCCCCAGGTCAACCCCTCGGTAACCCTAAGCGACAAGATCGCACGTTCGGATCTCCGCAGCCAGTTTTCGTGGTATTCTATTCCACGTAATATTACCGAAATTCTTGGCGGGGTTCAGTTGACCCCGGAGACCCAACCTGTAAGAGTTACGGATGTTTTCCCCAACCGGGATGTACTTAGTGAAGAAAACTTCATTACCACCCTGGATGTTTACTACAATCCGGAAAACAGGGGGCCCTACAATTACAACCTGGACCTCCGCAACCTGCTTGAGAACGATCAGGACAGAACATGGGGAGGTATGGTCACTACCGTACCTTCCGGGCAGGAAGATCTTACCCAAAATAACATCGAATTTCTGGAATTCTGGGTACAGCCAATATTACCGAACGGCCGTGAACCCACAGCCCAAGACCTAGCCGATTACGATGGCACCATGTATATTGATATCGGTATCGTATCGGAAGATATCGTGCCCAATTTCAAGACCAACACGGAAGACGGTTTGACCCGACGTCCGGAAGACCTTCAGGTTGATAATCTTGGCACCGATAGTCGTTCTTATATAGCTGTACCGCCGCCACCGCCTGAAGGTCAGTTTGCCAACGACAGGAGGGAGCAGGAAGATGTGGGCTTGGACGGGGCTCCAAATACAGATGGCATCGATGGCCGGAATGAGCAGGCCCTGTTCAGCAGCTTTATCAATGCTATGCAGGCATCCTATGGGGCCGGTAGTGAGGCGTTTCGAGAGATTCAGGCTGACCCCTCAAACGATGATTACATTTATTACGGGGAAGAACAGGTGTCTGAGCTGACGCTGCAAAACCGTTTCCACCGCCTTTACGGGTATCATGACGGGAACACCCCGCCAAACAGTAGCGGCGACAAACGGGCTGTTACCAATAAGCCGGATACCGAAGGTCTAATTACACCCTCTATTGTCGAGCAAAACAATTCTTATTTCCAATACGAAATAGACTGGAATCCCGCTGATTTTAATCAGCTGGATGTCGGCCAGCCCGGAACGTTTATCGTCGACAAGGTGCCCGGTAGTCGTCAGCAGGATCGCTGGTATCAGGTACGTATTCCGCTACAAGACTGGATTCGCAGAGTCGGAAGTATCGAAAATTTTCAGAATATTTCTTATATACGCGTCTGGCTTTCGGGTTATGAAAAGCCTTTTACAATGCGTTTTGCCACCTTTGAACTGGTAGGAAGCCAATGGCGAAACGCCGATGACGTTGATCAGCAACAGACCTCACAGGCTGATTTCAGCATTTCATCGGTCAATATCGAGGAGAACAGCCGCCGGCAGCCAATCCCTTACCGTCAGCCGGAGGGAGCTATCCGGGCTACTAACCGGAGCCGCCAGCGACAGACTATTGCCAACGAACAGTCCCTCATCCTGGACGTGGAGAATCTGGGCTCCCAGGAACTCAAGATGGTGAAACGGGTGTATCCGGGCGGATTGAATATGATCAATTACTCCAATGTGCGGATGTTTGTGCATGGCGAAGGCTTTGAAAACCGGGGAGAAGCCGAGCTTGTTATGCGTTTCGGTACCGACCTTATCAACAACTACTATGAGTATCGCCAGCCGATTTCACCTACGGATCCGGACTATCCCTTTTCCAACCAGCCACTCGATGAACTTACCGAAGCAGAAAGACAGCAAGAAGCTGAACAGGTATGGCTTTATGATGAAAACAGTGTCAATATTTTGCTAAGGATTTTCAACCAGCTGAAACAGCTCCGAGATCAGCAGCAGGATGATCCCAGCACGGTCTATGAACGGAGTGACATCGTCCGGGAAGCGCCACCGGGTGCAGTGGTTGCTATTAAGGGAAATCCTTCGCTGGATCGCATCGGTGAGATTGGTATGGGAATACGTAATCCCTATGATCCTGCAAATCCGCAACAGGGCGTACAATCACTTGAGGCACAGTTCTGGCTTAATGAATTGCGTGTTTCGGGATTTGACAATAAGAACGGTTGGGCAGCCAATGCAAAGGCAGAATTGCAGCTTGCCGATTTTGCCTCCATCAATGCAAATGTAACCCAGGAGACCGACGGGTTCGGTGCGTTGAATTCAAGGCTTGGGCAGCGCAGGGTTTCCGATATTTTTGGCTACGATATCAATACTACTGTGAACCTTCATAAATTTCTGCCCGATCGCTATGGATGGAATTTTCCGGTTTCCCTCTCTACCCGCAGTTCCACCTCCACTCCGAGGTACCTTCCTAATCAGGGTGACGTGAGACTTACTGAATTTGAGGATGCCGTTCAGGCTCGAAATGATATCAATGATGAGCAGAAGCAGACTATTATTGATCAGCGCATCAGGGAAAGTCAAACTTACCTTGAGAGTTACTCCATCAACGTCTCCAATGTTTCAAAAAGACTTTCTGAGTCCAATTTCCTGCAGTACACCCTCGACAAAACCACCCTGAATTTCGTTTATAACACCACCGATCGGCGCAGTCCGGAGTACGTGTTCCAGGATAATTGGAACTACAGCGGGTCGCTGCGCTACAACGTAAACTTTCAGAATACCCTGCTGTTTAGACCTTTCGGCTTTCTTGGGGAAGTGCCACTCTTGGATATACTTTCCGGACTTAAACTGGGTTACACACCGGCTTCCATTAATGCCTCGTTTGGAGTAAATAGGGATTACGACGAAAGACGTAGAAGAACCCTGGAAGGACAGAATCTGGCTTCCCTGCAACAGTCCCATACCTTCAACTACAACACAAATTTTGGGTTGGGCTATAACCTGACACCTTCTATCAAAACAACATTTCAGACAAGAACTGTTTTTGATCTCTCACGCGCCGGTATAGAACAGATCGGTCAACCGGGAACTATAGATAGCACCCAATTCAGGGTCATCCCCACATTTGAGGTTTTCGATAAACTGATCACAGACACGCTCAAATCGAGGAGAAGCAATTATGAAGAAGCCTATACTGCCGGCTGGCAGCCCAGGCTCAACACTATTGATCCTATCAGCTGGATCAGCTATTCGGCCAATTACGGGGGCGGTTACCAGTGGCGAAACAGTCCTGCGGGTTCCAATCTTGGGGCCACAATATCAAATAATCTGAGTTTAAATCAGTCACTGGATTTTGACTTCAGTGACCTGTTTAATCGTATGGACTGGTATAGCAGGCTCACAGATGAACGCCGACGGAGTCGAAATGGGTCAGTTGCTGACACTGCGAACGGCTCTTCCGGACAAAGTATAGGCCGGCTGTTTCGAAAAGGTCTGATGGCACTGTTGAGTATACAGTCACTGGATTTTTCATTTAATATTTCAAAAAATTCTCTTCAAAGCGGGTATGCCGGCGGTTCACAGCTCTACTATATGTTCAGGGATTCCGAAAATGATTACTCTCCACCATTCTCGTATAGGACCGGTTTTACAGATGAAATCGGATTCACCCAGCTGATTGACAATCCGGATTTAAATTCAAATATTCAGCTGCCTTCCAATAAACGTTTCTCGGATGATCTAACGGCCACTTCCAGGTTCCAGCCATTCCGGAATTTTACCATAGACCTTACTTTCAACACCCAGTGGGATGTGACCAAAACCAGATCCATAACCATTGATCCTTCAGAGTCAGTTTCAACGGTTCGCACCCAGAGCGGAAATATTAGCTCCAGCGTGTGGGCATTTGGTAAAGGCTACGGAGAACTTTTTAGAAAACAGCTGCAAACCGCTTTTGATGATATCAATACAGCCAACGACAGCCTGACGGATGCTTTGGGTAATAGGGATGGTGAGACCGTGCTCGGCAAGCGTTCTCTGGAGGAAGATTTCAGGCAAGCTTACCTGGGAGTTTCAACTACCGGTATAGGCAGTAGAAACTTCACCCCTTTTCCGTTGCCGGGCTGGAAAGTGACGTGGACCGGTCTGGAGCGTTTTATTCCCTATTTCGGCAATTTTATGGCCCGGGCTACCATCAACCATGCCTATAGTGGGAGATACCGTCTGGGATGGACCTTTAATGCGGATACGAGTCCGCTACAGCCTTTCAACCTGGGAGTATATACCGTGGCCAACAACCGCTCTCCCTATGAACCCAATGCCATCAATGTTGAGAAGCGCTTTGTGCCGCTGATTGGTCTTAATATCACATGGCAGTCGAATCTGCGCACTAACCTTCAGTATGAAGTCAGCAAAGTCACCAGTCTGGCGCTTTCTAACTCCACAATTACTGAGCGTTTGTCACGTGGGCTGCAGTTCAGCTTCAGTTATACCATCAGAAATTTCAAGCTACCCTTTTTCCCGCGACTTGATAATGCCGTGGATTTCACTCTTAATGCCTCCTACATTGAAGATACCGAACAGAAATTCATTCTCGATTCCGATCTGGACAATGCCCTGCAGGAGGGTCCGCAGAATATTAATAGAGACGTAAATGCCTATGATTTTACGGAGAGCTTTACGGAGGGACAGTCACGCATCAACGGGTCTGCTATTATCGGTTATCAATTTTCACAAACCATCAAGGCGAATTTTGAATACACTTATCGCCAGATTATCCCGCAGTCATCCTTGGTATTCCCAAGGATAGATCACGATCTATTATTCAATATTATCGTCTCAATTAGGTCGAACTGATTGCCTTTTCAGGTCTGAATTTCCGGAAAAGAAGAAGCAAAATACCCCAGCCCGTAATGACTATCATGGAATAGGGGAGCCAATCCCCGAACCGTGAGTAGAGGGTTTGTTCATAGATAATCGGGACATCATATCGAAAGGCGGTTTTGGTCCAGTACTTGGTTTCTACCTTGATGGAACCTGAAGGATCAATGATTCCAGAAATACCATTATTGGCGCTGCGAACTACCCATCTACGAAATTCTATTGCCCGGAGCCGGGCATAAGAGAAATGTTGCTCGTGTCCGCTGGTATTACCCCACCATCCGTCATTGGTTATGATCGTAATGAATCCGGCACCATCCTGAACAAAGCGGCGAACCCAGCTTGGAAATACGGAGTCGTAGCAGATCAGTGCCTGAGTCTTTACTCCATCAGCTTTGAATGATGTGGGTTCGTAGCCTTTACCGAAAGCCTGAATATCTGCAAATGAAACCCAGTCGAATACATCGATAGCATCCAGAAAATGGATGAAAGGAATACGCTCAACCACAGGCACCAGGTTGTGTTTTCGATAAACCTCTATGGTGCTGTCCGGGTAAAAACCTAAAGCTGCGTTGTAATAGAGATAGGGATTGCTGCCGGTGCCACGAGAGAGTGATGGTGCATTATCCAAATCGAAAAATTCATAGTAAACCACTCCGCTAAGGAGCGTCAGATCCCATTCAGCAGCCTTCTCTTTTAGGAGTTGCTTGATCTCATTGGCTGCCCGGTCGTTAACTCTAGCTGAATAAATTTGGGTACGTATGCCGCTTTCCGGCCAGACGACCAGTTCGGTGGAGTCGGTGCGAACGGAATCGGAAATTTCAAGAACTACATCCAATGCTTCATAGGCATCGCTATATCCCCCGAAATCGGGATAGGTTGCGGTATCATAATTAGGTTGTGCAACTACCGTTTCCAGTGACCCGTCCGTTTCAACGTTGAGGGAACTGAACTGTACTAGCGATATAAGCGGAAATATGAGGAGAACGACAACGGAGGCATAAACCGGTTTTCTGCTTTGAGTTTTTGTAGCCTGGTAAGCTAAAGCAGTTACGAGTACAATCCAGAGTGAAATGCCAAGGTATCCGGTAGCGGATATATACTGTACCAGGGAAGGTACGTTGGCCCATGCATTGCCAAGAGCGAGCCACGGCCAGGCGAGGTCCCATAAGTGATGCAGGTATTCATAATTGATCCAGGTGGCTGTCTGGGTAATTGCTATCAGCCAGTGACTATGCAGTTTTTTCTGAAATAGATACATAAGCATGATAGGGACGGTCATAACGGCGGAGTTGGCTAAAATTGCGGCTATACCGCCTGCTACGGTAGCCATAACCATCCAGTAGGTAGTAATGATATTCCAGACTATAAGTCCGGGATAGGCCCAATAGGCTGCTTCACGAGCTGTATCACAGATGTCGATCAAACGAAAAAGCAAAAAGAAGGCCGGAAAAACCAGGAAAGGAAAGGGAAAAGGAGGCCAGCTGAGGCCGAGCAATATACCGGCGGAAAGGCTTAACGCCCACTTGGTATTCCAAACAAATTCGACAAATCTTTTCATTGATGATCAATTAAACAAAAATTCATTTTTAGAAGCTAGAAGCTAGAAGCTAGAATTCAATTGTGTTCACCTTATTCCTTATTCCTTATTCCTGAACAACTAATCCTGATACCCTTCGGGTGCGATAACGACTACGATTTCACCTTTGATTTCATCACGGGTCTCGAATTTAAGCATTACTTCGTCTAGCGGACCTCTGACGACCTCTTCAAATTTTTTGGTCAGTTCCCTTGCAATGGCTATATACCGCCGGCTGCCCATATATTTTTCAAGTTCATCCAATAATTTCATCAGCCGGTGCGGACTCTCATAAAGAACCAACGTACGCTCCTCTTCAGCAAGCTGTTTAAGTCTTTTTTGGCGCCCCTTTTTTTGAGGTAAAAAACCCTCATAAGCATATTTATCGCAGGGTAGACCGCTTGCCACAAGGGCTGTTGTTGCGGCATCCGGACCGGGTATTACACTGACACTGTGACCCGCTTTATGGGTTGCACGAACGGCCAAAAAACCGGGATCTGATATTCCCGGCATTCCAGCATCGGATATCAGTGCGACGTCATGGTGGGCATCCAGAAGGTTAATTAAGTGCTCCACTTTTTTGTGTTCGTTATGCTGGTGAAATGCAAATGTGGGCTTGTCAATACCGTAATGGCTGAGCAGCTTCCCCGAAGTCCTAGTGTCTTCGCAAGCTATATAGGAAACCTCTTTAAGGATCTCGACCGCGCGTATCGTAAAGTCACTCAAATTGCCAATGGGGGTTGCTACCAGATAAAGGGTGCTCACGTAATCAGTTTAATTAAATTTGTATGAAGATAATAGCTGTAGCATAGAAAGGCAGATCATTTTTCATATTCGGCAGACACTGCGAATAAATTCGTTGATATAATTACTGACTCCTCTCCAAGCCTTGATGATAGTGACGCCAAGTAATCCCGTAACTTTAAATTGTTCGATATCTGTGTAGTACTCTTGTAAACACTGCGATAAAAATCTGTGCTAGAAGATTCAAATGCTTGCATAGGATTATTATTTAAGTCCTTCAAATCATTAATCCCCGATACAGGATGAACTAATACGATAAAAAGGTTATTATCAGTGTCAATTATTTAATATCAAATTTGTACTAAAAAATATGGCAAAATTTAATCCATCCGGAATAAATCATATCACAATACGTGTCAATGACATCAAAAGAGCAGAAGAGTTTTATGGCGATATGCTGGGTTTTGAGCTTTTGCGAAAAATGGGCCAAAGTATGGCTGTTTACCAGGTAGGAGAGGAAGACACCCTTGTACTGGTTGAAGCAGAGACTAGTTACGATCCTTCTTCTCGGGATTACCGTGTCGATCACTTCGGTTTTTACCTGGAATCAGCGGAAAAGGTAGATGAATTGGCAGACTATTTCCGCGAGCAGGAAGTGACCATTCTAAGCGGTCCGGCTAACCGTAAACGTGGACGATTTGTATTCATCTCTGATCCGGATGGCAATATGATTGAGTTTTTCTACGATGAAGGGGATAACTAAAGCATGTCAGAAACATGTATAGCACGATCAGAACAGGTTACTAAAAGTTGCGGATTCTCTAAATTCCGCAACTTTGACACTCCGTATAATACTTACAGGTAATGGCATGTTATTTGCATAATCAAGTAACAGAATCAGAAATTATTTATACAAACTTATTAACAGTTACCAACATATATGAGCGAAACCAACGGTAATACTGAAAAACAACAGGATACTGCCGAGCAGGATCAGGAAAAGAATGTCGTTGAAGAACGTGATGAAGACATTTATTCGATTTACGAGGATTATAGCAGAGATGAGCTGATAGAGATGCTCCATGCGCGGCAGCAACAGGTTGAAGAATTGGAAAAAGAACTTTCAGAGGCCAAAGATGCACACCTTCGTAAGGCTGCTGAGCTTGAGAACTACAAGAAAAGAGTTCAAAAGGAACGTACTCAAGTTTATGAAACAGCCAAGGCGAATGCACTGCGCGATTTTCTTTCCATCAATGATGACCTGCAACGCACATTGAAAGCTTCTGAAGATCTGGATGTGAATCCCACATTCCTTGACGGTGTTAATCTGGTCGCCTCAAAATTTGAAGATGTACTGAAAAATCATGGTGTTGAGCGAATTGACGAAAAGATGGTGCCTTTCGATGTTGATTTGCATGACGCCATGATGCGTCGAAAACCTGAAGAGGATAACATCGACAGTGACATCGTTCTCGATGTTATTGAGAACGGTTACAGAATGGGCGACCGTACCATACGCCACGCAAAAGTAATTGTAAGCGAATAAACTCTACTTTTAATACATGTCAAAACGCGACTACTACGACGTACTCGGAATCAGTAAAGATGCCAGTCAGGATGAAATAAAGAAGGCTTACCGTAAGAGGGCCATGAAATTTCATCCCGATCGCAATTCGGATGACCCTAAAGCTGAAGAGAAGTTCAAAGAAGCTTCGGAAGCTTATGAGGTATTGCGGGATGAAGAGAAACGGCGTCGTTACGACCAATTTGGCCATCAGGGCATGAACGGTGGTTTCGGTGGCGGAGGATTTGAAAATGTAGGTTTTGAAGACATTTTCAGCCGTTTCGGTGAAATTTTTGGTTCCGACTTTGGAGAAATGTTCGGAGGCGGCGGTCGTTCCAGAGGACGGCGCTCACCCGGCCAGCCGGGATCGGACATGAAACTGCGCATGGAGCTCAGTTTGGAAGAGATTGCCGAAGGCGTTGAGAAGAAACTGAAAGTGAAAAAGCAGGTGACCTGTGACCAGTGTAACGGCACAGGTGCTGAAACGGAAGATGATTTCCAGACCTGCGGAACTTGTAATGGCATGGGTGAAGTTCGCCAGGTACATAAAACCATGCTGGGTCAGATGGTGAATGTTCAACCTTGTCCTGAGTGCCAGGGTGACGGACGCATTATTACCAAAAAATGCAGTAAGTGTAACGGAGAAGGCCGCTACAAAGACGAAGAGACAGTCAAGGTTCGCGTACCCTCGGGTGTTTCCAAAGGAAATTATATAACCCTGAGAGGAAAGGGTAATGCAGGCAGAAGAGGAGGAGAAGCAGGATCGCTTATCGTCCTAATTGAAGAAAAAGAACACGAGGAGTTTGAGAGGGAAGGCAATGATATTTTTTATGATCTCGTACTCAGTGTACCTGACGCCATCCTTGGAACCGAAGTAGAAGTTCCTACCCTGAAAGGTAAAGCCAAGGTTAAAATTGAAGAGGGAACCCAACCCGGCAAACTGCTTCGGATGAAGGGGAAAGGCATTAACGGACTTAACAACTCAGGTACCGGCGATCAATTCATTCGCGTAAATGTGTATATGCCGAAAGACCTATCCGGTGAAGAGCGCAAACATATTGAGGCATTGCGCGGCAATGAAAACTTTGCTGCTACGAACAAAGACGACTCCGGTAAAGGATTCTTTTCTAAAATAAAAGACGTTTTTGGATAGAGAACCGGAGTTGTGGGATCAGGAGCTCCGGTAACTACCTGATAATCTACACTTTGGGCGGTGCTATTACTGCATGAGGTGTTTCCATTCCAGTTCGTCCGTAAAAAGTTGTCCCATTACCTGCCTGAGTATCTTATTGCTTTTCAAGATACCGCCGCAGTATCTGGGTTCGGTGGCAATAGTAATACCCTCCAGCCTCCGGAAAAGTTGTTGGAACAGAGCAGAATAAGGATCTATAATTTCTGCAATTTCACTTTCTGAATAGGGTTCGACCTCATTCAACTGGTGGGAATACACTTTTCCTTTTATAAAAAAATCCAGGTCCAAATCCAGAATAAAACGCCTGTCTAGTCTTTCCGACAGGTTATTTTCCAGATTCTCGGTGGTTTTAAATTCCAGGATTCGGTGATTGTTTTCCTGGCAATCCTTATAAACCGATTGTGATTCGTTTCCATAGTTTTTCAGCAATAGTATGTCGCCAACAATATTTCTATAGGCGGCAGACAAGAGGTGACTGTCATTATGAGTATTCAGATTCGACCAGATAAAGGTAGATACCTTGTCTTCTTCTTTCAGGTCGAGGTGATCAAGTCCTTTCTTTTCTTCATCAGAGGGAGGAGCAAGATCCCGGTGCCAATCTATCGTTACAAGGGTGGGGGGAGGCAGATTCGATTCCGTGTTATTCCAGCGATTCCAGAAATAGAAAGCGAAACGGTGTTCCTTAAAAACCGCCAGTTCAATTTTGCGGGACTCACCGGAAGGATGATCAAGTGTTTCCAGGTACGTTCCCGGTGGCATCAAATTGACAACATCCGGATGTTCATGCATGAATAATTCTCCGCTTGGTATATGCGTTTATGTACACGTAAATACGCCAATCATCGGGTCATTTCAAAAATAGCAGTTTAGCACCGGGTTGGATTAAAAAAAGCTTCGAACCAAAATCCGAAGCTTTTAATGATTTGAATATAGTTGTTTGATAAACTAATAGTTTCGGCGTCCACCGCTGCTTTTTCCTGCTGGTTTCGGTTTGGCCTTGTTAACCCTCAGGGCGCGTCCATGCATCTCTAGGCCGTCCAATTCATCAATGGCATTTTGGGCTTCGTTGTCGTTATTCATTTCAACAAAACCGAAACCTTTGCTTCGTCCGGTTTCCCGATCGGTGATAACCTTGGCAGAAAGGACGTCACCGTACTCTTCAAAGGCTTTTTTCAGTTCCTGATCTGAAACCTTGTAGGCAAGGTTTCCCACGTAAATATTCATCTAATTTTGTCCGATAATTATGGTTTAAAGGAATGGAGTGCAAGAGTAATAGAAACAGTTATCTAACTAATTTGTATTGTTTCCACAAAACCTGCATCGTTATTTTTCAAAAGTAAATCTAAAACTCACCAAAAAGAAATTAATTATTCACTCTCATGTTGATTTTAAAGTCGTTAAAGTATCTACATTTTATAAAATGTTGGCGGGCTCCAAATATTAGTCAACCATTTACTAGGTTTGATTTCAATCCCTAGACTATAATCTCCACTCTCCGGTTTCCCTTCTCCCTTCTTACTTTTCACTTTTCAACATTAAGACTCATATACAAATGATCCCGGTAGATATCTTTATAGTGAATAGCGCGCTTAATTCGTCCCGACTCTTCAAAACCGAATTTATGCAACAATCCGATACTCTCTTCATTACCTGAAATAAGAATGGCAACCAGAATTCTGTATGAAGCCCTACTGCAGAAGGCTATGGCATGCTTCATCAGCTCAGAAGCAATTCCCTCGCCATGCCTATTGTAATCGACATAGTAACTAATTTCAGCCACTTCGCTGAGGGCATCTCTTCCTGAGCGATAGGGCGATACGGATAACCATCCAAGAACTGTATCGTTATCCAGCCAGACAAAAATCGGAAACTGCTCATTATCATGATGCTCAAACCATTCCAGACGCTCTTGCTCAGAAATCGGACTTAGATGGGCGGTACGCAATCCGTCATTTATGGCCTGGTTATAGATATCATTGATTTCCGGCAGATGTTCTTTTTGTGCCCTTGTAATCAAAATCGAGTTGTTTGGATTGAAATGGAAGCTGTTAAGCAAGAAATTACGGAAATAAAAAAAGCCCGGTCAAATGACAGGGCTTTCGTTGTGAATAGAATGAGGAGAATCAGTCCAGACGGTGCACATCCACGGCACTCAGGCCTTTTGGAGTCTCTTCGATGTCAAATTCTACCTCTTCACCGTCACGCAGCCCTTCTTCGTAACCAAGGTTCTCTATGTTATTACGGTGAACAAATACATCTTTGCCACCATCTTCCGGTTCAATGAAGCCAAATCCCTTTTCTGCATCAAACCATTTTACTTTACCGTATTGCATATCGAGTATTGTTTTATTGTCACCAATGCGAAAAGGACCTTTATAAAAAGAATGGAGTACTGACTCTTCTCAAATGGACGATTAAGCAATAGGTGTATTGTGATTGAAATAAAAATATACACGTTTATATGTGTAATGCCTACTATCTCGAAAAAATTATTCAGATAGATTTTTTCATCAGAAAGTTCTCCAGTACTTGACCTCTTCTATATACTTTCTGGGGAGTAACCACGGAGAAGCCATTATGTTCAAAAAATGGTCTCGCGCTGATGCTTGATTCCACCATGAGTTCTTCCAGCTTCAACTCTTTCGCTATTTTTACCAAGGCTTCAAACAGCCGGCTACCAACACCCATTTGCTGATAATTTTTGTGACAGTAAAAGCAGTCAATGTATCCGTTATCCTCGATTTGAGCGAATCCGGCGATGACTCCTTCATCATCGGCAACCAGGGTATGCTTGGATAGGCAAAATGATTCCCAGTCTTTGAAATGGATGTCATCAGGCGCCCAGGCTTTAACCTGTTCCAAGCTGTACTGATCCCGATTTATTTCGCGGATGGTTTCATGAAATAGCGTGGCGATTTGCTCAGTATCGGATCGCTTAAAGTTACGAATCAGCATTTATTAGAACCGTAAGGCGGTTCAGGCTATGTTTTCTATGATTGATGTCCCTACTGAAAGAGACCTTTTCACTTTTCAATTTTTTATTGGATAATGATGAAGCAAGTAAGTTACTTAAAACAGGATTTTAACGCTTAACTTTGTCTACCATTTATGCCACGAAAAACAATTCTTACGTCTCTTTTATTAGTAATATTAATTTTCCCTACCCAAGCTCAGGACACACCGTTTCAAGATATGGATGTTTTTGAGCTGGAATGGGCTGCCGATCCGCAGATTTCTCCGGACGGTAATACGATTGTCTATCGAAGGCGAGGCATGGATAAAATGACCGATCGAAGGACTTCTACTCTTTGGATTATTAACGCAGACGGTACAGGACATATGAAGCTGACTCAGCGGGACGAAAATGAGTCGAGTGCCCGGTGGTCGCCCGATGGGAAGCGCATAGCCTTTGCAAGCTCGGCTGAGGGAAATGGCAGTGAAATCTTTGTTTATTGGGTGGATTCCGATAAGATGGCCCGAATTACTCAGCTTGAGCGCTCTCCGGGTGATATTAGCTGGTCGCCTGACGGAAAGTATCTCGCATTTAACATGCATGTACCTGAACCCAATCCCGTGTTGGTCAAACCGCCGAAAAAGCCGGATGGAGCCGAGTGGGCAGAACATCCACGTGTTACCAAAAGACTTAAGCATGAAGCTGATGGCGTAGGTTACCTCGAGCCTGGCTATTCCCATTTGTTCGTGGTTCCTGCAGAAGGAGGAACGGCGCGTCAAATTACCTCCGGCAACTATCATCACGATAGCAAACCGCACTGGACTCCCGACGGTAAATCTCTCGTTTTTTCAGCAAACAGGAATGAAGATTGGGAATACAACAGGCGTAATTCTGAGGTCTATACCGTATCGGTAGAAGACGGAAATATAGAAGCACTGACCGACCGTGACGGTCCCGACTACAGTCCGGCTGTCTCCCCGGATGGCGAAACAATAGCTTATGTCGGCTATGATGATAAAGTGCAGACCTATCAGGTGAACAAACTCTATCTGATGAACAGTGACGGGTCCGGCAAGAGAGAACTTACCACCGGTCTCGATCGCAGTATATCTGATATTGTATGGGATGCAGAAGGCGGGGGCTTATATTTCATGTATGATGACAAGGGGAATACAAAAATCGGCTACACGGATTTGAATGGCAATACCGAGCTGGTTACGGGTGATGTGGGAGGGACCTCCATCGGCCGACCTTATGGCGGTGGTTCTTTTTCTATCTCCGATAATGACATCATTGCCTTGAATGTTACAACGCCTTATTACCCGGCCGAACTTGCGGTGGTGAAGAGAGGGCAGCAAACCGATCGCATCACTGATCTCAATGGAGATCTGCTTGACTATCGAAAGCTGGGAGAGACGGAAGAGATTTGGTATACATCCTCAGTTGACGGTCGCGATATTCAGGGCTGGATAGTGAAACCACCTTTTTTCGATCCTCAAAAGAGTTATCCGTTAATTGTAGAGAACCACGGTGGACCCATATCAAATTATGGAGACCGTTTTTCACCGGAAATACAGCTATTGGCAGCAGACGGATATGTAGTTTTCTATCCCAACCCAAGAGGAAGTACAAGTTATGGGGAGGAATTTGGAAACCTGCTGTACCATAACTATCCCGGGAATGATTACCATGATGTGATGGATGGTGTCGATGCTGTTATTGACCGGGGGTATGTTTCTGAAGACAGCTTGTTTGTGACCGGTGGAAGCGCAGGTGGAATCATGACGGCATGGATTATTGGAAAAACCAATCGATTCCGTGCATCAGCGGTTGTAAAGCCGGTGATGAACTGGATCAGTAAAACACTTACGGCAGATAACTATTACGGCTACGCCTATTACCGGTATCCGGGGCAACCATGGGAGAATTTTGAAGAGTATTGGAAGTATTCGCCCATTTCACTGGTAGGCAACGTAGAGACACCGACGCTTGTGATGGTCGGAACAGCAGATCTAAGGACGCCGCTCTTTGAGGCGAAACAACTCTATCATGCACTCAAATTGCGTAAAATTGAGACGGCGCTGGTTGAGATTCCGGGATCATACCACTTTATCTCCAACCGCCCGAGCCAGCTGATTACAAAAATTGATCACATACTGGCCTGGTTCCAAAAATATCGCCAATAATAATGTGTAGATATTTATTGCGGGCTAATATTCTCCGTGAAACTCTATGCTCCTCCGGGTAACTCCGTGTAACAGCCTTTTAGGTAGCAATTAAGCCTAAGATTATTCAGGAATGGACACATGGGTTTGCATCATTTTCCATTGTTCATCTTGCTTTTCAAGCACACCGGTAAAACGAGCATTTTCCCAGCGGGTAATCACATCGTTTGACTTAATCTCAGCATCCAGCAGATGAAAGTACCAGGCTGTATTTCCTGAATCTGAGAAATTAACTGTCAGATTGTGAATTTTGGCTCGGTAATATTGTAGATTTTCAAATTGCTCGCGGGTCGCTTGCAAAAGTTCATTCTTTCCTTTCCAAATCTCGCCGACACCTGTACCGATATGAACCATGTTTGACTCATTTGGGATGAGATTATCCATTAGTTCATAATCCTGGGTATCCATAGCGTGGAAAAACTGTTCTATTACAGTTTGGATATTATTTTGGTCACCCATAATGAACTCTTTATGTCGATTTAGCAGTTGGAATTAACATAATTCAGGAAATCATTGGCCCATTATATTGATTATATGATACAGGTTAAAAGATGACCGATATCAGATTCTCAAAATTCATTTTTTTTTATCATTTTATGCCTCAAATAATCAGTCAATTAACCAAATGACGCAATACTATGGCACTGGAACACCAGGAAATTACTGACGGCAACCGATTGATTTCACAGTTTATGGGAAGCACTATTAAGATAAATCAGGATGATGTAAAGGATATCCCATTGGCATTCTTGAAACTGGAAGACATGAAATTTCATGTCGCCTGGAAATGGCTGATGCCGGTTGTAATCAAAATCGAGGATGATCTGGGATATAGTATCACCATCAAGAATAAAACCTGTAGGGTCACTGTGGATGAGGATACCGCCTTTGAATCGGAGGAACAGACCAAAATGGAAGCAGTCTGGAAAGCAGTTGTGCAGTTCCTTGAATGGAATAAAGAGAACAGCTGACTCTGGTCAACCATTTAGGAATATCTTCCAAATACGCTATTTGCAACTCTTGATCTACTTTTATTGATGCTAAGCACCGGACTCTTTTTTGTAGCGGGTATTATTTTGTTGCTGGGTGGGGCCCATCTTTTGGTTAGCTCTTCTTCAACGCTGGCTGTACGCTTTGGTATTCCGACCATTTTTATTGGGGTGACCATCGTAGCGTTTGCCACCAGTGCACCTGAAATTGCCGTCAGTCTAGATGCGGTACTCGAAGATCGAGCAGGCCTCGCACTGGGTAATGTGCTGGGAAGTAATATCGCAAACATTCTGCTTATTTTGGGACTCAGTGCAGTTATTGCTCCCATCAAAGTTACCAAAAGAGTAGTTTGGCTGGATATTCCTATCATGATATTAGCCTCTGTGGCACTCTACGTGTTGGCGCTCGATCAGAAACTT
This sequence comes from Halalkalibaculum roseum, assembly GCF_011059145.1. NCBI lineage: Bacteria > Pseudomonadati > Balneolota > Balneolia > Balneolales > Balneolaceae > Halalkalibaculum > Halalkalibaculum roseum. Next base: position 183,324 of record NZ_JAALLT010000003.1, on the reverse strand, counting down.
CAGCCGATGGATGGAGTTATTATGCTCGTTCTCTTCGCCGGCTTTATGGTATTTCAAATTCAACAGGCCAGAAAAGACAAGAATAACAATGTCAAAGCTAGAGATGAGAACCAGGAGGCAGAAGGGGAAGCTAATCCCTATTTACAGGGAGTGTTGTTACTGCTGGGACTTGCCCTTCTGGCCTTGGGTGCTCACTGGCTGGTAGAAAGCGCCATTACTATTGCTCGCATTTGGGGATTGAGCGAATTGATTATCGGTCTCACCATAGTTGCCATAGGCACGTCCTTACCGGAACTGGCTACATCAGTACTCGCGGCAGGGCAGAATGAATCTGACCTTTCTGTTGGAAATGTTATCGGCAGCAATATTTTCAATATACTGCTGGTCTTGGGCATCAGTGCATTTTTTTCATCCGATGGGTTGCCGATATCTAGCGCGGCCCTGTCGCTCGATCTGCCATTTATGGTAGCCGTGAGCATTGCATGTTTGCCAATTTTTTTCACCGGGCATATCATAGCAAGGTGGGAAGGATTTGTATTCCTGGGATACTACGCTGCTTATCTACTATACTTGTTCCTGGATGCAACCCAGCATCAATATCTGGAATTGTTTAATGAGGTCATGATGATATTTGTTGCCCCAATTACTGTACTAACTCTGGTTATTTTTGCAGTAAGGTCCTGGCAGAAGGAAAAGTGACCTGAGGGAGGAAACAAAACTTTTATTCATCTTCTGATCTTTCAGCAAGTTCAAACCAGCGTTCAGTTTTGCGATCCAGCTCTTCAGACAGCTCACCATAGAGAGCGGATTTTTCCTGTAGTTCTTCATGGTCCAGTGATCCACTGCTGAGTTCGGCTTCAAGCTTCTCTTTGGATTCTTCAAGGTTGGCAATTTCATCTTCAAGCTTTTTGTACTCCCGCCTTTCGTTATAGCTCAGTTTTTTACTTTTAAGTGTTTTAGAAGAAGCTGAATCCTCATCCTGTCTTCCGTTTTTCTTTTCTCCGGTATTCTTTACTTCATTGATTTTTTCCTTTTCCTCCGACAGCTTCTGCTCGCGGTACTCTTCATAGGTGCCGTGATGGCTCCGTATTTCGCCGTCACCTTCAAATACGAAGTAATGTTCCACCAGTTTATCCATAAAAAACCGGTCGTGGGAAACAAGTATCAGGCATCCGCCAAAATTTAACAGGAATTCCTCCAGCTTATTCAAGGTCAGGAGGTCCAGGTCGTTGGTAGGCTCATCCAAAATCAGGAAATTAGGATTTTTGAGCAGTACCATCATTAAACCAAGCCGCCGTTTCTCTCCGCCGCTCAGTTTTTCCACCGGAGTATACTGCATCTCCGGGGTGAACATAAAATGTTCTAGAAATTGAGAGGCGGATATCTTGTTGCCATTAGCCAGTTCAATTACTTTAGCGACCTCTTCAATGACATCAATTACACGCTGATCTTCATCAAAATCCAGCTGTTGCTGACGATAGTGCCCGAATACTACTGTTTCACCTGTTCGGATTTTTCCTGAATCATATGGCTCTTTCCCTGTGATGATATTCAGGAAGGTGCTTTTGCCGGATCCGTTTTTCCCAATGATACCGATGCGTTCGCCTTTTTTGAAGGTATAGGTGAAGTCATCCAGGATAACCTGATCATCAAAACTTTTTGATACTTTTATTAACTCAAGGATCTTGCCGCCCAGGCGCTGCATGTCCATTTCCAGCTTCAACTCAGGATCATCACGTCCGGTATCTGCTTTCTCCTTGGTTTCATAAAAATCGTCAATACGCGCCTTTGATTTGCTGGTACGGGCTTTTGGTGATCGGCGCATCCACTCAAGCTCATTCTTGTACAATTGCTTCGCCTTATGAGCTTCGCGACGTTCTATTTCCTGTCTCTCGGCCCGTTTTGTCAGAAAATACTGGTAATTGCCCTTGTGGTGATATAGGTCGCCATTATCCAGTTCCAGGATATGGTTGCATACCCGATCCAGAAAATACCGGTCGTGGGTAACCATCAGCAAGGTGACATTGCTCTGCTGCAAATACTCTTCCAGCCACTCAATCATTTCCACGTCCAGGTGGTTGGTGGGCTCATCCAGAATCAGCAGATCTGGATTGTCCAGCAAAACAAAGGCAAGGGCAACTCTTTTACGTTCACCACCCGATAAAGAGGCAATAGATTGGTCAAGGTCGTGGATATTGAGCTTCCCGAGTATCTGTTCCAGCCGGTGTTCGAAATCCCAGGCATTGGCGGCATCCATGGCCGCTGTTGCTTTTTGAAACGCTTCCTGCGTCTCAGCATTAAAATCCTGAGCCTGATTTTGAGCAGCTTCTTCATAATTCCGCACTAGTTTTACCATCTCCGATTCACCCTGTGAAATAAATTCAGTGATGGTCATGCGGTCGTCCAATTGGGGTTCCTGTTCCAGAAAATCGATTTCCAGACCTCTTGCAGTCATTACCTTACCTTCATCGGGGACCTCCTTACCGGCCAGTATCTGTAACAAGGTCGATTTGCCTGTTCCATTTTGAGCGATAAGAGCGGTTTTATCTCCTTTCGAGATGCCGAATGTCAGACCCTCAAAGAGTACTTTATGCCCATAATTCTTGGAAAGATTCTCTACGGATAGGTAGGTCATGCGATGTGGGTGCGTCTGTTAGTAGCTTAAGTAAGAATTTTTGGGTCAGGATCTAAGGCGAAGACCGTAATTTTAAAAGCACAGTAAGATATGAAAATTAAGGGAAGGTATCAGTAATCACTGCTTTATAAACTGCACAGGAAGTGCTATTCTAACCTCATGTTTAAAAGGAAGCCGCCGAAAAAAACTGAGATGCAACTATCCGGTATCACAATTGAAGTCACCCGGAAAAAAGTCAAGAACATCAATCTTAGGGTCTATCCGTCACGGCGTGAAGTTCGCATTTCTGCTCCATGGTACTTAAAGATGAAGGTGATAAAAGACTTTGCCGAATCTAAGTTGCCATGGATTAATAGACACCTTGCAAAATATCAGAAAATACCGGGGAAAATCGAACCACGGTATGAAAGCGGTGAAGTGCATTACTATCAAGGCAAGCCCTATGAATTGCAGGTTATCAAGAAGAACATCAAGCCTACAGTATCGCATTCTATTGAGAAGGGCATAATCAAGCTACAGGTCAGACCGGGCGCTAAGATCGAGAAGCGGGCCGGCGTACTTAAAGAGTGGTATAGGGCAAGACTAAAGGAAGATATAGCAAAGCTCATTGAAAAGTGGGAATCTCCGATGGGCGTCAGCGTCAAGGAATTTGGGGTAAAGCAGATGAAAACCCGGTGGGGGAGTTGTAATATTAAAGCCCGGCGTATCTGGTTGAACCTTGAACTGGCTAAGAAATCGCCAGACTGTTTGGAATCAGTAGTTGTTCATGAAATGGTGCACCTGCACGAGAGGCTACATAATAAACGGTTTTACAGACTGATGGATAGCTATTTTCCCGAGTGGAGAGAGATAGAACATGAATTACAAGGTAGGGTGGATTGAGAGTATACTGACCTCCATTTAAAACTGAGTCTAGTTCCCCAAGAAATCCAAAATGTTGCCAACGGTACTTGTGTCGCCGCGATAGAGCTCTGTATAGGTACAGCGGGTACAGGTTACTGTGGTGAATTTTTTATTTTGGACATTAAAAAACTTGGAAATGGCACCACCGGTAGCTGAAATCTGGTCTGTTTCAAATTCCCTGTTTTTGCATTTCGGACATTCCCAATTCCGTTTTTGCATGATAGTCGCTGACTTTAAGTCTCAAGTTAAATTCTTGGTTTTTGCTTTTGAAGCTTCCGCCATCGAAGTATGATAATCATCCAGTTTGCTCACAAGCTTATCATCAGCAGTACTTAGTATCCGGGCCGCGAGTAGTCCTGCATTCTTAGCTTTCCCTATAGCAACTGTGGCGACAGGTACACCATTTGGCATCTGAACGATAGAGTAAAGACTGTCAAGCCCGCTTAGGGTACTTGTCTTTACCGGTACACCGATGACCGGAAGGGTAGTGTAAGCCGCCGTCATTCCCGGTAGATGGGCCGCTCCTCCGGCACCGGCTATGATCACCTTCAGTCCCCGCTCGCGGGCTGTTTTACCGTATTGAGCCATTACATCGGGTGTGCGGTGGGCGGATACCACTTTCTTTTCATACGAAATATTTAAGTCATCCAGAATGTCACATGCTTCTTTCATGGTAGGCCAGTCACTGTCGCTGCCCATGATGACGCCTACTAAAGGGTTTTGTTTGCTCATAGTAAATAATAATTGCTGGTTGATTTTTTTGTTATCTACTTATGTCAAAAAGTAAACACTTGGAATTTTAAATTTTTGCCGGTGACAAACATTTAAGTGAATGTTAAATGCCAATCATTCAACATTCAAAAGCGAGAATATCGCATCACTTTAAATCCTGATGCACTCTGTCAATCGCTGTGCTTTTTTGTAAGTCTCTTCCATATTCTCACCCAAAAGCGTGTAATGTGCCATCTTTCTGCCCGGCTTGCTGTCCAGCTTGCCATATACATGCAAGTGTCCGTCGGACTCCCCCAGGGCTTCATCAGAAATATCCACCTGGGCATCACGGCGATCCGTTCCAAGCAGATTGATCATGGCCACTGCCGGTGCACGCAATTCAGAAGAACCGAGTGGCAGTCCCATCACGGCACGTACATGGTTTTCAAACTGAGAAGTCACGCAGCCTTCAATTGTATAATGTCCGGAGTTGTGCGGGCGTGGAGCAGATTCATTGAGTAACAGACTCCCGTCCCTTTTAAGAAAAAATTCAAAAGCGAAAATACCCTTTCCGTTTATGGCTTCAGTGGCTTTCAGGGCCAATTCTCTTGCTTTTTTCCGGATGTATTCCTCAACCGGGGCCGGCGATTTGACGGCAACGCAAATATGATTCTCCTGAACGGTTTCGCAACATGGGTAGACCATGTGACCGGTTTCATTTCTTGCCACTTGTACGGCAAGTTCATGAGTAAAATCCACAAAAGATTCCGCGATGATGTCGTGGCCCTTATTTCCTCCCAGCTTATCAAAGGCCGTTTTGGCTTCTTCAATACTGGCAACAGTTTTGTTACCATAGCCGTCATAACCGCCTTTGGATGATTTAAGCAGGTAAGGCCAGCCGTATTCTTCACCGAAATCAGCCAGATCCATTTCACTTTCCACTAGGGAATAGGGAGTTACAGGAATGCCTGCTTTTTCAAAAGTCTGTTTCTCAATCAGCTTGTTTTCGATCAGGGCAAAACTTTCGGGGGAAGGATAAATCGGCGTCCCGCTTTCTGACTGTACCTCTTTTAGAATATCGGAGTTAATAAATTCGTTTTCGAGGGTAAGCACATCACAAGTCCCGGCAAATTCCACAAGATCAAATACGGAATCGAATGAACCGCTTTGAGAGTGCGGGGTCATAAACTGAACGGGCTCATTTTCGGTGCGGTCAGAAAAAACCCCGATTTGAATTCCATAACGGAAGGCTTGCAGACCTGACATCCTGGCCAGCTGTCCCGCTCCTAAAAAACCGATTCTAAATGTTGCTGAAAGTGGATTTTGTAATTCTTTCACAGACTGTTGAAAATAATGTGGTTAAAAAGGTATGCAATTATAAGAATTATCTGAGTGGGAATTAAGAAAACAACTGCAGGAATAATTCCGATAACCTGTTATCTAATACCTATTCTTAATTTTGGAGAAAGAATCGTATTTTAAGTGCGAATTTTAAAAGCCATCTCATTTGTAAACGTACCAAACTGCATACATGGATATTGAAGCAAAACTACAGCAGGTAAAAGAGCGATACGAAGAGGTAACCTCTGCAATGAGCGATCCTTCCGTATTTGATGATCCTGATCACTATACCGAACTCAGCAAGGAACATAGTGAACTTAAAGAGCTTGTTGAGCTCTATGAAGAGTGGAAAGGCATCAAGAACCAGCTGAAAGGTAATAAAGAGCTGATTGAGGATGGGGATGATCCGGAGATCACCGAGATGGCAGAGGAAGAGAATAAAGAACTGAAACCCAGGCTGGAGGAGCTGGAAGAAGAAATCAAGTTCAAGCTGATTCCCAAGGATCCGGACGATTCCAAAAACGTTATCGTTGAAATCCGTGCCGGAACGGGCGGCGATGAAGCCGCGATCTTTGCCGGTGATTTATTTGATATGTACCGCCGTTATGCCGAGAAGATGGGGTGGAAGCAAAATATTATGAGTGTTTCCGAATCAGAAAAGGGCGGATACAAAGAGATCGTTTTTGGCCTTGAGGGCGATGAGGTGTACGGAAAAATGAAGTACGAGAGTGGGGTTCACCGAGTGCAGCGTGTTCCGGATACCGAGACGCAGGGCAGGGTTCATACCTCAGCGGCGACGGTTGCCGTACTCCCCGAAGCCGAAGAGGTAGATATCGACGTGAATATGTCGGATATCCGGGTTGATACCTTCCGTGCCAGCGGTGCCGGAGGGCAGCATGTGAATAAGACTGATTCAGCTATCCGACTGACTCACGAACCCAGCGGGGTTGTGGTGGAATGCCAGCAGGAGCGCTCTCAGCATCAGAACAAGGAGAAGGCGATGACCATGCTGCGGTCAAAGCTTTATGAAATGGAAGAAGAGAAACTGCGCAAGGAGAGGGCAGAGGAGCGTAAAAGTCAGGTATCTACCGGAGATCGCAGCGCAAAAATTCGCACCTACAATTTTCCTCAAAGTCGATTAACCGACCATCGCATCAATCTTACCCTGTATAACCTCGATGACATCATGAAAGGAGAGATCGGTGAAGTCATCAAGGCGCTCCGCGTGCAGGATAACCTGGAAAAACTGAATGCAGTGATGGAATGAGAATTCAGAACTCAGAATTCAGTATCCAGAATTTTTGAGTTTATTAAAGCTGCTGTGTCGAGGAGTACTCAATTTGCTATTCTAATCTAAATTTGATCAGCCTTTTCCAGCATCCAGCATCCAGCATCCAGCATCCAGCATCCAGCATCCAGCATCCAGCATCCAGCATCCAGCACTCTAAACTTTCGGACCCGCTTTAATCAATTCCCTGCTTGCTGCTTCTTTGAACTGTTCGAAGTTGCTGGCAAACATTCCTGCCAGACGCTCCGCCTTTTGATCGTAGGCATCTTTGTTTTTCCAGGTATTTCTCGGGACGAGTATATCACTGGGAACCCCATCTACTTCTTTAGGAATAGCCAGTTCAAATACAGGATCAATTTCAAAGGTGGCATCATCAAGATTTCCTTCAAGAGCTTCACTCAACATCTGACGGGTATAGCTCAGCTTCATGCGATGTCCTTCACCATAGGGTCCGCCCGTCCAGCCGGTGTTAAGCAGCCACACCGTTGAGTTATAGGTTCGTATCTTTTCTGCCAGCAATTCTGCATAAACGGTTGGGTGCAGAGGCATAAAGGGAGCTCCAAAGCAGGCTGAAAATGTTGCTTGGGGTTCGGTAACCCCTCTTTCGGTCCCGGCCACTTTGGCGGTATAGCCGCTTATGAAGTGGTACATTGCTTGTTCGGGGGTCAGCTTTGAAATCGGAGGCAGTACGCCGAAAGCATCGCAGGTCAGGAAAATGACATTGCTCGGGTGGTTACCCACGCCGTCACTGCTTGCATTCGGGATAGAGGTAATAGGGTAGGAACACCGGGTATTTTGCGTCAGTGTTGTATCATCAAAATCAGGTTCCCGGTTTTCGTGCAGAACCACATTCTCCAGAATGGTACCCGGCATTTTTGTAGTGGCATAAATTAGCGGCTCATTCTCTTCCGAGAGGTTGATAGTCTTGGCATAGCATCCGCCTTCAATATTAAATACCCCGTCTTCACTCCATCCGTGTTCGTCATCACCGATGAGAATTCTATTCTGATCGGAAGAAAGCGTTGTTTTACCCGTTCCGGAAAGTCCGAAAAATACAGCTGTATCGCCATCTTTGCTCATATTTGCCGAGCAGTGCATGGCCATGACATTCTGCTTGGGCAACAGATAATTCATTATAGAGAAAATACCTTTCTTCACTTCCCCTGAATATAGGGTGCCGCCGATAAGGATAATTTTCTTGTCAAAATTTACCAGGATAAAGGTTTCTGTATCGGTACCGTCAACATCAGGATTGGCCTTGAAATTGGGCGCGGCCAGTACGGTGAATTCCGGTTCATGGTTCTCCAGTTCGTCTTTGTTCGGACGAATAAACATATTATGTGCAAACAATCCGTGATAGGCGGCTTCACTTACTACGCGTACATTCAAACGGTATTTATCATCAGCACCGGCGAAGCAATCCTTAACATAAATCTTTTTGTCGGATAGGTACTCGGTAACCTTTTCAAACAGGTTATCAAATACAGCTTCATCCGTCGGCTGATTGATATCTCCCCAATCGATGTCATCATGAATAGATGGTTGATCAACAATGAATTTATCTTTGGGGGAGCGCCCGGTATACTTCCCAGTCAGTACCCTAAGTGCATAGTCTTTGGTTAAAATGGCTTCTCCGTTCTCAATAGCCTCCTCATAAAGCTCCGGTGGAGTCAGGTTCCAGAGCGTTTGTTCGTTATCTTCCAAATTGAGGTAGCCAAGACCCACTGAACTTTTCGGATTTGAATGGTTGCTCATCAGTAAAATGTTTGTGCTTTTTTAATTCTATTACAATTGATGAAATATTAAAACGGAGAGAAATAGCCTCCTGTTTCAGGTGGTGAAGATACAAATAATTTGGTTGAAATTGGGTGTATGGGCTGATTGCGAAGGCATTCAGAGAAGAAAGCGCTTACATCCTTAATTCTTAAATTGTATCAATTGTGATGCTTAATATATATGCGAAAGATTCGTCCGGTGGCTTATCTTTTATGCTTTAGATGCAAAATAATGAGGGGTTTTGATTGGTTTGAAGAACTGCTTGCTCTTCTTCCCTAAGTGATACCAACAATTACATGTCTTTTAGATATGATTTATAATCTTTCCGTAATTTTGCGATGTTTGATCTTTGTGAACGACCACATTATTAACTTTTACAACTATGCCGGAAAGAGAAGTTACACTTGCACTAGTTCAGTTAAGCTGTACTGAAAAGAAGGAGAATAATATTGCGAAAACGGTTGAACAAATTCGTGCAGCTGCTTCAAAAGGGGCAGAAATCATTCTGCTTCAGGAGCTTTTTAATACTACCTATTTTTGCCGGTCAATAGACGACCGTTTTTTTGATTGGTCGGAAGCCATTCCTGGACCGCTTTCTGAGAAACTCTGTCCATTGGCTTCAGAATTGGATGTAGTAATCGTTGCGCCCTATTTTGAAAGGCGCGCAGCAGGCGTGTATCACAATTCTCTGATAGTAATAGATGCAGACGGAACTCTGTTGGGTAAATATCGAAAAAAGCATATCCCGGATGATCCTAGCTTTTATGAAAAGTACTACTTCACGCCCGGTGAAGACGACTACCAGGTTTATGAGACGAAATATGCTAAAATTGGCCCGTTGATATGCTGGGACCAGTGGTACCCTGAAGCTGCTAGGATCACGGCGCTCAAAGGGGCGGAGTTACTGGTCTACCCAACAGCCATAGGTACTCTGCCGGATGAAGGTGAAGCCATGGGAAAAGAGTTCCTGGAAGCATGGCAGACCATGCAGAGAAGTCATGCCATTGCGAACGGTTGCTTCGTGGCGAGCATCAATAGGGTAGGTGTTGAAGGAGAGGTCAGATTTTGGGGTCATTCCTTTGTGGCAGGTCCATTCGGGCAGATGCTGGCTGAAGCGGGTACTGAGCAAGAGATGCTGATCAGCCGAATTGATTTATCCAAAATTGAAAAACAACGCCAAATTTGGCCATTTTTCCGTGACAGAAGGATTGATACTTATGAGCCGATACTAAAGCGATATATTGATTAAAATTCGAATTTTAAACACTAAGCTCACAAAGAATTTAGTGACAATAGTGTCTTAGTGTTTAAAAGAAATTTGAGTATGAAAGGTACACCAAGAGAACTAGACTATCATATGCCCCCCGAATGGCATCCCCATGCCGGGACGCAGCTGCACTGGCCGACCAATCGGGAAACATGGCCCGGTGAAAGATTGGAGAGGGTGGAACGAGTATATCTAGATATTGTCGATGCGCTCCACACTTTTGAGCCCATACATTTATTAGTACCGGACGAAGGTTACCGCGAAAAAATCCTATCCCTTTTTGAAACGCGATCCATAGATCCCAAACAAATTACATTTCACTTGCAACAGGTAAATGATGTCTGGGCACGTGATTGTGGTCCCATATTTATCAGCCGTGTTGAGAAGGGGAGGGAAGAGTTCGCGATAACCGATTGGGAATACAATGCCTGGGGAGAAAAGTATCCACCTTATGATGACGATAATAAGCTGCCAAAATATTTTGCGGAGAAATATAATTTGCCGCGCTTTGAACCCGAAATGGTGCTGGAAGGCGGTTCTATTGAGGTTAATGGAGAGGGTGTGCTGCTTACAACCGAGTCCGTTTTATTGAATGAGAATAGAAATCCCGATCTGTCAAAAGAGGAAATAGAACAGAAATTACAGGATTACCTGGGAGTTGCAAAGATCATCTGGCTTGAAAAAGGACTGGCAGGAGATGATACCGACGGTCATATTGACGACCTCTCCCGGTTTCTCGATGCCGGAACCATCCTCACCATGGTCGTGGATGACAAAGACGATATAAACTACCAAGCTCTTGAAAGAAATCTGGAGATACTCGAACAGGCAAAAGACGTAAATGGTAATTCTTTTTCCATTGAGACTTTACCGCTTCCTCAAACAAAAATTGAAGGCACCACGGTCGACGGTTCTGAATTTGTACCTGCGAGTTATGCCAATTTTTATATTGCCAATGGTGTGGTATTAGTACCCACCTACGACATCCGTTTTGACGAGATGGCTCTGGATCTCTTCAGAAATTATTTTCCCAGCCGAGAAATCATCGGAATCCCTTGCTCGGACCTGGTATGGGGACAGGGAAGCATTCATTGTGTTACCCAACAGCTGTACGGGATTTAGGATACTCGGCCGTTTAGATCTTAAAAAATTCAGCCTGTTCTCGGGGTACGGTTACTGATGATTGGTAAGATTTTATAAACCTAATGATTTTAATAATATCATCCACCTTCAGCGTAAAAGCAGCGTCTTCAATATCTATGAGTGGTTGATAATCAAATTGTGAACCCTTTTTGTACATCAATTTATAATTGGTTGAGAAATCAAATAATGCTTCTCCTCTTTCTCTCGGAAGGTAGGGTGAAAATTTCAGTCCTTCGATATCATTTAGTGAAATCATGTCGGTATTGATTTCTTGTTCCCCTTTATAGGAGATGATCTTCAATTTTTGCTGCTCGACAGTAAAAACAAAATGGTAAAGTGGTTCGGATATTTTAAGTATACCTACAAAGCTTAACACAAATAGCAGCAGAGCAATGATTTGATTTAGGCTGGATATGGACCAACCGCTGGTCACAAAGGCATTGGCAAGTATATAGGTAGCCAAGGTCGTGGAAACCACAATAATGAGTCCCCAAAACAGATTGGTGGCCTCTTCATAAATATGTAGCTCTTGCTTTCTCAATAGTGGTCCTTGAAAATCCTGGGTTCGTCAATTGTCTTATTTATATGCTTTTGCAAACGAATGTAAGATTTTGATTGATAACTCTTTACTTGTGAATTAATCCATCATCTAACATTTCAGTTAGACAATAGGCGAACGTGAATATTTATACTCTAGTTTACGAAACTAATCAGAAAGTTTATTCTGAATGCCCTCTAGGGTTGCGAGATTACTACGATATTCATTAATAAATGTCTCTGATCTTTAATATCTTTCGCATCTTGAAAATCAACAGCAAGAAATAGGTGTTCATGAGCACTTCGATTAATAATTCATACGAAGCAGTGATCGGTCTGGAAGTCCACGCCCAACTGCTTACGGAAAGTAAGGCTTTTGCCCCGGTCTCCACAGAATTTGGGGGATCGCCTAATACACAGGTTACTCCACTTTGCCTGGGTCACCCGGGTACCTTACCGGTTCTGAACGAGAACCTGGTTAGGTATATCATAAAAATGGGCCTCGCAACCAACTGTGATATCGCCAAAAAATCAATTTTTGCACGTAAAAATTACTTCTATCCCGACCTTCCGAAGGGGTACCAGATCTCACAATATGAAACGCCTATCTGTCATGACGGCCATATTTCTATTAAAGCGGAAGGAGAAGAAAAAGAGATAGGTATCACGCGTATCCATATGGAAGAGGATGCGGGTAAATCAATCCACGATCAGGATCCCTATAACACGCTGGTGGATCTTAACCGAGCAGGGGTGCCCTTGATTGAAATTGTATCGGAGCCCGATATTCGCACCCCACAGGAAGCCTATGCCTACTTGAACAGAATTAAGCAAATTGTTCAATATCTGGAAATCTGCGATGGTAACATGGAGGAAGGAAGCCTTCGCTGTGACGCTAATGTCTCCGTTCGACCTAAAGGTCAGAAAAAATTCGGCACTCGTACCGAGCTGAAAAATATGAACTCGTTCCGGAATGTGGAACGCGCTATTCAGTATGAAATCGACCGACAGATTGAATTAATTGAGTCAGGTGGTGAAGTGGTTCAGCAAACCCTGCTTTGGGATGCCAACAAGATGGAGACCCGGCTCATGAGAACGAAGGAAGAGGCTCATGACTACCGGTATTTTCCCGAACCGGATATCCCACCGGTGGTGGTAACGGAAAAGATGCTGGATGATATTAGAGAAGAACTTCCTGAACTGCCCGATGTTCGCCAGCAGCGTTTTGCCGATGAATTCGGTATGAGCGAAGAGGATGCCTACAATCTTACCGAGAATAGATATTTGGCAGATTTTTATGAAGAAACTCTGGAGTATGCTGAGAATCCAAAGGCTGTTTCCAATGTGGTTCTAACCGAGGTGCTGAGGGTACTGAATGAAAGAAGTATTGATATTCGCTCATTTCCAATCACTCCCGAAAGGCTTGGTGGACTCATATCCCTAAGGGAAAACGACAAGATTAACTCTTCAGCGATGACCGAGATATTTGATGCTATGCTGGAGGTGGATAAATCCGCCGAAGAGCTGGCAAAAGAAATGAATCTGCTGCAGGTTTCTGATGCCGGATTCATCGAACCTATTGTAGAGGAGGTAATCAGTGATCATCCGGATGAAGTAGAACGGTACAGGGACGGCAAGAAAGGGCTTATCGGCTTCTTTATTGGTCAGGTAATGCAGCGTTCACAAGGAAAAGCAAATCCCAATCTTGTCCGAGAACTAATTGCTGAAAAGCTTGAAGAGTGATATTTAGGAAATTCGTTGGCTAACTTTTAAATAGAATCGGGTTCATGAAGATTTATAAATTAACGGCAATTTTATTGCTGATTTCAGCCTTGATCGGCTGTTCCGGTAATGATGAATTTAAAACAGCATTTATTGAAGGATCATTTTCAGTTGCCGACTCCATAGACAGCAGTCGAGACTTCTCGGGAATAGGATTGACTATCGTTAAACGAGATTCTTCAAATGCTGATGCCGATACACTCTTTCACCAGGTGACCGACTCCACAGGCAAGTTTCGCGGTGAAGCACGCTTCAAAGACAGAAGACAGTACTCGGCTTTGATCAGTCGAAATGAACGGAACCTTGCCCGTTTCGGCCTCATACTGGCTGACAGGGATACCATTAAAATAAGAGGGGAACTGCCGAACCTGGAAAATTCCATTGAAGTTGAGTCCAGAGAACATAATGCAATGGAGGTTTTCCAGCGTATAAACCGGGGCTTTCAGCGTGTAGCCGCATTTGCACAGGCCGGACGTTTGACCGGAGACAGTCTGAATACGGAACTGAATAAATGGAGCAATCTCTACTGGGAGGTTTACCAAAACCACGAAGGAACGCTGGCATCACAGATGGCAGCCTCAGAGTCAGTTCGTCTGCTTCAGGGGTGGAATGACGAAGCCATGATGAGCAAGATACGATCGGTTCAGGATAAGGATGAACTGGTAAGCCTGGGAGCAACTTACGGAAAGAGCTATCTTGCCGGAGAAAAGGGTTTGGATTATACGCTTCAATACCTGGATACCCTTCAGAATAATTCCAATAGCCAAGATTCCGAGATGCGCGTTACTATGGAAAGAATAAAGCTGCTTTACGACAGCGCCAGGGTAGAACAAGCCAAGCAACTTCTGCTGCAATTTGAACAGAGTTACCCGGAAAATAGAAACGCCCAGAGCTGGGCTGAAGCAATCAGCTACGATCTTAACTACCTTTCACCCGGCGATACTATTCCTTCATTTTCTTTTGAAGTAAATGGAAATACCTTCAGCAGAGACTCCCTGATGGGCACTCCGTATATACTGGAGATCACTACACTTGCCAACAGACTCTACCAGGATCAGTACGACCGAACAGTTGCTATTCACAGTCTTTATAAGAATTTTGGGCTTCAGGTTATCACCATCCCGCTGGATAACAGTCAGGTAACGGTAGATGCCTTTTTTGAAGCCAGAGGCATAAAGCCCTGGCCGGTTGCACCCGCTCAGGCATTCGAACGTCAGGAATTGCTCGAGCTATTTAATGTCCGGGTAATACCCACCCGTTTTCTTATTGATCGGCAGGGACGAATCATCCGAAAGTACGTCGGCAGAGAATACACCGATGTAATTCAAGGTATACAAACTATAATTAAGCAAGATAATTCACCGTCATGAGACGATATTTAATAGCAGGAAATTGGAAAATGAATTGCGGGCCCGGAAGAACTTCAGAATTGCTTCAAGGGATCAAGGAACTCTCACCTCAAATACCGGAAGCTGTAGATGTACTTGTTTGTCCGCCTGAAATATCGCTGACAACGGCTTCGGAAGTGCTCAATGATTATGATGTCTATCTGGGAGCACAAAATGTTCACTACGAAGATGAAGGAGCCTTTACCGGTGAGGTTAGTACGGGTATGTTAAAAGAAGTGGGCTGTTCCTACGTGATAATCGGACATTCCGAGCGCCGGGAATATTTCGGAGAGACGGATAAAACAGTTAATGCAAAGGTTATTAAAGCACTTTTAGATGACCTGAAACCTGTTCTCTGTGTCGGAGAATCCTTGGCCCAGCGGAAAAAGGAAGTGCACAAGAAAATGGTAAAAAAGCAGGTTCAGGCGGCACTGAATAGTGTAAAAGAAAATAATGTCAGTGATGTAGTAATAGCTTATGAACCTATTTGGGCCATCGGTACTGGTGAAACAGCTACCCCTGAGCAGGCACAAGAAATGCATGAAATGATAAGGTCGGTACTTTCTGAGTTATATGATGAAGACGCTGCCGATGCCATTCGAATTCTTTATGGGGGAAGTATGAAGCCGCATAACGCAGAAGAACTTCTAAGCCAGCCTGATGTGGATGGCGGACTGATTGGCGGGGCTTCTTTGAAAGCGGATAGCTTTACCGATATCATAAATATTGCTGAAAAGCTGTCTTAGCAGAAAGCTTTTCCTCTGAGGCTCAGATGAACAGTCATCATTAAGTATTAAGTAAAAATAGTTACCGTATTTCTTTCACTAACTAATATACTAACTAGCAAATGAACGTATTACTTCTTGGCAGCGGCGGACGTGAACATGCACTGGCCTGGTGCATCAACAAGTCGGAAAAACTGGATAAACTCTACATTGCACCCGGAAATCCCGGAACAGCTGAAGTAGGAACAAATGTCGACCTGTCGCTATCCGATTTTGAAGAGATTCTCGACTTCATAGAGGATCAGGAGATAGATTTAACGGTAGTGGGTCCGGAGAAGCCCTTGGTTGACGGAATTGTTGACTTTTTAGAGCAGAAGGGACATAAGGTTTTTGGTCCCTCAAAAAAAGCCGCACAGCTAGAGGGCAGCAAGAAATTTGCCAAGGAGTTCATGAAAAAGAACAGGATTCCTACAGCTGATTACGAGACTTTTACACAAGATGAGTATGATGAAGCTTTTGAATACATAAAAAATAGGGACGAGTATCCCGTTGTATTAAAGGCCGACGGGTTAGCAGGAGGCAAGGGAGTGTTTATCTGTGAAACAGAGGAGGATGTTGAACAAAGACTAAATCAACTTAAAGAAGATTCTAAACTGAGTGATGCCGCCGAGACTCTGGTGGTGGAAGAGTTTATGAAAGGGGAGGAAGCATCCGTGTTTGTACTTTCCGACGGACAGACTGCCAAGGTTATCCATAATGCCCAGGATCACAAGCGTATAGGAGAAGGAGACACAGGCTTGAATACAGGCGGAATGGGAGCTTACTGCCCGGCACCTGTAGTAACCAATGAGATCAGGCACAGAATTGAGAAAGAGATTGTACTGCCCACCATATCCGCTATGCTACTGGATGATATGCCGTATAAGGGTATTCTCTACTGTGGTTTGATGATTACTGATAAAGGTCCGAAGGTAGTAGAATTTAATTGCCGATTCGGAGATCCGGAATGCCAGGCAGTGGTACCGTCTCTCAAAACCGATCTGCTTGAATTAATGGAGGCAGCTGCTAAAGGTGAACTTGCCGGACATGAAATTGAGCTGGACAACCTATATCGCTGTTGTGTGGTTATTGCTTCTGAAGGGTATCCCAAATCGTATGAAGCCGGCAAAGTTATTGAAGGTCTTAACCGTATATCTGTAGATGCCAATGTATTTCATGCAGGAACGGTATCCAAGGATGGGGAGATTCTTACGGATGGTGGCAGGGTTCTAAGTATTGTTGGAGCCGGTGAAACGCTTCAAGACGCCATTAAGAATACTTATGCCGAAGTAAGGAAAGTCACTTTCGAAAATGCCTACTATCGAAGCGATATCGGGGTTAAGGGTCTGGCACATCTCGACGAAGAATAGATTCCCTGCTAAGAAATTGTATGTTAAAATCCTATATAAAGGAGATCTTTGTCAGAGAAAGCTTAGCTATCTTTTCTCTTTCGTTCCTTCAGCAATTTGATCAGCTCTTCGCGAATAACTTTACCCGAATGTGTTCGGGGCAAAGTGTCTGCCTGCACAATCTGCTTGGGAACCTTATAGGATGTGATGCGTTTCTTAAGGGTTTTCTGAATAGATTCAGTTTCCAGCAGGTCATGTGTTTTGGCAACTACCACAGCCACAACCTTTTGTCCCCACTCTTTGTCATCCACACCGAAAACAGCGGCTTCTCTGATAGGTTCGATTTTTTCAAGCTCCGCTTCGACCTCAAAGGGTGATACATTTTCTCCACCCGTGATTATAAGATCGGTACGGCGCGATTCAATGAAAAGGTGACCGTTGGCATTCAGATGTCCATAATCTCCGGTATTGAACCATCCATCCTCATCAAAGGAGAGGTTGGGTTTCTGTTTCTTGTAATAACCGTCAAATACCTGTGGTCCTTTGAGCCAGATAATACCTGAATTGTTTACTCCAATATCCCTGTTCTGATCGTCGCGAATCTCAATTTGATTGGGTTCAAATATGTTGCCTACACTTTTAAGAGGTCGATAGGTTCCGCTCGGCTTGAGCAGGGGGTTGGCTGCAATTTGGGCACAGGTTTCGGTCATACCATAGCTTGACACAACGGGAATACCCCATTCGGTTGCCTCCCTCAGCAGACCTGAATCTATCGGTCCGCCACCCAGCAAAATTGCCTGAAAGTTTTTATGTGTCTGGAATCCTTTGATGTCCAGTAGTCTTTTGAGCATAGTAGGTACCAGGGAGGCCGCCTGGAACATCGGATTCTCAGATAAAAAAGTGGAAACCGCATTGATATTAAACTCATCCATGCGATAAATACCAGATCCGTACAAGATGGACCGGAGAATAATTGAGATGCCCCCGATATGATTAAGTGGCAGGCATAAGAGCCAGAAATGATTCACGCGGGGCTTAAAATTATGGGAAGAGGCTTCCGCTGCAAAGAGCATCTGTCTCCGTTTCAAAGGCACAATCTTAGGATGACCGGTAGTACCGGATGTAAAAAAGTAACCGAAAATGTCCTCCGGTTTGAAATTTGGCTTATATCTTTTTGCCCTTCGACCTAATTCTACATCGATACTGAGTGCTCGTTCCAGCCTGACTTCAGCGATGCCAACCTGGTTTCCTAGAAAGTCATGGTGGTTATGATCTTCATCAGTAATGATTAATCCCGGTTGTAATTCATTAACCTGGTACTGAAGCTCTTCATCGGTTGATTTCGGATTGAAACAGATAAAAGGAATACCCAGCTGCCAGCAAGCTCCGATACAGAAAATAAGCTCATCAGACGATGAGGCAAGGAACCCGACCGGCTTTTTAAGGTCGTGATCAAAATCAATAAGAAACTGGAGAAAGAAATCAGAGAAGAGGGCGAGTTCGGCGTAGGTTCGTAAGCCATTTTTAGAAGCTAAAAACAGATTTTCTGCATCCGGAGACGCAAATGAAGGTATCTGTAAATCTGTGCTTTTCACACTACAAATCTATTTGACCGGGTTCTAAATATTTGTGGTTGGAGTGGTATCTTTCACCCAACTCAGAACGATCAGGCAGACTAACACTCCCGTTATTAATATAAGTTCCATCATTCCAAACATCCATAGTTAGCAGGCTGCCGGTGGAGAGGCCGTGTGCTGAATCCCTGTTGCCCAAGCCGGCTGCCAAAATTACCGTCATTGTTCGCCCGATGCCACTTTCCAGGCTTGTTGTGTAGATGACTTTATTACCATGATTGTTTGCAAGGCGATTTGTTGCAAATAATTTTGATAAGGCTCCCAAAACCATTGGCTTAACGATTACTGCAGAGATGACGGGCATGATAGATTCCCAGTCCCGGATCTTCACAAGGCTTTCGTCCAGTGCCAGTGGAAGTCGGGTCTTTTTTTGGAGTTTCTTATAATTTTCAACTGTGGCTTTGGCAAGCGGTTCCTCGCAATATTCAATATCCAAAGACTCCAGCTTTGAAAGATTGCTAACGGCCTCCTCAAGATCCCAGGCCCTGTTGGCGTCTAGCCGCAGCTTTAAATCCGGATAAAGAGAGCGAATTCTTCTGAGTTCTTCTAGCTCGTTTTCAAACGCTTGCCCGATTTTGATTTTAACAGTGGAGTATCCCTTATCGATCAATTCTTCAATTCTCTTCAAAGTCTTCTCACCTTTTGAAATGGGAGCAATTCCATTTACCTGGAGTTTGTCGGAATAATCATCAAATAAAAAGTCCTGCGCGGTTGTTCCTGCTCGCTGTGATAAAAAATCCACTACCAGGGTATCCAGAGCAAACTGAAGTGAGGGATAGATATTATTTTTTCTATGGAATACCTGCATGGCATCCAATGAAAGAGCTTTCTGAAATAGTTCAATAATTTCAGATGAAAATGTTTTCAATTGCTGAACAACTTCATCCAGCGTTTCTGCAGAAAATCCATGTAGGGGAGCAGCTTCACCCAAGGCCTCAATTTCACCATCCTTCAATTCCAGTACAAGGCCTCTACGTTCTGTGAAAGTCTCGGAACTCGTTTGAAAAGGTTCTTTAAAGGGAAAAGCGTAAGTATAGGCGTTTAGCTTCATATCAGATTATTATACCTGCGCTGAATAATATTCCAAATAAAGTCATGAATTGGGCGGTCTGTTCCAGAGTTTTATTGAGCTTAGGTTTTTCTTTCTCAGTCCAGATAACCTTAAGTAGGTAGACAGCAAAAGGAAAAGTGGTATAGGGAAGAAAAATGAAGAGACTATAAGATAGATAAACATACATGTAACAGGGTATAATTGCAGCTACCAGTATCATCAATAGATATTCCCAACGCAAAGCACTTTCACCGAGTAGTACACCCAGTGTGTTCTTCCCGGCCGGTCCATCCTGCTCCACATCCCTTAGGTTATTCACCACTAAAATATTTACCGAGAGGGCCCCGATAGCAAGAGATGACCAGAATGAATCAGTGGACCACTCCAGTGCATTCACATAATAGGTTCCCATGACAGCAACTATACCAAAAAAGATGAAAACGAAGAGATCACCCAAGCCATTGTATCCCAATGGAAATGGACCTCCGGTGTACAACACACCGAATACCAGCGATGCAATACCTAGGGCAAGGATTACCCATCCAGCATGCCATACCAGGTATAATCCTAATACGAATGCCATCGTCATGGTGTATATGGTTGCCATTTTCATTTCATCTGCGGAGATAAGCCCTTCGGAAGTGGCTCTTTTGAATCCGACCCGATCTTCGGTGTCAGCTCCTTTGACAAAATCGAAGTAATCATTTGCAAAATTAGTACCGATCTGAATGAGAAATGCGCAGAGCAAGGCTACCGTGCTGGGGAGCCAATCGAATGAGTCATGGTTATAAGCTATAGCCGCTCCAACCAGTACCGGAACAAAGGCGGCGGCCAAAGTTTTCGGACGCGCAGCTTCAATCCAAGTTGCTAATTTTGATGGGGGCAATTGAGGATTTTTTTGGTGATAAATTGTGGATAAGTGTCTGTCTGAAAATAGTGAAATATAGCGATGCTTAAAAAAAGAAGACCAAACCTCAGGCTCACAAAATAATGTTAAGTGAGAAAGGAGAAACGAGGCCAATACATTAAAAAATTAAACAATAATAAAATATTCACCTTTTTATATTAAATGTTTATAAATATATGGCTAAATAATTTGTGTTAATATGCAATTGCATTATTTTTAACGCAGTCAGAAATGAAAACATTAACTTTCATCTTTTAATACTTCCATGACAAAAGCAATCAGACGTTACGATACTTTAGCAGCAGCCAGGAACTGGACGCCGAAGTCTAACGGCTCTTTTGATACACCGTTTAACATCACCGAGATATTCGGTGAAAACACGCTTCAACTCGAAGACCTGAAAGAACGCCTTCCCAAGGTAGTTTGGCAAGATCTTAAAAAGACAATGGGTGAAGGCGAACAGCTTAATTCTGAGGTGGCGGATGCCGTTGCGGTGGCCATGAAAGACTGGGCCACCGAGAAAGGAGCAACACACTACACGCACTGGTTTCAGCCTTTAACCGGTCTCACTGCAGAGAAGCACGACAGTTTTATTACACCAAACCAGGGGGGCGGAGCCCTTGCTGAATTTTCAGGCAAGGAACTGATTCAGGGCGAACCGGATGCCTCCAGCTTTCCAAGCGGTGGATTGCGACAAACTTTTGAGGCTCGTGGATACACGGCCTGGGATCCTACATCTCCGGCGTTTATTATCGAAAATCAAAATGGTTCGTATCTCTGTATTCCGACTGCATTTGCGTCGTGGACCGGTGAAGCATTGGATCATAAAACACCACTTCTGAGATCTGTCGAAGCACTCGACAAGCAAGCCAAACGTGCTCTGGCACTTTTTGATGTGGACGCAAAGCGCGTTTCTTCTACTGTAGGATGTGAACAGGAATACTTCCTGATTGACCAAGAGTTTTACTACCGTCGGCCGGATCTTATGACCGCCGGACGTACGCTAGTTGGCGCTAAGCCTCCGAGAGGGCAGGAACTCGATGATCACTATTTCGGCTCAATTTCTGAGCGTGTACTTTCTTTCATGCTTGAAGCTGAAAAAGAGCTTTACAAACTGGGCATTCCTGTGAAAACACGTCACAACGAAGTGGCCCCGAGCCAGTTTGAAATTGCTCCGATTTTCGAAACAGCCAATATTGCGGCCGACCACCAGCAGCTGATGATGATTACACTGAAAAGGGTGGCCAGGATCTACGGATTTGAGTGCATACTTCATGAAAAACCTTACGACGGTTTGAATGGAAGCGGTAAGCACTTGAACTGGTCTATGAGTACCAGTTCAGGAATGAACTTGTTGGAGCCGGGAGATAATCCTCACGACAACATGCAGTTTATGTTCTTCTTTGCTGCTATACTAAAAGCAGTCTATGAGCATCAGGATCTGCTTCGTATTTCCATAGCACATGCCGGGAATGATCACCGGTTGGGTGCTAATGAAGCACCGCCAGCCATTATTTCCGCTTATATAGGTGACCAGCTCGAAGATATTGTGAACCAGCTTCTAAATGGTGGTATGCGTGAGTCTAAGCAGGGCGGATTGCTGGGACTCGGAACTCCTGTACTGCCTTCTCTTCCCAAACATGCAGGGGACCGAAACCGTACTTCTCCCTTTGCATTTACAGGTAATAAATTCGAATTCCGTGCGGTTGGCTCTTCCCAGTCTATATCATTCCCAATCGTCGTACTCAATACCATTGTAGCAGATGCTATTGATAAACTGTGCACGACGCTTGAAAAAGAGATGGAAGACAACAATTCCCTGGAGGAAGCACTTGGAAGCGTACTGAAAGATTCTCTAAGTGAGTCACACGATATCATCTTCAACGGAGACGGGTATTCCGAAGAGTGGGAAAAAGAAGCCGAGAAGCGCGGCCTCTTGAATCTAAGAACTACAATGGATGCCTTGCCTAAGCTTACCGACAAAAAGAACATCGATCTTTTTGAGAAGCATCGCGTGCTCAATGATAGAGAGATACATTCGCGTCAGGAGATATGGGCTGAACAATATTTAACTACTATAAATATTGAAGCCGATACCACTGAAGCCATGGCAAAAACCATGATCTATCCGGCGGCCGTTCGCTACATGAACGAACTTGCTGAGAACGTGGAACGGGTTGACAAGCTTGGACTTGCAACAACCGGTTCATCGAGTATGCTGAATAAAGTGAACGATGGGTTAAACGATCTCAACAAGGCACTTGAGCAGCTGAGGGAAGAAGTGCTCGAAGTGGGAGATGAGGATATCATCGATCGCGCAACCCACGTAAAGGATAAGGTGATTCCCGCAATGAATGATATTCGGGATGCCGTTGATTTCCTAGAACGTCACACGGCGGACGATTACTGGCCTTTGCCGGTATATCGCGAGATGCTTTTTGTGAAATAATATTCATTAAACTAAATCTTAAAGCGGCGTCTTCAAGTGAAGGCGCCGCTTTTTTTATAATAATTCGATATTCAGCCTCAGCTTAATTACATTCTCACAATATTATTCTTTAACAAACTTTTTTGGGATGAAACCAGGATATCTTTTCAACGCACTATGCATTTTTACCCTTCTGTTAACAACCGACCTAAAAGCTCAGGATACAGCTGAACTACATGAAATAATTAACAGTAAAACTGAGTCTGTATTCGATCAGGTAGTGGAATGGAGACGTCACTTCCACGAGCATCCCGAACTCTCAAACCGTGAAGATGAAACTGCTGCCTATATTGCAGACTACATGCGTTCTTTGGGCATGGAAGTGGAAACAGGGATAGCTCATACCGGTGTAGTGGCAATCTTGGAGGGAGGAAATCCCGGCCCGGTTGTTGGACTTAGGGCGGATATCGATGGACTTCCGGTTAAAGAACGAACAGACGTACCTTTCAAATCTACCAAAAGAACTACCTATTTGGGCCAGGAAGTGGGCGTGATGCATGCCTGCGGACACGATACTCATATAGCCATGCTGATGGGCGCTGCCAAAATATTGACCGACATGAAGGATGATTTACATGGTACTGTGAAATTCATTTTTCAGCCGGCCGAAGAAGGAGCGCCTCCGGGGGAAGAGGGAGGTGCCGAGCTGATGGTTGAAGAAGGGGTATTACAGAATCCCGATGTTGATGTTATTTTTGGACAGCATATTAACTCCCAGACGGAAGTGGGTACTATTCGCTATCGTCCGGAAGGTACCATGGCCGCCGCAGATCGCTTTGTCATAACCGTCAAAGGAAAGCAGACACACGGATCCACACCGTGGACCGGGGTAGATCCCATTCTAACTTCAGCCAAAATAATTGAGGGACTTCAGACCATAATTTCACGAAAAACCGAGCTCACAAAAGCTGCTGCAGTAATTTCGGTGGGTAAAATCAAATCAGGGGTGAGAAATAATATCATACCTGAAGAAGCCGAGATGATCGGAACAATCCGCACTCTTGATACCGAGATGCAGGAAAAGATTCATAATGATATTCGTCATGTTGCTACCAAAATTGGAGAGAGTATGGGAGCTGAGGTCGAAGTAGATATCCAGCAAGGTTATCCGGTCACCTTCAATGATCCTCAGTTGACAGCAGAAATGGTGCCAACACTTGAACAGTTGGCAGGTACCGAAAATGTAGTGCTCTCCGATGCCATCACAGGAGCGGAAGATTTCTCGTTCTTTCAGAATGAAGTACCCGGGTTCTACTTCTTTACAGGGGGCATGCCTAAGGGAATGGAACCTTCAGATGCCGCTCCGCATCACACACCGGATTTCTATATTGAAGAAGAGGGGATGAAGCTAGGTGTAAAAGCATTGGCCGGACTAACGGTTGATTACATGTATCAGAACAGTAACTGATAGAATATCAATGCTTAAACACAAGCTTTAGGAAACTTCTGAAGTTTCCTAAAGCTCAATAAGGGCTACCCAATCCAAGGAAACTTTTCCCAGTCCGGCTTCCGTTTTTCCAGAAAGGCATCACGGCCTTCCTTGGCTTCATCGGTCATATAGGCCAGGCGAGTAGCTTCTCCGGAAAACACCTGTTGCCCCACCATCCCGTCATCTACCAGGTTGAAAGCAAATTTGATCATCCTGATTGCAGTCGGACTTTTCTCAAGAATCTCCTGTGCCCACCGGTATGCAGTTTCTTCCAATTCCTCATGAGGTACTACTGCGTTGACCATGCCCATTTCGTAAGCTTCCTGTGCTGAATAATTTCTACCAAGAAAGAATATTTCACGCGCCTTTTTTTGTCCTACCTGCCTAGCGAGCAGCGCAGAGCCGAATCCACCGTCAAAGCTCGCGACATCAGCATCCGTTTGTTTAAAAATGGCATGCTCCTTACTTGCTATGGTGAGATCACATACTACATGCAGGCTGTGACCGCCGCCAACCGCCCATCCCGGTACCACCGCAATGACTACCTTACCCATAAACCGGATTAATCGCTGAAGATCCAGAACATTAAGCCTGGCAGTGCCCTTGTCGTCTTTGTAGCCAAGTTTATCCCGTACATTTTGGTCCCCACCGGAACAGAAGGCCCATTTTCCATCTTTTGGTGAAGGCCCTTCCCCGGAAAGAAGTACGACTCCTATGGATTGATCTTCTCTGACATCCAGGAAAGCCTCCTGAAGTTCAAACAATGTTTTCGGCCGAAAAGCATTTCGAATTTCAGGTCGGTTAAAAGCGATTCGGGCGACCCCGTTTGATTTTTTGAATGTAATATCGTCGAATTCTTTTACGGTTTTCCAGTTCATTATCTATTAAGAATTTTGTTCAATGAAAGTGTTAATTTCTGCTCCGAGCGCATCGGGATTATCCATGTGCACCCTGTGTCCGGCTCTAAGTATGCTCAATCTTGCCTTTGGGAAAAGCTGCTCCATATTTTTGTTAATGGTTACATACTTTTGGTCCCCGGAACCGGCAATTAATAGTACCGGATGGTAATAATTTTGTGTCTTCTTTGTAACAGGCTTCATAGATCCAGGACTAAAACCACATATTGCCGCAGCCATCGCCTCCGGTTCCTGCTCGGCATGTATCTGTTTGTAGAGTTCTGACAATTCTGAGTTCAAACCGGCAGGAGAGCTGAAGAGGGGTAAGGCTTCCCATTTCTCAAGAAATGCCAAAAAATCATTTTTAATAGATGATGCTCGTTCTTTGTCTGTATCTCTTCTTATTGCTCGTTCTTTTTTATCAGACAGACCGGGATTGGTACTCTCGAGTATCAATCCGCTGAATAAATTGGGTGCAGCCTGTGCTGTTTTAAGGGCAAGCCTTCCGCCCATGCTGTATCCATATAGAAATAAAGGCGATTTGTCGATTTTATTTACTAGGGCAACTAAATGATCAACTTGTTCTTTCTCCCTATAGGTTTCCGGGTCTACCGGCTTGTCCGTTTGACCGTGTCCGAGAAGGTCGATCGTTATGGGATTACAACTCTTAGTTAAGTCATTAACGAGGTGAGAAAATCCCCTACCGTCTCCCATAAAGCCGTGTAGCATCAACAGGTAGGGTAAAGAAGCATCTTGCCCGTAAAATTGGCATGCATAGTCTAATCCATTGATATGAATACATTTCTTTACTCCTTCTGCCATAACTGTTTTCGGAATTTCATGGAAGCCTCGGGATCTGTAACACATTCTACCACATGCAAGGAGCTGTTCGATTCATTTATAAAGGTACCCAATTCAAAATCTGTGAATTGCTTTATGCTTTCTATCTTTTGGTAGGATACGTGATGACTTTTACAAAGAGTTGAAATCTCCACTTGCTGTGGAGTTTCAAAATAATCGTTAAAGTATTTTTTATGATCTGCAATTGGAAGCATCCTAAAAATAGATCCGCCATTATTATTTAAAATCACGATAACAAGAGGCTTGCTTAGCAGTCTGCTATTCAACAGGGCATTGGTGTCGTGAAGAAAAGCCAGGTCGCCGGTAAACAGTATTCCCGGATCAGAGCTTGATAGTCCTATGCCGATATTAGTAGAAGTGATGCCGTCTATTCCGCTTGCACCACGGTTGGTGTACACTGTCTGACCTTTCCATTGGCCGAACATGGATCGGTCTCTGGCAGGGAAGGAGTTGGAGTAGAAAATCCACCAGCCTTTGGGAATTTGTCGGGAGATATGCTCGTATACATGTCCGTCGGTTAGCACATCATAGCTATCGCGGAGCACAGATTTGTATTCCAAGTATTTTTTGCTTGCCTCATCCCACTGATCCAGCCAAAAATTCCGTCCTCCGGTCAATGGTTCTGTGGTAAAATCATTTCCATTCCACCTGAATGTATGCGTAACCGGCAGGGAGGTTTCCTTTCTTCCGGGAGGGATGGTGAAATAAATATGGTGATCCGGCTTCCAATAGTCTAAAGCATTTAATAGACTCTTGCTGGCAGGTTGTAAACCCAAACGGAGTATCAAATCCGGTGACAATTCTTCAACGATCTCTCTGTTCCGCAAAAAACCTTCATAGCCCTGAATGGATACTGAATGATTTTGATAGCCCGACTCAGAGAGTACCGGGGCATTCAGATTTTCAGCAAGATGATAAATTGGATCAATGGAGATACCCACCGGCAATTGTCCGATGATAACCAGAGGCTTCATCGCATTTTCAAGAAGAGGGTATAATTCAGCCTCCTGATCGGCACTCCTTGTTCGCTCAAGATCAATATGCTTTTCGGTTTTTTGTGCAAGGGATTTATTCTCAGCTTCAATTTCTTCTAAAAAGGATTTTTCAGGCTCAAGGGGTTTGCTGAAATGAAAGTTTAGATGAATCGGTCCCTTCTCAGTCAGTGACCGTTCTATAATTTTACCCGTGTTATCAATAAAAGTATTCAGCTCAAGATCACTACCGGTGGGTTCGCTGATGTCCCGGAATTCAAGTACAAAATTTCCGTAGAGTTCGGTTTGATCAATTGTTTGATTGGCGTCGGTATTCCGTAATTCGGGAGGTCGATCAGCCGTTGCAACGATCAAAGGTACACCTGATTCAAATGCCTCAATGACCGCTGGAAAATAGTTGGCAGCAGCGGTTCCTGAAGTGCAGATCAGTACGGCAGGCATGCCGGTTGCTTTGCCAATTCCCAACGCGGTGAATGCGGCAGATCGCTCGTCGAGAATTACATGCTTTTTAATGTAGGGATGTGCGGCAGCCGCCAGGGTAAGAGGTGTAGATCGGGAACCCGGAGAGATCACAATATGCCTTACACCTCGTTGGAATAGTTCCCTAATGAAAACAGTACAACGGTAAAAAGAGAGGTTTTGGTGGTTTAAGTCAGTCATATTTCAGAGCAGAAAGCATCGGCCTGAGCTTCAAAATAGTTTCTTGCCACTCGGTTTCTGCATCTGAATCCTCGACAATACCGCATCCTGCAAAAAAAGTGGCAGTTTCTTTTTCAACTAAGCCGCTGCGTATGGCTACAGCGAATTCGCCACCGTTTTGACTGTTCAGCCATCCTACCGGTCCGGCATACCACCCGCGATCGAAATTTTCCAGTTCTTTGATGTAAGGCTTTGCCTGGTCCCATGGAAACCCACCGACTGCCGGAGTAGGGTGGAGTGTTTCTACTATGTCTAGAGGACTGATATCTTCTTTCAGCCAGGCAGTGATAGGGGTAAACAGATGTTGAACATTCGTCAATTTTTTAATGACCGGTTTGGTACCCTTTTCAATTTTCTTAACGAAGGGTTTAAGTTTCTGTTCAATCGCCCTTATCACATAATTATGTTCGTGAGCATTTTTAGGACTCTTCATAAGCTCTTTGCTCATGTAGGCGTCTTCCGATGCCGTATTACCTCGTTGAATACTACCCGCTAAAGCTTCGGTTAAAAGATAGTTCTTCTTAAACGAAATCAACCGCTCGGGAGTACAGCCCAGAAAGGTTTTGTTTCCTGCATTACGAATCAAAAAGGAATAACAATTAGGGTACTGTTCTCTGAGTATATTTATTATGTGAGTGGGTTCGGGAGTTTCACTCAGACGGATGGTTGCTTCTCTAGCGAGTACAATTTTTTCAAACTGATTCTCAGCTATCAACCTTTTAGCTTTGTTAACTGACTTTATCCAGCTGCTAGTTGCTTTACGGCTTACAATATTACCCGGTGTGCGGTAAAGAGTTTCAGATGTAGAAAACTCCGGTTCGCTATTAAGTTTTAAAACCTCCTCAATCTCACAAAAACTTTCTTTTATCTTTTCATCCAATTCTGTTATCGAATAAAATTCAGAGAGTTTGAAATTCAGAGTCAGCAGTGTTAGGTGTCCGTCTCTGATTATCTGCCATTCTGGAATGACAAAAGAAGCAGACCCGAATGACTTCCAAGCGGGATCAGTACTCTCTTCAAAGAAAGAAAAGCCGCCCAGGAAGTGAATGCCTGCATGACTGTGTTCAACCGTAGTGAATTCGAGAGCTTGTTCTTTAATCTTGGATATTTGATTCTCGATGTCCCTAAATCGCTTTTCACCTCTTGAATCAAAAGTCTTTAAGGCCTTGCCTGCCGCTATTGCAAATTCGTCTGACGGCTTTTCCCAGAAATAATGATACCCCTGTTTGTTATTGAGAAGTTCCAGGCAGGCGAGAGGATCTATCTTCTCAATGGGCATGGTAACGGAAACGATGCTGTCTGACCCTATCGATTCATTTACATTTTTAAGGAATAGGGAATAGTCCGACGTTTCCAGCCGTGATAAAACGTGATGATCTTCTATGTTGTCTTGTCCGGTATATTTTTCAGACATATGGTCTTGCAGTCATTCAATATTCAGAACTTTCAATATAAATTGAAAATTGGAAAAACCATAATTTCTGTTTCTTTGTTTCGTATCTGAAATACAGTTAGAAGTGGCTAATATAATTTGCATAAGTTCACGAAGTTTTCGACACTACACCATCAAATAATCTACAGCACATTGTTATCTTAAACTCCAAATTGGCACACAGCACGGGTGCAGCTATGGTAGAGATAAAACCCTTCGATCTCCAAAATGTTACTATTCATTATAAATGGAATAATGATGAGGAGTTAAATTACTACGACTCGGAATACCCGCATCAGCATGAAAGTTTTGAGTCATTTCTCAAAAGGGTTAAATCGGTGGTGGATGAACGTAATCAAACGGCCGAGCTATTTGAAATTCATCTTACAGAAAATGATGCGCTGATAGGAATCGTGGATATTCATGCCATTGACAAGTACAATCAGCGCTGCTTTGTAAACTGTACCATTGGCGATCGGAATTACGCAGGGGAGGGATACGATTTTGAGGCTTTGAAAATTATACTATCGCACTGCTTTACCGATAAGAATTTACACAAGGTAGGCGCCACCGCTTTTGATTTTAACACGTCCTGGATTGAACAGTTAAAGAAACTGGGATTTCAGCAGGAGGGTGAGCTGCGCGAACATGTGCTCAAGAAAGGTTCCTTCCGTAATAAGTTGATCTTCAGCCTGCTGAAAGCGGAGTATGATACCACGATGCCCGAAAAAAAAGCTCTTTCTATCGGTTAACTACGCGGCGTCATCTTCCTGACCGGAGTCAAAGGGATTGTATATTCCGTAATCTTTGGGATTGTATTCGGCCAGATTAAAGAAATGCTCCCAGGCTGTTTCGCTTTTACCATTATCGTCGACCCAGTTTGGGTGGCTCTGTTTGATAAGTCCTACAGCCCGCTTGGCATATTCTATTCGCTGTTCCTCGTCTTCTATTCTGGGAAGGGAAGCAATCATCTTATCAAGGTTGCGTCCGCAATCGTAATCCTTTGGTTTTTTCTGTTCAATAAACATTTAGGTAATACACTTTTTTTCGGTTGGAATCGAAGTTAAGGAAATAGAAAGTGAATATAAAAACTGAATGAAGATTGCCCTAAGCGAAAATCAAGGCTCTTGTTCGGGTTGAAAGCACAATTTTGCTATATTGAGCTAAACAAATGAATCATAAACGGATTGCAAAAACCCAATGTACTACAATTCCATTTTGGAAACCATAGGGAACACTCCTCTGGTGAAACTTAATGCAGTGCCCGAAGATCTTGAAGGCACCATACTGGCGAAAGTTGAATATTTTAATCCCGGTCAGAGTGTAAAAGACCGAATCGGACTCAAGATGATTGAGGATGCCGAGAAAGAAGGCCTTATAGAGCCGGGAGGTACAATTATAGAAGGAACTTCCGGGAATACCGGTCTCGGACTGGCCCTTGCAGCAGCTGTCAAAGGTTATAAATGTATCTTTACCACTACCGATAAACAGAGTAAAGAGAAAATTGACTTATTACGGGCAATGGGTGCGGAAGTAAAAGTGTGTCCGACAGATGTTGAACCGGATGATCCCCGTAGTTATTACTCGGTAGCCAAACGATTAAGTGAAGAGATATCGAACTCCTATTATCCTAATCAATATGATAACCCGAGTAACGCTCAGGCGCATTACGAAACTACCGGACCGGAAATATGGGATCAGACTGAGGGCAAGATAACGCATTATGTTGCAGGAATGGGTACCGGTGGCACAATCTCAGGTACGGCGCGCTATCTTAAAGAACAGAATCCCGATATAAAAATAATCGGCGTAGACAGTGATGGCTCTGTTTACAAGAAATATTTTGAAACCGGCGAGTTTGATAAGGATGAAATTCACCCGTACCTCACCGAGGGAATAGGCGAAGACATTATTCCCAAAAACATGGATTTCGATATCTTGGATGAAGTGGTTCAGGTAAATGACAAAAATGCCTTTATAACCACGAGAAGACTTGCCGAGGAAGAGGCTCTTTTTGTTGGTGGTTCCTGCGGTGCTGCGGTTTATGGTGCGCTGGAATACGCCCGGAATAACTCGTTCGAAAAAGATGATCTTATGGTTGTCATTCTTCCTGACAGCGGTACGCGTTACGTAGGGAAAATCTATAATGATGAATGGATGCGTGAAAAGGGTTTTTTGGAATCTGAAAATTAAATCTATAAAATTAATCTTCTAAGCTATTATCCTCTATGCCAGACCAGACTAAAAACGTCAACCAGGGACAAATGGAAATTGAGCTTCCGGAATCGGAAGCCACGGGTACCTATTCTAATTTGGTAATGATTACCCACTCGGCTTCAGAATTCATTCTGGATTTTATCGCCGTAATGCCTGGAAATCCCAAAGCAAAAGTGGTGAAACGAATGGTTTTAACTCCTGATCATGCCAAAAGGCTTGCCACAGCACTCGCTGAGAATGTTAATAAGTTTGAGGAAGAGCACGGAGCTATCAACAGCGATCAAAAGTTTGATGTCCCATTTAACTTCAGGGGTCCGACACCCGAAGCCTAAGCCATGCTGGATTTCCTAAAACAAATATTCAATTCCAAAGAGAGCGATCTTACTTTCGTACTCTTTGATGATGATGAAGGACCTGCTTCATCCAACACTTATAAGTTCAAGCCAAAAAAACTTTGGCAACTCTACTTTACATCTCTTTTTCTGATGGTTGTCATTGCCCTGCTGCTTTTTATGTTTACTCCGCTGGGTAACCTTATATATAACCAGGAAGATCAGGAACTGCGCGAGTCGGTAATTGAAATATCCCAAAAAGTGGAAGCCCTCAGAGACTCGCTCCATGCGCGTGATATGCAGCTCGCAGAAATTCAGGAGATTATGGCTGCCGGTAAAGACACCACATTCAGGGTAGGCATGCAACTGCAGAAGTCTAACAGTACGGTTGCCGAGCAAAGTAATTCGGAACAAAATGTTGCGTCAGGAGTAAATGCCTATGAGATGATCTCTAAAAATGAGATTATTTTCTCCAGTTTATTCAAGCGCGCACCAGACTTCCCGGCATTTTATCCGGTGAATGGCACTCTGACCAGGGGATATAATCCAGGTAATGGTCACTACGGAATTGACATAGCAACGAAAAATAATATCCCATTTAAAGCACTGGCAGATGGGGCTGTTATAAATCAGGACTGGACCGCAAATTACGGCTATGTGATTCAGGTTCAACACAACGACGGAATCATCAGCATTTATAAACATGCATCGAGTGTTTCAAAAAATATTGGTGATGTGATATTAAAAGGCGAAATTCTGGGGACAGTAGGAGATGTCGGGATCTTAAGCTCCGGTCCTCATTTGCATTTGGAAATCTGGAAGAACGGAGTACCCCAAAACCCCAATTCTTATCTTATTAAATCATAAATATCTATCTTGTCTATGTTTAACAATAACAACAACAAAAAATCATCGGCTGCTAAAGTGAATTCAAATACCTCAGGTAACAATTTACCATCGATCAATATGATTAGCGAAGGAACCCACGTTAAGGGGACACTGAACACCAAAAATGACATACGGATTGCCGGGAAACTTGAAGGCGAGGCAGAAGCGAAAGGAAAGCTTATCATTGCTTCTACCGGTGTTGTTGACGGAGACATAGAAGCTGTGGATGCTGACATCGCAGGAAAGTTGCTCGGAGAAATCCATGTAAGCAACAAATTGATTCTCAGGCAATCGGCTATCGTTGACGGCGATATTTACACCAAGTCACTGTTGGTCGAGGAAGGGGCTCAAATAAACGGTGCCTGCCGCATGAATGAAGATGGCAGTAAATCCTCGATTTCGTCATCCTCCGGTTCCTCCTCAAAATCTTCTTCCTCCTCAACTTCAAGTTCTAAAGTAGCAGAGAAGTTAAAAGAGAAAGAAAAAGAAGAAGCTTGAGTGACAAGAAAAATCCTTTAACCGAGTACGCAGAATATTTATCGTTGGGGGCTGAAATAGCTATCGGTCTGGCAGCTCCCATACTAATCGGTTACTGGCTGGATGAATACTTTGAAACCAGTCCCTGGATCTTGTTGGGAGGGTGTGGCCTGGGAATCATCAATATATTTGTCATTATATTTCGGCTGGCAAAACGTCTCGATAATTAAGCGTGGAAACAACAGTACGGCACTACTTCAGCAGGCTTACCAAGATATCCTTAATCTTCTTTTGCTTAATATTCTTGGGTGGTTTGCTGCTGGGTACTTCTTTTCTTTTTGCCTTTTCTTTAGCCTTTGTGTTGAGCTATTTATTTGTTGGGAGCAATTTCTTTACCGTCAGCAAACTTGATCTCAATGATCACAAAAAATTCTATCGGATTTTTCTGGTCTCTCTAGCGGCCAGATTTATACTGGTTATAGCCGCCCTGATATTTGTTCTTGAAGTGATAAAAATTCATCAGATTTTCTTTACAGTTAGTTTTATAATTTCTTATATTTTCCATTCTGTAATCGAAATTATTTTTATAAACCAAATATTGGAAACCGACAGCTAGAGATACATGATACAGGCCTTTCGCCGACTACTAGTCACTGCTCTTATATTATTTACTGTTGTACCGACCATTCATGCTACTCAAGAGTCTGCTCAGAACAGCCAGGAAGCTGAATCTGAACAGGAAATGCCTATTGATGTAATCGGCAAGGTTCAGGATCATCATTATCTTGATGTAGCGGGATATCACCTATACCTGCCACGCATACTTTTAGTCGAAGGCGAATGGTATGTTTACAGTAACACCGAAAGTGCGATTGAATCCGGCGAATTTACTGAAAAAGCAGGGGCTTTGGTACCAGCCGATGGTCGAACGATGACCATGGATTTTTCTATTACTTCCCACCTGATGTATTTCTGGTTTGGCGTGGTGCTAACATTATGGCTTACCATAGCCATGGCGCGTAAATACAAGAAAGGGGCCGGGCGAAAAACTGAACCGCAGGGTTGGTTCCAGAACTTATTTGAAATCACCTTTGTATTTGTCCGTGATGATATAGCCAAAACCAATATCCCCGAAGATAAGTATGAAAAATTCGTTCCTTATCTGTTTGCCGTGTTTGTCGCCATCACCTTTATGAATTTATTCGGACTGCTTCCCTGGGGAGTTACTGCAACAGCAGATATCACTGTAACTGGTATTTTGGCGGCTTTTACTTTCTTTTTAACACAATGGAATGGGTCCAAAGATCACTGGGAGCATGTGTTTGTGTTTCCGGGTGTTCCTCCGCTGATGCGTGTGATTCTTACTCCCATTGAAATTTTGGGATTATTTACTAAGCCACTTGCACTGGCTGTACGTCTTTTTGCAAATATGCTATCCGGTAAAATCATGATCATCTGTATTCTGGGATTGATCTTTATTTTCACAGAATTTTTCGGAACCATTTTTGGAGCGGGGTCAAGTATTCTGGTTGTGCC
This sequence comes from Halalkalibaculum roseum, assembly GCF_011059145.1. Classification (NCBI taxonomy): domain Bacteria; kingdom Pseudomonadati; phylum Balneolota; class Balneolia; order Balneolales; family Balneolaceae; genus Halalkalibaculum; species Halalkalibaculum roseum. The sequence continues at coordinate 148,601 of NZ_JAALLT010000003.1, read as the reverse complement.
ATTGACTGTAGCACTGTACGTTCTCAAAGCCTTTGTAGGAGTACTGCAAGCTTACATCTTCACCTTGCTCTCTGCCGTGTTTATAGGCATGGCTGCCGAAGAGCATGATCATCATGAAGAAGGAGTCGAAGCACACGCTTGACAAATAAAGAACTTTTATAATCCACTAAATCAACACAACTAAAACAAAATAAGGTATACATTATGGGTTTATTAGCAGCAGGAATTGGAGCAGGAATCGCAGCTATCGGAGCTGGTATAGGAATCGGTATGATTGGTAAAGGAGCTGTTGAAAGTATTGCCCGCCAGCCTGAAGCTTCAGGAGACATTCGTGGCGCGATGATTTTGACAGCCGCTCTTATTGAGGGTGTTGCTCTTATTGCAGCTATCGTTTGTATTCTACTTGTATTCTTCGCTTAATTCAAAATCAACTAAATTATGTCGCTGATAATAGCAGCAGCAGGTAGCGGTGGAGGAGGGATCCTCAATTTTAACAGTGGTTTTGCCATCTGGGTAGCCATCACGCTAATTATCTTTTTGGTAGTGATGAGTAAATATGCAGTACCCCTGATTATGGATGCTCTTCGGGAGCGTGAAAACCGCATTAAGGAATCCCTCGAATCAGCAGAAAGAGCTCTCACTCGCGCCGAAGAGATATCGAAAAACAATGAGCAGGCACTTCGTGAAGCCGAGGTCAAAGCTCAAAAAATTCGTAAAGAAGCGATTGAGGAAGCCGAAATGCTGCGTGCCGAGCGCATCGAGAAATCAAAGGAAGAAGCGGCTCAAATTCTTGAGCAGGCACGAACAACAATCGAACAGGAGAAGAAACGAGCTCTAATTGAGTTGCGTGACGAGGTCGCCAAACTGGCTGTGAAATCTGCTTCCATTATTCTGGATTCGGAATTGGATGAGAAGAAGAACAGCAAGCTGGTAAACAACTACATTGAAGACATCGCAAAAAACTAAGAGATGTTCATAACTAAAGCAGCCCGAAGATACGCTACCGCCCTTCTTGAAATTGGCAAGGAGCTGGATCAGGTAGAAGAAATTCTTGATGATATTAAACTTATTGACAATACCATAGAAGGCTCAAAAGAGCTGACTATGTTTATCAGTAGTCCTATCATTAAGTACGATGATAAGAAAGCTGCACTCGATGAAATATTTACCAGCAGGGTAAGTGAGGTTACCGGAAAATTTTTAACCTTGCTCGCACGAAAGGGCAGAGCCAATTTACTGCACCAGATTGCCAAGGCTTTCGTTGATAAGTATAACGATTATGCAGGCATCATAAAGATTGAAGTATTATCAGCCAAAGAGCTGAATGATGACCAGGTACAATCATTACAAAAAGCGCTTGAGAAGAGAACCAATAAGAAAGTAGACATGTCTCTTTCGCAGGATGCTTCCCTTAAAGGCGGCATAGCGGTAAGAATAGATGATACCGTTATTGACGGTTCTGTAAAGCATAAGCTTGTGGAACTGGAGCAGAAGCTTTTGAGCACCGCCATCGAATAGAACTTAAATCAGTTTAAACGTTAAACACTACCAATGAGTCAAGTAAGACCAGACGAAGTATCAGCAATTCTACGCAAACAACTATCGGGCTTCGACAGTGAAGCCGACGTATATGATGTGGGTACCGTTCTTGAAGTTGGAGACGGTATTGCACGTGTATACGGGTTATCTAAAGTACAGGCCGGTGAGCTTGTTGAACTTCCTGATTCCAAGGACAGTGACGGCAATGCCGTTCGCGGTATGGTGCTTAACCTTGAAGAAGATAATGTTGGTGTCGTACTTTTCGGTGCCACCAGTGCTGTAGAAGAGGGTGATACTGTTCGCAGAACCAAGGATATTGCATCAATCAATGTGGGAGACGGTTTAAAAGGCCGTGTAATCGACCCGCTCGGAAGACCTCTTGACGGCAAAGGACCAATTAGCGGTGATACTATTCGTGTTCCCCTCGAAAGAAAGGCTCCCGGTGTGATTTACCGTGAGCCGGTAAAGGAACCCCTGCAAACCGGTATTAAAGCCATTGATTCTTTGATTCCCATTGGAAGAGGACAGAGGGAACTTATAATCGGTGACCGCCAAACAGGTAAAACTTCTGTTGCGGTCGATACCATTATTAACCAGCGTGAAACACAGGATACTGACAAACCGGTAGTTTGTATATATGTAGCTGTAGGGCAGAAAGGTTCTACGGTTGCGGGTATTGCAAAGGCACTTGAAGATAACGGAGCTCTCGATTACTCAATCATTGTTTCTGCACCTGCCAGTGTTTCTGCCCCCATGCGTTATATTGCACCATTTGCCGGTGCTGCTATCGGTGAATTTTTCCGTGATACAGGACGTCATGCGCTCGTTGTCTATGATGATCTTTCAAAACAGGCTGTAGCCTACCGTGAGCTTTCACTGCTGCTGAAAAGACCTCCGGGACGTGAAGCTTACCCGGGAGATGTATTTTACCTCCACAGTCGTCTGCTCGAACGCGCAGCTAAGATTAATGGAGATGATGAGATTGCAAAGCAGATGAACAACGTACCTGAACAGTTAAAGCCAATGATCAAAGGCGGAGGTTCGCTTACAGCATTACCTGTAATTGAAACCCAGGCTGGAGACGTTTCTGCATATATACCGACGAATGTAATTTCTATTACCGACGGTCAGATTTTTCTGGATACTGATCTCTTTAACCAGGGTGTACGACCTGCGATTGACGTTGGTACTTCGGTATCACGTGTTGGTGGTTCAGCTCAGGTTAAATCAATGAAGAAACTTTCCGGTACTATGAAGCTTGATCTAGCACAGTACCGCGAGCTGGAGGCTTTTGCTAAGTTCGGTTCCGATCTGGATCCATCTACTCAGAGACAGCTGAAACGTGGTGAGCGTACGGTAGAACTGCTCAAGCAGGATATCTACCAGCCGCTATCCGTTCAGGAACAGATTGCACTGTTGAAAATAAATAGTGAAGGTTTGTTAGATGACCTGACGGTTGATCAGATTCCGGAATTCGAAGAGAATTATCTAGAGACGATCAATGCCAAATACGACGAAGAGATGAAAAATCTTTCAGACTCAGGTGTTCTCAGTGATGAATTTGGCGAGAAGCTGATTTCAACTGCTAACACAGTAATTGATCAAGTTAAAGCTGCTGAAGAAGTTTAATTTATGGCAAACCTGCGAGACATACGAAACCGTATAGAGTCGGTTAAAAATACCCAGCAGATTACCAAAGCCATGAAAATGGTTGCGGCAGCTAAATTACGTAAGGCCCAGGATCGTATCATAGAGACGCGACCTTACTCTTACAAGATGAAAGAAGTTGTAGCACGTTTGGCCAGGAATGCTGACGAAAACGATATACTTCTTCGTCAACCTGAAAAAACCGAGAAGGTAGTGATGATTGTTGTTGGTTCCGACAGAGGTTTATGCGGCGGTTTTAATAATAATTTGTTCAAAGAGGTTGAACAAAGAATAAAAGATGATTTCTCGGAGTATCGTGCGAATGATAATCTCTTGCTGATTACTTTGGGAAGCAAAGCCACCAAGCACTTCAAGAAGCGTAAATATAATATTGTGGATTCTTATCCCGGCTTTTTTGATGAGTTGGTTTACAGCAATGCTTCCGAAATCATGAAGGAAATAATCAATCAATTCAAATTCGGGGAATACGATTCAGTATTTCTGGCTTACAATGAGTTCAAGTCGGTTATTGCTCAGAATAGAATTGTTGAAAATGTATTGCCTATCGAACCCGAATCTCTTTTGGGGGATGAGGAGGAGGCGGATCAGAATATTGATTATATCTATGAACCTGATGTAGATGCCATTCTGGGAGAGCTTTTACCCTTGCACCTGAATATGCAGCTTTGGAAAGCAATTCTTGAATCCAATGCCGCAGAGCAAGGTGCTCGTATGACGGCAATGGATAATGCAACGGAGAATGCGAAAGAGTTGCAGAACGATCTTAAGCTGGAATATAACAGGGCACGACAAAGCGCAATTACTACTGAAATTTCCGAAATTATTTCCGGTGCCCAGGCGCTGCAGGAAGCGTAGAAAAATTTTCTTCGAAAATTTTAAATACCAATATTCAATTATCAAATTTCAAAATTTTATTTTTGCTATTTTTAGCTTGTTTGAAAACTGACTTTTGCAATTTGTGATTTTTAAGGAGAGGTGGCAGAGTGGTCGAATGCGGCGGTCTTGAAAACCGTTGAGGCTTCTGGTCTCCGGGGGTTCGAATCCCTCCCTCTCCGCAACCATAAAGCTCCATCCCTAAAAGGTTGGGGCTTTTTCTTTAAATATTTCAATTGATTCCACGTTAAACTACCAATCAATGAGTCAAATAATGAAAAGATCACGTATGTTTTTACGACTACTGCTTGCAGGCATCGTACTGGTAGTTGCGGTTAATAATGTATCGGCACAGGATACTGTTAAAGTATCATTGCAGGAGTTTATTGAAATAGGTATTAACAACTCCGGTCAGCTGGATTTTGAGCAACAAAAAGTTTCCCTGGCTGAAAACCGCATCGATCAGGCACAAAACCAGCGTTATCTGCCGAGATTTGATCTCTCAACACAACACGGTTTGGTACCCGGTGTAAAAAGTAACGTGGAAGGACTGGATCCGAATGAGTTTTACCTGGACCCTGACCTGGAGAATGATTGGGAGGATATAGGTGTATTTACGCGAGCGGAAGTAAATGCTATTCAACCCATTTTTGCCTGGGGTGGACTTCGCAGTCTGGTTAAAGCAGCTCGTGCCGGTGCGGAGTCTGCAAAAGAACAGTTCGAATCACAACAGAGCAACATTGAAATACGTCTGTATGAGTTATATGAAAGTTATCTGCTTTCTGTAGAGCTGCAACGACTGCTGGATGAAGCCAATGGAAAGATTGAAGATATTGGTGAACAGATTGAAGAACAGAGAGAAAGCGGAGATTCCGAACTGGATGAATCGGATGTGTTTAAGTTTGAGATATTTAAATCAGAGTTTGCCATTCGGGCAGCTGAAGTCAATGAAAATATAGCCTACATCAAAAGTATCTGGTCTTATGTTACCCAGTCGGATGAAAATACCATTTATATGCCCGACCTGCAGTTCCTGGACCCAGTAGGCAACAGCATTCAAGAACTTGATTACTACAGGACCCATGCAATTCAGGAAAGGGCAGAAGTTAAAGCTATTGAAGCAGGTATCGAAGCAGCGGAATATGGTTTGGATGCAACAAAGGCCCAAAATTACCCAACTCTTTTCCTCGGACTTTCAGGAAGCTATGCCAACACACCGAATCGTCCCAGGCAGAGTAACCCTTTTATAATAAACAATTCAAATTATGCTTCTGCAGCTTTTGGAATAGGTATTCGTCAAAACCTGGATTTCTTCAGTATGAAAGCTGACGTTGAAAGAAGCAACATTCAATATAACCAGGCAAAATATCTTAAAGATGCAGCCGTTGATGGCATTGTCCTTGAAATTAATGACAAATACAAAAACGCCAGTTTATCAAAAGTAAAAGTAGATCGAACGGATGAGGCACTGGTAACCAGTAAAAAATGGCTGAGACAGGAACAATTGGATTACGACTTCGGTATGGGAGATACAAAGGACCTGATTGATGCCATGCAGAAAGAATTGGAACTGAAAGTTCAGCTGAAACGAGAAATATTCGAGTTCAACAAAAATATGGCGGAACTCTATAAAGCATCAGGAATGGATATTACTACCCTTAAATTGAACAACAATTGATATGAAGTCATCTAGAAATTTATTTCTTCTAATTAGTCTGATAATTTTTTCACTTAGCGCTATCAACAGTTCGGCAGCGGCACAGCGGGATAGTACAACAGTAAGAGAGCTGCTCGAACAGCGCGACCAGGAGATCAAGGACTTGGTAGGACCGAAAGGGACGGAGTATACCCAGGAACGTAGAGAAAAGTTGAAAGATATTATTAACGGCATCATAGACTATGAAGCCATGGCGAGTTTTGCTCTTCAAGAAACCTATGACACCCTTACCACAGATCAACGTGAAGAATTTGTGGATCTCTTTGCTACCATTATACGGGATCAATCCTTAAATAAACTGGACATATACCGTGCGGATGTGCGCTACGACGCAATTAAGGTGAATGATGATACAGCAGAGGTTACTACCATGGTGACACTTGATGATGTCAGAACACCTGTGATTTATGACATGAAATACGATGATCAGTGGGTAGTTACGGATATGGTTATCGATGATGTTTCCACTGCGGGATCTTACAGACGACAGTTTCAGAACATCATACGGAAAAAGGGCTATCAATCTCTACTCGAAACCTTGAGAAAGCGGGCCAGCAGGTAATTTAATAAGTGATAATTTCGCCCTATATTGGGTCTAAATCAATTTATGCTAAGATCAATCCAACATAAGAAGATTGCACCTGAGGGTTACGTATACGCGACCTACGGTCACCCTAAGTATCTCAAGCATGCCATTGCATCGGTAGTTTCATTACGCAGGTATGATGAAGATCGACCTGTAGCCTTGGTTTGTGAAGAAAAGCAGAAAAGGATACTGGAAGAGAACGGGCTCGCGGGTATTTTCGATATCATCCATATTATGTCGCCGGAAAGAGCTTCAATTGTTGGATTCAAGCATAACATCCATGATTATCTCTTTTTTGAAAAGAATCTTTTTCTCGACAGCGATATTATATGGTGTAAGGATCCGGATTCTCTTTGGCAATCTCTAAAGCCTTATTCTTTTACCATCACCGGAACCCAGGTATCTGACAACTTTTTTGGTGGTCCCAAAAATATCGGAATACTATCAGATATTTTACTAAGACGTCGTCAGCGCACTCTTAATCATTTTGGGCTAACCTATTTAAGCAGGGTGCAAACCGGTATGATCTATGCTGAAGACTACAATCTCACCAAAAAAGTTTCGGAGTTGGCCGGCAAGATGCTGGATCGGAAAAATGAAACACATTTCAGAAGCCGGACTCTTGAAAAAGGACGCAGTGAAGAGTCGTGTGAATGGAGCATGGCTATGGCTATGTCTAAGTTAAATATTCCGGTATATCCCTGGCTACAGGGACACAACAGTCCGCAACTGGATTATATTTCGGATTTCACTTCCCATGATCCTGATTTTGAATATGTAGTATGCACCTATTACTGTGATGAGTTGGTTTATAACCTGCGCGGGTTAAAAGTAAAGTGGATTAGAAATTTATTGAAAGGGTTTTTCTCACTTTGGCCCGGAAAAGGGGATTATCTAAAAACTACACCTTACTGCCTTCATTTCGGCTGGTATCACCAGAAACAACCTTTCTTTGAGTTTGCCGAGAGAACCTGGAACCAGCTTACCAAAAATATCGAACAGGTTAAGCAATCGAGTAAAGTATTCAAGCAGAACCGGTAATTGATAAATATTACAGGTATTTCAACAGATTATTCCTGTTCTGTAAATTGTACTTTTCATCAAGGTAATTGAATAATTTGTACCAGGGAAAACCAATGATGGATAGTTCAATTAGGTATGACATGAACCAGATATTCATGGAATAATATATCCCGATGTGCATCCCGATCAGCAGAAGGGTTATATAAGGACGAAGCCTTTTCCACCAGAATAAAAAAGCACATATCTCAGTAACTAATCCTATAATTAATATTATTGTGGCAATTAACCTGCTCTGTAGGGCAAGCTCCTGAACCCAGGTTAGGGTGTAGCTTCCTTCTGCAGAAAGTACATCGGTAGATTTCTCTGCTATCCAAAGCCATAAATGATTCCCATCAACCCAGGAAATACCTGAAGCGACGAGCTTAGAAATAGAAGCGGAGGTATAACTCAGTCCGACAAAGAAAACAAGAAAACCATAGGCAAATGACAGTGCTTTCCATCTATTATTGATGAAGCAGAAAGCCAGTCCCAATCCCAGTATGCTAAACCCTATGAGATTTGAACTATGAGGTATTTCACCCAGTGAAAACCGTGTTACATATTGCAAGTGGAGCAGCAGGAAAATTAGTATATAAAGCCATTTGTATCGCCTGCTGAAAAAGGCCACGACTGCCAATCCGCTAATTAGCCCAGCTGAAATCAAAGGAAGGCTGTTACCAAAAAAAATCTCTACATCGATATAATTTGCCAATCCCAGGGGCAGAACAACATCACTGATTCTTAGTATGTAAAATCCCCAGTCCCATGCATATATGAGGGTATAACAGACGGAAAATAGTTCAAACAACCGTAAATACAGCTTTACTCCAATGGAGTCTGGCCTCTTGAATTCAAACAGGTTTTGCAGGAGTGAATTCATGTTACTTATCCTGGAATATTTTGGGATTCTTATAGGTTGTGTCTCTGGTAAATAAAAGGAGAGGTACAGCTTCCACTACTACTGAATCTTCTTCTGTGAGGTATCCACTTACCCTGGTAGCCATCCAACGAGCATCCGGATACTCGTTAATATTCAATAAATCCCTTAAGCCTGCTATTCTCTTTTGATTCCAGTCTTCGGTTTTGGCTACGAAGTTGGCATAGTCAATAGCGTCAACCCCTATAGAATCTAGAGACACTGCTCTGCGTCTGATATCGGATAATGTTTTGGTATTCCAGATGGTTGAGTCGTTATTGTTTTCTACGCGTTCCAGCACACCTCTTGACCACGGGTTTCCCGCTTGCGAAAACATCGGGAAAATACTGAACGGCCAGAACTCTCCTTCATGTGTGGCGACCAACACTATATTCAGAGCCAGTATAGCGAAGAGGATGAACTTATATTTGGTGAATTTTTTCATTCCATGTTATATTTGCTGCCAACTTATATTATCCGGACGTCCTAATCTTAATCCAATCATATAATTTTGAAGAAATCCAGCATCCTGAAAGGTAGCCTGCTTTTACTTTGTCTCTTTTTCCTGTTTACTCAATTCTCAAGTGCCCAAAATAATGATTTTAATCTTTTCTACCGTACTTCAATTTATGGTAGTACCGATGGCTCTATGCCTTTTTGGTTTACAGCAAATGTGAATGGGAAAGTAGATCCGAACAATACAAATTTTATCAATGAACTTGGTTTCAGCAGGACATTTGAGATTTCGCCTGATTTAAGTTTTGAAACCGGTAGCAATCTGGTAGGGCGCCTGTCGGAAGATAACAGCATGCATTTTACAGAGCTGTATGGCAGTATAAACTATCGCGCCTTTCGTCTTGATGTTGGAAGATTCAATCAACCGATTGGGTTGAATAATCATGCACTGTCAGTCGGGTCAATGATGATGAGTACCAATGCCATTCCCGTAACCAGGATCACCATTTCCAATCCGGAGTTTGTCTCAGCTCCCTTCAGTAATGGTTTCTTAGAGTATAAAGGGATGTTCAGTCACGGTTGGTTCACAGAAGACCGATATGTGGATGATGCCTATCTACACCAAAAGTACCTCTACCTAAAGTTTAATATCGGTAAACTCTCAGCAATCGGAGGAGTAGTTCATAACGCGTTATGGGGAGGAACCAGTGAAAATCCTAATGTTGGCAGCCTTCCTCAATCTTTTTCTGATTATTTACGAGTCATTACGGGCTCTTCAGCTGATCCGGATAGTGATGCTCCGGGAGGAGAGATCAGCAATACCATCGGTAATTCTATCGCTTCGTATGAATTTGGTGCGACTTATGATTTTGAAGATCTTACACTCACTGCAACAAGGGTATTTTTTCTAGAAGATGGTGTTTCCAGGCGATTTCGCAGTCCATGGGACGGATCCTGGGGATTAAATATTGTTTTTAAAGAGCAGTCACGTCTATTGCAGGCAATAACTTATGAACATATCAATACCAGGAGACAGGATTCCAGGGCTTTTCAGGCAAGGGGAAGGGCAAACTATTACAATCATTTTCTTTACCGGAATGGTTGGTCAAATTATGGAAGGGTTATTGGCATTCCATTAATAACCTATAATCCCGAAACCAATCGCGTGGATAATAACATATTGGTGGGCCATCACATTGGTGCTTCAGGCTTTTTAAAGAAAAATCTGGAATACAAAGTTTTTGGAACCTATACCCGTAATTATGGAATCGTCGGTGGGAAAGTACCACCCGAAACGATTGATTTCCCATCCAGAAGAGAAGACCAGTACTCTTTTCTCATAGCCATGAATTACAATGTGCCAAATGTATCAGCATTAACAATAGGATTATCACTTTCTGCAGATACCGGAGAGATGTACCGTGAAAATCTGGGATTCATGGCAGATCTGACCTGGAATTTTAGGTAACTATCTATGAATTATGGATTAAGACTGACTGGATAATACTAATGGGCTAGTCGTAACTAAATAGTCCGCTTAATTTGAATTGACCAATATTTCATCTAAGTTCTTTCGTTTTAGTTTCATAATGACCTGCAGTGAAATTTCAGGAAATTCAATTGAACCGATTTACGGTTTATTTTAAATAGCACAGTGATATGAATAGGTTTTTTGAATCGCTTCGTCCTTTCATCAGGGGAGTAGTCAATAGGGCATGGCTGGTGCTATTCATTGCTGCGTTATTTGCCGCTGCAGGTGGTTATTATGCCAGCTTTCTGAAAATTGATACGGATTTTTCAAAGCTTATTCCTGAGGATTATCCCAGTTACCAGGCTCTTGAAAGAGTCAGAAATACGGTTGGCGGCGAAGGCAGTGATTTGGCTGTTGGAATTGTTAGCCCCTCTTTTGAGGCCAATAAAGCTTTTGCTGAGGAGTTAATCCCAAAGGCACTGAAACTTAAAGGAGAGGGATATAACAAGCCATATCTCAGAACAGTGGAATACGAAAGGGATACGCAATTTATGGAAGAGAATGCCCTGTATTTTGCCACTGATAAAGAGTTGGATGACATTAAAGATTATTTGCAGGACGAGATAGAACAAGCCAAGCTCGAGGCCAATCCATTCTACACTGATTTTAGTGAAGAAGATGAGTCAACCAACGAATCGGGCGTTACCATCGGTGAACTGGACTCTGTGTATCAGCAGCTGGTTGGGAAAGAGTACCCAATATCGGATGATAGCACGACCATGACATTGCGCTTCTTTCCGGAAGGGTCACAGACCAATATCAGTTTTATAAATAATCTGTATGAGGATTTTGAAGAACTGCTGGCGACCATGGAACCTTCCATGTATCATCCGGAGATGGAAATTACACTTGCGGGTCGTCTTATGCGCAGAAGTATACAGGTTGAAGCCATCCGCGGAGATGTAGCTAAAACATTTGGGGTAGGAGCTTCTGCCGTGATACTGCTGGTTATCTTCTATTTTTTGTATAAATCTTACAGTGCAAGGGCAGGGTCGAGATTTTCATGGAAAATATTGATTACTGAATTGGCCAGGATGCCTGTTCTTGCTCTTGTTATTACCATACCGCTTTTGATGAGTCTCGCCTGGACCTTCGGTATGGCCTATCTGATGGTTGGTAATTTGAATATTATGACTTCCACTCTTGCCCTGCTACTATTCGGGCTTGGTGTAGATTTTGGAGTGCATTTTTATGGACGTTATTCCGAAGAGAGAGGTATGGATAAATCCATCATTGATGCCGCTGAAATTTCTTTTTTAAGTACGGGTCAGGCTGTAGCTGTAGGTGCATTAACAACCTCCACGGCACTCTTGGTGCTGACTTTTGCAGACTTTAAAGGCTTCAGTGAATTCGGTTTGATTGCGGGTATCGGTATTCTGTTTGCAGTAGTAGCGATGATTGTTGTTATGCCTGCCCTACTTTCAATATTTGAAAAGTATGGGTTGCTCAATTTAAATAAGGCCGGTGGCTTTGAAGGTGAGGCTACGGTCAGGAATAAGCGCATGCCCGCTGCCAAATCAATCCTTATGGTCAGTGTTTTAGCTGTAGTTGCTTCACTCATCATGTTGCCTACGGTTTCCTTTGAATACAATTTTAGTAAGTTAGAGCCAAAATACCCGGAATATGAAGCAAAAGATGATATAGTTGACCGTGTAAGCAGCAGCAGGATGGGTAGTAATCCCGCATACATTGTCGTAGATACTCCTGAAGAGGCTGTAAAAGTTGCAGAGGCAGTACGTGAAAAAGCAAGAAAGGATACTATTTCACCGACCATCAAGCAGGTTCAGACCTTGCAGGAGAGATTCCCATTACAGAAAGAGGAAAAGCAGAATCGCCTGGAAAATATTGCAGAAATTAGGGAACTGCTGAACAGTCAGTACCTCAGTAATGAAAACTCAGAAGAGCTTACAAGACTTCGCCGTGCTGCCCAAACACGTGAGCCCATTTCTCCTGAGCAGGTACCTGATTACCTAAAAGATACATTTACCACACAATCCGGCGAGATCGGTATGTTCGTGATGATCTACCCTTCGGTAGGACTATCTGACGGGAGAAAATCTATTGCTTTTGCAGATGATGTTGGAACCATAAACACTGATGACGGGGAGGTGTACCATGCCGGTTCCACATCGCTGATAGCTGCTGAAATGCTTCGCCTTATGCAAGAAGAATCACCGTATATGGTAGTCGCAGTATTTATCATCGTAGCACTGATTATGGTATTGTACTTCAGGTCTTTAAAATGGGCTGCTCTTGCGTTGATCCCATTGGTGGTGGGTTTACTCTGGATGTTACTGTCAGTAGAACTATTTGGACCAAGGCTTAACTTTTTCAACCTGGTAGTATTGCCTGCAATGCTGGGAATCGGAAACGACGACGGTATTCACCTGGTGCATCGTTACCGTGAAAGGGGTAAAGGATCTATGATGAAGGTACTTCGCTCAACGGGTGAACATTGTACCATTGCATCTCTGACAACAATGATTGGATTTTTTGGTTTGCTTTTCAGCTTTCACCCGGGATTACGCTCGATTGGACAACTGGCCGTTATTGGTGCCGTAACTACTTTAATGGCAGCGCTATTGTTTTTACCCGCTTTAATTCAGTGGATCGAGGACTTAGGAGCCAAAAAACAGGCAGAGGGGAAATCGTAATCTAATTTTATATACATCAGACTATATTGAGGTATTTTTTAATATAGTTTTATAATTAGAATATTTTTATAGATTAGTGAATATTGAGATATAAACTATAAATTAAGAAATAACAAAAGGGATACGGGTCATCTACCTGGCATCTATAATACCTGGCTTGTATAAATAAATACGGTACACGCTAACAAACCAACAATTCAATGGATATGATAAAGACAATGTTCACTTCAAGAAAAAAAACCACTTTAACTTCCTTACTGGTTACTCTATTTTTTGTGTTTAGTGGCACATTTTCCGGTACGGCCTTTGCCCAATGGGAAAATCTTCCCGGTAAAGCCAAAGAAATTGCTGCTGGAGGGGATAGCACAGCATCAGTTTGGGTACTTGGTGAAAATAACTCTGCATACAAATGGAATGAAAATTCCTTTTCCTGGGAAGATTTCGGGGGAAAAGGTGATTTGATCGCAGTAACCAACCAGGGCCGACCCTGGGTAGTTAACAATAAGCAGATTTATCGACTGCGTGGCAGAACCTGGCAAAGCATGCCCGGAAAAGCAACAGCCATTGCTGCAGGAGGCGGAACCGTTTGGGTACTCGGTGAAAATAAGACAGCTTTCAAATGGAATGATGAAGCTTTTTCATGGGAAGAGTTCGGCGGAAATGCTGATTTGATTGCTGTCGATTCAAATGGAATCCCATGGGTTGTAAACAATAAACAGATATATCGCTTGAGGGGTCGTAACTGGCAGAGCATGCCCGGAAAAGCAACAGCCATCGCAGCCGGAGGCGGAACCGTTTGGGTTATCGGTGAAAACGGACAAGTTTACCAGTGGAATGATCAGGCTTTTGAATGGATGAACAAAGGCGGTAAGGCAAGTAAGATAGCGGTTACTCCACAGGGAGTTCCATGGGTACTACAGGATGGAGGGACCCAGATATACAGATTGCGCGGCACCATGTAATTAATACATTACCACGTAGATAAAAATCTGTCACAGTTTTATTTCGGTGTGGTCTTATAAAAGTCTTTTGGAAGAGGGATTTTATTTGCCACACCGATTTTATTTTAGATTATCACGAAATTCATGTTAAAAGGCATCTACAGCTTTTTTGAAAGATTGAAGGAGCGTTTTGATTGGGTGAGAGATGTTTCGGTTCATATGGCTGCAGATCCGATATCAAAGGTCAAGCTCTTTTTTGGCGGCATTTGGTTTATCCTCAACGACACCTGGAAATCAAGACTAAGCTTTACGGCGACTGTTTCCCATTTTGATTCTCAAAACCTCTTTTACTTCGATGACTTAAGTGATTATGGTCTGTTCTGTGAAATATTTCTTGATAATCCTTATAGTCCAAAAAAATACAATAACGTCTCCACTATATTCGATCTGGGCGCCAATGTAGGTGTCTCAGCGCTCTACTTTCGTTTGCTCTACCCCGAAGCTCACATACACAGCTTTGAGCCGGATCCGTCAAATCTAAAGCAGTTAAAGAAAAATGCCGGGTATCTGGGGAATATGACGATTTATGATTTTGCGGTGGGGGGTGAGAACGGGGAAATTTCCTTCTATGCAGATCCTCATAGGGGCAGTTCCTCTTCCACGCAAAAACTCAGGGATCGCCAACTGGAATTAAAAGTTCAGATTAAAACACTTGCCACTGTATTGGATGAGTTGAATATAGAAGAAATAGATATCTTGAAATTTGACATAGAAGGATCAGAAGAAAAGCTCTTTGCTAATTTCGCAGGGTATAAAAAAATTCGTCACCTGTTTGGAGAAGTCCACGGTGATCTCTGTAACGCAGAAAACACTATTGGGATTCTAAAAGAAAACTACAGTAATTTTCATTTGTACCCCTTAGATATTGAAAACAGATGGTATGTAACGGCGCATAATTGACAGCCAGCCGCATGTACAGACTAAAATCAGAATCCATTGAAAGATTGGAATACATTAACTCCAAAAATTAATCCAGACCTGTGAACATTTGCATAACTTTTACTTTATTGTGTAGAAGTCTTTTTGCGATTCTAAATTTGTTTATCGCATTCTACAAAATGTAGTTTTTAATTAATTTTTATGTTTGCGGAGAGAAAAAATTTACCTAAAGTCAGTTGTCTGATGGTGACGGCAGATCGTCCGGACCTGTGCCGAAGAGCTATTCGTTGTTATAACAGGCAAACCTACAAGAATAAGGAACTGGTCGTTGTAGATGATGGAGACACAGACCTCACCCCGGTTTTGTCAACTGTACCTGCCGATGAATTGACCTATTTACGATTGACCGGAGGTTCAAATTTTGTACTTGGCAAGCTGAGAAACATAGCTCTTGATACCGCTTCCGGAGATATATTTACCCAATGGGATGATGATGAATGGTACCATCCCGAAAGAATCGAAAAACAGGTAGAAATACTGCTGAAAGGTTATGATGCCTGCTGTCTCGAGGCCACGCTGATGCATATCAGTGATGAGGAGTTTTTTAATCATCCGTACATTGGTCACCTGAAAAAAGGAGTGCCCGGCAGTATCATGCATTATGCAAGTAAAGATATTCGCTACCCGGAATTAAAAAGAGCCGAAGATTCCATCTATCTGGAAAAATGGCTTCAAAAAGATTATACGATGCTTTCTGCAGAGAAGGCTTATCTTTTTATCCGATGTTTTCATGGGGAGAATACATGGGAAAAGAAGCACTTTTTAACTCGAATGAGAAACACCATCCCCGATACCCTTTCATATTTATGGTACCGTTATGTGAAGAAGAATATTTTTCTTCATTCTCGATTCGATCTCAATGAAAAGGCCAAGGAAGCTTTCCGGCTCTATCTGGAAGACAGTAAAGATCTAGAGCTTTTAGAAACAAGTGCCTCCTGATGCGTTCGGTTTTTATTCAAACCTACCCGATTTATCACGACCTGTTAGATACCGAACAATGGCTGGGTCGTATCAACAGAGACCGGTGGATGCCCGGTATATTGGCTGACATGGGGAGTGAGGTTGAATTATGGGGAGGAGATTACGAGGGCAGTGTACACAAATCTGATATCGATGAAGAGGGCATGGGTTCTTACAAGATCCGGTTATTTGAAACGGTTTCTGACCAAAGCCAAACAAAAAAACACTATAGCGATGCCTTAGTGGAGTATGCCAAAAGCTATGATGCGGACCTCCATCTCCTGAAAGGGGTGGATGGAGGCGTCGGAATTCGGCTACTGAACCAGTATTTACTGCCTGAAGATAAACCTTTTGTATTCATCATAGGAGGTAAGTTCTACACCGGCAATGTGCCAAAAGCTGATCTGGTTTTTTATGAGACTGAAGAACAAAAAGAGAAACTGAATAATCCTGGATGGCGCTTCTGGAGAAGAGCAGTAGAAGAAGAACGGTTACTTCGCCTTCCTAAATCTGTCGATACAGATCTATTTAGTCCGGCACCTGATTTGAACAAAAAATGGGATATTGTTTGCGTAGGGCGCCTTATCAATCGATATAAAACGTATGATGAACTGGAAGAGCTTTCGGAACATTTTAAGGTTTGTATGGTGGGTGGAGGTCCTGCCAAGGAAGAGTTTGAGAAAAAGTTTCCCAAAATAGATTTCGTCGGGCAAGTTCCAAATGATGAAGTGCCCAACTATCTTAATCAGGCTCACGCCTTTATCCATCCTGGAGAGAATGATTATTTCCCGCGCGTTATCTCGGAAGCTGCAGCCTGTGGTTGCATTTTGCTGGCTTTTGCAGATTCAATTGCTACCGATGTACTGCCAACAGACTGCGGCCTGCGTTTGGATAGGGATTCGTATGTTCAGGAGATAAAAGAGCTTTTTGATGATAAAGTCTTAATGAAGCAAATGGGTAATAATGCACGAAATTATGCCGTTGAGTGTCTACATAAGTTTTCTACCAAAAAACCTATGGAGAAGATGCTTCAAAAACTCGATTTTCATTTTCACTAACCATCAAAAAGTGTTTTAAAATGCTGTTTTGGGAATTATGAAAAACCTTCTCATAAGCTCTTACTACAAATACAATGCACATTATGCTCACTAAACAAGTGATTAAGTCGATATTTATCTTCTCTGCAGTTACCATTGCTTTAGGTGCCGTGCTAATTCATATGCCGGTCAAAGCGCAGCAATCAACAGTTGAATCAGTTTCAAAAGTGATTGATAATTTCGAGTCTTATGAGACCGGTACCATTGCTGATACTTGGAAATACATTACTAAATCAGGAGATGAGTTACCCGTAAGAGAAGCGCTGGAAGCGGGAGAACGTTTCCATGTCATGCAGGAGGATGGAAATAAATATCTGAGGGTGGAAACACAAAATGAATCCATCCGGTTATCCCAGGTCAATGGGTCCGCCATCAACTGGAATATCCAAGAGTACCCTTACTTGAAATGGAATTGGAGGGCACTGCACCTACCGGAAGGTGCCAGTGAAAAAGACAAGAATGATTCAGGTGGGGCAATCTATGTCACATTTGATACTGATTGGCTTGGACGTCCAAAGAGCATCAAATACACGTATAGTTCAAGTTTACCGGTCGGAACACGGGTTGGTTTCGGTCCACTGACGGTTATAGTAGTCAGTTCCGCATTGGAAGGTCCTGTAGGAAGCTGGAAAACTGTTGAGCGCGATTTATTGGAGGATTATGAAGATGTATTCGGAGGCTTCCTGAAAAAAGGTACACCGCCTGACCGCCCCCTTTCTATTACAATTTGGGGAGATTCCGACTCTACCAACGACAGTTCAAAAGTAGATTTTGACGAAATAATTCTTCTGAAGGAACCCAGTATGTAAGTTATATTACTGCTTTATAGGCGGGTTATTACGTAACATATTGATGAGCTCTGTCCTCGTCTCAGCTTTATTCCTTCTCCGGAGATTTGAATGAGGTAGTATAGCTTGGAGTAATCCTTTCCCGAACCGTATAGTAAATATAGAAAAGCAGGTTTAGAATTTTATCCAAAACATTATGGACCAAGAGTATGCCTGATACGGCAGCTACCGGTGTTTTCAATAATTTTGCTATTTCGATATTGGTTCCTGTAGCTATGAGTTCTTGACTAGGCAAAAAGGGAATCCGGCTGATTACGATATTTACACTTAAAAAGGTAAACCATATCTCCAGGCTTAAGTCCGGTAATACGGTATGCCATTGCAGAATCTGGGCGGCATATAGAATGACCATTCGAATTGAGTGGATTAAAAATACCTTGTAAGAAATGCTCAGGGACATCGAAAAAAGATAACTTCTGAATCGATACAACACGCCAAGCAGAATGATTAGCAAAACACTTCCGATGACGTATTCCATGATCCCCGTCTCAGCCCAAAAATCAAGATTGTCAAAATAATCAAGAATACGTATCTGATCCGTCATAATCAGAACAACAAGTAGTCCAAGTGCGATAAATGTGGAAGCTGCTGAGGATAGGATATTTATATCCCGGATATCCTTAAACGCCTGCTTCTTGTCGATAGATTGTGTCTTAATTCCCCATTGCATCAGAATAATTTCCCCGGAATAGCCCATCACATCCTTATTGAAAATTCTTTTCTTGATAAATATGGGGATGCTTTTAAAGTAGGGTATACCCCAGGTTATCTTGTATGCGAGAGTATCGGAAAGAGGTAGTAGA
Organism: Halalkalibaculum roseum; assembly: GCF_011059145.1. Lineage (NCBI taxonomy): Bacteria > Pseudomonadati > Balneolota > Balneolia > Balneolales > Balneolaceae > Halalkalibaculum > Halalkalibaculum roseum. Next base: position 129,951 of record NZ_JAALLT010000003.1, on the reverse strand, counting down.
AAATATATGACCAGAAACAGCAGGTAAAATAAAGGTTCTGTAGGGAGGGATCTCCAGATGTTTCCCCAACCGATATCAGTAAGCTGGTAAACAATTAAGCCAAAAACGAGAACCTGAAAAAAATAGGTTCCATATTTAACCAGCCTCTTGCCAGGAGGAGATTTAAAAAAGATCTTCATCTTTCTCCTGTAGAGATTGTAAATAGCTCTGAGTTTAATTTTCATGAAGAAGCCTGCAGTGAAATATCAGGATTGGCAATAATCAAAGTAAACCGAATTTTTTGGAATCCTCTATGAATAAGTTGAAAGATTCTATCTCTTTTTCGGTGAGGTTAAATTTAGGGTGATCAAAAAGCTGATTTTTAATTTTTGCATACCAGATATATTGTACCCAGCTGATTGGGTTATTCTTTAATCTTCTGAGGAAGTGTTTTTTGGAGGAAACATTGGAACCGTGAAATACACGAACGAAGAGGTATGAGTAAGATAAATCCAATCGCTTATATTTTTTTTTATTTCGCCATTTTTCCAGGTAAACAGTGTCTTCTTTCCGTGGTAAACTGGGATATCTGATATCACTGCTTTTTTTGTGCATAATTGAACTCGGTGATCCTTTGGGTAAAGATCCCCGGTAAGGATGCTCCATGAATTCTTCCGTATCAATATGGAAAAGATTTCCGGTCAGGCAACAAGCGTCATATCCTTCCTGAAGAGTTTTAAATTCGATTTCTATACGTTTTGGATGAAACCAGTCATCATCATCCCAACAGATTAGATAGTCACCTTTTGCTTCAGAGAGAGAAATATTTCTAAGATCACCTAATACCATTTCTTCGGAAGGATCAATTCGAATGTACTGAACCTCTTCAGAACTGAATTCATCTAACAGGCTTTGAATGGGCTCGTGTCCGTTATCAACGATGACCAACTCGGTATTTGGATAGGTCTGATTTTTGTAGGAGTGTAAAGAGCGTCGAAGCAACGCCTCTCTGTCGGCAGTAACTATAAGGCAGCTAACTAGAGGATTAGTATGTTCTGCGTTCGAATCGGTTAAATCCATTAAATATGTTACAAGCTATGAGGGCTTATATCTACTTTATGCCAAAATTATTCAGATGCCAATATAAGTATAATCATATAATATCTTAACAAGCCTCTTGTATGGAAATTCCCCTTGATTAAAATTGCTACATTGCTTGGCAGCAAGTTGATGGGTAATTTGAGCCTCTTTTAAATTAGCATCATTTAGGTTGAAGTTACTGCCGGAAAAGTGACTGCAAACTCATGATATACAATCAAGCCTTAGAACTGACGCATGGAACTTGAAAAAACAGTTGAACGCATTGTACCTAAAAATTTTAAAAGCAGGGAAGAGTACCTGCTTTACCTGAGGCATGTTTTTGTCTATGAAGTGTTGGAATCATATATAAATTCTACCGACAAGGTGCTGGAAATCGGGTTTGGAGAGGGATATGGAACCAAGATGATTTCACGATTTGCAGATTCTGTGATTGGGTTGGATGTCAATGAAGAGGCGGTAAATTATGCCGGTAAACGATATGGCTCGGATAATTGCAGCTTTGAACATTTTGATGGTGACCGAGTTCCTTTTGAAAATGAAGAGTTTGATGCTGTAGTCAGCTATCAGGTTATCGAACATATTGAAAATGACAAGCAGTACCTGGAAGAAATTGCCAGAGTACTTAAGAAAGGTGGTACATTGCTACTCACAACACCCAACAGGCGACATAGACTTGAGCGGGAACAGGAACCCTGGAATCCATTCCACATTAGAGAATACAGTGCTTCACAGCTTAGTTCACTTTTAGAGGAGATATTTTCAAAAGTTGAGATTCAAGGCGTGAATGCACAGGAAGTTGTTAGGAAAATTGAGGTTGACCGTGTTAAACGAGGAATAACGCTTAAAAAACTGGTTCCCAATTTTATGCAGCGTTATTTATACGGTGACTTCATGAAAAAATACGATACATCCTGTTTTTTTCTCGATGAAAATGCCCCTGAAGGCCTTGACCTTTTTGCGGTATGTACCAAGTAGTTGCAGGAGATACTCGAAATTTTGAAATTAGAGACATAAATTGGCGAAACATCAGATAACAAACTGGAGATTTACTATCCTATCAATTCCAATAATTGCTACCTCTTTAATAAAGCGATATTAGATAGGTTGCTCTCTCCCAGAGAGGTGTATTTGTTAATCCAGTAGCCCCAGGGAAAACCTATGAATAAGAGTAAATAAATATAGACATCAAACATAATATTCATAGTAATATACACGCCAAAATGCATACCAATAAGCGCTGTAGCAATAAAGGGCCGTGTTTTATCAAACCAGAGAAGAAAACCACTTAATTCAGCTAGTAAACCGAACAGCAGGGTAAGGGAGGCAATCCATGAGTATTGGAGTGATATTTCCTGAAGCCAATTTAGGGAAAAAGATCCGCCTGCCGATAAAACATCCACTCGTCGTTCTGCAATCCACAACCACAAGTGCCTGCCATCGATCCATGTAATGCCGGTTCCAATCAGCTTGCTGACACCTGCAGAGGTATATCCGATGCCAAAGAACAGAATCAGAAATCCGAACACAAAGCGCCTGTAAATTTTCGGATCTTTAAAGAAAAACAGTGCGATGGCCAGCGCCAGGATACTCATACCTATAAAGTTGGAACCGTGAGAAATTTCACCCAGGGAATATCTGGATACATAATGCAGGTGAAAACAGATGAAAGAGAGGATGTATGCATATTTAGGCATAATTCTGAGCAGTCCCAACACGGAAAACAGAGTCATCAGCAGTGCATTGAATACCGAAATATAGTTATCAAACATGAAACTGATATCAATGTACTGGGCTATTCCAAGGGGTAGAACGACCTCTCCGATCTGTTGTATGTAGAAGCCCCAATCCCAGGCAAAATATATCACATAGCTTACAACGAAGGCTTCAAATAGTCTAAAATGTAAAGCCTCGCCGAAACTTTTTTCAGCGTCGTATTTGAATAAATGTTTCCAGAATTTCAAAAGTTACTCGGATTTTAATTCGCTGTTCAAAATAGTAGTGTCCTGTGATAAATAAATAAATGGAATGAACTGAACGTCAACACTATCTTGTTCAGTTAGCATACCTCGGGCTTGAAGTATAAGTAACTCTTGTGAACCTATATTTTTTGAAAATAACTTTCTGACACCGTTTACTTTTGCTTCGGTCCATGTATCAGTTTTGGAAAGAAGGTTTGCAATATCATTGGTATTGATATTAAAATCATCCAGAGGTACAGGTTCTCCGGCTAGATTATCGTGATTGTAGTTTTTCCAGATGGTGCTGTCCTCAATTGTTGATACATCCCTTACTACGGCTCTTTTCCAGGGCTTACCGGCTTGTGAAAACATGGGGTAGATACTAAAGGGCCAAAACTCACCTAGATGGGTTGCCACGAGTATTGCATATATTACAAATGTTGTAATTACAATACGTACGGATTTTTTATAAACGCTAACTAAATTGCTCACTATTGGGATGGTAAATCAATTAAATGTCTGATAAAATATACTTAGTTTCGGGTCTATCAAAAAGAAAATTCTACCGTCTTTAGCATGCGTTTATTACTGGTGACTCAAGATTTCCCTCCTAATACCGGAGGAATCGAAACATACAGTTTCGAACTGGCCAAGCGTTTTGTCACGTCGGTCGAATTTTTTGCGGTAATAGCACCGACTCATGAGGATGCAGATGCGTTCGATCGGAAATTATCATTTCCTGTTTACAGAATTCCGGTCAAAAACAGTCTCTTGCCCTTGGTGGCTCCATTTTGTGTTATCTATTTTATGTTCAAAAATAAATTTGATACGGCATTTCATACGCAGTGGCAGACTTCTTTTGCTTCAGTGTTGTCACGGAAAGCAGGTTATCCGAAACATATCTACGTAGCAGCACATGCAAGAGAACTTCTATTGCGTCCTTTCAATGGAGACAACGGGTGGTTATCAGAAAAACTGCACAGTATTAGAAAAAAACTTTTTAAAAGTATTGACGGCTTTTTCCCGGTCAGTAATTATACGGCTTCGCTTCTTCACAATGATGGGGTGCCTCAATCAGATACTTATGTTGTTGGAAATGGGACCGATCCTGAGGTGTTCAAGCCAAAAAATACAGCAACATTAGCCGAAGAGTTAGATATCGGAAATAAAAAAGTAATACTCTCAATTTGCCGGCTGGTGCCCAGAAAAGGACTGGACCTGGTGGTTGAAGCAATGCAGCAAATAGTATTATCAAATGAAGATGTTACCTACCTGATAGGGGGTACCGGTCCGGATGAAGGTCGCCTTAGGGCACTGGTAACTGATTTGGGGCTCAATGACCATATTCGTTTTCTCGGACGAATCCCTGATGAGAAGATGGCCTCTTACTACAGTATGGCAGATGTATTTGTTATGCCTGCCGGTAATAATCCGCCGGATGTCGAGGGATTCGGCATCGTATTTCTTGAAGCAAATGCCTGTGAAACAGTAGTTATAGGTTCCAGGACAGGTGGAATACCTGATGCCGTAATTCACGGTGAAACGGGATATTTGATTGAAAATAAAAATGTTGAGCAGCTTATAGATTCCTTGCTGAAACTGTTAAATAATGAAGAGCTTGCGAATCAGATGGGGAAGAAAGGAAGGGAGCGTATCTTAAGAGAAGCAACCTGGGACCATGTGTCGGATTCATTATTAGAAAATATGAAGCGAATAAATAAACAATCCGAACGTTAGCTAATTAATAAGGCTTTTAGGCATTTACGGTTGAAATAAAATACAACAACTATAATCTACAGTTTATGATAAAACGGTTACGATATTTTCAATTCTTGATTACGCTGTTTTGCGCAGGAGCGCTTCTTGGGCTATTCAGTCTGCCTGTTTTGGCACAGAACGGACCGGAGAGGATTGATGAAGGCATCATCCTGCTTGAAGATTTTCAGGAAGATTCGGTAGGACAGTTTCCAATCGGGTGGTATGACCGTAATGGAAATAAGACACTAAAAAACCATGATCCTAAAGTGGTTGAGGATTATAATTACCGGATACTAAGTGAAGACTCTAATAAATTTTTGCGGTACGAAGGTACCTCAGCCAAACATATCAACTATCCGCTAATTAATAAGAAGAAAGAAAATATTTACGGTATTGATATATATAAAACACCTATTCTATCGTGGAAAGTCAGGGCTTATTCGTTACCCAATAATGGAAATGAGGACTCCAGTGACCGAAATGATGTGGTAGCCAGTGTTTATGTCGTATTTGATTTTGGAAGAGTGGCACTCTTTAAAAAAGTACCTAAATCCATACGCTACACTTGGAGTACTACGCTGAAAGAAGGTACACGGACATCCAAACTATTCGGCAATCAGCAAATCGTAGTCGTTGAATCGGGAAGTGAGAATACCGGAAAATGGATTAAATTTGAAAGAAATATTGTTGAGGATTATCGGAGATTATTTGGAGATGATCCACCGAGGACACCATTAGCTATATTGATATTAAGTGACGGTGACAGCACGGGAAGTTTTGTCAAGGCTGATTATGATGATATCATGCTGAAATCGCCATGATAAATTTTCTAATTAGCCCTTCCGATTTTGGAGGCTCAATAATTACCTTAATTATATGTAACTTCTGCCCATTATTTGCAAGAAACATTCTACTGACTAATTAAATGGAGAAGATTCTTCAGTTTCTGCGACCGCTTGTAAAATTAAACTATCGCCATCCTATTTTGGTGCTGGCAGTTTCGGTGGCTTCCGCTTTTGTTGCAGGCTATTTTGCCCTACAACTGAAAGTAGATACAGATCTTGCCAACCTGCTGCCCAAGAAGAACGAACATGTAATCGCACTTGAAAAACTTCAGGAAACAGTAGGAGGGGAAACCGCGATGGAGGTGGCTATAAAGTCACCCAGTTTTGAGGATAACCGGCGTTTTGCCGAAGATCTGGTCGAGCAAAGCCTGGCTCTATACGATTCGACAAGAAACGCACCTTTTTTTGAACGGGCTGAGTTCCGGAAAGAAACGGAGGTATTGCAAAATAACGCACTTTATTTTGCCACACCGAATGAAATCAGCGACATAACTACTTATCTGCAAGATGAAATTCAGGCAGCAAAGGAAGAAGCCAATCCCTTTTATATAGACTTTGGTGAGGAAGAAGATAGTGCCGGAGAAAGTAATCTCTCTCGATTTGAAGAAAGTTACGAGAATCTGATTCCATCCGAATATCCTGTTAGTCCGGACAGCACTGTTATGCTGTTAAAATTTTATCCTACCGGTTCGAAGAGTGACCTTTCCTATCTGGAGCGAATGTTTAGCAGGTACGATTCGCTGCTGGCGGTGATGCAACCGACTACCTATAATAAAGAGATGGAAGTTCGATTTGGTGGTCGCTTAAAACGCCACCTCTCTGAGATTAACTCAGTGATGGATGATGTCTTAAGTAGTTTTGCCTCAGGTATTTCGAGTGTCATTTTGCTGGTCATTTTATACTTTTTCTTTAAGAAGTATATTCATTACAGGCATGGAAGTAGGAGGGATCTGGAACACGGTATCTTTAGTCATATTATCAGAATGCCGGTTCCGTTCTTTATTATCGGTATACCTCTATTTATCAGTCTCACCTGGACCTTTGGTATCACTTACGGCGTACTCGGAATGCTGAATACCATGACCTCCGTGCTCTTTGTTATTCTCTTCGGTATGGGAATAGATTACGGCATCCATTTCTACGCGCGGTATATTGAATTTCGCTCTTCAGGTATGAACATCATGGATGCCATGGATAATACCTATGACAAGACCGGTTCGGCTATCGTTGTAAGCGGATTGACTACTGCTTTTTCACTCTTTGTATTGATTCTGGCGAAATTCAGGGGATTTTCTGAATTTGGGTTTATTGCAGGCACCGGCATTATCCTGGCTCTATTTTGTATGCTTTTTGTGATGCCCTCCTTATTGGTTCTATTTGAGAAATTTGACTGGATTCTGCTGAATGAAAAGGAGGATGAATCAGAAGATACCACACGTTTTCATAGATTCCCCTATGCCAGAAGCATTGTGGCAGTCGGCCTGCTCATTTCAGTATTTGTTATATTCAATTCCGGGCAACTTAGATTTCAGTATGACTTTGGCGAGCTTGAACCCGAATATCCGGAGTACGAATCTTTTAGAAATTTTTCTGACCAGGTGACTACTTCCGATAAGAGAAATCCTGCCTACATATTGGCCGATAACCAGCAACAGGTCATGGGCATATTGGAAAAGCTGCGTTACAAGATGAGAACTGATACCACAAGTCCGACGATCAGGGATGTCGAAGCTTTGCCAGAGCGATTTCCGGTATCCGATGATGAAGCCCAAGAGAAATTGGAAGATATTGCCCGTATACGACAACTGTTGGATGATCCTTTTTTGCGAAATAAAGAAGATCCTCAGTTAGATAAGCTGAGACGAGCGGCCCAGACCATGAAACCCATGGATATGGATGAAATACCGGATTATTTCAAAGACCAATTCATGAATAAAGATGGAGAGGTTGGCAATTTTGTTATCGTCTATCCGAGTGTTGGGTTGGCAGACGGAAGGCAGTCCATAGCTTTCAAGCACGATGTCGGGCAGGTTACACTCGACAACGGTGAAACGTTCTATGCGGCCAGCACTTCCATCATTGCAGCTGAAATGCTGGAGTTGATGCGTAATGAGAGTCCATATATGGTTGGAGCGACGTTTACTATCGTCTTCCTGTTGATGTATTTTTCTTTCCGGTCTCTGCGATGGGCACTCATTGCCATGCTTCCGCTGGTGGTAGGACTTCTATGGTTGTTTGGCATTATGATGATGGCCGGGATGATGTTCAATTTTTACAATCTTGTTGTATTGCCGGCTATTCTGGGCATAGGGGAGGATAATGGGGTTCATCTTGCCCATCGCTATCGCGATGAAGGAGAGAATAGCATGTGGAGCGTGCTTTCCAGTACCGGTCAGCATGTTACAATCGGTTCTCTTACCACCATGCTTGGATTCTCGGGACTGCTATTTACCAACCATCCAGGCTTGCAGTCACTTGGTGAAATGGCCGTAATTGGAATTGGTATGACTTTGGTAGCTGCACTCACCTTCTTACCCGCTCTTATACAGCTGCTCGAAGACAAAAAGTGGATACGGTTTTAGTTGGTGAATTGGTGAGTTGGTGAATTAGAAAAGTAATGTAATCCTATCTTGTCTAAAGAGATCCGCCGGTTGTTTTCTTGGATTTTGCTGAGATATACAATATTTCTTTCCCCTCTTGCATCAATATCTTAATCCCATTTTTGTTCCCCTCTAACTCCATAAGAAGCTCCAACCAGAAGATACATTCATCAGCTTCTTCTACTACAATGCAGAGTTTGGCATAAAATTCTTTAGTTGAACGTGCTCTGCAAGCAGCTCGATAATTGGAAGCTACGGAAGTAGATGAGCGTAGTAGTTGATAGCTGATTATGTTGAATTCTCTTGACCTCGGTAGCTCTCTACAAATTTTGATTACAGAAATAGCAAATGCCTTGGTTCTGTCTCTAAACACATCAGCAAAATTAGATTTACTATTATTCACATTAACAAACTAAAGTTTATATATACTTTATTAATATGACTGTTAAGTTGAACTTTCCTTACAGAATTCAAGCTAAATATTCACCAACACACCAACTCAATAATTCTACAATTATTCTATTGTTTCCAGAAGGTAGGGGTGAAGAGCAGAAGTACGGTGAATATTTCAAGTCGGCCGATCATCATCAATAGTATCAAAACCCATTTTCCAACATATGGTATCTGGGCAAAGTTGTCGGTGGGTCCAAATTCTCCCCAACCGGGACCAATATTTCCAAGGCAGGCAATACTGGCGCCTATAGCCGAATCCATACCATAACCCATCGATGCCATTATTAATGCACCGAGCCCAAATACAAATATGTACAGCATAAAAAAGCTGAGTACGGTACGCTGAATATTCGGATCTACTGTTTTCTCCCCGATGCGAATAGGCAGGATAGCTTTGGGATGTACGATCTGTTTCACCTCCCTATAAGAATTTCTGATGATGATCATCCAACGGATCATTTTAGGTCCGCCGCCCGTCGAACCGGCACATCCGCCGGTAAAGAATAGGAGGAAGAGAAAAAAGGCCCCAAATGAGTACCACACCTCGTAGTTATCTGTACCGAAACCGGTAGTGGTTATAATGGCGACAGCCTGAAAAGCACCATATCGAAGGGCACTGCCGATGGAGTACCCGTCAAAAAACCACAGCGATAAAGTAATTACAATGATAGAAACAAGTGTAATCAGGGAATAAAAGCGTGTTTCCCGGTTATTGAAAAATGATTCCGCATCGCCCTTGAGCAGTCGGAAGTGCATGGCAAAGTTAATACCGGCCAAAAACATGAATATGATTATGATTACATCTACATACACTGAATCGAAGGCCGCTATACTGCTGTTCTTGGTTGAGAACCCTCCGGTTGCAAGTGTAGCGAAAGCATGGTTTATCGAATCAAACCAGTCCATTGAAGGGTGCAACCAGAGTAGCAGAAATTCTGTAGCAGTAAAGGCCACGTAAATACCCCAGAGCAACTTGGCTGTCTCCTGAACTCGTGGAGTCAGTTTATCCGCGGTAGGGCCGGGCGACTCGGCCTGGAATAGCTGCATGCCACCCACGCCCAATAGCGGAAGAATGGCAAGCGATAGTACAATGATTCCCATTCCGCCCAGCCAGTGTGCCAGCGATCTCCAAAAGAGAATGCTTTTGGGCAGGGTCTCGATTTGAGGGTTATGAAATCCATCACTCGTCGTCCCACCCATGATGGTGGCACCGGTAGTAGTTAGTCCGCTCATGGTCTCAAATACGGCATCGGTGTAACTGGGTAATATCCCGGAAATGACAAAGGGCAGGGCACCAACCAACGAAAGGAAGAGCCAGGTTAAACTGACAACTAAAAACCCTTCTCGAATCCGCAACTCGCGATCGGTTTTAAAGAAGTAGTATAGAGCCCCGCCAACCACAAAGGCGATGGCTGCTGAATATAAGAAGGTATTCCAGATAGCCTCCCCGTAAATAAGAGCAATGATTAAAGGAGAGATCAGGGCAAATCCCAGAAAAAAGATAAAGGCACCCAAAATGCCAAGTACGGAAGAAAAATCGAACTGAGCCCGTTTAAAGGAGGTATTTAGCGTATTGGCCATTATTGAAACAGTGATGTTACTTTGTCAATAGCTTCCGGCAGACAGAATATGATAACCCGGTCATTAGCATTCACCTGAGACTGTCCGGTAGCAATTTCAATGGAATCGTTTCTCAATATCCCCCCCACGACACATCCCTCTGGGAATTTGACTTGGTGTATGGGTTTCTTAACAATTTTTGATTTGGGTGCCGCTTGAAGCTCAATCACTTCAGCTTTAATTCCTTGTAAAGCAGTGACTGAAATTACGCGTCCGCCGCGAACGTGACGGTGTATTTCGTTCGATGCCGCCGATTTTTTGTTAACAGCTGCATCGAGGCCAATGGTCTGACTGAGCGGTATGTAATCGGACTTGGATACAAGAGCAACCGTCTTTTTTACCTCCAGGTGTTTGGCCATCAAGCAGGAAATAATATTCGATTCCTCATCATCGGTAACAGAAATGAATGCATCAATATCGGTGATGCCTTCGGTAGCCAAAAGATCCGGATCGGTCGGGTTTCCGTTCAATACCAGTACGTCTTTTAGCTCTTGGGCTAATTCAACAGCAGTATCATAATCGGGTTCAATCAGCTTTATATTCCATTTTTTCTCCTCATTACATAGAATGCGGGCTATCATGGCACCGATGGGAGTACCCCCGGCTACCATAATGCGATTTATCTCTATATCGGGTTTACCGGTTGTTTTGATGATAGCAGGAATATCCTCGGTCTTGGAAAGAATAAATAACTGGTCAAGTGCCTGAATTCGCAGGTTTCCTGATGGAATAATGGTTAGCCCTTTTCTACCGATAGCAGTTACTCTAAAAGTAATATCAGGAAACTCCTGGGCATACTCGCTGATCAGCTTCCCGGTAAGTGGAGAGTTCTTGCCTATTCTAAGACCGATCAGCTGCATTTTCCCATCGGCAAGGTTAATAAGGTCGCTGGCGGAGGCCCGCTTGATCAGACGTACAATTTCCTGGGCGGCACTCTGTTCGGGATGAATAAGCACATCAATGCCAAGATCGGTTGATTTCAGTGGTGCATTGGGGCGGGAAAGTTCGTCGCTGCGAACCCTTGCAATCACCATATCGGCTCCAAGACGCTTACTCATCATGGATGCAATCATGTTCACTTCATCAATACTGGTCACAGCAATCAGAATATCGGCATCTTTCACACCTGCCTCTACGAGGTCTTTGGCTGAGGTGGCATTGCCTTCATAGCAGAGTACGTCAAGGTTTTCAGATACTTTATCGAGGCAGGTCTTTTCGCGATCTACAACTATGACATCATGTTTTTCCTTGGAGAGTACACTTGCCAGATCGTAGCCGATTTCACCGGCACCAATAATGATAATTTTCAAAGTGAAATGACTGGTTTGTTAAATTTAAGTCCTAAAGTCACAAAGTGAGCATAAAATCGCAAAATAAAACTACTATTGTTTAAAGAATATTTTAACTCCATGTCGGGGCCAGAAGGGGGATGAAATTAGTGGCTTGTTTTTTGTATCTTTTTATGCGATTCTTGTACCCAATCCGGCCTCCTGTGGAGGTAATTTTTTAATACCCGACACTAATTTGTTGCTAAATTAAACAGACGTCTTATGATCGTCCATCTTCTAAAACCGGAATTTGAGGAGCTAATCAAAGCAAAGGATTGGGTTACACTCAAAGAGGTTTTGAATGATGTTCCGGCAGTTGACGTCTCAGAGCTTTTGGAAGAGCTCGACAACGAAATAGCAGTGGTCATTTTTCGTCTACTGAAAAAAGAAAAAGCCGCTGATGTATTTTCCTATCTGAGTACTGGTAAAGGCGCTGAACTTCTTGACATATTTACCGCTCAGCAGTTGAGTGATGTCATGTCTAACCTGGAGCCTGATGAGCGAGTGGCTCTGATGGAGGAGTTGCCGGGCCACCTCACCCAGCGCGTGTTGAACTCAATGGAGAAAGACGACCGTAAATTGGTTCAGAAGCTGTTGGGTTATCCCGAGGAGAGCGTCGGTCGTTTAATGACGCCTCGCTATGTCAAAGTGAAAAAAGACTGGACCATCCTAAAAAGCATGGAACACATCAGGCGTTTTGGTCACAGTGTTGAGACGGTGAATGTGATCTATGTAGTGGATGAGAAAGAAAAACTCATTGATGATTTGAGGCTGAATCAGCTCATTTTGGCTGATCCGGAAGCAAAGATATCATCCCTGATGGATGAGAATTTCGAAGCATTAAGTGCATTCGATGATCAGGAGGAGGCAGTAAAGATGCTGAGTAAGTACGACCGTGTGGCAATGCCTGTGGTTGACTCAGGGGGCATTCTCGTTGGGATTGTAACTGTTGATGATGTTATTGATGTGGCAGAAGAGGAAACCACCGAGGATATGCAGCTTATGGCCGGTATGGATGCCCTCGATGACTACTATTCCCAAACTTCCATTTCAGAGATGGTGAAGAAGAGAATTGGCTGGCTGGTCATTTTATTTATGGGCCAAATGCTAACCGTTACGGCCATGGCTACGTATGAGAGTGCTCTTGCCGCAGCGGCAGTTCTTTCCTTTTTTATACCGATGATTATCTCTAGCGGTGGTAACTCCGGTTCACAAGCTGCTACTCTGATTATCAGGGCACTTTCAACAGACGATATCAATCTTGAAGACTGGACGAAGGTTTTAAAAAGAGAATTTTTGTCGGGTGCATTACTAGGTGGTTTGATCGGACTGATGGGATCAATAGTTATTGCACTCTGGATGATGTATAGGGGTGAGCTTTTTTCAATTCAGCTGGTACTCCAGGCGCTGACCGTAGGATGCAGTCTGGTTGGCGTAGTGTTGTTTGGTAATTTAAGCGGTTCAATGTTACCTTTTGTAATGACAAAATTCGGCCTGGATCCCGCAGTAACTTCAGCACCCTTTGTAGCAACATTAGTTGATGTAACAGGAATCATTATTTATTTCTCTATTGCTCTGTTACTTTTGCAGGGCGTAGTTCTTTAAGAGACAAACAGTTATTTATTAATTGATTTACAGTACTTATGAAAGCATATCTCGATCTGGTTAAAAATGTATTGGATCATGGAGTAAAGAAGGAAAACCGTACGGGGACAGATACAATTTCCAGCTTTGCCGAATCTTATAGGGTAGATCTTCAAAAAGGTTTTCCGCTTCTTACCACCAAGAAAGTTTATTTTCGATCAGTGATTTTAGAATTATTGTGGTACCTGAGGGGGGAAGACCATATTCGCTGGCTGCGCGATGAAAAGGATTGCCATATCTGGGATGACTGGGCAGATGAAGATGGACATGTAGGCCCGATTTATCCCGTAATGTGGAGGCGTTTTCCATATTTTGAACGAGAGGATGTCGGATTCGAGGGCGACGCCACAAATATCGTTAAAACCGTATGGGTCAAGAAAGAATTTGATCAGGTACAGAGAGCTATTGATATGCTTAAAAACAATCCAAACAGTCGTCGCATTGTGGTCAGTGCCTGGCATCCCGGTCTGCTTGATGAGATGGCTCTGCCGCCTTGCCATGTGATGTATATATTTAATGTCTCAAACGGTAAGCTCAATTGTCACCTAACCCAGCGAAGTGGGGACATAGCACTGGGAATTCCTTTCAACCTTGCTTGCTATTCAGCTTTAACCATGGCAATCGCCAATGAAGTTGGTTTGGAGTATGGCGAATTTGCTCATACGATCGTGGATGCCCATATTTATGAAAATCATGTGGAAGGTCTCAAGGAGCAGCTAACAAGGCAGCCCAGACCTCTACCTACATTGCATATAGCCGATAAACCGCTGGATGATCTTCAGTACGAGGATTTCAAGCTCGAAAATTATGATCCGGCCCCGTCTATCAAATTTGAGGTAGCGGTATGACGCTGGCTTTGATTGTAGCGCATGATCCTAATCTTGTTATCGGGAAAGACGGTACTTTACCGTGGCATTACTCAGATGATCTGAAGTATTTCAAAAAAACTACTATGGGTCACCCGCTTCTCATGGGCAGAGGTGTGTTTGAAGAAATTAATGAGAAACCCCTCCCCGGACGTGAAAACGTAGTTTTAAGTCGTTCACGTAACTACGATCATGTTCCAACCTTTTCTTCTTTAGAAGAGGCATTAACTTATTTGAAACGTGCGGATATCGTATTTGTGATTGGTGGTGGAGAAGTTTACCGGCAGACCATTTCAGATGCCGACAAACTTTTTGTTACTGAAATTCACGAAAAATATGAAGGAGACACTTATTTTCCGGAATACAGGGATGATATCGGATCTGTCTGGAAAGAAATAAAAAGAGAGGATCATCCCGAATTATCCTTCGTAGTGTATGAAAGAATAAGGAACTGATTTCTTAAAACAAGTTTTGAGCGTCCATTACTTAAGCCTAATCTGTCCTTTCTTGTATTTCCTATTACATCTTCACTTGATTGATATTAAAAAAGCCTAACTGTGTGACTGTTTAATTTTTCTTTAGTTTTCATTCTAATATAAAAGGAGTGATCGTATACCCTATTTAGGGATTTCTGAAAAATCAGATTAAGCAATAGTATCATAATTCCGTAGAGTCTAACGTACTTCTCACATATTGAAGCAATATCAATTAGTTTCAAAAAGACAGGAGCAGCGTATTCTGAAAGTAATGAATCAAGATAATCTCAATGACAAGAGTTTTGAAGAAAAACTCGAGTCAAGTGAAGAGCGGTTCAGAATTTTTGTAAAGCATAATCCGGCATCGGTTGCGATGTTCGACCGGGATATGCGATACATTGTGGTGAGTGACCGCTGGCTGGAGGATTATGATATCAAGGATGAAGAGGTCATTGGAAGATCACATTACGAGATTTTTCCTGACATCTCGGAAGATTGGGTTGAAATATACCAGATTTGTATGACAGGAATCACCCGAAAAGGTGAAGATAAAATTATAACACGCGGCGGCAAAGAAGAGTGGATTGAATGGGAAATTCATCCATGGCATGAAACTTCCGGAGAAGTTGGAGGAATAATCATTTACGCAGAATTAGTTACGGATAGAAAGAACACCGAAATGGAGCTTATAAAAGCAAGGGAACGGGCCGAAGAAGCAAGTAGGGCCAAATCTACTTTTATTGCAAATATGTCTCACGAGTTCAGGACACCGCTCAATGCTATCCTTGGCTACACCCAGGTAATGCAAAATACCGGTGAACTTTCGGATGAGCAGCGAACCTTTGTTGAAGAGATTTCAAATGGTGGTATGCAACTTTTATCCATGATCAATAATGTGATTGACCTCTCTAAGATTGAAACCTCGAGAATTACCTATAAGGAAGTTTCATTTTCGGTAGAACAACTTATAAAAGACGCGGTTGACTCTTCTATCAGTAAGTGCAGAAAAAAGGGTTTGGGACTGAGCGGTACCGTTTCAAAAGGGGTACCCAGAACGCTTACTACTGATTTTCAGAAATTGGAACGCATCCTACAGCAACTGGTTGGCAATGCTTTGAAGTACACCTACCAAGGTGAAGTTTCGATAAACATTGATTTTGAAAGAGTAGAAGAGGAAGGGAGCGGTGTTAACGGAAAGCTTTTTATTATAGTCAGCGATAGCGGTATTGGAATTCCGGAAGATAAGCAGAGTCAGATTTTTAAGCCGTTTTCCAAAATTAATTCCGAAACCAAAGAAGGTACCGGTTTGGGTTTAACCCTTGTTGACAGGTTGACACGGTTTTTGGGCGGTAAAGTAGAAGTAAAGAGTGACCCGGGTTTTGGATCTGACTTCATGGTTGTAATACCTGTAAAGGCATCCGATGAATTATACGAGGAAAGCCAGGTATTCACCTTTGTGAATAAGACGGAAATGAAGCAGGAAAAGGTTACTGTTAATGATATTTCAAGTTTTATTGATACTTTAGACAGTGAGAATAAAGATATCATAATGGAGGCGCTGGAACTTCAGGATCTTGAGAAGCTTTCAAAAATAGATCAATATCTCAGCAGGCGGTTTGAACCAAACAATAAAGCGCTGAAAAAACTAAAAAAATCAGCAAGAGACTTTGACTTTAAGTTCATTAACGAAGTTCTTCAAGCTGTAGCATAGATTAGGAATCAATAGATAAAAAATTGAATAATTTTCCTCTGGAATACGGGGTTTAAACAGTTAACTAGTTGACAACAGACAGGTGCTAAGTAATAATGCACAATAGCAATCTATACCCTTTTATAAAGGTTCCTGCAACAAGTGTATCTGCTTTCAGAATCATAGCATTATCGGTATGCCTTTGTGCAATCACCGTTAATAGTGCTACAGCCCAGAACGAAAGGGAAGAGCGATTATCCGATCTCATTTCAAAAGTGGACTCCCTCGTTGCCTATCATACCGAAACTGCCCCGGTAACTGATAAACCGTCATTTAAAGGTAATTTAGAAGAGTTATTCAGTTTGGAGTATTCGGGATCAGGCTCATATGAGGTGAAGGTAATTGAGGCCGAGCAAGATAAATTACACCGGGACATCGGATTGGATTTGAACGCCGGATATCTGGAAAACCTGGAGCAGGGAGTATTTAATGTGGAGGGAATCTACTATCGTCGGCGCGCTCAGCTGGAGCTGGAGTGGGATATTTTGAATAACGGTTACCTGGATAACCGCCATGAAATCAGGGAGCTGGAAAATGAAAAACAAATTGCACGTTTTGAGTATGCAGGCCGCCGACAGGCTGATGAAATTGACTCCCTGCAGTATGCTTTCAAGAACTATTTCACCGGTCAAAAGGCGTCACTTGTGCGAGATTACCTTGCCATTTTAGAAGACCGGCATCGGATTGCTACGGAGCTGTATCAGCTCAATTATAAACCTTGGGAAGAGGTTATAGAGGTGACATCCAAACGGGCACAGGCTGAGGTGGAGCTTGAAAATCTGTTATCAAGAAGCAGGCAGTTTGCTAATCTGGAACTACCAGTTTCAGGGGATAATGAATTGCCCCTTTTGAATATCCGTATTAATAAGCTGCTTGAGGAGGGTCAGTTTGAATCGCTGCAGGATAGCATATTTGCACAGCAGGTCGGTAAAATTGATAATGAGTACAATTCCTGGAGAGATATTTCCCTATCGACATTTGTTCGCTACAATTATTACAATAGTACTTCAGATGTCAATATTTCAAATATCAGAAATAGGGAATATTTCTCGGTTGGACTGAACTTATCTGTACCGCTGCCACTGCTTAAGTCCAGCAATCAAAAGATTGCCAAAGCGAGGGAAAACCTCTTTAAGGCTGAACTGACTCGTACAAAAAACCGAAGCTCCGAAGGTATATATTCAGACTATTCCCGTTACCAGGAGAAATTGCAACAGTATTTGAGCAGCTATCAACAATTACTGCAGCTGAATACCAGCATCCGGAAACAACAACAGCGTCAAGAATTGAATGATCCAGCTTATAGTCCATTGGTACTGTTTGAATTGCTCGCTGAACGAATTGACGTAAAGAGGGATCTTCTGTCCATCAAGCAGGATATGTACGAGATTCTTATTGAGGTACGTGATAATGTACCAGGCAGTGACTTCAGTGAGTTTATTTATGTCATAAATCCTGATGATTATTTTGCTGATAGTAATTCTAAACTTTCAAAAACAGCATATCTTTGGTCATCTCAATTCAATAAACTTTCCAATCAAGAGCTTGTTGAATTCCTTGTGAAGCATGGGATAAATCAACTGCTTCTATCCACCGGTACTGATTCATTGCTAAGAAAAAAAGCGGCAAACTTTATACCGATTGCCGAAAGTCGGGGTATAAAAGTTGAATGGATGATAGGGGATAATGATCTATTGATGCCAGGTCACGATACTGAACTAGAGCAATTATTCAGCACCGGTAAAAAGCTGGGCATGACCGGTATTCACCTGGATGTAGAACCTCATGCAAGAAATGATTGGGACAGCAGAAAAGGAGAGTATAAAGTACTTTACCTGGAGATGCTGGGCAAAGCACAAAAGCTGGCCGGTGCCCATGGATTGAGCCTATCCGTTTCTGTACCCGTGTTTTATGACTCAATTATTGAACAGGTTGCTGAATTGACGGATGATATTTATGTGATGGCATATGGAATGGATGATTCGGATAAAGTCAAAGAAAAGGTAGAAGGAGAGATGAAAGTAATGGATGAGAACCTGGCAATTGCTTTGCGTCCGGAAGATTTTCAGAGTCTGAACGAATTTGAATCTTTTATTGAAAAGCTATCTCGAGAATTGAATGTTCGAACATTTGCTATACACGATATAGAATCTTTGATGAAACTAGATAACAGTGAAGTTACCCTGAATTATTATGAGGAGTGAACAATTTAAAAATCGACCTTCACAGATAAGGGGGACGAAAGAAAAAACCACAGCGCGAGATCGCAGTTGGGATCGCGTCATCTACATGGTGTTTCTTGGCATCTTAATTATTGTGGTTTTGTATTATTTGCTGAGTGCTTACTTCTTTGTGAGCGGAGAAGGTCGTATCATCGGCACTCATCTCCAGGTTCGTTTCCCTTCGGATGTAAAAATCACCGAAATCTTTGTGGACCAAGGGGACAGAGTCAGTGAACAAGATTCTCTGTTCAGCTATATCTTAATAGAGAAAAGCAGGTCGCGGAGTGAGCTGCAGGATATCCGTCAAGAGCTACGCGAGGAAATCTTTGAGATGCGGTCCGAGATCGATTTGAAAGCTACAGAGAGAGCGGAGTTGAGAGAAAGAATCAATTTCTACGAAAGGCAAAAGGGTTTGATAGAGAAAGAGGTTAAGCTCGATATCGAGCCGGTGAATAAATTAAATTCGCTGAACAGCAAACTGGTTGATCTCAATTCAGAACTCAACATCCTTCAAAAAGAGTTGAACCTGATGAGCCTGAAAGTCAATAGGATGCAGCAATCTCGCGAGGGTATTTCAGAAGCGGTTGCTTCAGAACGCCTACTTTACACCGAATATCCCGGGAGCGATAATTTGTACCGTTCACCCATAGGCGGACAAATAAGCAACCTGTTTAAAGAGCAATCAGAATTTGCATTTCGCTCGGAGCCAGTACTTTCCATTAAAATCCAGAAACCAAAAGTCAGGATAAAAGCAGTGTTCAGTGAGCAGAGTGTGAAACACTTGTCAATTGGGGATGAGGTAAGAGTTACTTTCGACGATGGGCAGACCAGTAGAGGCAGAATTGTTAATCTGGAGGCAGCTAACGGTCAAGCCCTGGAACAGCTGGATATTAACGAGATGAATGATCAGTATATCGTTGAATTAATGCCGGTGGATGAAGAGGCCCGAAAGATGTGGGAGTCACTAAGCCACTTAGGTGTAACGGTAACTAAAAGTATTTATTCATTATGAACAATACCGTACAGACCTTAAAATATGAAGAGTTGACCTTCCTGAGAGTCAGTGACAGGTATCCTTTTCATCTCGACCAGATCAAGCCTTTTGACGGTGTTGTAATTGAGTTTACCGAAAAGAAGTCTTCACTGGAACTTGTTAAAAATATCCGTTCGCATAATCAGGCATCGGTCTATTTGACGCCCCTGTTTCTCTACCGGCTCTACGGTGAACCTGACAAACTGATAGCAAAGCTGGTTGATGGTACCACCAGCAACCTGGGAGATCTGAAACCGATTGCAGATATCACCCGGAAAATAAAATCCCGGATGTAAATAGCATTCAACAAATTGAGATGCCGTTATGAGATTAAATTGTGTAATAGTTGACAGTGACAAAGAATCCAAGGAATTATTGGCAAATCTTATCCAGCGAAACAGCAGCCAGCTTAAACTGGTTGGCAGCTCAGAGAGCGGGAGGGAGGCGCTTGGTTTTTTCTACCGGCACCAGATTGACTTGATCTTTCTGAATGTGGAACTGGAAGACATGTCCGGCTTTGAATTTATGGATGAGATTGATGCTTCTGAGGATATTCAGACCATTCTCTATAGCGAAAAGGGCGATTACGCCTTACAGGCATTTGAATATGGCGTGACTGATTACCTGAAAAAGCCTTTCTCCTATGCACGTTTTAACAAGGCCATCAACAGGGCTGCTGAGGTAGTCAGGAATGTCAATGAGTTTGAAGATCTGGAGAATATTCTCCTGGAGAAAGTACTGCGGTATATGTACACCAGGGAAATAGATATGTTAAGTCCTATTCCGGTCCGAGAGGCAAAACTTGGGTTTATTTATCCCATGCTCAGTACTAATCTAGAATTTGACGAAGAGCAGAAAGCTCTTAAAATTTTGAAAGCTGCAGAAGAGGAAGATCTGCTTACCGGAGATTTTGTTGAGAGCCTGTACCTTTGTAATACCTGCTCCAATGCTTATATGCACTTCAGGGAAAGCTGTCCTTTCTGCTCATCGACCCATTTAAAAACGGAAGA
This sequence comes from Halalkalibaculum roseum, assembly GCF_011059145.1. NCBI lineage: Bacteria > Pseudomonadati > Balneolota > Balneolia > Balneolales > Balneolaceae > Halalkalibaculum > Halalkalibaculum roseum. The sequence goes on along the minus strand of NZ_JAALLT010000003.1, from coordinate 109,308 downwards.
CCTCATACATCACTTTCCATGTGCATATGTAGGGCCAGCCTCTGATTTTGAAGGTGATGGTGAACGGGATAGCATGGAATGTCCCAAGTGCAGCCGATATTTGAAGCATATCGGTGTTGACTATGATAAGCCTTCGGTGATGTACAACTGCATGAATTGCGACCACTCTTTTCAGGATCCCCAGGTTAAAGCCAAGTGCAACAACTGCGGTTCGGATACAAGGGTGGAACATTTGACAAAATCCATGCTTAAGGCATACCGTATGACGGAATTAGGCGAGGATGTTGCGATGGGTAAAATCACGGTACGCCTCAAAGAGTTTGATGAGCTTTCGGAGATTATGGATATGAGCTACTTCCGGAAAATCTTGCAGCAGGAGATCGAGAGAATAGAGAATACCGACCTAGATGCTACGATGGCCATGATACGATTTGCCAATCTGCCTGAGCTATTTAAAGAGACCGGAGAAAGTATGCAAAAAGATCTGGTCAGAGAGTTGTATGAAGTTATTACGGAAAACATTCCGGTGTCGGATCTGGCTGTTTTTGAGGATATGATAACGGTAATGATGCTTTTTACCGACAAGGATACGGACAAAGCAGAAGCTATTGTTGAGGAGATCATTCGAATCGTCAAGGAGTTGATTGCAGATAATTTCCAGGGATTTGAATTGGTTGCTGATCCTAAAATAAAAGAGGTGCCATCCGGTACTTACGCGGATGACCTTATCACTGAATTGGTAGAAAATCAGCAGAAAGTCTGAGAGTATGCAGGAATTTTTAAACTTTTGGCATCAGCAGGGGACCGATGGATTCATTCGAATCTTTTGGTTCTATTTTGTATTCGAGCTGCCTAGATACGTGTTGCTCGATTACTTTGTGCTGGCCTACTACCTGTATAAACGGAAGTTTGGTAATGAAGATCGCCGGGAGGGCCACAAGAAGCTGCTCAAAGAGATGCCTCTGGTAAGTATAATTGTTCCGGGAAAAGATGAAGGCCGAAACTATTACAGGCTGGTAAAATCATTAGAAGAGCAGACCTACAAGAATTATGAAATTATCCTGGTGGATGACGGGTCTACAGATGATTCAGAATTGATAGGCCGCAAACTGGAAAGGGAGGGAAAGGTAGAGCACTTTTTGAGGAATGAGGTGAGGGGAGGTAAAGCTTCCGCAGCCAATATGGGACTTAGATATTCTGATGGAGAGTTCGTTGTTCACTGTGATGCCGACTGTTCCCTTAAACCGGATGCCTTGGAAAATATTCTGATACCCTTTTATCAGGATGAAAAAATCGGGGCCGTAGGGGGCAACCTTGAGGTTCGCAATAAAGAGGACAGCCTCTGTACGGCCCTGCAGACCATTGAATACTATCTGACCATTTCGGTAGGACGGCTGGGTGCTTCAACTTTGGGAATACTACGTATCATATCAGGAGCCTTCGGGGCATTCAGGAAAGAAGCTCTGGAGCGAGTGTCCGGCTGGGATGTAGGACCCGGTTTGGATGGTGATCTTACGCTTAAGATCAGAAAACTGGGATATAAGGCCCATTTTGAGTACAGTGCGGTAGCCTTAACTTCGGTTCCCACAACCTTTGCGAAACTGGCTAAGCAGCGGGTAAGATGGAGTCGATCACTGATCCGTTTTCGATTCCGGAAGCACAAGAACATATTCTTCATAGACAAAAATTTCGATCTGTTGAATTTCCTGTCGATTACCGAAAATATCTTCTTCAACTTTGTGCTTACGTTCTTGTGGTACTTTTATATTTTCGATATCGTCACCAGTTTTACCCAGACTATTATGTACATCTTGCTTATGGGTATTGCCTTGTACACGGTATCAAAAACGGTAGAATTTACAATCGTCATAGCACTTTCTGACGAAAAGTGGGAGAAGTTACAATACTATATGTATATGCCTGCCATGGTCTTTTATACAGGTAACTTCATCAGGTTTGTACGTTCATGGGCGTACCTTAAAGAGCTCGTTTTCAGGTCATCTTACAAAGATTCCTGGAATCCGGCTAAAACATCAAAACAAGCCCGACAGCTGGATATTTAAGTCGATACTGCCGGCTTAATGACATTTTAAGATTTGAGATTAGGGTATCTTAATTTAAAAATTCATTAATCATTAAATACTTTTAAATAAACCATCAATACAGAGGAGTGAATCATGACTAGGATTACAAGATCAATAATAGCTATTGCCCTTGTCGCGGGTATTATTGGGTGCGACCTTCAGAGTGAAAACGGTTTTCAGGATGATCGTTTAAAAATAACAAATGATGTTAAAAGCCTGAGTTCCCGAATCAGCATCATTAACAAACCGATAACGGACCAATCAGAACCAGCGAAAGCGTTATCCAAAGCGGAAGATGAGTTTGTTCATCTAGCCAACGTACAATCTCCAAGTGATCAGAACGGGAATGTACTGAGTGCTACAAGTGTGTACTATCATAAACATCTCGCTTTTGTCTCCTATCATCTTAAGGGATCTGAGTATGGAGGCGCGATTGAAATGTTTGACCTTAAGGATCCTGAAAATCCGGAGATCATATCTCAGGTACTTTTCGATGATACGGATGTGAATGCCATAGTTGTCGATGAAAATATCAAGAAAGCCTGGTATGTAGGAGGACGTGATGTTGATGCTTCCGGTTATGATACTGAAGTTCACAAAGGTGCCATACTTGGAGAGATCATTTTTGAAGAAAAAGAGCTCACCGAAAATATCAATGAGCTGCCGCTGCCAAGTTATTCAGGCAATGCTGTCGTTGAGATGGGCCAGAATGTGTATGCTACCAGCGGTGCCACGGGTGGGGGACTATTCCAGGTTGACAAAGACGATTTTGTAATTACAGAAAGTATTTTCCGTAGCTACTCCAAATATATCGATCGGCGCAATGACGATCTGGTAGGTCTTTCGGTAGAAGGTGATAACGCGATGATCTATACTTTTGATTTCAATACCATGAGTATTAATAGCGTTGAAACCGGATTCAATGTGCTGCCCAAAGACGGCAAAAATGTGGTAGAACATCGTGATAATACTACGATGATAGCCTTGGGAAATAAGGGTGTGCGTGGATATGATTTAAGCCAGCAGGAAGTGCCGGTATTTTCTTTCGATGGCTTGGGCAGTGATGTAGCAAACGGTGTCACAGCTGACGCTAAATATGTATTTATTGCTCACGGCACAGACGGTGTCTATATCACCAAGAAAAGCAATCAAAATCCTGAATTGGAACTGGTTGCACAATGGAATGACGACAGCGGGGCATCTGCGAATTATATCAAAACAGATCCGTCCGGAAAAACCATTTTCGTTGCTAAAGGTACCAACGGGCTGAATATACTGCTCAGAAAATAAGTTACAATCCTTTATTGGGAGGAGTTTACAAAGGAATTCCTCCCATTTTTATATCTCCAATCCTTTCAAGTGTACTACATAAGGTTTTACCACAGGCTGTGTAAGAGCGATAATATTTTTGGTGTCGGCCGCTTTTGAAAACTCTATGGCCTTGTTTTGCTCTTCCAGTATCCATATTCCTTCATTTTCGTATTTGTATGCCTCGCTATAGCTCTTGTCAAAGTCATAGTAGTAGGCGGCTGACTCATCATCATGAGGGAGGCCTCGCTTTTTAAGCAGCGATTTGGTCTTGTTTTTGATCTTCTGTTCTAGCTTTCCCGTTTTGCCGGATTTGAGAAAGGTGGTTCTAAAGAGCGATCGTGATTGAAAGCGTTTGCAAAGGTCAGCGAGTATAGCATCATCGGAATTTTGCCAGTATTTGATGCTCTGAAAAACATCATTATCATCGAGCTGAACATAATTATAGAGCACTTCCTGGGAAATCTCTTTTTTTGCGCTTGGTCTATTTTTAAGGAAATAAGTAAGGGATGGGGAGTGGCTTGGCAAATCAACACCATGATCAATGAGTACTCTAACACGTTTAAAGATATTTCGCATCAGCTTATCGGCACTCAGAACGGTTTTATGCAGATAAACCTGCATGTACATCAGTCGACGTGCTAATATGTAGTTTTCAATGGCATAGATACCTTTCTTTTCAATAACGACATTGCCTTTGTGAACCCGCATGGTTTTCAGGATACGATCAATTCCCACCGAACCTTCATAGACACCGGTAAAGGCACTGTCACGTTTCAGGTAATCCAGCCGGTCGAGATCGAGCTGAGAAGAAACCAACTGATTCAAAAAAGGCTTCTTGGGATACTGGTCGGTAAATATTTTGATGGCAGTTTCCAGTTTCCCATCCATGGTTTGGTTAAGCTCCCGCATGATGGCCAGCGTCATCATTTCGTGACTGAAATCGCTGATCAAATCCCATTCCAGGGTATGGGAAAGGGGGCCGTGTCCGACATCATGCAATAAGATGGCAATCAGGGTACCTTCAAATTCAGCCGGACTGATAGTGGTATCTTTTTCCCTCAGGTTGTTAAGGGTTCTCTGTGCCAGTTCCATAGCCCCGAGGGCATGGGAAAAACGGGAATGTTCCGCTGCCGGAAACACCAGGTAACCCAGTCCCATCTGTTTGATCTGCCGCAAGCGCTGAACATAGGGGTGATCAATCAGTTGTAGAATGATGCCTTTAGGCACCGTGATGAAGCCGTGAATGGGGTCGTTGAAAATCTTGTACTGAGTACTCTTATCCATTATTCGAAATTAGTATTAAATAGAAGAGTTGATTTGAATTCTCATTCAATAAGAAATGGTTCATAACTCTTCCATATCAAGCATATATTTTTGTTTGTTTTCAATATCCGGAATCCGGCTGGGACGTTGTTTAGTGAGATCAAACCAGACGCCTGATGCTTCAGCTACTGAAACCAGTTCTTTGCTTTCTTCATCATAAATTGCCTGGAAACTGGTGATGCTTGAATTTCCCATTTTCTTAACTCCGGATCCTATGAGCAGCCGGGAAGGATAGGTGACAGGCTTAAGGTAATTGATTGAAATGGTCGCCAATACAAAACTGTACCCATTTGACATTTGTTCGGCCAGTTCCGGGACAACCTGAATAAAGCCGATACGCGCTTCCTCATAGTAGGTATTAAAGATTGCGTTATTGACATGATTCAGTGGGTCGAGATCCCGAAATCTAATCTTTTGTGTGAACCAGTGAGGGAACAGATCTTTCTGATATTCAGGTTTATACATGAATAATGATACTTTTTAAATTCGGATAAAAAATGCGATCCTTTTGACTCATTTCAAAAATCAATTCTCAAAAGTTATTTAGCTGATCATCATTGAATTTGTATATTCTCTTCAAATCATGAAACAGAAAACTACTGCAGAATATGGATGAATCACCTGAATTTGATTTTTTAGAAGAGTTGCTAGTCACTCCGAGTCCAACCGGGTTTGAATCGGCGGGCCAAAAAGTTTGGAAAAATTATGTAGAAGAGTATGCCGATGAAGTTCAAACCGATACCTATGGTTCGGCTGTTGCCAAACTTAATACCAGTTTTGATGTCATCACCGTCATGATCGAGGCGCATTGTGATGAAATCGGCATGATTGTACAGCATATAACAGATGACGGATATGTATTTATCAATAAGCTCGGTGGGAGCGATTCTACTATAGCCCGGGCTAAAAGGGTGTTTATCCACAGCAGGGATGGTATAGTTTCGGGTGTTGTTGGAAATACGGCCATTCATTTACAAGACAAAAAGAATGGTGGCGGGAAACAGCCGGAATGGAAAGACATTTACGTGGATATAGGAGCCAAAAGCAGGGAAGAAGCCCTGAAGATGGTTCAGATTGGGGATCCCATCACTTATAGCGATGATTATGAGTACCTATCGGATGACATCATTACCGGTCGTGCTCTGGACAATCGCATCGGCGGTTATGTGATTGCGCGCGTTCTGCAAAACCTGCACCGGCGACGGGACGAGCTTAAGGTAAATGTTATGGCACTCAATTCGGTGCAGGAGGAAGTGGGCGGTTACGGGGCAAGAATGATGAGCTACCGACTGGAACCCGACATGGCTATTGTAACTGACGTTACCCATGCGACCGATACTCCCGGAATTGATAACAAGCAGCACGGTCTGATAAAACTTCGTCAGGGACCGGTATTACAGCATGGCGGGGCAAATCATCCAAAGATCGTAGAGTTTCTGGAAACAGTCAGTGATGAGAAAGAAATAGAGGTACAGCATGAGGCAACCAGTGTGCGTACCGGAACCGATACCGACAGCATCTTTTATCAGAAAACGGGCATTGCCAGCGCACTGATTTCACTGCCGCTCAGGTACATGCACTCACCGGTCGAAATGGCTTCCATCAAGGATGTAGATGCCCTTATCAACCTGATGACCGAAACGGTGCTGGCTCTGGAACCTGATCAGACCTTTAACGTGATAGGTTGATTAGTAAAGAAGCACATTTCTGTTGCTCAGTACAAATGCCTTGCTTTCGTTTTTCAGAAGCTCTGCGGCATCCAAGAGTAGTGATTCATCGCTTGGAAAGGGAACGGGTCTGCTCCGTAGCTTTCTTTTAGTTTCTTCAGTTAGAGCTTTTTCATTACCTGAATAAACTGCTGAAAAATGTTCAAATATGGCATCTACGGAAATATCTTCTGTTTTTAAAAGCTGATCTGTATTCAGATCGATATAATCCAGAGAGCCGGAAATGATACCATGCTTGAATTGGCGTGATTCGGTTATGTCTGCTGATACAGTAATCATATTCGGTACCTTAATATCATTTCCCAGCGAGTCTTTTTTGACATTGCCATTCTGATCAAAGACATACTTTAAACCGTCTTGTATTTCTGCGGTCTCAGTATATGATTCTTTATCAATACGTTCCGGTGATATCCGAATGTCATTCAGGTTAAGTTCGATGTAGTAGTCATATACCAATGAGGTGTCGGCATAGGTGTCATAGTTGGTCCACTGATCATTGAGGTCTTTCAAACTGATTTTTCTCAACTCGTAATCAAAATCTCTTGGAAGTAGAACTTCTGAGTTGTTCTCAACACGGAAAAGAACATGAGAAGTACCCAGGAAACGTGCTTCCTGCATGTGTTGAGCTACATTCTTGTAGTCGCCATACAAATATTGAACCTCTTCAAATTCTCGGTAGGCAAGTCTTGCACTCTCTTTATCCCCACGGTCCAGGTATTCAATGCCTTTTTGATAAGCAAATTCAGCGGCATTTTCTTTACTATCGATTAAATACTCATCATAGTCCACCAGCTCGAATCGATTTGGCAAGTTTCCGGGCAACGATTCAATCCAATTCTGACGTGATTCCAGTTGTGAATAAAGTGTATATATTTCGAGCCAGTTTTCAGAACGGCCTTCATTCTTGAGGTAGGCAATACGATCATTGTCGAAATAATTTGCTTTTTGATATGCCTCCTTAAGTACGTTGAACTCTTTAGTATCCCCCGGATCCTTACGCAATGCTTTAACAGATTTCTCTATTGCATGATCGTACTTTCCCTTTTCCAGCAATTTCCTGGATGAGGTACAAGAACTTAGTACAAAACAAATAATGAGTAATAGGCCGATTAATCTCATGGTAATATGATGTATATGGTCTGTAGTTTTTATGCCGATGATACTACAAGACTACAAAACGAAGAAATATTACATTAGGAATAGATAATACTTTAGGAGCCGTTGGAAATAAAAAAGCCCGTCTCGAAAAGAGACGGGCTCGAACCCATGTTACACAGGTTTTGGAGTCAATTAATTGAAGCTTGGCGGTACAAGTACTCCGTCTATGACGTGGACTACACCATTGGTGCCTTGCCGATCTACTTCAATAACATTCACAGAACCATTTAAAGTGACGTTACCTTGACCATCAATGCTTACGGTAATGTCTTCTCCTTGAACAGTCTGAATGGTTTGCCCGTCGGAGAGATCTCCTGACAAAGCTTCAACTGCTGCAGCATGGTAGAGAAGTACATCTTCAACCTGCTGAGCACTCAGCGATTCAATAACAGCGCTGGCATCTTCAAATGCCTGGTTAGTAGGAGCGAAGACCGTAAATGGCCCGTCACCCTTAAGTGTGTTCACCAAACCGGCATCGCTTAAGGCAGTGACCAGTGATGTTAGGTTGTAATCTTTTTGAGCAATTTGGACGATATCCAGGAATACGTTGGGCAAAAGTACCCCGTCGATTGCATGGATTACACCATTATTTACATCAACATCGGTGGTGATGATTTCAGTAGAACCGTTTACAAATGCACCTTCACTGCCAGCAGTGATAAAGAGATCTTCACCTGTAAGGCTTTCGGGTGATTGTTCGGAAGACAAATCACCTGCAAATACTTCGGAGCCCAATACATGGTACTGAAGAATGCTGGAGAGTTGCTCATTGGTAAGACTGCCAAGCAGTCCATCAGGTAGATTCGCAAAAGCTTCATCAGTCGGTGCGAAAACGGTCAGGTTGGCATCTGTGCTAGAGAGTGCATCCACAAGCCCGGCATCTGCCACTGCAGAAACAAGCGTTGAGAAGAAGTATCTCTTGGATGCTGCATCTACAATGGTACCGTAAGCGTCAGGCAGTAAGACCTGGTCTACGGCATGAATAACACCATTACTCACTTCAACATCGGCCGTAGCCACTGAAGAACTTCCGTTAACAGTGACACCACCATTTGCGGTTATAAATAGCTCTTCTTGAGTAAGCGAAGGTACAGCTTGTTCTGCCATTAAATCGGTAGATAGTACGGTACCGTTTAAGACATGATATTGGAGAATTTCAGCAAGCTCTTCATCGGAAAGGCCGTTCAGCAATCCTGCGGGCAGGTTATTGAAGGCGGCGTCGGTCGGTGCAAACACGGTAAATGGTCCGAGATATTGAAGAGTTGATGTCAGTCCTGTCTGCTCAATTGCACTTGTCAAGGTTGTGAAATTACCAAGTTCTTCCGCTTGATCTATGATGTTAGGCTCACGGAATTCCTGGGGTAGCAATACTTCATCAATGATATGAATGATACCATTAGAAGCTTCAACATCCGGTGTGCCTACTACAGCACTACCGTTAACGGTAACAGTTCCACCGTCTACGGTAACAAGTAGCTCTTCACCTTGAATAGTTTCCACTGTCTGGCTTGCGGATAGGTCGCTCGCTGTAATCTCACCTTCCACAACGTGGAAAGAAAGTATTTGTGCCAGTTGTTCTGATGAGAGATTGTCAAGTGTACCGTCAGGCAGATTGTTGAATGCGGTATTATTAGGAGCAAATACGGTAAAAGGTCCCGTACCTTGCAGGGTTCCTCCTAAATCGGCATCAAAAATTGCACTGGCGAGAATGCTTAGCTGATCATTGGTTTCAGCCAATGTGACTATGTTAAGACTGGTCGGTGGGGCATTTACGTTATCGTCATCATCCACGCATCCTGTAAGGCCGAATACAATGAAAGCTGATAGCATCAGCATGGTCTTAAGACCAAACTTTTTAAATGTATCGTTTACTGAATCCATAATAGTGTATTGTGTGAAATGTTTAAGGGTTAACTTCACACTCAAGTACACTAGAAAAATGGGGTATGACTAGTCTTAGAAGAATTTTTTTAATAAATAAATCGGATACCTATAGATGGGGTGAAACCGGGCAGAGTTTTTGGCTGAGTGGTATATTGCAATGTACCCTCATTATTTTGTTGAGGAATCAGTCTTTTCTCGAGTGTATTTTGCCGGTCCAGGATATTTACCAGGTCTAGCCTTAACTGTACTTTTGAGCGATTAATATTTTGAGACCAGCTGAAACCGATATCAAGTTGGTGATAAGGGCTCAAAGTGTCGTTAGAAGGGCTGTCAAAGGTTATGGTTCCATATTGGGATTGATTACCATCTATTGTCAGGTAATCATAATATGCCTGGTTGTAGGCCCAGCTTCTTCCCCAAATACTTTGCCATCTGATTGTGGTTAAGAGTGAGGGAATAATGTTCCAATTGACTGCAGCTTGCAGTTTTTGTGGTTCATTCCAGGGCGTATCCACATACTGCCCATTGAATCGTTTAGGAGTTCTCTTACGTGCCAAACTATACTCATAAGAGAGACTAAACTCCATCATGGGGTCTTCGAATAGCTTTTCGATACTGATGCCGGTTCCATAGCTGTAACTGCGTCCCTGTTCGGTGAAAGTGCTTTGATTGTTAAATCTGGCATTAGGATTATCGGGTTCTTCAAGAAGTGCGTGATAATCAAGGGAAAGAACGGAAGGATTCCATTTATAATACCCTTCCCATTTAATGGATAATGTTTCTTCAGGTTCTATAAGAATCTCTGAACTGGCGTGATACGATTTCGGAACATCGGTGGTGAAATCAACCGGTACCCAGAAACGAATGGAAGGTACAATGGAACTGGGTCCGACATTTGTCAGGTCAAACTGGTTGACATACTGGCGGTATACCCCCCCGGCCAGCTTTAAAGAAATAAATCCAAGGTGCGTTTCCTGTAGATCTGTTTGAACAGAGATCCTCGGTTCCGCATAAATCTTTTGCTCATTTGGGATAAAGGTAAACCGCGAACCGCCTATAAGCTTGGTATTAAAATTGAGTGAAAATTCATCTTCCAGAAATCCATTGAGCATGACAGTAGAATTTCTGGACGAAGAGAAATGGTAAAACAGATCGGAGAGACTGAATGAGTAATCAATTACCTTAGACTCAATACCGAAATTCAATTTGTGGTCCTGGTTCAAACTATATTCAAAACGTGCATTAAAGGTTGTTTCCCTTATGAGATTTTGATCACCGGTGTGCGGTTGTTCATCGATATACCTGTCGAGGCTAGATATTAGCTGTGAATTGTTTGAAGGAATTGCGGAGATATCATCCGTACTCGCCATTCCAAAGTGGTGATTTGAATAGTGATTGGAATAGGAAAAACCAAGCTGGGTTTGCCATCTCGAATTAATGAGCCAGTTATGTTCTACTCTAACAATATCGTTTAGCCAGTCATAAGTATCACGGGTATACATAGATTCCGGATTACCGGCTTGCGGACTGCTGTTATCAGAAAGAAGCCTGGTCTGCAAGTAATTCGTGCCACGATAGTAGCTGAAGTAGGTAGTGTGGAAATCACTGAATGCTATTTCATTACTCCAATGGAAATCATAAAAATCAACATCTGACCGGTGGTTTACTTTTTCAAAGAATACGTCCTCCATACCGTTGTTAATAAGATTGCCGGAGATTATGGGATCCAGCCGGTCCCAGTTTTCGAGAGTATTCGAGAGGGCAGGTTTTTGATACCACCTCCATATATTGCTGCGCCCGGCAATCATTGTTTTAAACTGTATATCATCATTGATTGAAGTGGCCAGGTTAATTCTTCCGTTCAAACTGAGCGGATCAACCTGAAGCATAAGGTTTTTTTCTTCATCGGCAGGCAGATCCTGGTCGATGGAAATTATTCCGGATAGCTGACTCCCTACAGATGATCCATAACCGGCTTTATGCACTGTAATCTTTTGTAGTGCATAAGGACTAAAAGCACCAGTTAGCCTGCCAAAACTGGTAGGGTTGTAAATGGGGACCCCATCCAGCATTACCTGGTGTTCGCCTTCTGCTCCACCTTGAATGTTAAAATCAGCAAGAGGGATACTGAAATTCACCCCCATTACAGATTCCACACTTCGTAAGGCATCGGGGGATCCTGTATAGGATGAAAGCGAATTCGTCAGATTGGTAACCTCTTCCTTACCGGAATTGTAATAGGGTAGCCTTTTTTGAAGGCTGGAGATAACCAGGGGTTCTACAAAAACGGGGCGCGATTCAAGATAAAATCTCCTCAGTGAGTCCTGTTGTCTTGGAATGGAGACGGTATCTCGTACCGTTTGGTAACCGACATAGGTAATAGTTATTTCATAATTACCGGTCAGCAAGGGAGCAATTGTAAAGCGTCCGGCCCCGTTGGAGGAGGTTCCGGTAGAGGCATCGGCAATCAAGACATTAGCGCCTTCAAGCGGTTTTCCGGTACTCTTGTCCAGAACGATACCGGCAAGACTTCCATATCGCGGTTCATTTACTGCCGATTTAATAATGACATACGTGCCCGATGAGAGTTGGATATAATCAAGGTTAGTGCCTTTTAAAATATTTGAAAGAATCTGTTCGGGATACTCATTTTTGGAAAGACTGAAAACCCGCTGAGAACTAAGTATGGACGGATCGTATATAAGATCTATTCTAGTCTCTTTAACGAGATCTTTGATAGCTTCTTCTATAGGAGTACCGCGAAACAATAGGGTGAATCGCTCATTCTCCGTTTTACCATCCTGCTGGGCAAGGACCGGGGAAACTGAAAGTAACAAAAAGATGAATAGCAGAATGCTTTTGAACTTCATACTGTAAGGATAAAGAGATAATAACTCTAATCTTCTATAACAAACCCACCGTTTATTTTTCGGAAACTAAGTGCTTTGGTTTGGCAAATATCCTGTATGATTTGCTCTGCTGTTACATTCTTGTTGTAGTAAACAGTCAGCGTGTCAAACAAAACATCCTCTTGCTGAACTTGGATATCCAAATTAAATCTTCTTTCGATTTCATTGATGATTTGTACAAGTGTCATCGATTCGAAAGCAAAACGATTTTCAGTCCAGGCCAATGCACGTTCTCTATCAACTGTTACCGGCTGCGTGGGCGTTCCGCTGCTCTGCTTAAATATGCTTTTTTCTCCGGGTTTCAGTATTACGTATTTGTCGGGTTGACCTTCCGGATAAAATGAAAGCGAACCTTCTGTTAGTACGACCGAGGTTTCATTATCTGTTTCTTGTGCCCACGAACGGATGTTAAAAGCAGTTCCCAGCACCTTCACGGAAGTATTGGAGGTGTGGACGATAAAGGGGATATCATCGTTCTCCACTTCAAAATAGGCTTCACCCTGTAATGAGATGTCTCGATCCATAATGTCAAAAAGCCTGTTGTAGGAGATAGATGTTCCGCTGTTCAAAGTGACCCTGGAGTCATCGGGCAGAGTTACTGTGACCATCTCTCCATATGGCGCTGTATGATTTATTGGAATAGTTAAATAGGAGAGACCTGCTGCTATCAATATTACGGCAGCGGCTGCGATCCATTTCCAGCGAGATGCATACTCTGTATTAGATTCAAAATGATGGACGTTTTCTGCTTCCGGATTGATACCGGTTTCCGCCATAATATTCGAGAATATATCTTCTTTGTCGCTGTCACTGATGGGGACGTGTTGACTGTCATCTGTTTTCGGTGCTTCCTTCCAGATCTGTTCAGCGTTCTTTCTCGGTTCAGGATCCAGCTTTTCCAGGATTTTTTCGAGCCAGTTATTTTCGGATTTGTCGCGTGGCATAATGTCTTTAATTATGGTCCTTATATTTCTTGTAGCGTTCCTGCAAATGATTAAGTGCCGCACCAATATGATTATTGACGGTGCGTGGAGAGACTTCCATGACCTCTGCTATTTCTTCATGCGTAAGACCTTCATAGCGGCTCAGCTTGAATGCCTCTTGTTGTCTATCCGGCAATTCATCGATCCAGCGTTTTAAAGGTTCTAATAATTTTGAAGACTCACTATCATCGTCCTTTAGAATGGAAAGGTTGCTATCAGCAATTTCCATCTCGGTCACATCTTCAGTATGTATTTTAACATCGCGCAGGTAGTTGAGTGATTTGTGTTTTACCATTCGGTAGAAATAGGTTTTCAGAGATTGAGCCGGATCCAACCTTTCTCTGATATTCCATAATTTGATAAAACTTTCCTGAACAATGTCCATAGCCGAATCTTTCGTTTTGGTGTATTTCCAGGCATATCGTACAAAATTCTCAAAGGTGGCATCGAACATTGCCTTGAAAGCCTGTTCGTCGCTATTTCGTATGCGCTTAGCCCATAATGAAAATTGTTGATCTGATATTGAATCCATTCGTTTAGATTTACAGTGTTAGTACACAAGAATTACAGGGCATGACTAGGAAATATTTAAAAAAAATGAATTTATTTTCTGTGATCTGTGTTATTAGCTAGTTTTTTAGCCCACAGCCTTATTTATGCGATTATAGAGCGCCATGGCTATGGCATTTTCTTGTTGAGTCTCTTCAGAAATCTGTTCAATAACTACCTCATTGAGGTTACGGTGATCGGCTTGCCGGAATCGATCAAACAGTTCATGGGCCATTTGGTGATAGTTTCCCTGATAGTAGATGATGTGGTCAGAGACATGTTCAGGATTTTTTTCATGGAATAAATATAAGGCGTTATCAGCATTTGCCATTTCTCCCGGTTTCAGCCAACGGACCGTTGCCTTAGGGCTATAGTGGCTATATTTAGTTCCGGGACTCCTTGTTTCAGTATTTTCTCCGGACTCTGCAAAACATACTTTTTCCCCGATAATATTTTCGATTTGTGTTTTGCCGATGTAACCGGGTCTATAAATCCTGAAAGGTTTATGGGACACGTCCAGCACTGTTGATTCCAGACCGATTTGTGTTTCTCCTGCTTCTATTACCGGAAAGTCTTCTCCGAAATCTTCGGTTACATGTTCCGGTTTAGTGGGACTAGGTTTACCGGAGGTATTTGCACTTGGAGCAACCAGTGGCCCCGTCTGTGCTATCAAATTTTGGGATATGGGATGACTGGGCCATCGCAGAGCAACTGTTGCCAGTCCCCCCGTAATAATATCCAGAACCTCAGGCTTTTTCTTAAAAATCAGAGTCAACGGTCCGGGCCAAAATGATTCCATCAACTTCTCAGCGGCTTCGGGTACATCCAGGGCAAAGTTTTTTACCGATTTGATGTCGGCAATATGTATGATGAGGGGATTATCTGCCGGTCTGCCCTTGGTTTCGAATACTTTCTTGACAGCATCCGGGTTTCGCGCATCAGCACCCAGTCCGTAAACCGTTTCGGTAGGAAAAGCTACAACTTCACCAGATTTAATCAGTTGTATGTACTTTTCAAGCAATGCTAACCTCTTTTTCAGTCTTCGGGGATATGACAATAGATTTTAGATATTCTGTTGCACTTTCAAGGTCAGGAATGTCGCTTATGACAAAACGTACCCGATCATTCTTCTGAACTACGTTCAACTCATTGTCCTTTTCTTCCTGCAGTTTTTTCAATAAGGTCTGGAATCGGTTCTGGTAAAATTCTTCTCCAAGTTCCGATTCATTTTTAGGACATACCAGCCACATCCTGTCTGAACGCACTGTCACCTTTGTGAAGAAGTTTTGTGAGGCAAAAAGCTTGATTTTAGCTGCCAGAACAAGATTTTGACCTGATTTTGGAAGGGGACCGAAACGATCGGTAATCTCATTTTCCCAGTCAGCGATCTCTTCTTTGCTCGTAGCTTTGGCCAGCTTCCGGTAAAGATTAAGCCTTTCGATATTGTCGGATACATAATTCTTATCCAGTAATGCGGGTACGTCAAATTCAACATTGGTTTCAGGCAGTTCTGTTTCTACCTCTACATCTTCGAATACATCGCTAAACTCTTCTTTTTTCAGTTCTTTTACTGCGTCATTCAGTATCTTCTGATACAGTTCAAAGCCCACATCATTGATATATCCGCTCTGTTCAGCACCGAGAATATCTCCTGCACCACGGATATCAAGGTCCCTCATTGCTATATTGAATCCTGAGCCTAGGTCTGAAAACTCCTCAAGGGCAAGCAGGCGCTTACGGGATTCATTGGTCAATGTCTCGATGGGGGGAGTGATCAGGTAACAGAAAGCTTTTTTATTAGATCTTCCTACTCGCCCGCGTAATTGGTGAAGCTCGGCCAGGCCGAACCGGTCCGCGCGATTTATTATCATGGTGTTGGCATTGGCAATATCAATGCCGTTCTCCACAATATTTGTCGATACAAGTACGTCAAATTTATGATCGTAGAAGTCCTCGATTATTTTTTCCAGCTTTGCCGAACTCATCTGCCCGTGAGCAAAACGGACCCTGACATCCGGTATAAGCTGTCGCACCATGTTGGAGACTTCTTCAATATTTTTCACCCGGTTATGAATGAAGAAAACCTGTCCGCCCCTAGACATCTCCTGCGTGATAGCATCGCGTATCAGCTCGTGGTTAAAACTATGTATCTCGGTTTCAACCGGTTGCCTGTTTGGTGGTGGGGTATTGATAATGCTCAGATCACGGGCTCCCATAAGGGAAAACTGAAGGGTTCTCGGGATCGGAGTAGCCGTGAGGGTAAGGACGTCCACTGTTGCTCTATACTCTTTCAGCTTTTCTTTGGCTGAAACACCGAATCGTTGTTCTTCATCAACAATGAGCAGGCCCAAATCATCAAATTCAACATCCTTTGAGGTCAGGCGATGGGTGCCCACTACGATATCCACTTTGCCATCCTTCAGTTTCTTCAGGGTTTCACGCTGTTCGGCTTTGGTTCGGAAACGCGAGAGAACTTCGATGGATACCGGGAACTCTTTCATTCTCCGTGAAAAGGTCTTGTAATGCTGGTCGGCAAGAATAGTGGTCGGAACCAGCAAGGCAACCTGCTTATGATCCATGACGGCCTTAAAAGCAGCTCTTACTGCTACTTCTGTTTTGCCGAACCCGACATCGCCGCAGACGAGTCGGTCCATCGGCATCTTCTGTTCCATATCTTTCTTTACAGCCTCAATGGCATTTCTTTGGTCAGGTGTCTCCTCGAACTCAAACCGGGCTTCCATTTCCGTCTGCCAGGAGGTATCATCATCAAAGGCATAGGCTTTTTGCGCTTTGCGTTTGGCATAAAGCTTGATCAGGTCACGCGCAATATCTTTGACTCGCTTCTTGGTCTGTGCTTTTTTACGAGCCCACTGACCTGATCCCAGTTTTGTTATCCTTGGCTGGGTTCCTTCCTTGCCGGAATATTTCTGAATTTTATGTAGGCTGGAAACATTGACGTAAAGAACAGAATCCTCTTTGTACCTGAGTACTACAGATTCCTGTTCCACACCTTTAATAGTGATATTTTTGAAACCGGCAAATTTCCCGATTCCGTAATCCACATGAACTACATAATCGCCTATGCTTAAATCACGTAGTTCCTTGAATGAAATACCCCCGTGATATTTTCTCTTCCTCACTTTAGGGCGGTGATACCGGTTAAATATCTGGTGGTCAGTATAAACAGCCAGTCCCTTTTCCTTAAGGATAAATCCTTCGTGGATGGTGTCTATGGACAGGTGATAGCGTAGTTCCTTGCTCTGTTCTCCCAGTAATTCTTCAAATCGGTCTCTTTGGCCCTCATTATCACATAAAATATAGACATCATATCCCTGCAGACTGAGATCCTTAATATTTTCTCTCAGCAGTTTGATGCTGCCATTGAAATCGGGTTGAGGAGAGGCATCAAGGCGGTAGCGAAAGTCCGCTTTTTTGCCGGAAGAAAATCCTCCAAAATGAAGTTTTACAAAATCACCGCTTGCTTTGTGATATTCCTCAAACGAAAAGAATAATTTGGAAGGATTAACTGCATCCTCATTATCTTCTAGTTCACTATAGTGTTGTTCCGCATCTGTAAAGCGATTCTCAAACTCAGCTTCAATGAGTGGTGCATTAAATAATAGCAGTAGTGTATCATCATCATTGAAGTAGGAGAGAAGGTGATTTTTTTCACCTTTGTCCAGATTAGTCGCGTCAGGAACGATTCGCACAACGTTAAGGAATGAAATAGAGCGCTGTGAATCCGGATCAAATTCACGAATGGAATCCACTTCATCGCCGAACAGTTCAAGTCTGATAGGATATTCACCGGAGAAAGGGAATATGTCGATAATGCCTCCTCGATGAGCAAATTCACCCGGTTGATCGACAAACTTTACAGGCTCGTACTGCTGATCAACCAGCGACTCCTTGAGTGAGTCCAAATCAATTTCATCCCCTGTTTCAATAGTAATAGATACCGAGGCAAATGTTTCCGGCGATACAATTTTATCGAAAAGAGCCTGGGCAGATGTTACCGTGACCGATTTATTGGAGTGTTGAATGCCTTCAAGTACCTCGGATCGCTGTACCATCAGGCTGCTGTCGGTTATGTGTTGCCTATCATATGGTTTTTGTCCGGTTTGTGGGAAATAGAGTGCTTGTTGAATGCCAATCTGGTCAAGATCTGATTTAAGGAACTTGGCATGCTCCACATCAGGATAAATTGCAACAATGTTATCGTATTTTTCAGCCAGTTCAGCTATAAGAAAAGCATGCGAGGATCCGACAAAATGTTCGAGGTTGATGCTTTTTTTTGACTGGATATGGTCATGTATCTCCTGCCAGGGAATCAGTGAGGAGAGTGTTTTGGATATTGATGTAAGAGCCATTAAACGATTGGAGATTAAAAAGGCATTTAAAGTTCAAATTAAACAGATTATGCCAACATAGAAAACAAAAAGAGCATTTCATTTTGCTTTTCATTCAAAGCTTTGATTAATCTCAATATTCAAAAATGATAGGCTTCTCAGCCCATCTATCACCATCTTATCATTTTATTTTTGTGTTGATAACGGATTGCTGGAGATAATTCACGATTTTTGGTATGATATATCAAATAACCTGCAATCTATGAAAAGTGTACTACTCACACTGGTTGTTTTATCCTTTCAGGCCTGGCCTGCTTCTAACCAGTCCATCGATTATTCCGAAACTATATGGAGGCAGGGACAAGAGGCTTTAGCTAGCGGTAATGCAAAAGAGGCTCTAAGGATTTGGAAAACAGCTAAAGATGCGAATGAAAATATTGAGCCGGATCCAAGAATCGGTTTTGATTATATCGAAGTAGTCACAAGCAATAAGCTTATGGACTATTATAAGGATGCTTCCGATATGGTTTATTGGGGGCTTTCGGGAAAATGTAATGAAAATCATCGAAGTGAGATCGGAACCGAATTGGAGCGAATCAGGCCTATCATAAACCCTGGTATGTACAAAGCCTGGAAAGGATATCTGAATAACGATCTCGACACAATTTGTAGCATACTTAGCAGGTATTGGAAGCAGATGGATCCGATTTTATCCACAGAGTATAATGAACGGCTAATTGAACACTGGGAGAGGATCGCTTATTCCAAGACCCACTTCAACAGAAATTCGGCTACGGTTTACGGTACTGATGATCGGGCACTGGTTTATATCAAGCTAGGTGAACCCGATTACAGACGGAGAAACACCATGCGCTATAATCGTTCCCAGGTTCGTGCCTGGGTGATGGATGCAATGAATTTTCCGGGCGGATCACTGGGTGGTGCTTCCTCCAGCAGTGATTCTCTTTCAAGGGCGGGTGCAACCAGTGGAGATCGCAGGCCTTCCATCTCGCGTAGTATGGTTCAGGATAGAGCACGAGTTGACAGGGCTGATAGGTTCAGCAGGGAGGCAGAGCAGCTGCATCGCATCAGAGATTATGAAATTTGGATCTACCTCAGAGATGAAAATGGCCCTACGGGAGATTATGATAAGAACCTTGTCTATATATTCGGCGAGCATGGAGATACCGGCTTTTTCGGTATGCTGAGGTCACTCGAAGATATGATACCGGATGCCGCATTCCGGGACCAGGGAGGACAGGGCGCTGTGTTAAGTCCGGCTTATTTGTTACAGCTTCTTTTTTACCAGCAGGTGCTGACCGTTGATGACTATTTCGCAAACGCTTTTTATGATCTGGAATCCAGACTGACCTCGGTAAACGGTCTCAATAAAATGACGGCTTTTACGGCGCGCTCAAAAAACATCAACGAACTGAATTATATCCAGGTTCAGGCACCTGAGGAAGAGTCAACCTTTGAAAACGAAAAACGAGCTTTTGATCTGGATGTATACCAATATCGCCTTTTAGATGATAACAATAAGCCTTATTTGGCTACTTATTTGACCGGACAGCCGCAAAAAGCTTTGGTATTTAACCAGGTAAAAGAGAATAGATACGGGTCCGATGATTTTAGTCTTACTTTTTACAACAAGAGTACCGATTCGGATTATAATGTTATATACCGAGCTGAAAAAAACGCTCCCATTTATTTGGATGGGAGAGGGGATGTTGAGCAGATGGATCCGAGCAGCGTATTCATGCGTGTTCCGAACATAGAGAGTGAAATTGACCAATTATTTACTGCTGAACTCCGATTGAATGAAGAAACCGCATCAGACAGTATCATGGCGGTGGAATCAAACTCTATCAGTGCATTTGGCAAAATTGAAAAAAATCAGCCTGAACCTCTTTCCACTAATCCTGAGCAATTGGAAATGAGTGACATTATTGTAGGTTCAACTATCACACCTTTTGTAAGATACGCTGATTCCCCTGTTAAATTTGATGTAAGTCACCATAGAAAGATACCCGCAGATAATAATTTGATGATTCACTTTGAGATATATCACTTGCGAACAGATTCTATTTCTCAAACTCCCGGTCCATTTGAAGTGCAATATAAGGTTCGTCCCAAGAACAGAAACTTCTTCCAGCGCTTGTTTAAAAATAGTAACAAGACAAGCCTGACACTTAATTTTGAAACATTTGAATCAACTTATAAAACGGATTTGGAGATTGATACATCTTCATTTGATCCCGGAAGTTATGTGCTTGAACTGAAAGCTCTGGAACGGTCAACTGGCAGAGAAGTTAGCCGGCAGATAGAATTCGAAATTCATGACTCTTAAATAAGTTTATATACTCAGGCGGGTTCCGTTCTAAAGAGTACTTTTTCTGACACGATGGAAAGCAACAATAGCAGAACGGCGGGAATGAGGAACCAGCCATACAAATCTTCAAAATCGGTGAAAATGAGTTCCTCAATTTCTGTTCTTTCCAATTCGTCAATTTGGTTGTAGATCTCTTTTAGTCTTTCAGTGTCGGTAGCACGGAAATATGCTCCGTTACTCATTGAGGCAATCTGGGTGAGCATTTCTTCGTCAATGTCTACTTTAACATTCTGATATCGCTTCCCGAAAATTGGATCCTGAACAGGATATGGAGCTGTTCCGCGTGTACCGGCCCCAATAGTATAAATCTTGATTCCATATGTTACAGCCAGGTCGGCTGCTGTTACGGGGTCAATCTCACCTGAATTATTCTGTCCGTCGGTAAGCAGTATGATAACCTTGCTTTCTGCTTCGCTCTCCTTCAAGCGGTTTACGGCGGTAGCAATACCCATTCCGATAGCTGTTCCGTCTTCCACGATTCCCATCTGAACATCATTGAGAAGCTGTTTGAGAAGGCGATAATCCAGGGTAGGAGGAACAACGGTGAAGCTTTTTCTTGCAAAAACTACAAGCCCGATACGGTCAGATAAGCGTTTGTCTATAAAATCGATAGCTACACTTCTGGCAGCTTCAAAACGGTTGGGCTTCAGGTCTTCGGCTTTCATGGATGTTGAAATATCCAGCGCCAGCACAATATCGATACCTTCGGCATTGCGCTCGACGGTCGTATTTTTGAATTGTGGACGTGCAAGTGCCAGCACAACCAGTGCAAACGCTATCCATCGGGTTACAGGTCCCAACCAGGTACCGTAGGTACGCCAGTTGCCCGGCAGATCGGTGAGCTTGGAAGTATCCGAAAATGTCAATGTTGGCCTTCTGTTTTTCAGATAGCGCCAGATGTACAGTCCCATCAGCAAGGGCAGAAGTAGCAATAGCCATAAAAATTCAGGATTTGCCCAGCTCATACCCGCTCTACCTCAGACTTTTGTGATTCCTCGAAAGCTTTACGCTTTTCTTCGTTCTCCTGTTGATGTTTATTTCGCAGGTGATCAACGCGTGGCTTGTCAACTTCCCGGGCACGTTCCAGAAAAGCATCAGCCTTCTCCAGTGCTTTTTCAGCTTGCTTCTCAGAAGGAGTGAACTTAGCAAATTTTACCATATCGGCTTCCTGCAAAACCGCTTTTGTTTTATCTATGAGTTCGGAATCGACAGAACGGCGGCTCAATTCATAGAGTATTTCACGACTTGTAGATTCCAGGGCAGGGATGCGATACAGATCCTCAAAATACTCACGGATGGCATCTCCGAGGTTTACATAGAAAACTTCAAAATCTTTTTCCGAACTGAAGGTATAGCCCTTGAGCTGCTTTAGAATATTACCCAGCCTGTGTAACGGATCCTGAAAAGGTGTAGGAGAGTAAACCTGTTTCTTTTTCACAGGTTTCGGTTCCAATCCTTTTTCCTGATAAAGCTTGTAGAGGTACCAGCCTGCAGCCACAAGCAGTAAAAGTGCTATTAGATAAGGCCACCATGCCGCAGCAAAATCGAATATTGGTTTAAACGGACGAAGTGACTCCTGTTCTGACTGTAACACTGTTTTAAATGGAACAGGAACAGGATTGGTATACACCACTGTTGTATCTCCTGAATTTACTAGTCTTACTGATACCGGGGGGATTTGTGTTTCTTCTGTACCGAAGAATTGCAAATCATACACCAGGCTGTCTTTAAAATCGGTAACCTGGTATCTCTGCCGGGAACGAATCTCAAATGGCGAACCGAAGCTTAAGGAGTCGGGATAAATTATCTCTTCATAAGGCTGATCTTTACTCAAGGTAATGGTATAAGAAAATCGGTCTCCTACGCTAAGAGAATCAATACTGGCGTATTCTTTAACACTCTGCGCTTGCGTAGCATGCGGAGATAATAAGAAGAGAATTCCCGCAATTAATACGAGAGTCGCTACGTGTAAAGTCCTGTTATTCAATGGCGACAAATTATTCATTTGTAAATTAACAATACAATGGCTTTAGATATTGTATTGGAATGGCGCTGAATGCGGCGCTAAATATAGAAAAAATCTAAGCGTTGGGAAAAAATCGGATCTAATTTTTATGCTTACTCAATTCAAAGAAATATGCAATGAAAGTGTAAAACTCGTATGTTAGGCATGAAATTTTAAAATCCACATTCATCCGTACATGTCAAGACTAGTTGCGCTATTGTTAGCGGTCGCTTTATTTATATCCTGTAGCCAAGATACAGAAAAGGATAAAGCTCTTGTGAAAGGCGATCAGTTAACCACTGATTCCGTAGCTACTGAAGCTGATACATTAAATGAAGAGTATGATGATTTCGGTTTTAGAGTAGACACCGCAAAAGTACAGGATCATGAGGTGTTGAAGAACGAAAGCCTCTATCTGATATTGGACAAATTTGATTTCTCTGCCCAGGAAATTTACGCTGTCACACAGCAGGCACGTGACCTTATTGATGTTCGTTCTTTTAAACCCGGACAGCGATACAGAATATACGCCTCCCTAAATGAAGGAAAAAATGAAGCCCTTACCCGTTTGGTTTGGCAGCCTAATCCGCTGGATTATGTAGTCTTTGACTGGCAGGACTCGCTGCAAATTTATAAATCCAGTAAAATTGTAACAACTAAGATAGAAACAGCATCTGCAGAGATCAATAGTTCACTATATGAGACTATGGTGATGGAAGAATTAAGTCCCTTGCTGGCTTACAAACTTTCTGAAATATATGCCTGGGAGATAGATTTTTTCAGCCTTCGCAATGGCGATAGTTTTCAAATGATCTATGAGAAAAAATATATTGATGACACCTTTTTTGAAATTGGAGACATAAAGGCAGCTTCATTTACTCATCGCGGTGAAACCTATAATGCGTTTAAATTCGAAGATGAGAATATTAGTGGGTATTTTGATGAAGACGGCAACAGCGTGCAAAAAGCCCTATTAAAGGCCCCATTTAAGTTTAATCAGCGTATCAGTTCCGGTTTTTCACATAATAGGTTTCATCCGGTTCTAAAGAGAAGGCTACCACATTACGGCGTAGATTATGCCGCACCTCACGGTACTCCTGTACTTTCAGTGGGTGACGGAACAGTTACCGAATCCAGGTATCGTGGTGCCAATGGTAATATTGTCAAAATTCGGCACAACAGTACCTATGAAACGGCCTATTTGCATCTCAGTGGTTTTGCAAGTGGGATCAAGAAAGGCAGAACTGTAAAACAGGGACAGGTTATCGGTTATGTCGGTAAAACGGGACGTGTAACGGGGACCCATCTTGACTATCGAATCTATAAAAATGACAGCCCCGTAAATCCACTGACAGTCGATTTACCTTCCTCGGAATCCATTCCGGCCTCTTCTATAGATAATTTCAAGAGTAAGCGTGATCAATTTCTAGAAGAGCTTGATATTTCAACAGCTTCTGATAATGGTAAGATGCTGACTGAGAACGAAAAAGTCTCAGATAAGGAAACATAGGGAACCTGTCTTTGGCTGATTACCTACCGTAAGCAATAACCTTGAGTGGGTCTGTTTTCGATGCAACCCGGGCCGGGAGCCAGGAGGCCAGCGCACAAAGTAAAAAGGTGACTGCGGCCACTATTATGAAGTCCAACCCATGAGGTTCTACCGGCGCGTAAGACATGTAATAGTTTTGTTCTGAGAGCGGAATAATCTGATAAGTGCTCTGAGCCCATGCAAACAGAAGTGAGATGCCCATTCCTATAATCAGTCCCACACTCGCAACAAAGAAACCTTCAAGTAGAAATATTTTTCGCACTTTTTTGCTCTGTGCTCCAATTGTTTTAAGTATTCCAATATCGCGGGTACGCTCAATGACCATCATTAAAATGGTTCCAATCAGATTGAACGCGGCCACGATGATCATCACGCTTATAACAAAAGGGATTGTTTCTTCCTGAAGGTCAACCCAGGCAAAAATATTTCCATATTGGCTGTAAATCGTCTCCGTGTAATAGGGAAATGGCAGGCTCTCCGAAAGCTCCTTGTTGAAGGACTGTATATTCGAATTGTCACGCAGTCTTATCTCTACCGCCGAAGCATGGACCCCTGGAATTCGAAACAGTTCCTGTGCATAGCGCCGGTCGACCAGTGCATAGATCTCATCAAAGCGGTCAATGCCGGTCTGATAAACTCCCGTAAGTCTGAACTGCTGAATCTCGGGAGAGTTCAGAGGGGAGGGAATACCTTCAATAGTATAAGCTGTCAGTATGGTACCTATGGAAGCGTTCAGTGTATTCGCCATCTGACGACCGAGAACGATTCCGGGCATATTAGATGAGTCCGTGCGCAGATCGAATTCGCCTTCCGCAATATACTGATTAAGGTCTGTAACATCCCCTTGTGACTCTACGCCTTTAAAAAAGATGCCGGTAACCTCCTGCGGTGATTGAATCATCGCCTGGCCATATACTACAGCTTGAGCGTTTTCAATCTCTTCGTATTTAGTCAGATCGGTGACAAGAGTGTCCGACCGGTACAACGGATCGCTGGAGTAGGTTGATATGGTAATATGAGGAGCAAAACCCAGCACTTTATTATCGATGGTTGACTTAAAACCGTGAACAATGGAAAGTGCAATCAGCAAACCCGCAGAGCCTACAGCCACACCGGTAATAGCCATAATTTTAATGAAGGAGAGAAAGCGGGAGCCTTTCCGTTTTCCTTTAAAGTACCTTAGTGCCAGATACCACTCAAATTTCATAGATTATCACTTAGGAGATTTCGCAATTCCGGAATATTATCCTACGCAAAGGATAGGCAAATAGTATCACGAGACCCAATCCTTATTAACATATTACTCTTTTTCCGGCTTCATCTGCGGAAAGAATAGGACATCTCTGATTGAATCGGAATCGGTCATGATCATAGCCAGGCGGTCTATGCCGATGCCAAGGCCTGCAGTAGGGGGCATTCCGTATTCCAAAGCTCTCACAAAATCTTCGTCGATCTCCATCGCCTCTTCGTCGCCCTCACTCCGTAACCGGGCTTGTTCCTGAAAACGCTCTTTCTGATCAACAGGGTCATTAAGCTCGGAAAAAGCGTTAGCTATCTCTTTACCGTTGCAGATGCACTCAAAACGCTCAACAAGTCCTTCTTTTTCGCGGTGCTTCTTGGCCAGCGGACTCATTTCAATAGGATAGTCGGTTATGAATGTTGGCTGAATAAGTTTGGGTTCTACAAATTCTCCGAAAATTTCATCAATAATTTTTCCTTTACCGGAACCTTCTTCAAGCTCAATATTGAGTTCTTCAGCTGCGCTCCTCAGTTCGTCCAGGTCCTTTCCGTAGAGGTCTTTACCGGTCTCTTTCTCAATAGCCTCAAACATCGGTATGCGTGGCCAGGGACGCTTGAAGTCAATCTCATGATCTCCAACGGTGACTTTAGTGGTTCCGTGAAGTTCTTTTGCTACATTTTCAATCAACGCTTCAACGAAATCCATCATCCAGTTGTAATCTTTATAGGCTACATAGAGCTCAACCTGTGTAAATTCCGGATTGTGAAAGCGTGAAAGTCCCTCATTTCTAAAATCTTTTGAAAATTCATATACACCATCATAGCCACCTACGATCAATCTCTTGAGGTATAACTCGTTGGCTATTCTAAGGTAGAGATCCATATCCAGTGCATTATGATGGGTCTTGAAAGGCTTTGCAGATGCCCCGCCATAGATTGGCTGAAGTATGGGTGTCTCCACTTCCATGTAGCCTTTATTGTTCATGAAATTTCGCATGTGTTGAACCATTTGGGTTCTCTGGCGAAATACATCCCGAACCTCGGGGTTCACGATCAGGTCTACATAGCGCTGGCGGTAACGCTGTTCTTTATCGGTGAAGGCATCATATACTTTTGTTTCTCCATCCTCTGTCTCTACTTCTTTCGGAACCGGTATGGGACGCAAGGTTTTGCTGAGCAGTGCAAATTCCTTGGCATAAACTGTTGTTTCACCGGTACCCGTAATAAAAACATGTCCTTTGATTCCTACAATATCGCCAATGTCAGTAAGCTTCTTGAATACC
Source organism: Halalkalibaculum roseum (assembly GCF_011059145.1). Lineage (NCBI taxonomy): Bacteria > Pseudomonadati > Balneolota > Balneolia > Balneolales > Balneolaceae > Halalkalibaculum > Halalkalibaculum roseum. The sequence continues at coordinate 82,563 of NZ_JAALLT010000003.1, read as the reverse complement.
GTATTGTAAGTTTCCGTCCCAACATCATCCCGGCGGATGTAAACCTGAATGGTACCTTCCGAATCCTGGAGGTTGAAAAAAGTAGACTTACCCATGATTCGGCGTGTCATGATGCGACCGGCTACGGCAACCTGTTCTGCGTCTTCTGCATCTTGGTCATCTTTTTTTATCAGCTCCGGATTGTTAAGAATTTCCTCGCTGGAATGGGTCACATCAAAATCATAGGGATAAGGATTGATGCCCATTTCCTGGAGTTCTTCAAGCTTTTCCAGGCGTATTTCATGTTGCTCACTGATGGAGAGTTCAGAGTTACTCATGGTAAATGATGGATAAAAAATTCAATAAATTAACGTGTAAATTTTAGTCGCGTAAAATAGGGAATTGTAAACAGAGTTGTGAGATTTTCTCTTTGCTTTATTGATCTTAAAACATGATTCTAAAGAACCAAAAGCCCTAACCCGATTCCCAATATCGAATTTTATGAGTTATTCACTGCTTAACAATCAAAACCTTCCTGAAGGTATCTATTTGGGAATGGCTTTTATCGACCATTCTCAAGAAGTCCTTCAAAGTTTGGAAGAGGAGGAAATAGTTGAATACGAAAGTATAAAAAGTGAGAACAGGAAGAATGAATTTCTGAGTAGCCGGCATTTGATCAGGGGATTAGCAGCAAAATTCGGACTTCTCGAAAAAGATTTCAGGATTCGAAAAGATGATCTGGGTAAACCTTACTGTGAAACCGGAGCAAAACACCTTTTTTTGAGCATTGCTCATTCATCCGACTATGTTCTTTGTGCACTTTCCGAAACTATTGATATTGGAATAGATCTGGAGCCTGAAGATCGAAAGGTGCATGAGGGTCTTAAAAAAAGAATATTTCATCCGGAAGAGGGTGATGATATTAGGTCTTTGCAGCTAATTCGCATATGGACGTTGAAAGAAGCATTGGTCAAGTTACATGGGGGCGGACTAAGAACAAATCTGAATGATTTGCGGCTTCAAAGAATTAGTGATACAGAATATGCAACCATATTTAATGATGAGAAAAGCGCCAGAATTTGTAGTTTTAAGCATAACGAACACTGGGTTTCAGTTGCCTATTATCAATAATGTTAAAGATATCTGCACACACTTAAGCAATGAACATTACTTCGTATTCTAAAGAGAAGATTCAGAAGGGGTTGACCGACGCTAGAGCCGATCATCCCGGTGCCAACGATTATATCAGGCTACTTTTCGCGCCGACCGATATCAATGAAGATAACTTTGAAAGGGCCTGCGATATCTACAGCCGAATAGATCCCGATAACTATGAAACCGTGGTAATCATTGAGTCATATGATGAGGTGCTTGACAAAAAACTTCCGATGCCATCCAATAAATACTTTGAAACACCACTTGGAAGGGTAGAGGTGAATGATTACATGCGCAATGAGTTTTGCGATGAGGATGATGACTTCTTCATCCATGACGAAGGATTCAATAAAGATATGAGTCTTTTCAGTCAGCTGATGATGCTGCAGTGCATTTTTGATGATTTTTCAGTCGTCAGTGTTCAGATAGCTGACATGGCACAGGCTATCGTAAAAGAATTGGCCCATGTAATGCAGGAAGTACTGGCGCCCAGAAGAGCGCTCATCATTTTCTGCTGTCGCCTGGATAACAGGTACAAGGAAGAGTTTGAAAAAATTAACAAGCTTCTTGAAGATGAGAATGAGTCGGGCCTTTTGAACTATTTGAATAGCGGCGAATCCAACATGGAAGGTGTGGCTACTTTTATCGCCGGTGTATTGGTTGCCAAAGCCTGGGAGCTGGATATCAGGTTTCTTGAAGATCAATACAGCAATTACCGGGGAAGCTTGCTGACCGGCTATGCAGATCGCCAGAAAGTGTTACTTTAAATGTCGCCATGAGCCGACCTGATGTTACCATAATAGGAACAGGTTCCCTTGGCTCAGCGCTTGCAAAGGCGTTGTTTGATAATAATTACACCATAACCAGTTTGTTTAACCGGCGCCTGCGAAAGGCTGAGTCCGTTGCCCGTGAAGTTGGGGCCACCTATTTTTCCGAGTTCCCGGAATCTTCTAAAGAGCTCGGTTCGCTGATCTTTCTGACAGTTCAGGATTCTGAAATTGAGCACTCAGTTGACAATCTTTCACGCATCTCCCACGACTTTTCGGGTACAATGGTTGTTCATTGTTCAGGCAGTAAAGAAGCTTCGGTTCTTACGCCGTTGAAAAGAAGAGGGGCTGGGATAGCTGCTTTTCATCCTCTTCAGACCTTTACATCCGGCTCGGGTACTCAGGAATTCAGGAATATCTATTTTGATGTTGAAGCTGATGATATCACCTATAACCGCCTTCGGAATCTTGCTGAACATTTGGGCGGACAAACCATTCGAATAACTTCTTCAGCAAAACCTTATCTGCATGCAGCGGCGGTCGTCTCTTCCAACTACCTGGTTGCCTTGCTTGATATTTCCGGCAAGATTGCCGCTTTGGGAGGCATTGACAAACAGGAAGCTATGGCAGCAATGCTTCCACTTGTTCGAACTACCTTGCAGAATTTGGAATCAAAGAGTGCGGCGAAAGCACTGACCGGCCCAATTAAAAGAGGAGATATCGAAACGGTAAGGCTACACCTGGAATTATTAAAAAGTGATGTAGATCTGCTTGACACGTATAAGAGCTTAGGTTTAGAAACCCTGCAACTTTCGGAAGAATCAAGAAGCTTGGGTGGAGGTAAAAAAGCGGAAATGTATCGACTGCTTAAAGATGACAAATAATAATTTTGGTGAAGATTTTTATGAACATGTTTACCGGGTTGTGGCTGAAATACCTGAAGGCAGGGTAACCACATATGGTGCCATAGCTTCCTATCTAGGGATAGCTTCAGGTGCCAGAATGGTAGGGTATGCCTTGAATAAGTCGCATAAAGCAGGTATCCCCGCTCACCGGGTATTGAACAGGTTGGGACAGCTGACGGGAAGAGCGCATTTCCCAGATGATACGATGCGTGAGCGCTTGCAGCAGGAAAACATTAGCTTTACAGAAGAGTACACTGTAGATATCGAGAAACATTTTTGGAATCCGAATGAAATGAGTTGAATGATGAGTGCCGAGAAATTTGGGAAAACTTTTTTCGCCGGGATGGCCCTTATTTTATTGAGTGCCTATGGGTGGCATAATCCTTCACACAGTGATACTCAGACTTCCGATCCGTTGTTGAAGGATGTAACTGCAGAAGAATTGAGGGGTATTCTACAATCTTTTGAAGGGGATAAAGCTGTCTTGGTCAATGTATGGGCGACATGGTGTGCTCCCTGCATTGAGGAGTTTCCGGAAATTGTGAAGGTACAGCGTAAATACGAAGACAGCTTACGGGTGATTTTTATTTCGGCCGACTTCCCGGATAGCCGTGATCTTGCCCTGCAATTTCTAAGAGAGCAAGGCGTTGACTGGACGACCTATTTTAAAACGGGGAGTGACCAGGAATTTATTGAAGCACTTTCAAGTGAGTGGACCGGTGCATTGCCATTTTCTAAGATCATCAATAAGGAAGGAGAGGTAGTAGCCAGTTGGGAAAACAGTGCTACATTCTCTAAATTTGATAATCATGTTAAACAGGCCTTAAACCGTTAAATATTATGAAGAAAACGACTCTTTTTATCACCTCCTCGATACTTATAGCAGTATTTCTTGGTGCGTGGAAACCGGTTGATATTTCTCTTCTCACAGAGCTTGAGATTGGGGCCAAGGCTCCTATGACTGATGTTGAAGTTAAAGATGTATCCGGCGAGATGGTTACGCTCGAACAGGTATCCAAAGAGAATGGATTGTTGGTCATTTTTTCTTGCAACACCTGTCCATGGGTCAAAAGATGGGAAGATCGATACAACCCTCATGCAAGGTTGGCAGAAGAAAATGGAATAGGGACCATTGCGCTAAATCCAAATACCGCTTATCGTGATCGCGGCGATGGCTTTGAGGATATGCAGGAGCGTGCCAAAGAACAGGGGTATGAATTTTATTATGCCCTCGATAAAAACAGCGAAATGGCAAAAGCATTCGGTGCAACCCGAACACCGCATATCTTTTTGTTCAACTCAGACATGGAACTTGTGTACAGGGGTGCCATAGATGACAATGCCAACTCAGCTGAAGATGTAAAAGAGCCATACCTCAAAAATGCTATTCAGGCTCTTGGTCACGGTGAGGGAATCAGCGTAAAAACATCGAAGTCGCTGGGATGCACCATTAAATGGCCATCGTAAACAAATTCACATTCGCTAGAATTATCCTTATTTTTATGGTTTGTCAGCCTCTCAGGCTTACCATATGAACACTAACGTACAAATAGGTATACAGAACGGTAGTAATGCCAAAATGGACTTTACACACAGAATTCAAATTTGATGCAGCCCACCTGATAGAGGGTTACGATGGAAAATGCGGTCGTATGCATGGCCATAGTTATAAGGTACATCTCAGTGCTGAATCCAATAAGCTGAATCCTTCAAAATATTTGGAAACTTCAGATATGGTATGCGATTTCAGAGAATTGAAATGGGCTGCTAAAGATGCAGAAAAAGGGGGTTTAGACCACGGAGTTCTGAATGAACTGGTGAAAGTGAATCCTACAGCAGAACGCATTGCAGAGTACATATATAAAGAAACCGATCGGAGAATTCCTGAAGGCATTAAACTCACAATTACTGTTTGGGAAACAGAAAACAGCTGGGTAGAATACACAGAATAGAATGTTTACACCCTTAGAAGACAATCAAGCCTTTGAATCGATTCTGGAGCGCAGTGCGGATGAATTGAATAACATCAAACTACCGCTGATGGAAGATTTCTACACCATCCAGGGTGAAGGGGCACATACCGGCCGGCCGGCTTATTTTATAAGAACGGCAGGCTGTGATGTCAACTGCTGGTGGTGTGACGTTCAGGAGAGCTGGGATGAATCGAAACATCCTGAGGTCAAAGTCGGAGATATCGTTAAGCGCGCCAAAGAGAGCGGTGCTGAATTTGCAGTGATCACCGGCGGAGAGCCCTTATTACACGATTTGGATCCTCTTACAATGCGCCTGAAGCAGGAGGGCTTACAGACACACATCGAAACCAGCGGATCTTCACCCTTATCAGGGTATCTTGACTGGATTACTCTCTCCCCGAAACGATTCAAGAAACCGCTTGAAGATATTTTTCCTTACGTAGATGAACTAAAAGTGGTAGTCCTTAAAAACAAGGATATCGAATGGGCTGAGAAGAATGCCGCTAAATGCCCTGAAGGAACACGACTGTTGCTACAACCGGAATGGGACACCCCATCATCCATGGATCTTATCGTAGAGTATGTGAAAGAGCATCCCGAATGGGGCATAAGCCTGCAAACCCATAAATTTCTGGGGGTTCGCTAACGTGAGCTTTGAGTCATCCGCTGTAGTTATTACCGGTGCAAGCAGAGGTATCGGCAGAAGAATAGCGGTACAATTTGCAAGTAAAACCCGACACCCGCTGGTGCTCATAGCTCGTTCAGAAGAAGGCTTGGAGAAGACTAAGCAGCTCTGTGAAGAGGCGGGAGCAGAAAGAGTAACTGTAATTCCCTGCGATCTGACCAATGAAAGCAATATCTCAGAAATTTCAATGCCTGCAGATTTCCCAAAACCGGGTATAATTATCAATAATGCCGGTTCCTATCTCTACAAGGACTTGAATGATACAGAGACCAGTGAATTTATTGAACAAATTGAGACCAATCTTCTTTCTGCGGTATATGTGACCAACCGGTTTTTAGGTGACTTAAAAAACAGAGAGCGTGGAATTATCATAAATATCTGCTCGGTAGGATCCATTGAGGGTCTTAAGGAGAGCGGAGCGTATGCCTCCTCCAAACATGCACTATTGGGTTACACACGCTCCTTACGTAAAGAGCTTATGCAATCTAATATCGCCGTGACTGCCCTCAACCTGGGCCAGACCAAATCGACTTCCTGGGAAAGTTCGGATGTGAATCCGCTTTTGCTCATTGATCCGGATGATGTTGGAAAGCTGCTGGTAAGCATTTCCCAGCTCTCAACGCGAACGGTCGCTGAGGAGATTATACTAAAACCCCAGCGCGGAAGAGTCCCGCCGATGTAACTTTGTTGATTCGAAAAACGCTAAAATTTCCAACAAAAGGGAGCAAAGACTCAGGGGTGTCTCCCCATTACAATAACCAGTGTAAATCAGTAAAATCTGCATAATCCGGTGCTATTAATAACGTCTAGCGCGACGGTGGAAGAAATTCATGAGCGGCTGCACATACGATTCATTGGTATGCAGTTCAATAGTATCGATTTTCATGCGCAGAAACTGGTCACGGATCTGCTTTTTCTCAGACAGGCGCCGTTTTTGATAGGTTTGTCTCACTTTCTTGCTTGAAGTATCAACGAGTACCTCCTGACCGGTCTCTGCATCTTTTAAAGGAATAAGTCCTAAATCGGGAAGCTCATCTTCGAGTTTGTCATTGATGAAAATACTCACCAGGTCATGTTTTTTGTTGGTGATTTTTAGCTGCTTATCATAGTTATCATCCTGAAAATCACTGGCCATTACTACAATAGCTCGCCTGTTCAATAATCGGTTGACATATGAAAGCGCTTCGCTGATATCCGTACCGGTACCTTCGGGTTCCGTGGTTAGCAACTCCCGGATCAGTCGAAGTACATGAATGCGTCCCTTTTTGGGTGGGACAACTTTTTCAATAACGTCGGTGAAGAGAACCAACCCGACCTTGTCACTGTTTTTGATGGCACTGAAAGCAAGTACGGCACATATTTCAATAGCCAGTTCCATTTTGCTTTGGGTTCGGCTACCAAAAATGCCGCTGGGTGAAATATCTACACAGAGCATCAGGGTCTGCTCGCGCTCTTCTTCAAACATCTTTATAAAGGGTTCACCAGTACGTGCAGTTACATTCCAATCAATCTGTCGGATGTCATCCCCATATGTATATGCTCGCACCTCTGAAAATTCCATACCGCGACCTTTGAAGGCCGACTGGTACTCTCCCCCGAAAATATTATTCACCATGCCTTTGGTGTGGATTTCAATTTTTCGGACTTTCTTAAGTATTTCTTTTGAAATCATGCGTGCTTGAGATTGTTGACCATACTCTTTTTGCGGCTCTTGAAAATATAGAAATGTTTGTAAAAAGCATTACCGAACTTTTCTTAACAATATCATAACAATTAGGTAAAGATTTCATGAGACTTGTTTTGTGTATTGATACTTCAGGTAAATAGTTACAGATCAGTACAATGATTATTGGGAGCGAATTCAGTAAAAAGAACCAGGAACACCTCTGTGAAATCTGCCGCCTTTCAAATGGGGATATAGATAACAAGTTATCGGTACATGACATTAACGAAAAATTGGGGCTTGATCGTACCCAGTTGAAGAATGTGTTGGAGTACTTACAAGAACTTGATTACATCGAAATAGTTACTATTGGCGGACCTTTGCTTTATGGCCACATAAAAGTCACTCAAAAAGGCTTGGATAAATGTAGAGACCTAAATAGTTGACCTTTCTGGACTTCTGCATCCTTTCTCTATTTAGTTAAAAATTTTCTGAAAATTTACCTACCTTTGGCACGGAATTGATCAACCTGAATTAAATTTTCTAGCCATGATTATCGGAGTACCCAAAGAGATAAAGACTCACGAAAATCGTGTAGCCCTGCTTCCCGGCGGCGTTACCGAAATGAAGCGAAACGGACATAAAGTTCTACTCGAAAAGGGAGCCGGCAATGGCAGTGGTTTTAAGGATCAGCAATACATTGATGCCGGTGCAACTATTATTGATGATGTCGAGGAGCTCTGGGCAAAGGCTGAAATGATCATGAAGGTGAAAGAGCCTATTAAGGCAGAATACAGCCGTATGAGAGAAGGGCAGATTATCTTTACCTATTTCCATTTCGCTGCCGACAGAACACTCACTGAAAAGGTAGTCGATTCAAACTGTGTTGCCATCGCTTACGAAACGGTAGAAAAAGAAGACGGTTCTCTTCCATTATTGATACCAATGAGCGAAGTTGCGGGAAGGATGGCGGCGCAGGAGGGAGCCAAATACCTTGAGAAAGCTACAGGTGGAAGAGGAATTCTGATGGGTGGCATACCCGGTGTACCTCCTGCAAAAGCTCTGGTACTGGGAGGCGGAATCGTTGGGGTTAATTCTGCTAAAATTGCTGCCGGTATGGGTGCCGATACCACGATCATGGATATCAATATGTCACGCTTGCGGTATCTGGATGACGTTATGGATAAGAATGTAAACACCATGTTCTCTTCAGAGGCGAATATAAAAAGACTCTTGCCGGATGTAGACCTTATCATCGGCGCAGTTCTGAAGCCGGGTGCCAAAGCCCCTCACTTGATTACCCGTGAAATGCTTAAAAACATGCGCCCGGGAACAGTTCTTGTAGATGTCGCTATTGACCAGGGGGGATGTTTTGAAACCTCCAAGCCCACCACTCATGACGACCCGATTTACGTGATTGACGATGTGGTACACTACTGTGTGGCCAACATGCCGGGAGCTGTTCCTTATACCTCCACCTTAGGTCTCACCAATGTAACTCTGCCTTACGCCGTTGATCTGGCTAATAAAGGATGGAAAAAAGCCCTTAATGAAGATGAAGAGCTGAAAATGGGCCTCAACATAGCCGAAGGAAAAATTGTCTATAAAGATGTCGCAGCGGCATTCGATATGGAATATACATCCATTGATGAGGTGCTGTAAGTTATTTTTAGTTTTTGCTTGTGGAATTCTGGAAATTATAAGGTTCAAGAGGATATTTTGACCCGGTTGAATGCCATTACTGAAGCTTAAAACGACAAAATTGTGGAATATTATATCCTTTTACGAGGGAATACACCGTAAATACATGTCTCTCAAGGAGTTGAATATGTATATGATTGGTTAACAACTTGTTAATAAGTATTTTTGTTTACCATATTACTGCACATTATATTTTCAAAATAAACATCTACTTAAAAATCTTTGATAAAAGTATTATATGGGTAAGGTTATTTCCATAGCTAATCAAAAAGGCGGCGTAGGAAAGACAACCACTGCTATCAATCTGGCCGCCAGCCTGGCAGCTATAGAACATCCTACCCTTGTCATTGATATCGACCCTCAGAGTAATACCACCAGCGGTTTAGGCATTGAATCTAAAACGGTATCTAATTCCGTGTATGAAATTATGGTGGGTGGGGTAAATGCAACCGATGCCATTCGTGAAACAGAGTTACCTTTTCTAGATCTGATTCCTTCTCATATAAATCTTGTTGGTGCAGAGATTGAAATGATAGATCGCGAACAACGCGAACGCATTCTGCAAAAAGCTATTTCAGGTCTGCGTGATAAATATGATTTTATCATCATAGACTGTCCGCCTTCACTTGGATTATTGACAATCAATGCACTTACGGCTTCTGACTCGGTCATCATCCCGGTACAGTGCGAATATTTCGCCTTGGAGGGACTCGGTCAACTGTTAAATACCATCAAAATTGTACGCCAGCACCTCAATACGGAACTGGAAATTGAAGGTGTGCTTTTAACGATGTATGATACCCGTACCCGCCTTTCCGACCAGGTAGCTGATGAGGTAAAAAAATATTTCGAGGACAGAGTGTTCAAAGCAGTCATTTCCAGAAACGTACGTCTGGCAGAGGCACCGAGTTTCGGGAAACCGGCCCTTCTTTATGATTCTACCAGTACAGGTGCCAAAAATTATCTGGCATTAGCCAAAGAAATCATCCAGAGAAATAAGAAGCTATTTAAAGACAGCACTGTCTTTGCAAGCTAATAGAAGAGGTATTCTATGGCATCGAAAAAAGTTTTAGGTCGCGGCTTAGGAGCCTTCTTTCCTGACTATGAGGATGAAGGGGAAGGAGGGAAGAAACCCAAAGAACAGGCAGACACCTCCGGCAGTTATTTAGATCCTAAGAAAAGGGTCAACGTTGTTCTGAACATTCCGGTACAAAATATACGCCCGAATCCACATCAACCCAGGAAAGAATTTAAAGAGGAGAGCCTGGAAGAACTGGCCGGTTCGATCAAAAAGCATGGACTCATACAGCCTATAACTGTTAGATATATCGGGGAGAAGCGATTTGAGCTTATTAGCGGTGAACGCAGATTGAGGGCTTCCAAGCTGGCGGGATTGAAGGAAATTCCTTCTTATATTCGGGAAGTTGATGATGAAGAGGTTATCTCTTTTGCACTGATTGAAAATATACAGCGTGAAGATTTGAATCCCATTGAAGTAGCCATGGGATATAAGAGGCTGGTTGATGAACTCGATTACACTCAGGCTGAAGTAGCCGAAAAGGTTGGTAAAAACCGTACTACGGTTACCAATATGCTTCGATTGTTGAATCTGCCGGCATTTATTCAGGCTGGCTTGAGAGATGATAAAATATCCATGGGTCATGCACGTGCTTTGATCAGTGTGGATGATCCCGATGATCAGGAAAAAATTTATAAAAAGGCAGTAAAGAACGACTATTCGGTGCGGCAAATTGAAAAGGCCGTTCGCTCATTGGGTGATGAGAAATCCAAAAAAGAGAAGTCAGGCAAAGATGAAAATCAGGCGTTCTACAATGAAATATCCAGCCGCCTGAGACGTAAATTGAGTACTAAAGTTAACATCAAGTCAAAAAAGAATGGCGGTGAAATTCGTATCGAGTATTATACCGATGAAGAGCTGGAAAGGCTGCTTGAGCTTTTTGAGTCGATCTCTTAGTGCCTGCTTATTTACTGTCTTGTTAACCGGTACGTTTGCTTGCGGTCAAAGCTTATCCCGCCAACTTTCTCCTAATTCAATTGCTTTAAGTAGCAATGTTAATATAGGATTATCTGCTTTAGATACTCTTCAGAATGAAAATACTGCCGGGGAGTTACCCAACCCCAAGGCTGTAATGTTTAAATCAATGATCATTCCGGGCTGGGGGCAGATTACCAACAGGCAAATCTGGAAGGTACCGTTGGTTTACGGTTTGTTGGGCGGACTGACCTGGTATAGTATTGATCTGACAAAAAAATATCACGACTATCGCGCTGCCTATTATAATCAAAATACAAATACACCCGATGACTTGAGATTTGGTCCCACACCCGATTACCTGGCCGGACAAAACCTGGAATCATTAAGGACCAACCGCAATTTTTTACGGAACAGAAGAGACTTCATTTATATAACTATAGGGCTTGCGTATGGTTTAAACATTATTGATGCCTATGTTTTTGCCCACATGCGGTCTTTTGATGTATCTGAAGATCTTAGCGTTCGAACCAGCGTGAAACCATCCGTCCTGGCTAGTGGAAGGCCGGGGGTTACTTTATCAATGGAGTTATTCAAAAAAAATAAAACGAAATAAATATGAGTTCTGACAATAATGATAGAGTGAAACTGCCTGAAAACTTTGAACAGGGGCACGACGAGGATCTTTGGAGTATATTTAAGATCATGGGAGAATTTGTTGAGGGCTACGATAAACTTTTCAAAATCGGTCCCTGTGTATCCATATTTGGATCTGCTCGTTCAAAACCTGACGACAAGTATTACGAATTAGCTATGGATACCGCAACCATGATTACCGAGCAGGGTTTCGGTGTAATTACCGGAGGCGGACCGGGAATTATGGAAGCAGCCAATAAAGGAGCCGCAAAAGGCAAGGGAAAGTCAGTCGGTCTGGGAATAAGCCTGCCACACGAACAAGGTGTAAACCAATTTGTAGATCCCGATTACGAAATTGACTTCAATTATTTTTTCGCTCGCAAGGTGATGTTTGTCAAATACGCACAGGGTTTCATTGTTTTCCCGGGCGGATTTGGAACATTGGATGAGTTTTTCGAAGCCTTGACTCTTATACAGACCAGTAAAATTACCCGGTTCCCTATCATCCTGATGGGTAGTGATTATTGGGAAGGACTGGTATCATGGATTAGAGGCAATATGGTTGATGCAGGAACCATCTCACCGGGTGATATCGATCTCTTTCATCTTACTGATGAACCCAGAGAAGCAGTCAACATAATCTGTGAGTTCTATAAGAAACATTCCGTAAGTCCGAACTTCTAAATTTTTTTGTGCACAATCTGAGAGACGGGTATCGCGTTAGTTATCTAAAGCGGAACATATTAAAATAAAATACCTTTAAGGCGAAGTAGGAAGTGATTGGTTAAGAATGGTAAAATATATCACCAAATCCTTATGAATCAGTGATTTAATGGGCATTCTTATTTACTTTTAAATAAACTTTTTATTTCATTACATTAATCGCTTTGAACGATCAACCAAAAATAATTAGGAAAATGAAGCATTTGAAGAAAATCTCGGTACGATTTCTACTAGGACTTATGCTGGTTGGCTTTTCGACTAACCTGATGGCCCAGGATAGAGGAGCCGCAGTTCAGGCTTTCAATAAAGCCCTGGAACTGGCAAAGTCTAACGAATATGATCAGGCAATTGAAATGTACAACCAAGCCATCGCTCAAGCAGAACAGCTGGGTGAAGAAGGTCAGGATATTGTACAACGTGTAGAAAAACAATTGCCATCCATCTATTATCAGAAGGCGCTGGCTTCTTATAAAGAGTTTCAGAAAGCAAAGTCTCTATCCAGCCTGGAAACGACGATCGAAAATTTCCAGGAAGCTTCTGAGATGTCTTCAGAGTATGGTAATGATGATATTTCCGGTAAAGCCGATCAGGTAGTTACCCAGCTCTATTACACAAAATCCATATTACAATATAAGTCAAGTAATTACTCGGAATCTCTTGCTTCATTAAATCAGGCGATTGAAAGAAATCCGAACTATGCTAAGGCTTACTATCAGAAAGGCATTGTTCTGAAGAACCAGGAGTCCAGCAATTTTGAAAGAGCTCTGGAACAATTCGATCAGGCTATTGAAGTCGGAAACAGGGTTAATGACAACCAGATTGTTAGAAAGGCGCGTGAAGCTGCTCACGATGAGCTTCTTTACAGAGGGTCTAAAGCAACGGAATCCAAAAACTATAAAACAGCCGTAACTCTACTCGATCGTGCACTTGAGTATGAAACTGAGTCTGCCGATGCTCACTATCGACTCGCTGAAGCGTATAACAAGCAGGCGCTGTGGAATCAGGCGATTTCTCATGCTAATACTGCTCTTGAGTTGGAAAATGGCGGTCGTACAGAGAAAGCCAAGATCTATTTTGAACTTGGAACCGCCTATAAGAATCAAGGAAATGTTGAACAAGCCTGCGGTGCATTCAAAAACGCTGCTTTCGGTTCGTTCAAATCTCCTGCAGAACACCAGATGGAGTTTGAACTTAAGTGTGAGAGCACGACCAACTAAGTACGATTCCTGGTTATAGAATTTCTTGAAAGCCCTCTCAGTTGAGAGGGCTTTTTTATTTGAAACGATCTGAGAGCCTATCTTTAGTTTTTAAGTAATTTCAGCTTTACCTATTTTCCCCACAGTTTAAATCTTATAAAACTTAACACTTTAGGCGACTCAGTTAGCATGTCTACCCAATCTCTCGATGAACTATGTGTAAATACCATTAGAACCCTGTCTATGGACGCCGTTCAGGCAGCTGAATCAGGTCATCCGGGAATGCCGATGGGTATGGCAGATGCTGCTTATGTGTTATGGACTAAGTTTTTGAAACACGATCCCTCTAACCCCAATTGGTACGACAGGGATCGATTTATCCTTTCGGCAGGACACGGTTCGATGCTGCTCTACAGCCTGCTTCATCTTACGGGTTATGAACTTTCCCTGGAAGAACTGAAAAATTTTAGACAATGGGAAAGCAAGACACCCGGTCACCCGGAGTATGGTCATACGCCCGGAGTGGAAACTACTACGGGCCCCCTTGGACAAGGATTTGCCACAGGTGTGGGAATGGCTATGGCTGAGAGACACTTGGCAGCGGAGTATAATACTGAAGAGCATCTTATCACAGATCACTATACATACGGTATTGTCAGTGACGGGGACTTGATGGAAGGAATTTCACATGAAGCAGCCTCACTTGCCGGGCACCTGAAACTGGGAAAGATCATTTATCTATACGACGCCAATCATATTTCAATTGATGGCAATACTGATTTGACTTATACCGAAGATGCCGCTAAGCGTTTTGAAAGTTACAACTGGCACGTCTTGGAGGTTGATGGACATGATCGTTCGGCAGTAGAAGAAGCTATTAAGAAAGCCCAAAATGTAGATTCCAAACCTTCCATCATCATCTGTAAGACCCATATCGGTTTTGGCAGTCCTAACAAACAGGACAGCGCCGATTCTCACGGTTCGCCACTTGGTGTTGAAGAAGTTGCAAAAACTAAAGAGAACCTCGGTTGGGATCCCGATAAGAAATTTTATATCCCCGAGCAGGTACTTTCTCATTTCAGAAAAGCTGTCTCTAAAGGCAAAGCTCTCTCAGAGGAGTGGAAAACTAAGTTTGATGCATTTAAGAATACAAATCCTGAGAAAGCGCAAGAATTTGAAAATCGTACTCAAAGAGTCTTTCCCAGTGAGTTTGAAAAGATACTGCCGGTTTTCGAAACAAGTGAGAAGGGAATTGCCACAAGAGCAGCATCTGGCAAAGTAATCAATGCGATTGCCGGTCACATACCTGCAATGCTGGGCGGGTCGGCTGACCTGACAGGTAGCAATAAAACCTGGATTGATGATGCCACTATCTTTGATGCTGAAAATTATGCCGGTAGAAATGTACATTTCGGGGTTAGGGAGCATGCCATGGGAGCGGCCCTAAATGGTATGGCACTGCATGGTGGCATTATTCCATTTGGGGGTACTTTCCTGATATTTTCCGATTACTGCCGTCCGGCCATTCGTATCGCAGCCTTGTCGCATATACCTTCCATTTTTGTTCTCACCCACGATAGTATCGGCCTTGGGGAAGACGGACCCACCCATCAGCCTATTGAACACCTTGCCTCATTACGGGCCATGCCTAATGTACAGGTCTTGCGCCCGGCTGATGCCAACGAGGTAGCCTGGTGCTGGAAAGCAGCTCTTGAATATGAAGACGGGCCCTCATTACTTGCTCTAACGCGTCAGGCGTTGCCAATTTTTGACAGAAAGGAAAACAATGCGGCTTCCCACACTGGCAGGGGCGCTTATATTCTTTCCGATTCAGAAGGCGAAGTACCTGATTTGATACTGATGGCTACGGGGTCTGAGGTGCAACTGATCATGGACGCGCAGGAAAAGTTAAGATCAATGGATATCGACAGCCGCGTAGTAAGCATGCCATCATGGGAGTTGTTTGAAAAGCAGGATCAGGCCTACCGAAATAAAGTGCTACCGGAATCAGTTACCGCCAGGATATCCATTGAAGCGGGTTCCACATTTGGCTGGCAAAAATGGGTAGGCTCGGAAGGCGTTGCCATTGGAATAGACCATTTCGGGGCCTCGGCACCATATGAAGAAATTTATGAACATTTCGGACTTACCAGCGAGCGAATAGTCAAAGAAGCTAAGGGAATGCTGAAATTAGCCTGATTAAACAAAAGCACCTTAATACTTGAAGGTGGGTGTATAAAATATGACTGTTCCTGCAAGCTTTATATCGAAATGATTAAAATTAGGCCAGTAAAGTTGCAAATTGCATATTACTATAGGCCTTGAGTATTAACTGCTTAGATTAGTCATTTGCGATAATGAAGGCCACTTACTCCACGCGGTGTACACAGGTAAAGGTGATATCATCCGCCGGCTTTTCTGTACCAATAAAGTTTTCCAGGGATGACTGTACTTTCCTGATGATTGTTTTGGCATGCAGGGAGCCATACACGCTCATGATGGCGTCCAGACGGTCTTCACCATACTCTTCCCCGAATTCATTGCGTGCTTCCGTTAGTCCGTCGGTATAGAAGAGTACGCTGTCACCCTGTTTGAAATGAAATTTCTTCTCTTGCAGGTGATCTTCTAGACTCTGCGTGTTCGTCATACCCAAGGCAAAGCCATCAGATCTGAGATCGAAGGTGGCATCTCTTTCATTGCTGAAGAATATGGGAGCATTATGTCCCGCCCGTGCAAATTGAAAATTACTCTCTCCCTTTGGAAAGAAAGCCGCACAAGCGGTAACGAAGGTTTTATCCTTGATATCCGATTTCACGTAATTATTCAGTTCGAGAAACAGTTCTTTGGGAGAAGGCTTACTTTTCTCTATGATCAGATGCACAAGGGCCTGCATACGAACCATATAGAGGGCAGCAGTTAGTCCTTTTCCGGAGACATCAGCAATGACAATGTAAGTGCCTTCCTCTGTGTCAATCATGTCAACGTAGTCACCGCCAACTTCTTTGGCCGTATTGGCGAATGAGTAAATTTCCAAGTTATTGCCGGCAAATTCGGTAGGAGGGAGCAGGCTCAATTGTATCTCACGTGCCAGATCTATTTCACGTTTTACATCACTCTTCTCTAACAGTTCTACAAGCAGGAGCATTAGCATAGATCCGAAGGCAAAGGGCATCATCAGATCGTAGAAAATGATATACTGACTGATGCCCAGCAAATCGAATAGGTAGTATCCAACAAAGGTGAGGGAAGAGAGTCCGAATATCAGCCTTCGCGTTGGATTAAGCCGCTGTGTCAAGGAAGAAAAGAGTCGCAGGAATTTGGTATGGGCAGGCAGCTCTTCTCTCTGGGGATCGTCCACGTCCTGCCCGATGGCATCATGATAGAGCTGTTTAAGGCGATCGGTGTCTTTGTAAAACTCCTTGCCAAGACGGTCCTTGGTCATTCCGGAAATATACTCCTTGTAAGCCGTCTTTGTATTTTGCAACGCAGATTGCGCTTCGTTCTTTAGTCCCATATAAATTCTTTCAGAATTTAGTTAGTGAAATACTTATTCGAGATTCAGGATTAAAAGTTTAGGTTAATTTTACAACTCCTCAATGTAACAAAGGGATGATTACTAAATAAGCTAAACCTGTGATTTTAATTTACGCTTTATTTGTTTCAAAGTTCTCACCTAATACATGCAACAGAAGCCAATAAATGTAAAGAGATAACATAAGTAATAAATACAAATTGATTGGCTTTAACGGTTAAAAATTAATGCGAGGGTTTATTACCTTTGGAGAGAACAAATCGAACCTTTTTTAAACCCATATGTCTAAGAGTCTCCTTTTTTTACTGGATGGTATGGCACTTGCCTACCGTTCCCATTTTGCATTTATAAACAGCAATCTTAAGAATTCAGAAGGTATTCCAACCGGACCTATATTAGGTTTTGCCAATACCTTGGAGAAGATGCTGGAGGAAGAGCAACCAAGCCATATTGCTGTTGCTTGGGATACCCATGTACCGACTTTTCGCCATGAGATGGATGAAGATTATAAGGCCAACCGTCCTCCACAGCCGGAAGAGCTGAAAATAGGTATACCCTTAATCAAAGAGATGCTGGACGGATATGGAATTCCAAGTATTGAAAAAGACGGTTATGAAGCAGATGATGTGATAGGTACCATAGCAGACCGTGCTAATGAAGAAGATGTGGATGTCTATCTGGTTACGCCTGATAAGGATTTCATGCAGCTCATCCATGATCACATAAAAATGTACAAACCCGACAACCAAAACGGTGGGTTTAATATTATCGATCGTGAAGGGGTTAAAGAATATTTCGGTGTTTATCCCGAAAAAGTTGTTGATGTGCTGGCTATTCTAGGTGATACTTCAGACAACATTCCCGGCGTGCGTGGCATAGGCAAAAAAGGTGCCCCTAAGCTCATCAATAAATACGATACACTGGAGGCAGCCATAGATGATGCGCCTAATATGAGTTCAAAGCGCCATCGTGAAGGCCTGCAAGAGTATGCTGAACAGGCACTGCATGCCAAGGAGATGGTTAAGATAAAAACGGATGTACCTGACATTATTGAATGGGAAGAATTGGTTTGGGAAGGACCGGATAAAGAGAGTCTTGGTGAATTCTTTAAACGAATGGAATTTCGCACGCTCACCAAAAAATATCTCGGGGAAGAATCAGCTCCAGGTAAAAATAAGCAGGAAAGTTCCGATAACGGGCAAAAGGATTTATTCAGTTCTCCAAAACCGGCCGCAGTAGCGGAAGATGAACCGGATTCTTACGATGAGGATTTGGTAACCTATGAATTTATAAATAAGGCTGATAATCTTCGATCATTGGTAGATAAGTTGTTGGAAAAGGATACGCTCTGTTTCGACACGGAGACGGACGGCGTTGATATGATGAAATCACGACTGGTCGGTATATCTCTAAGCACTACGCCCGGTGTGGCCTACTATATTCCGATTAACGTCGAAGGAGGCATTGAGGAATCCAAGGCTATTGAAATTTTGCAGCCGCTTTTTGAAAAAGACTCTCTTAAGGTTGCACATAATTATAAGTTCGATTATATCATGCTAAGGAGGGCGGGTCTGCAAATTGAAGGTGAGGCATTCGATACCATGATCGCCGGCTACCTTATCGATGCCAATCAGAAATTGAAAATGGATGATTTGGCGAAGAAATACCTAAATTACGATCCCATTTCAATTGAGAAGCTTATCGGTTCGGGCCGAAAACAGAAGACGATGGATCAGATTGCACCCGAAAAGATAACCGACTATGCCTGTGAGGATGCGGATATAACACTCCGACTTCATGAAGTTCTAAAGAATATCCTGGAAGAGGATGAACTTAAAGACATTGCCGAGACGCTGGAGTTTCCACTCATCGAAGTGCTCGCCAAGATGGAAATGAATGGAGTTCTTCTGGATACGGAAATGCTGAATGACTTTTCCAAAACCCTGACAAACGATATTCTGGAGCTTGAACAGAGTATATATGAAAAAGCGGGGACAGAATTCAATATCAATTCGCCCCAGCAGCTGGGTGAGGTACTTTTTGATAAAATGGGTTTGCCGGCAGGCAAAAAAACAAAAACCGGTCAATACTCTACCGCTGAATCGGTGCTGACCAAACTGGCGAATGACTATGAAATGCCCGACCTGATACTCGAATACCGGGCTCTTAGCAAGTTGAAGTCTACCTACGTTGATGCGCTTCCCAAACTGATTAATGAAGAAACGGGTAGAATTCATACTGATTTTAACCAAAGCATTGCGGCAACAGGCAGGCTTTCGTCATCGAATCCCAACCTGCAAAATATTCCCATACGGACAAAACGTGGCAGAGAGATACGGAAAGCCTTCATAGCAGAGGAGGGGTTCAAGTTGCTCTCCGCCGACTACTCACAGGTTGAACTGCGTGTTATTGCATCCATTGCCGGGGATGAAAATATGATGGAAGCTTTCATGAATGACGAGGATATTCACTCAAGAACGGCAAAAGAAGTTTTTGGCTTGGACTCCATTGATGATGTAACTCCCGACCAGCGAAGAAAGGCCAAAGAGGTGAATTTTGGTATTCCATACGGAGTAAGTGCCTATGGGCTGGCTTCTCGCCTGGGAATCAGTAACGATGAGGGTAAGGAGATGATCGATCAGTACTTTGATCGTTTCCCAGGTATCCTAAAATATATAAACGAGACCAAGGATTACGCTAAAGAAAACGGTTACGTTAAAACTCTAATGGGCCGACGGAGATATATACCCGAAATCAATTCAGGAAATTGGAATGTGCGCTCCTTTGCTGAACGTACGGCCATAAATATGCCTATTCAGGGTACGGCCGCAGATATCATAAAGGCAGCCATGATCAATATCCAGCAGTATTTGGAAGAAGAGGAATGTCAAAGTCGCATGCTGCTGCAGGTACATGATGAATTGATTTTTGAGATCCATGAAGAAGAAAAGGACACCCTACCCTCGAAAATTCGAAACCTGATGGAAACAGCATTTGAGCTGGAAGTTCCGTTAAAGGTTGATATGGGGTTGGCAGATAACTGGCTGGAAGCACATTAAGAGGAGTTGAGGAGCTGATTTACTGAGGGACGGAGTTAGGGACTGAGGGATTGATTTACTGAGGGCCTGAGTGTGTATAGCTTCTATATTCAATCAATCCCTCAGTAGATCAGTAAATCAATCCCTTCAATTCACTCATTAATAATAAACGAGCTGCTTCCTAGTACATTTCCCTCGGCATCTTCAACTCTTACATTCCATTCTCCGGCCCATGTTGGCAAGATTTTCTTAGAACTCCAGGTTCTCCAGTCAGAAGAACGAACGCCTAAAGAGACGCGGGCTTTTTCCTCGTCTTGATAATACCATACATGTGCGATCTCAGTGGTATCCTGGCCGCCGGTAACATGCGTATAGCAAAATACCGTACCCACATCGGTAGAGAAGGTACTGTCGGCCCCAACCAGTTCACGGTTCTCAACTGCCGTTCCGAACTGTATGGTGGAAAGCTCTAGCTGTTGCTGCGCATGTAGCTCTGAAATTGCGAATAGTGATATAAATACCAGTGTAAGGGTAATCTTTTTCATATATCCCCCGAATTAGATTATAGAATTCAACGTATTGAATACATTATAGTTCTAAGCTTTCAGAATGTTCCCTGATAGCCATATCAAGATATTCGCAAATAAAAAAAGGGAACCTCTGAGGTCCCCTTTTAAAAATGAAGTATAATGTTTCCGGCCTATCTGAAGGTAAATCCAAAACCGGCATTTAAAGTCGAGTAGTTCGATAGGGTGTAAGAGGCCGAAATATGGAATACGGAAAGTTTAAGCCTGAATCCTGCCAAAGCATGAAAGCTGTTGCCGCCTTCTAACTCCACATCAATTGGTTGTTCAATGGTATCAACTAACAATGGATCTTCATTTTGGGGATCAGTTTCAAATGCCGGATTCGGAACAATAGTCGGATAGGTTCCGGGTGTTTTGATACTCATAGTTGAAGTTTCCAATCCAACACCACCATAAACTGAGATAATTGGGAGTGTTTTTCCTACCAAAGCGCTAAAGGTAAATGCATCGGTATTTATTTCAACCTTTTGGCCATCCCAGGTGGTTGACTGTCCTGCATATGGATTTTCCGTGTTATTCGGATCTGTTATTACATCTTGGTCAGTAATTCTGAAATCAGAAGTCACATTCAGATTAGTAAAACCGGCCATTATTGAAATGTCAACAGGAAGCAGTTTTCCTCCCGGCAGCCATTGGTTTATACCGTGTTTGGCGCCAAAACCGGTCTGCTTAAAGGTTCCGTAGTCTTCTATACTGATTTCAGGCACGTATCGCACCATTATTTCAGTATCTTTAAACAATCCTAAACCTACTTTAATTTTAGGTGCCGGGACATAACCAAACCCCGTTCCGGAAGGCATGTCAAACTGAAATAATTTTACTCTCTGACCATTGATAGTTTCATAGGCAGCTAAAGTTGTAGCGTTATTTGAAGGTGATTCATCGGAGCCATTTATTGTTTGAGTAATACTGGGTCCACTTTCCAATTCCAGCTGCTGCAGCCCGATTTGGGTAACATCAAATGATTTATCCGATCCCGGTACAACCGCAAGCCCTGTGGTAATAGTAATATCAAAACCGAATTTTTTATGAGGTTGAGCGGTATTGGTCCATCCGGTATTAATTCCTGCACCGAACCCACTTCCAAATGGCTTCAGGTACTCTCTGACCAGGATATTTGCATCTCCTTGGCTGGCCTGCAAAATACGACTGACATTGTCTATCTGAGCAGATGCCGTGGGCGTAACGAGAAAGAACAATAATATTCCCGTCAAAAAAGAAAGGGTTATACTTTTTCCGTTTTTCATAGCAAAAGGGGTGTTAATTAGTAATAGTATGTCTGTAAGAGTGATATTATAGCTTGTTAGGCTATTTAACCGAATCTAGATAAAAGAAAAGGAACCCCAAAATTAATTATTTCTTAAGTGAATCGAGCATTTGAAGGTAGGAGTGGTATCTTCCGGCATCAATTTCACCATTTTCATAGGCTTCAATGACTCCACATTTGGGCTCATGACTGTGTGTGCAATTGTTAAACTTGCAATGCTGACGTGGCTCCAACATTTCCGGGAAAAACAGGGACAACTCCCACGGTTCTATATTAACGAGCCCGAATTCACGTATACCGGGTGTATCGACCAGATATCCGCCAAAATAGAGTGGTAACAGTTTGGCATAGGTGGTTGTATGCTTTCCTTTATTTGAATAGTCCGATACATCAGCCACTTTACGTTCTATGTTTGGATCTATATGATTTAAGATGCTGGTTTTGCCAACGCCTGAAGGACCAATGAATACGGAGGTCTTATCTTTAAGGTGGGTTTTCAGATTCTCGAGTGATTTCTCATCAAATATGCTACAGTTTAGTATGGTATAATCCAGAGACTGATAAAGCTCTATGAGTTCATCGACGTAGGCTTGTCCCTCTTCACCGGCCAGGTCCATCTTATTGATCAGAATCACTGGCTTCAGCTGGTAAGCTTCACAGGTAACCAGAAAACGGTCGATAAATCCTTCCTTAATTTTAGGTTTACGCACAGATTGTACAACAAAAGCCTGATCAATATTGGCGGCTAATATCTGTTCACCCTGACGACCATGGGTAGCTTGGCGGGTTATATAGTTTTCCCGTTCTTTAATATCTTCAATGGAGCAAGTGCCGTCTTCGTTTAGTGATAGCTCCACGTAATCTCCTACAGCCAAGGGATTTGTTACCTGTTGGTCATCCAGGCGAAAACGTCCCGGCAAACGGGCCTCTATCGTTCCTTCCGATTGATTGATCTCATCGAAGATGGCAACTTCATACCAGCTGCCGGTTGATTCTACTATACGTCCTTCTACAGTTCTCAATTCGTTATTATTTATGATAATTTGCTGTTAAGGTATTTCTATTACATCAAAAAAGAAAAGCCATCCCGCAAAAGCGAGATGGCCTTGTTCTGGAATGATCAGTTACTAATTTGGAGCAAGTTCTTCATGGACTCCTTCCCGGAATTCTTCTATCATTTTATTATTGAATGCCGGTATATCATCTGGATTTCGGCTGGTGGTTAATCCATAATCGACCACTACTTCCTTATCCACCCAGTTAACACCGGCGTTAATCAGGTCAGTCTTAATAGATGGATAAGAGGTCATGGTTCTTCCCTGTAGTTCTTTCGTTTCAATGAGAAGCTGTGGACCGTGACAGATGGCTGCGATTGGTTTACCGGAGTGTAGGAAACGGGTGGCAAATTCTACTGCTTTCTTCTCCGTTCTCAGACTGTCCGGATTCATGACACCGCCCGGTAGCATCAGACCATGATAGTCGGTATGATCCGCCTCATCAAGTGTAGTATCTACGTCATAGTCATCACCCCATTTGGTATGGTTCCAGGCTTTTATGGTACCTTCTTTTGGAGAGATAAGATGGGTTTCTGCACCGGCTTTATCCAGCGCTTCCCTAGGCTTGGTTAATTCAACTTCTTCAAAACCATCAGTTGCTAATATGGCAATCTTACGTCCTTGTAATTGATTTGTCATAATAGGCTCTGATTTCTTTTTATTTCTATTCAATAATAAAATTCAGATGCCCGGAAAATGATTCCATAAAAAGCGATACCACTAAGGAACACTTAGTGATATCGCTTTAGAGAACAATATTGACTTTTAGATATTACTCCATTACAACCGTCTCTTCAGTGGAGTCCTTGGTTTGATCGGTTCTGCCGTTTTGAGATTTATGTGCTTCTGAAACTTTGAACCTCTCTTTGGGGTCCATCACAGCTTCTTTCTCAAGCACGATGTCAAGCAGGGGATCCATGCGGTCAAGGTATTGTACCTTCAAATCACCGATTACATCCTCTTCAATCTCATCGACATCTTTCTCATTCTTTTTGGGCAGCAGTACTTTTTCTATACCCGATCGTTTCGCGGCCAGGACTTTTTCTTTGATACCGCCGACAGGCAGTACAAGACCTCGAAGCGTAATTTCTCCGGTCATAGCCAGAGTACCTTTTACTTTTCTCTGGGTAAAGATGGAAGCAACGGCAGAGAATATGGAGACTCCGGCAGATGGCCCGTCTTTAGGTACGGCTCCTTTAGGCACGTGGATATGGAGGTCCCAATATTTGAATGCCTCTTCCGGTATACCCAGTTCTTCGGCTTGGGCTCTCAAGTATGACATGGCAAGCATGGCCGACTCTTTCATCACATCACCCAACTGACCGGTAATATGAATTTTACCGGATCCTTTAGAGACGCTAGCCTCAATAAATAAAATATCACCGCCGTATTGCGTCCATGCCAATCCGGTAGCAACACCGGGTACAGTGGTTCGTTCGGCGACTTCTGAGAAGTATTTCTGTTTACCGAGGTATTCGTGGATTTCGTTTACACCAACAGTATGCTTCTTATCTTTGTCACCGCTTTTTGCAACCTTGGCTGCTACACCCCGGCAGACAGAGCCTATTTGACGTTCAAGCGTTCTAACGCCCGACTCACGGGTATACTCCTCAATAATTTTATCTAGTGCCTGAGAAGTAATTTTGATCTGATCTTCCGTCAACCCGTTTTCTTTAATCTGCTTTGGTATGAGATGCTGTTTGGCAATTTCACTTTTCTCTTGAAGCGTGTAACCGCTGATATTGATGATTTCCATACGGTCACGAAGCGGAGCAGGAATGGTTTCGAGTGAGTTTGCCGTAGCAATAAAGAGAACGCGTGACAAGTCATATTCAAGCTCGAGGAAATTATCGGCAAAACTGTCATTCTGCTCAGGGTCAAGTACCTCAAGCAGGGCGGAAGTCGGGTCACCGCGATAATCGGAACCCACTTTGTCAATTTCATCCAGCATCATAACCGGATTACCTTTTCCTGATTTCTTCATGGCCCTCAATATACGACCGGGCAGAGCTCCAATATAGGTTCTCCGGTGGCCTCGTATTTCGGCTTCGTCATGAATTCCGCCCAGGCTGAATCGCTCAAACTCTCTATTCAACGCACGAGCGATGGATTTACCAAGTGAAGTCTTACCGACTCCGGGAGGGCCGTAGAAGCAGAGAATTGGAGCTTTCATATCGCTCTTCAATTTTAGCACGGCCAGATACTCAATAATTCGTTTCTTGACTTTATCCAAACCGTAGTGATCTTCATTGAGTACTTTTTGTGCGTTTTCAAGATCGAGATTATCTTCCGAATACTCGTCCCAAGGCAGATCCAGGATCCATTCAATATAGCTGTGAATGATTCCATAGTTAGGTGAGGAATTTGGGGTTCTTTCCAGCCTGTCAAGTTCTTTTTCTGCTGTATCTCTGGCTTCGTCAGGCAGACTCTTCTCCTTGAGTCGTTTTCTGAGCTTTTCAACTTCCTGTTGCTCGCTGTCCTCACCGAGAGCTTCCTGAATAGCTTTCATTTGCTGACGCAGGTAAAAATCACGCTGCTGTTCGTCTATATCTGACTTTACTTTGGTTCGGATCTCTTCACTCAGGTTCAATACCTGGAGCTCTTTGTTCAGAAACTCCATCACTTTTTCCAGACGCTTGGAAAATTGCTGTATCTCAAGCACTTCCTGTTTGTCAGAAACAGAGACATTGAGATTAGAGGAGATAAAATTCAGCAGAAATGTCGGGCTGCTGATATTATTTATAGCTATAGATGCCTCAGAAGGAATGTTAGGGGACAGGTTTACTATCTTACTGGCCGTCTCTTTAACAGAACGTATGGATGCATCCAACTCAACACCCGAGATATTCATTTCCTGCCTATATGGTTCTACATCGGCACGGAAATAAGGGTCTTTCTGGGTGAATTGGTCAACTTTGAAAATGGTTTTACCCTGAATGACAATACTTTTGCTGCCATCCGGCATCTTGATCAGTTTCAAGATTTGGGCAACGGTACCTACTTTGTACAAATCTTCCGGATCGGGATCTTCATTATCCTCGTCTTTCTGAGTTACAACGCCAATGGTCTTGTCATTTTCGTATGCTTCTTTGACCATTGCTAGAGAACGATCACGACCAACCGTAATAGGAACGACTACACCGGGGAATAGAACCGTATTCTTCAACGGTAAAATGGGTAGATTATCCGGTATTTCAGACTGAGAAAGTTCTTTCTCTTCTTCTTCAGACATCAATGGAATAGCTTGTTCAAAATCATCAAGCTCATTTTCCATGTCTTCAAAGTCTGACAGGTTTTTAAACATATTGCTCATGTAATCAAATATTGTATTTATATACTTTGTTTATTTTCTGTAAAGTGATGCAAATAAGACACCAAGTAAAATGCTCCTACCAATTAGTCAGAGTTACTGGCAAAATAACAATCCTACCGAATAATATAAGGTCCACTTGACAGGTTGGCAGGTTAAACTTGCCTACAGATGAAACCGCAAAGCTGCGATTGCTCCACCTACAACATCCGATGTAAGAGTGCTTGATTTTACAAGTACTTGTGTAGAGATGGAAAAATCCCAATAACGGGATTCAAAACCGGTACCTGCACCAAAACGTAGTGGTTTTCCGGCAGCCAAAGTGGTACCGAAACGAAGCGGTAGATAGGGCAGGGGACGCGATTCAACGCCAAAATGGGCAACCAGCTTTTTATTGGTAAATGCTGTATTACTGAGTCCCAATGTCAAGTCACTCATCAGTTTTACCCGGTTGATATCGAGAACGATGCCGGCATTAAATGATGTGGGAAGAGACACCGTAAAATTACCATCTGACTGGCTGTTTGCTTCAAAAAAGGGATTTGGTAGCTCTGTAGCTTCATCAAAGAAAACCGGCAACTGTCCTGCTGAGCCAATAAATTGATTATCGACAGGGTCCTGAGCATTTATCTGCGTATTTGTTTGTGACAGAGACAGCTGAAGAGGCTGTGAAGAATAGTGAACCACACCTATATCAGTGATTGATAGCCCTATGCGCAGGGACTTTTCGATTGGCTTTCTGCTCTCACCGCTATCAAGAATACTGACATCCGAACCCAATGGGATAAGATAGGTGAGTCCAAAATCGACTCCGGCACCGTAACCGGTCGGTTTTAACAGGAATCGGTTATTGAGTTCCCTGTCAATGGCATTTTCAGCGGAACCGGAAAGCAAATAGCTGCTGATCATGTCAGAATAGATACCTGTAGAATAAAAAGTGAAGTCCCTCTGATAAGTTGTATTATTCTGATCATCAGTAATGTATTTGCCGTTGTAGACGGAATTTTCATAGGTACCGCCTAGTAAAAATTTTGGGGCTATACCTAGATAAAGTTTATTGATTCTGGGAATAAGCCCGTTTAAGAATTGAAACTCCTGAGCAAACCCAAAAGAAATTTCGTGTAACGCCTGTGTTTGTTTGATAAGCGTCATATCGCGAACGGATGTCCCGTTCTGAGCATAATCTTCCACAGAATACCATCCTTTGCCAACCTCAATTCTTGATCCGAGGCGGGTTCTCAAGGCTATTGAGTAGGACTTCTTATCACCTATCCATTGCAGGCCACCCCAAATGATATCAGCTCTGGACAAGTGTTCTGAAGTCAAATTATTGCCGGAGTAATTTTCATCCAGGATGGTGGTTCTCTGGGTTGTTGTTATACCCTGTTCGCCGGGCTCATAGGGGAGGAATGTATCGGTATATCGCTGGAATTGGCTTTTGGGGTTTCCGGAGGATAATACCGGTTCAAAGAAGGTGCCCAGAGTTCCTAAAGAAAAATGGATTGACCCCTCACGATCATATACCGAGAGGTTAGCCGGGTTATAAAAATTAGCCTCAATTCCGTTTAGATAGGCAGTTCCGCCTCCGCCCAAAGCAATATTACGGGCATTAAGCACAGGCTGAGCCATGAGATTTCCACCCCCAAAAATTAGTACTGCTATAAAGCAACCTAATAGCCTGCTGTAAAAATGATTGTTCATTAATTGATTATTAATCGGAAATGAGAGCGTTTAGCCGATCACACTTAATTTTGCCACCCTGAGCATCAATGTTTTTCGACCTCGGTCTTTGAAAAATACAACAACTTTGGTCCTTTCGCCATGGCCTGTTCTGTTTATGATTTTACCCGGACCGAATACGCTGTGTTCAACCTTGGCACCCACCTGAAAGGGATCTTCATCGGGATTATCATAGTGAATGGTAGTACCTTGGTTGGAATTGCGATTATTTTTGTTGTAAAGTGGCTTTTTCCAGTCGTATTCCACTTTGGTATTGCCGTCGTATTCCGAATCCGAACTGCCATTTGAAAAGCGTGATTTATTCTGGTTGATGGTGGATCCGGTTTCCGTTCTTACCACATCAGAACTTACCTCATCCAGGAAACGCGAGCGCATCATGGGCTTTTCTTCCCCATATTTGTAGCGAGACCTGCAGTGACTGAAAAAGAGTTGGTCTTCCGCACGCGTGATAGCTACATAAAATAGCCGACGTTCTTCCTCGATATTTACGTCCTCATAATTACGGCTGCCTACAGGGAACAGCTCCTCTTCAAGTCCGACTACAAATACAACCGGAAACTCCAATCCTTTAGCAGCATGAACAGTCATGAGGGTAACCGCCGGCTTGTCTTCATCATATTTATCGGTATCGGTAATAAGGCTTATCTCCTGCAGAAATGAGCTAAGCTTTGGATTCTTGGTATTCTTTTCGAAGTAGGAGATGGCATTCTGAAGTTCGATGATGTTCTCCCTACGTGTCATGGATTTAGGAGAGTTTTCCTCAACCAGCGACTTCATGTAGCCTGATTTCTTCAGCAACTTTTTAGTTACATCGGTCAGGGAGACATTATTTTTAAGATCCGCTTTCAACTCCTGGATCATGTCGACAAACTCTTTGACGCTGTTTTCGGCCGGTTTGTAGAGATTGGCATCTTCAACATTTTTCAGAATCCTCCATAAGGACTGGCCGGTTTGCCTTGCAGTCGAAGTCAGGTCATGGAGTGATTTGTTACCGATACCCCGTGACGGTTCGTTTATGATTCGAAGTAGGTTGGTGTCGTCATCGGGGTTTGACAGTAGCGTCAGATATGCAAGAACATCCTTAATTTCCTTTCGCTGATAAAAAGAGAGCCCGCCTACCAGTTGGTAGGTAATGCCTTTTCTGCGAAGTGTCTCTTCAAAAACCCTGCTCTGGTAGTTGGTACGGTATAAAATGGCAAAATCATTGAACTGGTAGCCTTTGCGCATCTTCAGTTCGTTGATATAATTGGCTACCCGGTTGGCTTCGTCTCGCTCGTCATAGTTATCAAGGACGGTTATGGTTTCACCTGTATCGTTATCAGTCCACAAGGTTTTCTCAAGCTGCCCGGTATTTTGTTTAATTATAGAATCGGCCGCTTTTAAAATGGCTTTGGTAGAACGGTAATTTTGTTCGAGAGGAATCTCAACGGCATTTTCATAATCCTCCTTGAAATTAAGGATGTTGGTGATATCAGCCCCGCGAAATGAGTAAATACTTTGGGCATCGTCACCGACCACACACAGGTTCTTATATTTTTTGGCCAGCATATTAGTCACTTTATACTGGGCATGATTGGTATCCTGGTACTCGTCAATGAGGATATATTTATAACGATCCTGGTATTTTTCAAGTACATCCTCATGCTCGCTGAATAACTGTATAGGTTTTATGAGCAGGTCATCAAAATCCATGGCATTGTTATGCTTCAATCGTTCCACATACATGCCATAGATTCGAGCTGTTATATCATCCAGGGTACTATGAACGAACCGTTCTTTATACTGACCGGGCAGAATCAGCTGGTTTTTGGCATCACTGATACGGCGATGGATAGTTCTTGGCTGGATCTCCTTGGGATCGTAATTGTTCTCCCGCAAAATCTGTTTGATCGCATTCTGGGAATCGTCTGTATCATAAATCGAATAATTGGAAGTGAAACCGATTTTTTCGGCCTCAAAACGTAGGATCTTTGAAAATACCGAGTGAAAGGTACCCATCCATAGCTTCTTGGCTTCATCGCCGATCAGTTTCTGAATGCGCTCCTTCATCTCACGGGCCGCCTTGTTGGTAAAGGTCAGTGCCAGTATTTCGCCGGGATGTGCTTTGCCCTGCTCAATGAGATAGGCGATACGATAGGTGAGTACACGGGTCTTGCCGCTGCCTGCGCCGGCCACAATAAGGAGCGGTCCGTCAGTATGGGTAGCGGCCTTTTGCTGACGTTCATTAAGGTCGTTTAAAAATGACGGTTTTTTAGCCATCTAAGTCTTTTCTCTAAATACTAAGAAACACGATGTAAGCTGCTGAAAGCGTTCTTGATGTACAATATTAAATCGGCGAAAATCTGCCGAATTCGCTTCATACGTGTTCAATTATTCCAATTCGTGTAAAATTTCGTTCAGCTTTTTAAGGCTGGTTTCAGTGTCGTCTTTCTTGTCTCGTTCACGCTGGACTACTTCTTCCGGAGCATTTTCTACAAACTGTTCATTGTCCAGTTTTTTATTAACGGATTTAAGAAAACCTTTAAGACGGTCGATTTCATCTTCAATGCGTTTACGTTCCTTCTCGAGGTCTATAAGACCTTCCAGGGGGACAAAAATTTCGGATCCTTCTACCACAGCAGAAGCAGACGTAGAAGGTTTTTTCAGTTCTGTTGAAACCTCAAAAGTGCCAATATTCTGTAACTTCCTAAAGATCCATTCATTGTCTTGAAGAGCAGATGCAATGTCTGCATTTTTTGCCTTGATCTTAAGATCGATCTCTGCTTTTGGTCCGACATTAAATTCTGCCCGGATATTCCTGATAGCGGAAATTGTACTTTGGATGGCAGAAAATAGATCGGAATCGGTCTCTGATATAGCATTTTCATCCAGTTCTGGCCATTGCGCAACAATCATGGCATTTTTAGTGTCACGATCTCCGATACGCTGCCAGATCTCCTCGGTAATGAAAGGCATGAAAGGGTGCAGCAACTTCATAAGTTCCTCGAAGATACGGAACCCGCGATTCAGTTTGTCTTCAGGAATCTTTGCCCCGGGTTCGTCAGCCTTGATGAGCTCAATGTACCAGTCACAAAAATCATCCCAAACCAGGGAATACACTTTTCGCAGGGCTTCGTTGATGCGAAATGACTCCATGTCGCTGTTGATAGCTTTGACGGTCTCATGGAGCCTGGAAAGCATCCACCGGTCAGCAAGGTTATCCTCATCGATTTTAAGTGGTGAGGAGTACTCTTTTCCTTCCTCCCGGTTCATCATCAGAAATCGAAAAGCATTCCAAATCTTGTTGGCAAAATTTCTGCCTTGCTCACAAAGATTCTCCTCAAAGAGCAGGTCATTACCTGCAGGAGAGGAGAACAGCATGCCTACCCTAACTCCGTCCGCTCCATATTGCTCAATCAGTTTCAGGGGATCCGGGGAGTTGCCCAAAGATTTAGACATCTTACGGCGCTGGCTATCACGAACAATACCGGTGTAGTATACGTTGCTGAATGGTTTTTCGTCACGGAACTCGTAGCCTGCAATGATCATTCGTGCCACCCAGAAGAACATAATTTCAGGTGCTGTAACCAGATCATCAGTGGGATAGTAATAATTGATCTCTTCATTATCGGGATTTTTGAAACCGTCAAATACGGTAATGGGCCATAACCAGGAAGAGAACCAGGTGTCGAGCACATCTTCATCCTGCCGTATATCATTCTCGCCTAAATCATTGCCTGATTTTTTACGAGCCTTTTTCAGAGCCTCTTCCTTGGTCTTGGCTATTACATACTCTTCCGCACCGTCACCATAGTACCAGGCGGGAATTCGCTGTCCCCACCAAAGTTGACGTGATATACACCAATCCCGGATGTTCTCCATCCAGTGACTGTAGGAGTTTTTAAATTTAGCCGGGTGAAATTGAATATTGTCGTTCATCACATTGTCAAGGGCCGGTTTGGCCAGCTCATCCATCTTACAAAACCACTGTAGCGACAAGCGAGGTTCTATTACGGCATCGGTTCTTTCCGAATAACCGACCTTGTTGCTGATCTCTTCCGTCTCTACCAGCTGGTCCCGATCTTTTAATGCCTTGATTATGGATTTACGGGCTTCAAATCGGTCTTCCCCGACGTAATGCTCTGCAGCCTCGCTTAGGGTACCGTCAGGATTCAGCATGTCAATGATTTCCAGGCCATGCTTCTGACCGATTTCATAGTCATTCTGGTCATGCGCCGGGGTAATTTTCAGGCATCCGGTACCGAATTCCATATCAACATATTCATCTGCTATGATAGGAACTTCTCGTTCGACCACAGGTACTATGGCTGTTTTACCCACCAGATCCTGATAGCGTTCATCCTTCGGGTTCACGCATACTGCGGTATCGGCAAGTATGGTTTCCGGACGGGTAGTAGCAATGGTAACCCAGTTATCCCCGCCTTTAATCTTATAGCGAACATGATAAAGCTTGGATTGCACTTCACGGTGAATAACCTCCTCATCGGAAAGGGCTGTTTGGGCTTCAGGGTCCCAGTTGATCATGCGTTTTCCGCGGTAAATATAACCGCGATCATAAAGTTCAATAAAGCAGTCTATCACAGCATCATACAGGTCATCCTCCAGCGTGAAGCGTGTGCGTTGCCAGTCGCAGGATGCACCCAGTTTTTTAAGCTGCTGAAGGATAATACCGCCGTGTTCCTCCGTCCAGTTCCACGCGTGTTCGAGAAATTCTTCCCGGCTCAGATCCGCTTTGGTAATACCTTGCTTGCGCAATTTCTGGACAACCTTGGCTTCGGTAGCAATAGAAGCGTGATCTGTTCCAGGAACCCAACAGGCATTTTTGCCAAGCATACGCGCCCTGCGAACCAATACGTCCTGAATGGTATTATTGAGCATATGTCCCATATGCAATACGCCTGTTACATTGGGGGGAGGTATGACCATTGAGTAGGACTCACGCTCATCAGGCTCAGA
Source organism: Halalkalibaculum roseum (assembly GCF_011059145.1). Taxonomy (NCBI): domain Bacteria; kingdom Pseudomonadati; phylum Balneolota; class Balneolia; order Balneolales; family Balneolaceae; genus Halalkalibaculum; species Halalkalibaculum roseum. The sequence continues at coordinate 49,702 of NZ_JAALLT010000003.1, read as the reverse complement.
GTGAAAAAATCCATTAACCTCCCAAAAGCTGTACCACTTCTCCTCGACAGCATTGGGTTCGTATTGCTTTGGTATTTCCTGCCGGGTTGTTGTGTTATTCAAAATTGGTAAATATGCTTTATCTGGTGATCAAAAATTTTCTAAAAATTAAGATAATAAAAAGGAGAGAAGGGTGTAAGCATGGAACGCGGGGTGCGCGAACCATAAGTATTTGCACTGTTTAATTAGTAAATATTTGTACTGTGCAAATCCTTATGATATGCGTTATCCGTGTTCTATTTTACTCGTTTTAACCTCACCCCGAAGTGTCCGTCACAATTATGCTTGTGGGGGAAGGTTTGGTAAGCTTTTCCCTCTTCAGTGATGACCTCATCTGGCAGGTATCCGCCAACCGGTTCCAGTTCAAAATTTTTGTGTTTCTTAAGAAACTTGGCAACCTGTTGCATGTTTTCTTCCTCTTCCAGGGAACAGGTGCTGTATACCAGTCGACCACCTTTTTTCACCATCTTGGCTGCGGAGTCTAACAGTTGTTCCTGCTGAGCAACGGCTCTTTCAAGACCTTCTTCATCACGGCGCCATCTCAGATCGGCGCGCTTGCTTAATACACCGGTGCCGGTACAAGGTGCATCTAGCAGAACGCCATCCGCTTCATCCAGTTCAAGTTCGGTTACGTCAGCCCTGCGCACTTTGATGTTTTCAGCATGATACTCAAGAGCACTTTCTGCAAGCTTATCCAGGCGCTCCGAAGAGATATCAACTGCAAGGATGTCTCCATCGGCATTCATCATATCTGACATCATAATGCTCTTGGTACCCGGAGCTGCACATAGATCGTAAATCGTTTCACCGGGTTCCGGATCCAGAAGGGTAGGGGCAAAGCCTGCCGCTATATCCTGGATCTGGCAGAAACCTTTACTGAGCCATCCTTTTGAGATAAAAGGTGCCACACTATCCACCCGGAAATAACCCGGCAGCCAGTCACTTTCTTCAAACTGAATGCCGTTTTTGGTCATACGCAGTTTAAAGTTTTCCGTTTTTGTGCGCAGGTTGTTGGCTCGTACGTAATAGGTCGGACGTTTATTATTCGCCTGCATCAGTTGAAAAGCTTCCCGCTCTCCGAAGCGCTTGCTCCAGCGTTTTACTAGCCATTCGGGATGCGAGAAGGTAGTGGCAACTAACTTGGTCCGATCTTTGAATTTCGGTTTGGGCAGTTGATCACCGTCACGCTGTAGATTTCGCATAATGGCATTGACAAGATCTCCGGTACGGTGCCCGAGCATCAGCTTGGCAATTTCTACCGATTCGTTGATGGCAGCATAATCAGGAGTGCTGTCCATGTATATCATGTCGTAAATACCCAGGCGTAGTATGTTCTTGAGACTGGGCTTCATCTCTTCAATATTGACATTGGAAAAATTATCAATCAAAAAATCAAGGTAGGAGCGCTTCCGTAGTATGTTCTGTACATACTCCCTTACTTCGGCCCGATCGCGTGTATCCAGTTCATTGGCTGTGGAATAGTCCAGAATTCCGTTTTCATCAAATTCTATTAATATTTCTACGCTGACAGAACGAGCAGTTGCTTCAGTTTCCAATGTAATATCTGTTTTTGTTGATGATTTACTTAATAAAAAACTAATGCTGACTAATTAGTTCAAAACTGCGTGGCTGAACTAAAGTAGGTCACTCAAATAGCATTTTCCGGCGATGCAAAAATACAGTTTTGGCGAGGGAGTTGCTAATGAATATTCGGGTAAATTTGGAAACTTTTTGCGTCTTTGTTTGCGGGAGGTGTTTTTAAATCAGAACGGAAGGTATAGCTTCTTTATTAGAACTTTCCATTCTGTTCATTTTAACTTTAGAAGATCCCGTAACGAATGCGGGCAGATCCTATCAAGTCTTTTGACCTCATAGGCCCTCCCTGCGAAGGCAGTGATCTTCTAAAGGCAATATTCTTGATAATAACTTCATTGCTTATCTATAATGTCAATTTCATTCTTTCTCGTCAATTGCTCAGCGGATGACGCGGCAACGGACACTCTGCGTCCAATACGGTATGGCTGAAATAGATAATTGCAATTAACATACAATGAGACCTGTCACCTATGACCGCAGAGCGGGGATATGATTGCACCACCGCAGAGCGATGGCTAAGCAGATAGTTTTAATTAATAGATCATCTGAATTTCAAAGTGCTTACTTTTCTCGAATTTGCTTACCGGTAGGGTACTCCACCCGGTATCGGAACTGCCTGGAGACCGAGCTGCCGGCCGGGATAGAAAGGGTCCAGGTTAGCTCACCGGTATCTTCATTCAAAGAAGCCCCGCTACGCTCCTGCAGGTCTATTTCTATATCCTCGTTTGTGGAAACAGGTATTTGGTCAACCAGAGTTAGTTCAATAGCTTTATTTTTTGAGTTTCGAATGACCAGTTCCCAGGCCCGTGTTTCCCGAACCCGGTTCCCAAAGAAATTTTTCTCAGAAAATTCTGTCAGGCGATTGCGTTCAATTGCAATGCCTTCATCTTTCCCTAAAGAAAACCGAAGGGTATCACTGACGGCATTTGATTCGATTTGTGCCTGACCAACAAAGGTTTTTTCAAAATAGAGGTTGGCTTCCCCGTTTAAGAGGTTAAGATCTTCCCAATCAGTTAGTAGCGCTGTTAAATAAGCAGTTTCCTGGTTTTTTGGTATGGCAAAATAACGGTAGGTGGCAGGGAGTGAATGATTCTGAACACTAACCGTCCTGGTATCGCCATCACCTGATACCGTATAGGGTGTTTCAATATCAAAACTAAAACTTGTGTGGTTCTGATTGACAGAAACAGCCGGTCTTCCGGATAGTTCACTTCCATATCCCGTTACCACAACTTCACCCAGTGCCTGTGGTGCCATTTTAGAAGCATCCTCCATGCGTTGTCTGGCTTCTGCTTCTAGGAATCGCAAATAGATAGGTTCTATAGATGGGATATTGGTTGAGCTAAGTGGCTGAGCTGATGATACCGACAACTGTACATTGTTCCAATCTATTCCACTATTCTGATAGATATTAGCTTTGTAAGTCAGCTCTAGCGGTTGGTCAATATTTTCAACCCTAACGTCATAACTGGGATACCAACCGGCGCTGCTAATAAAATAAGAGATGGTAAAATTTACAGTCCTATTTCCGTTAGATTCAATTTCAGCAATCAGTTGACCTGATTGTTGCCTCAATTTTCTGCGTAATTCATTAATGCTGCTATTGATATCATTAAGTTGTTGCTGTGCCTCCTGTAACGATTTTTTTACATCAATTCGGGAAGTCTCAATTTCTGTCAGCTTTTCCCGGAAATACTCCATTGCCTGTTTAATTTCCAAGGCAGATATTTTTTCATTTTCACCGCGAAGTGTTTGATTTGAAAGTAGGATATTCAATTCACGGTCAAGTACGGATTGTTCAGCTTGTTTCAGCGCAATTTGTGATTCAAGTTCTTTTTTTTCGGATTCCAGAGAATCAAGCTTTTCACTCCTGTAATCATTTCCCGCCTCGCTTTTTCTAACAGAAAGAAGGGTAACCGGTACATCCGAAGATATTTGTATCGACTGCTCATTGAGCATATTGGATAGATTATTGAAAATGATGCTGTTGCTGCCTGAATTTAACTGGACCGTTGCCTTACGTGTAATCTGAGCACCCTGTAGATAAACGGTAGCACGCTCGATTGAGGAAGGGACCGTAGTTGCATTGGAGGGTTGGGGGAGCTGATGAAAGGCGTTGAGGTTCAAAAACAGACTTAAAACAATTGTGAGTAAAGACATGATAAATAATTTTATTGATCAGATGAATGATTATAAATCTATTCGGGCAAAAGATGAAATAGCCGATTTGTTACCACTAAGCCAAAAAGTATAATCGAAACGTCCTATTTTGGACTTCTAGTATGAACTAATTGGAACTTGTGGATCTATGTGGTAAGAAATTAAATTTTCTCTCTATAGTATTCTACCATCACCACAGGTATACCAAGGCATAAGATCCCGACACCAAAGAGGGCACCCGGACCGGTAAATGCAAGACTGGAGTAGAGCATATACCCACAGGCCAATAAAAAAAGAATGGGAGTGACCGGATAGAGCGGGACCTTGTAGGGAAGTTCGCTTATATCGTGTTGATTGCGAAATACGAAAATGGACATTGTTGACAGTAAGAGGAAAAGCCAAAACACCGGAGCCGTATAATCTACCATAGTTGCTACCGCTTCTTCTGTAAAGGTGCCCAATACAACCAGCAACAGAGCAATGCCGCCCTGAACCAGTAATGCATTAAAGGGTGTATTTCTTTTTTTATGCCAACCATCAAGAAACCGTAGTACTTTAAAATCTCTGCCCAAAGCGTAATTGGTCCGGGCTCCGGTTATCACTGTTGCATTTGTTGTTGAAAGAGATGCTAAAATTACAATAACCGTAACAAATATTGCACCGCCGGGTCCTAATACCTTTTCGGTTAAATTGGATCCTACAGTATCGGCATTTTGCAAGGCTTCAAGCCCTAATACATGTAGATAGGCACTATTTACAAGCACATAGATCCCTGTGATGAGTATGATACCCGCTGTGAGAACCGTGGCCATATTTTTCTTGACGCCCTTGATTTCTGCCGATAAGTAGGCGGCTTCATTCCAACCCCCATAGGTCAACAGTACAAAAATCATTGCTGATCCCGCTGCACCAACAGAGGGAAAACTCCATACCTGATTTGCGGCGGCTGCCGGTTCCTCCGGGACATTTGAAAAGAAACTGAATATCCCAAGACCAATAAGCAGAATAACAATGGCCGATGCCAGGATATTTTGAACGCCACGTGACTCAGCAGTACCGTAGAGGTTCAGTCCGGTAATCAAGATAATACCTACAGCGGCATAGATGGAAGAACTGTAGGGTCCGAGATCGATTAACAGGGTAGCGTAGTCTCCAAGGATAAATGCAGCAAGAGCGATTGAACCGGTCTGAATAACCGTCATCCGTCCCCATGAAAAAATAAAGGCAGGGAAAGAACCGTAGGCCTCATTAAGGAAGAAGTATTCACCACCCGTATCGGGTTTGAGAGCAGCCAGTTCGGCATAGCATAAGGCTCCAAGCAGCGAGATAAAACCTCCCGCGATCCAATAACTGATAAACTGTAAATCACTCGTTGCCTGTTGGGCTACGAGGGGAGGAAGGCGGAATATACCTATACCTATTACAATGCCGACAATAACAGCAATGACACTCAGGTTATTGAAGGTTTTTAAGGGGTGCCCAGCCGTTTTTTTATCCATGCAATGTTAGTCCGGTTAAACAATTTAGATGTATTTTTTATTGTTTGCCGGCCCGCCAGTTTGTAAAACTTTTGTTCTCCTGAGTATGCTGCTGCTGAACCCCTATAATTTCATCTCCTTCAACCCGTCCGCTCAGTATATATCTTACATCTCCGTTAACTGCGCGAATATTTATTCGTTTGCCTCTGAGATCGGCTGCTTCGACGCGGTAGCTATTGCCTTGAGAGTCTGATAGATTTGCACTGATTTCCTGGAATCGCTGGGTGACATTCATGGTAAAATTCTTATCATCCGTCTGCCAGCTCCAGCTGCCTTCCACTTTGGCCGGTATCACCCAGAAGTAAATATCATGAGTACCCGACCCTTGGTTGTCATTCACAATGACTTCTTTATCAGCTTCCCATTCATCCATATCGAAACTGTGAGAGACCACACGGGTCCCTGGCTCCAGCTTGTCCAATAGCTCGGGACGGAGTTTCTCGTTCACGGTAGGGAGGAGGTACATTGTTATAACAGAGGCATTGCTGAAGTCGGTATTAAAAATATTAGCCTCCATAAACATGACCCGGTCGGCTACATTTGCATTCACTGCATTAGTTCTGGCTTCCGAAATGCGCTGAGGATCAAGATCGATGCCGTGACCTGTTGCGCCTCTTTTGGCGGCGGTTATTACAATTCTGCCATCACCGGAACCCAGATCGATTACGTAGTCGCTTGAATTAACATCTGCCAGATCAAGCATTCGTTCAACTACTTTTTGAGGGGTGGGCACATAGGGTACATCAAGATCTTGTGCCTTTACTTCCAATGTTGTAAAGGTAAGAAAAAACAGTAATAGCGGAATCAGTAATTTTGAGCAACTATTTTTGGCATTATTCATGATCTTCAGTTTTAAGTGTTAGGTAGTATCTGATGAATTTGGAATACAATTTAGAGTATAGATTCTAATAAGTTTATAAAAAGTAAGATCTTAGCATATCATACAAATTTCTTTGAATAATAATTGAGGATGGTTTTGATTTTTCAATTTTTAAAATTTACAACTTTGCTAATTAGAAGTGTCTTGACATCTGTTATTCCATGTTCAGGATCTTGCAAAATTCAAAGAATTAATTATTCAAACCCTTTTGCCATTGCTTCGAAAAAAAGCTAACTTTTGCCGCCTTGAAAGTGATAGAAAATCTGCATCAATAATATGTTCTGATATTCTGTTTTGACTGCAGATCTCAAGTAAAAATTAATTTTTTCAATCGATCATAGATAATGAATAAAGGAACCGTTGCACAAGTTATCGGTCCGGTTGTGGACGTCGACTTCAACAAAGGCGAGATCCCACCGGTACTGAATGCCTTATACATAGAACAAGAAGATAATAACATACTATATCTAGAAGTTGCCCAGCATCTTGGTGAAAACAGAGTTCGTACTATTGCTATGGACTCAACCGACGGTCTGGTCAGAAATACGGAAGTCGTTGACTCCGGTGCTCCTATTTCAATGCCGGTTGGCGAAGACATTCGTGGCAGACTGTTTAATGTGGTCGGTGAATCTATTGATGGTATCGAACCGCCAAAAGGTGAAGAGCGTTATCCCATCCACCGACCAGCTCCGAGTTTTGAAGAGCTGGCAACTTCTACGGAAATGCTTGAGACCGGTATTAAAGTTATTGACCTGCTTTGCCCCTATGCAAAAGGTGGTAAGATCGGCCTATTCGGTGGTGCAGGGGTAGGTAAAACGGTATTGATACAGGAACTTATTAACAATATTGCCAAAGGTCACGGTGGACTTTCGGTATTCGCCGGTGTCGGTGAACGTACCCGTGAAGGTAATGACTTACTTCGTGAAATGATCGAGTCCGGAGTAATTCAGTATGGCGACGAATTTAAAGAAGCCATGGAAGAAGGCAAGTGGGACCTCTCCAAGGTTGACAAAGACAAATTAAAAGAATCACAAGCAACATTGGTATTCGGTCAAATGAACGAACCGCCTGGAGCCCGTGCACGTGTTGCGCTTTCCGGATTGACGGTTGCTGAATATTTCCGTGATGAAGTTTCCCGCGATATTCTTCTCTTTATTGATAATATTTTCCGTTTCACCCAGGCGGGTTCAGAGGTATCAGCACTGCTAGGACGTATGCCTTCTGCGGTAGGATACCAGCCTACACTGGCTACCGAGATGGGTGACCTTCAGGAGCGTATTACTTCTACCAAGAAAGGATCTATTACATCGGTACAGGCGGTATATGTACCTGCCGATGACCTTACTGACCCTGCTCCTGCAACAACTTTTGCTCACCTGGATGCAACGACAGTATTGAGTCGTGAATTGACACAGATCGGTATCTATCCGGCTGTTGATCCATTGGATTCCTCTTCAAGAATTCTTGACCCGCATGTGGTTGGTAAAGAGCACTACCAGACTGCACAGCGCGTAATTGAGATTTTGCAGAAGTACAAAGACCTGCAGGATATTATTGCTATTCTGGGTATGGATGAACTTTCTGACGAAGACAAAACTACGGTTGCTCGTGCACGACGTGTTCAGCGATTCCTTAGCCAGCCGTTCTTCGTGGCTGAGCAGTTTACCGGACAGCCCGGACAGTACATCAAGGTTGAAGATACCGTAAAGGGCTTCAAGAAAATTCTTGATGGCGAACTGGATCATCTTCCTGAAAATGCCTTCTACATGGTTGGAAGTATTGAAGAGGCTGAAGAACAGGGCCAAGAACTACTGGAACAGGAAAACGAAGCAGCTGAATAATAACTGATCATGAATAGCTTTCAAGCGCAAATTCTCACGCCAGAAGGATCTCTGTTTGACGGAGATGTAAAAGGCGTACAGGTTCCCGGGGTCTTAGGCAGTTTTGAAGTCAAGACCTTGCATGCAGATATTATCTCCACTTTAGATATAGGACTAATACTCGTTCGCAACGCGGATGGCAGTAACCAGTACTATTCAGTAAGTGGCGGATTTGTTGAGGTACATGACAACAAGCTGACCTTGCTGGCAGAAGCTGCCGAACCTGTAGAAGAGATCGATGTAGAACGAGCCAAAGAGGCGAAGCAACGTGCCAAGGAGCGACTTGATGCGGAAGACAAAGACGTTGACAAAAAACGTGCTCGCAAGGCCCTTAAGCGGGCAGAAAACAGGATCAAACTCTCTATGAAGTTTTCCGTGAGCACGCAATAGTAGCTCTTAGAATTTACGAATAAGAAAAAGGCGATGAACAATCATCGCCTTTTTTATTTTGAGCCACTGTTTTGCACAGATAAGTATAAAAAATTCCCTTCAGCGAAAATCTGTCATATCACGTTTTATCCGTGTTCTATATTACCAGCCGACACGTCCCTTATTCTTGTCCTTCATAGGGTTATCCGTAGCAGCACTATCCGGATCAATCGGCATGACAAATCCCGGAGGAGGGGTAAAGGAGTCATAGCTCCATGGAGTTTCCGGATCCGATGTTGAGAGATTGATAAACTTACCCACAATCGGTAGTGCAGAACGTGCACCCTGCCCGATACTGTAAGAGATATCAGTTGGAAAGCGTATTCTTCGGTCTTCACCGCCCACCCAGGATCCCATAACGACATGGGGCATCATGGCCACAAACCAGTTATCGGCACTATTCTGAGTGGTACCCGTTTTACCTGCAACATCCTGCTGAACGTTATAAACATTTCGTAGTCTGACACCGGTACCGTGAAATCCTTCACCACCGCGTATTACGCCCCGCATCATGTCTACCATCATGTATGCGGTTTCAGGACTTATAACCTCCTCGCGGTACTCCGGGTTATATTCCTTGATTACGTTTCCTTCTTTGTCTTCGATACGGGTGATAGCAATGGGTTCTATGTGTACGCCCTGGTTAGCAAATGTGGTGTAGGCGCTGACCAGTTCCAAAAGAGATACCTCGGCCGTACCCAGTGCAATAGAAGGGTAGGGCGGAGTATTCGTCATATCAATCCCTAGATTGGAAGCCATCTGCTTGATTTTACGTGCAGCAGGTTCAAGTTCTTCCAGTTTCGTAGTACCCGGATTTCCTGCAATCTCAGGTAGCAGACGGACTGTAACATTGTTCAAACTGCGGGCAAGCGCCTGACGCAAGGGAACCATAGTCGGACCTTCCGGAACTTGAGGGTCTTTGGGATCCCATACATTGCCGGCGCGATCATAGTACTTGGTCGGGTATTTGGAAAATTTGTGGTAAGGCTTGTACCCATTATCGATAGCAACAGAATAAACAAATGGTTTAAAAGTGGAACCCGCTTGTCGCTTGGACTGGTACACGTGGTCATACTGAACACTGCCGTAATTCGATCCTCCCACCCAGGCACGGATGTTACCGTTACTGGGATCAATAGCTACAAAGCTGGCTTCCAGTCTGGTTCTTGCCCGTTTAACCGAATCTACATACGCACTGTCGGCCATTAAGGTATCAAACACAACTGACTCCTGATCGGTATTGTATTTGGAGAAGGCATTTTTATACCGGTCGGTTTCACGGATGAAATCTCTTAAAAAGCCGGGATATTTTTCCCAGAAGCGATCCATATACTCGCCGCCGGGAGATGTCCACTCGTCCTCATAAATGCTTTGCAGGGAGTCCAGCTTCGTCTTTACTGCCTGCTCCGCATATTTTTGCATGTGAGAATCAATGGTGGTGTAAATGGACAGACCGTCAGTGTAAATGTCGTACCCATTCTCCTTGGTCCACTCCATTACTTTTTTTCGGATATATTCACCGAAATACCGGCTCTCACGACCGGAGTTCGAAGGCGGATGATAGTCAAGCTTGATAGGCTCAGATATCAACTTTTGATAAACTTCATCGCTTATAAGTCCGCGAACATTCATCAGGCGTAACACGATATCCCTACGCTGTTGGGAGCGTTCCGGAAAAAGTCTAGGATTGTATGCATATACGGCATTTACTGAGCCGACAAGTGTAGCAGCTTCCGAGATGGTAAGTTCAGCAGCTGATTTGCCATAGTGGGTCTGAGCTGCCGTTTCAATACCAAAGGCGCTGTTGGGAAATTCAACCGTGTTCAGATACATCTCGATGATTTCCCGCTTGGTATAATTCTGCTCAATCTGAATGGCGGTAATCATCTCCCGTAGCTTACGAATGACAGAAAAGTCCCGACCAATTTTTTTGTAAAGGTTTCGCGCCAGCTGTTGGGTCAAGGTGGATCCTCCCTGAATATCTCCGAGTCCAACTGCTGCTTTAGCTAGGTGATAGGGGATGGCAAGTGTTCTTACCATGTCAATACCCCAATGCTGGTAAAAACGGTGGTCTTCGGTAGCTATGAGAGCATCGATGACGTGAGGAGAGATGTTCTCAATGTTTACATTTTTACGGTTTTCCTTGAAATACTTATCCAACACTACCCCGTCTCGGCTGTTAACCGTTGAAGCAATAGCTGTTTGTGGATTTTCCAGTTCTTCAATCGATGGCAGGCCAGTTGACAAGTATATTAGGAAGCCAAGGGCTAGAACCAGAAAGGCCCCGATAGTAATGGCACCGTATTTATATAAATCACTTTCCCATAGATTCTGAAAACGACTGCCTGAATTCTTTGGTTTTTGCGAACCGGAGCCGGAATTTCCATTCCGCTTTTCTTTCATTTTTCGACGGTATTCCGGATCGTTGAAATAGCGATCCATGTCGTCATTTTGAGAGGAGTCACTCATGTATTTGGTGTAGGGGTTAATTGCCTTGCTTCATCATTCCAACTAACGAGCGTTAATTCGCTGTTATTGTACACTGCAACGGATTTATGCTGGTAGAATGTACCCAAATTAATAAAGGTTCCGAAGTCAAAATTCAATCGTCGCGGACTGTGATCGTGCCCACAAAGAATAAAATCAGTGTCCGACGATTCTAACTGTTTTCTCGCCCAATTGTTCAGATTTTTTTCGGCTTCTGTAACCTCACGGGAACGTGCCAGTCTGGAAAACTTCATCATGATATCTAATCCTGTATCGGGTGACAGCACTGATTGATACAGTTTTACGAAGTTTGGGTTCCGTAAAATCCGGTGAAAGAGTGGTCTGGGCAGATTAAAAGAGGGATCATCCAAACCATCACCGTGCAATAACATAGCTTTTTTACCATCCAAGTTTACAAAATGGTGGTTTTTCTCAATCTTGAATCCAACGGTTTTAAAATATCCGTTGGTCCAGTTATCATGATTTCCGGTAATATAAAGTGTTGAACCCGTATTCCGATTGTATTTTTCGAATCGCTCCAGTAACTCTTCTCCCAGCTCGGGCCTGTGATTGGGGTATTCCATCCAATAGTCGAACAGATCACCCAGGATGTACATATCGAAATCATTATTCTCACAGAAGTCGATGAGATGGATAAGCTCCAATTCAATTTTTCTGTTTAATGTCTTATCAAAGCCGCCAAGATGGGCGTCTGATACAAAAAGTTTTTTCCCGGTTTTGGTGTGTTGACCAGACATAGATAAGGGCGGAAATATGGCTTACTTTTTTCTCTTAATAATGAATTGAATTAAATCTTTAAAAGATTTTCGTTCTTCTGTTTCCGGTAAAGTTGAAAGACTCTTTATCGCTTTTTCGGCATATTCATTCATAACTGTTCTGGCGTAGTCAATACCCCCGTTTTCATGAACAAATTCAACTATTTCTTCAATCTCCGCATTTTTCTTGTTCCGCTTACGCATCAGGTAACGGATACGGGTTTTTTCAAGCATACCGACATTATCCAGGGCTTTAATCAATGGGAGGGTAACTTTACGTTCCTGTATATCGTTGCGTCGTGGCTTCCCAACATCATCAACGCCGTAATCAAATAAGTCATCTCTTATTTGAAATGCAATACCCACCCACATACCGATATCATACATTTTCTGATGCATCTCAGGGTCATCAGTAGTAGAAATGGCGCCACACTCACAGCAGGCCGCTATCAGACTGGCTGTCTTTTCGGAGATGACCTTAAAGTAGTATTCTTCGGTCATATTAAAGAGGCGGGCAGCTTTAAATTGTCGCAGCTCGCCTTCACTCATGCTCTTCACTGCCCTCGAGAGAACTTTCAGTAACTTAAACTCGTCGTGATCAAGAGCAATCAATAAACCGTTGGAAAGCAAAAAATCACCGAGCAAAACGCTGGCTTTGTTTTTCCAAACCTTGTTTATGCTCAGAAAACCACGGCGAATATTTGCTTCATCGACTACATCATCATGAATCAGAGTAGCGGTATGAAGCAGCTCAATCATCGTGGCAGCGACATAGCTACGTTTGGTGACATCACCGAAAAGACGTGCAGACATGAATACCAGGGTGGGACGAATCTCTTTTCCCTTTTGCTTAAGCAGGTACTGAACGATTTTATCAAGTACAAAGACATCGGTCCGAAGAGCATCCTTATAGAAACTTCTGAAATCGGAAAGATGCGGAGATACCGGATCGGTTATCTCTTTCAGCGTTTTTCTCTGCTTCCTCTTAAAATCGGTTGCTTTTTCCAGCTGGGTGTCAATCATTTACCGCCTGCTAATGATTCAGTTTTTGCCTGTCAAATAAAAGTTGAAATTTAATAATTATTCAGGTTTTATACTCCATTCATTTGCAGTACTTTCTAGCTCGCAGTAATACTGGAATATTATTTGAAAAATTCAGGTCGGTTACAAGTTATGGTAGATGTTGATGTATCGGGTGCGCTTCCTTTTTTATCGGAAGTTGAACAAGATAAAGCCCGTCAGCAAGCGTTAAAAGCATTTGAACAGGTTAAGCACGGAAGCGGTGAGGGAGCAGAATGGCTGGGTTGGAGAACCTTGCTGGAGAGTCCCAACGATGCGATACTCGAGCAGATATCCTCGCTCGCACAGGCTATCCGTGAGGATGCGGATGTCTTTATTTTGTGCGGTATTGGAGGATCATATTTGGGAGCCAAAGCAGTCATTGAAGCTCTTGGAAGCTTTTTCCCCATAAAGCAGGACTTGGAAATCATTTATGCCGGTCACCATATGAGCGGTAGGTATATGGATCAACTGCTTCAGTATATAAGTCAGAAAAAAGAGGACGGTTCTCCCAAAAGTGTATATCTAAATGTGGTTTCAAAATCAGGGACAACTCTAGAAACAGCGCTCTCTTTCCGCTCCTTGCGTAAATGGATGATAGATACCTACGGGGAGGAATCTGCCAATCGTATCATTTGTACCACAAGTAAAGAGGGGGGTGCTCTAAATGAATTAATCGATGAGTTCGGATACCGCAAGTTTGTTATACCGGACGATATCGGGGGAAGGTTCTCTGTTCTTACACCGGTAGGTTTACTGCCTATTGCTGTAGCGGGTATCGATATACAAACGCTATTTTACGGTGCTGTCAATGAATACCAGGCATTGGAGGAGACGCCCGATCATGTCATTCAGTACGCAACTACCCGTTACGCCCTTCATCAAAAGGGAAAGGCCATAGACGTTATCGGTTCATTTAAACCTGAGCTGCATTCTTTTGGCAACTGGGTACAACAGCTGCTTGGAGAAAGCGAAGGAAAAGATGGAAAAGGGATGTTTCCAGCAACAACCTCTTACTCGACAGACTTGCACAGTCTAGGACAGATGATTCAAAACGGGAACCGCAACATGATGGAAACCTTCATTAATGTGAATGAGGCTACCTCAGGGTTTAAAGTGGAATCCAGCGAAAAGAACGTAGACAACCTGAACTACCTTTCCGGGAAAACATTTCATGAGATTAATGTCAAAGCATACCTTGGAACCAAGGAGGCACATATTGATGGTGGGGTACCGGTGGTAACTTTGAGTATCGAAAAGCTGAATGCACAGCACGTCGGATCGTTGATTTACTTTTTCGAACTCTTTACTGCCATCTATGTATACTGTCTGGAAGTGAATCCTTTTAATCAGCCTGGTGTGGAAGCTTACAAAAAAGCAATGTACCAGCTGCTGGGGAAGGAATAAATGAATTGTTTAGGCTTCGGTGTATTTAGAGTCCAAATGATAGAAATGAAAGGATATAATGAGTGATCAGAAGGAGCAAAAGGATTTACAGGATCTAAAAGGAGAGGATAAGTTTGTTGCCATTGCCGGTAACATAGGAGCCGGAAAGTCATCATTAACCGGATTGTTGGCCAAGCACTTCAATTGGGAAGCTTTTTATGAATCGGTGGATGACAATCCTTACCTAGCGGATTTTTATGATGATATGAGACGCTGGAGTTTTAATTTACAGATTTATTTTCTATCCAGCCGTTTTCGTCACCAGAAAAACATGCTTGAGAAGGAGGGGAGTATTATTCAGGACCGGACCATCTATGAAGATGTGGAGATTTTTGCGAAGAACCTGCATGAGATGGGACTGATGAGTGACCGGGATTTCAGCAATTATGAGGCCCTGTTTGAGGAAATGACCCAATATTTGCAGCCGCCTGACTTGCTTATCTACCTCAGGGCTCAGGTTCCGACGCTCGTTAAGCAAATTCAGCAGCGGGGAAGGGATTATGAAAATACTATCCGCATTGAGTACCTGGAGCGCCTGAACCGTCTGTATGAAGACTGGATCGGCCGATATAAGCATGACAAGCTGATAATCGATACGGATGATCTCGATTTTGTGAATAATCAGGAAGACCTTGGACGCGTTATTGAACTGATAGAGCAACGGATGTTTGGACTGTTTAATTGATTGCAGGTCAATCCAAATATTCATAACTTTGCAAGCTATTGAGGATATGTCAAAACTCGAATTTCACATAGTTGAGATACCTGAGGGTCAGAGCCGGCGGGATTTGTCGCTGGATCGGGAAGATCTTGACCTTTCTCCGTATACCTTCAAGGGTGGGGAAATGGAAATAGATTTTTATCGGACTCTCCATTTTATCCGGGTCAACTTTGACGTACATGCCATAGTTGAAATACAGTGCGATCGTTCGCTGGAGTATTTCGACAAACCGGTTGAAGCGGACTATGAGGTTGTGTTCAAGGTTGATGTTCAAGAAGAAACCGAGGATGAAAATGGAGCGGTACGCAGGTTTAATTTTTCTACCAATACCATAAGTATTGAAGAGGAAGTCCGCGATACCATTATGTTACAGATACCCATTAAAAAGCTTCATCCTAAATTCCTGGATGAAAAAGGGAATCCAAAAGATTTTGAGTCAAAGACATTTGGATCGATAAAAGAAGAAGGCGAAGGAGAAAATATTGATCCTCGCTGGGAAGAATTGAAGAAACTGAAGGATTAACTGAAATATTTACGAATTATTTAAATGGCACATCCAAAACGTAAAACATCTAAATCGCGTAAAAATAAACGCCGAGCTAATCATGGTCTAGAAGAGCCAACATTAGCAGAATGTTCAAATTGTGGTGCCCTGCACCGATATCACCATGTGTGTACAGAGTGCGGTTACTATCGTGGCCGACAGGTAGTAAGCGTTAGTAAATAACTCTAGCCAAATTCTTTTTCCATGATTATTGCAGTTGATGCCGTTGGGGGTGATTTTTATCCGGAAAGCCCTGTAAAAGGAGCAATTGAAGCTTCCAAAGAACATAGGGATCTGAATATTATATTGCTTGGACCGGAAGAAACCGTAAAAAGGGAGCTGGATAAATACGAACATGATTCTCAGCGCATTCATGTAAAGCATGCTCCCCAGGTTATTGAAATGGATGAGCAGCCTGCCCAGGCTGTCAAGACAAAACGAGACTCTTCTATTGTAGTCGGACTCGGGATGTTGAAAGCCGGCAAATGCGAAGGGTTTGTCAGTGCCGGGAACACCGGGGCTCTACTTGCGGCATCTACTTTTTTATTAGGCAAATTGGAAGGAGTTTTACGTCCGGCCATTGCCGCTACCTATCCCACCGTAAAAGGTTTTCGATTGCTTATGGATGCCGGTGCTAATCTGGAAGTACGCCCCGAAATGTATTACCAGTTTGCTCAAATGGGGTCTATATACGTAGAGCATGTTATGGGAATTGAAAATCCAAAAGTAGGCCTATTAAACGTGGGCGAAGAAGATGAAAAAGGTACGGATGACCTAAAGGAGGCTTTCGATCTCTTAAGTGATCTTGACAATTTTGTTGGCAACTTAGAAGGACGCGATATCCTTCCTGCAAAAGCAGATGTATTTGTTTGTGATGGATTGGTTGGGAATCTGCTTCTTAAGCTGGGTGAATCCATTCCGGAAAATATGGTACAATTTATTGCCAAAGGCATTAAGACCTTAGAATTAAGCTCAGAAGAAGCGGAAAAAGTTGTTAAAGTCCTTAAGGTATCACTGTCTCAATTCAACTATGAGAATGTTGGCGGCGTACCTTTTCTCGGCGTTAATGGCGTAAGTTTGGTGGGACATGGTGGCAGCTCACCGAAGGCAATGAAAAACATGGTCTTGAATGCCGTTAAATGCGTTGAACACAATGTCAACGACAAAATTATTGCTTCTCTAAAATAAGTAACATTATTACATGGCGGAACAAAAGCGTGCAAAGATAACTGCAGTTGGACACTATTTGCCCGAACATCGTTTGACCAATGAAGATCTCGAGCAAATGGTGGAAACCAACGATGAGTGGATCAGAACAAGAACAGGAATTAGCGAACGCCGGATACTTAAAGACAAGGATAAAGCTACGTCTTTTATGGGGGCAGAAGCTGCAAAAGAAGCGCTGGAACAACGAGGCATCACGGCAGAAGAAATTGATCTCATCATCGTTGCCACCGTTACACCCGATTATATGTTCCCGGCGACAGCCTGTTTGATTCAGGAGAAAATCGGTGCCACCAATGCATATGGATTTGACCTTTCGGCTGCTTGTTCCGGCTTTTTATTTGCTCTGACTACCGGTGCTAACTTTATAGAAGCCGGAAATGCAGAAAAAGTACTGGTAATTGGATCCGATAAGATGAGCTCCATTGTTGATTATACCGATCGCACCACCTGCATTCTGTTTGGTGATGCTGCCGGTGCAGTTTTGCTGGAGGAATCGGATGATGAAACCGGTATCATTGACTATATCAACTACACCGAAGGTGATACGCAAAACGCGCTCTATCAGCATGCGGGCGGAAGCTTGAATCCTGCAAGTGAGGAGACTGTTAAGAATAAGCAACACGTAGTTACTCAAGACGGTCGAACGGTTTTTAAGAAAGCAGCAGTAGGTATGGCCGATGTCTCTCTGGAAATTATGGAACGCAATAATCTTTCAGCAGATGATGTTGCCTGGCTGGTTCCGCATCAGGCCAATTTGCGCATTATTGATGCGACCGCCAACCGGATGGGGGTCAGCCGTGACAAGGTGATGATAAATATTGATAAATACGGCAATACGACCGCTGCAACGATTCCGCTCTGTTTATATGAATGGCAAGATCAATTAAGCCACGGGGATAACCTGGTATTGGCTGCATTTGGCGGAGGCTACACCTGGGGCGCGACATATGTAAAATGGGGATTGAATAATGGCTAAAGCGTATCTTTTTCCAGGACAAGGATCACAATCGGTAGGAATGGGTAAGTCTCATTACCAGGAATCAGACATATTTAAAGAATATGTTGATCAAGCTGACGATATCCTGGGCATCGATTTAAAAGAAATTATGTTTGAAGGACCGGAAGAAGTCCTAAAAGAAACAGAATTTACTCAGCCTGCTATTTTTCTTCATTCGGTTGCTTTATATAACACTCTTGATGCTGATCCGGATATGGTTGCGGGTCATAGTTTAGGCGAGTTTTCCGCACTCGTAGCTTGTGGCGCTGTGGATTTTCCGGTTGCTCTCAAAATTGTACGACGTCGCGGTGAACTCATGCAAAAGGCCGGTGTTCAAAATCCCGGTACCATGGCTGCCATTATTGGGATGGAGGATGCAGAAGTCGAAAAATTCTGCAAACAGGCTTCTGAAGAAACCGGTAAGGAAGTGATTGCTGCCAATTATAACTGCCCCGGTCAGCTTGTTATCTCAGGGAATGTAGAAGCAGTTGAAAAAGCGGTGGAAATTGCGAAAGAAAACGGTTGTCGTTTGGCACGTCTCCTTCCTGTAAGTGGTGCTTTCCACTCATCTCTGATGCAACCTGCTTATGACGGACTAAAGGAAGAGCTTGATAATCTTGTTATAACAAAACCTGATTGTCCGATATACAGTAACTACACGGCAGAGGCGACAACAGATCCGGAGGAGATCAGATCTAATCTGTTGAACCAACTGTTAAATCCGGTGCGATGGACACAGACCCTACAAAAAATGAGTGACGACGGGGCAGATCATTTTGTTGAGGTAGGCCCGGGAAAAGTATTACAAGGTCTCGTAAAACGAACACTCAAAGACGTTGAAACCGAAGGTTACGAATAATTTTGCCACAGATGTACACAGATTTATGGAATCATCTGTGAAGGTCAGTGGCTAGTCATAAAGTTTACAATATGATATCCTTAGAAAATAAAACAGCTTTAGTTACCGGCGGAAGTCGGGGGATTGGTAAAGCCATTGCTCTCAAACTTGCCGAAAATGGTGCCGATGTAGCCATCACCTATGCTCGTTCAGTTGATGCTGCCGAAGAAGTAAAGTCGGAAATTGAAGGAATGGGGCGTAAAGCCAAGGCGCTCCAGGCTGATGCAGTTAATTTCGATAAAGCTGAAGATGTCATTAAAGAGATCACTGAAGACTGGGGAAAACTGGATATTCTGGTAAATAATGCAGGAATAACAAGAGACAACCTGATACTGCGCATGAGCGAAGAGCAGTGGGATGAGGTTATTGAAACGAATCTCAAAAGCATTTTTAATTATAGCAAAGCTGTTGCCAAACCGATGATGCGGAATCGGGGCGGATCAATTATCAATATCAGTTCCGTGGTTGGCATCAGCGGTAATGCAGGACAAAGCAACTATGCAGCATCTAAAGCCGGTATTATTGGATTTACAAAATCCTATGCTAAAGAATTGGCCTCTAGAAATATTAGATCCAACGTAGTAGCACCTGGTTATATATTAACAGAGATGACCGGGGAATTGGATGAGAAAGTGCTCGAAGGAATAAGAGAAGAAACCCCACTTGGAAGAGCTGGTGAAGCAGATGAAGTGGCAGAGGCAGTTGTATTTCTAGCTTCAGATTCTAGCAGTTATATTACCGGTGAAGTTCTAAGAGTCGATGGCGGTATGGCGATGTAGAGATGAATTTCAATGCTCGAATGATCGAAATCCTAAAGCAGCTGTTAGTTAGTTGCTGAGCCGGCTGTGGGGCAGCAACACTCCCGATCATTTATGTAGATTTAGTTAACATAGTTTCGAATTTTGAGCATTCGGATTTCGAACTTTAATAAGTGTATTTTTACGAATAGATATTGTATTTTCAGCCCATGTTGATTTATAGCAAGGGAAAACATTTTTCTTAATTAATTAACCTAAAACGAAGATAACACAATATTATGTCACAAGACGTTGAAGCAAAAGTAAAATCAATTATCGTTGACAAATTAGGAGTTGACGAATCTGAAGTAACTCACGAAGCTAATTTCACCAACGACCTCGGTGCAGATTCACTGGATACCGTTGAGCTGATCATGGAATTCGAAAAAGAATTCGACCTCAGTATCCCTGATGAAGACGCCGAAAACATTGCCACAGTAGGTAATGCCGTAGATTATCTGAAAGGAAAGGTTTCCTAAATTCGTCATTTGATAGCATAGTATTAATCAAGCATGTCAAAACGTAGAGTAGTAGTAACCGGGATAGGTGCCATTACCCCAGTGGGTAAAACGGCACCTGATTTCTGGAACGGATTGGTCTCAGGTAAAAGTGGTGCCCAACCTATAGAACATTTCGACACCACAGACTACCCGACCAAATTTGCCGCCCAGATCGAAGACTACGATGAGCTGAATTACTTTGACCGTAAGGAAGCTCGTCGCCTGGATAAAGTTTGTCAATATGCCCTGATTGCTGCCGAAGAAACATTAAATGATAGCGGCATCAATTTGGACAAGGTTGATAAAGACCGTGTAGGAGTTATAGTCGGAACCGGAATCGGTGGCATGCTTACCTTTTACGATCAGTCTGTAGCCCTTTATAAAGATGGACCGCGCGGGGTATCACCGTTCTTTATACCAAAGATGATACCCGATATGGTGGCCGGACAAATTTCTATTAAATGGGGATTTAAAGGCCCAAATTTTTGTGCGGTATCTGCCTGTGCAACAGGTTCACACAACATAGGCTTGGCCTATGACTCTATTCAACAAGGGCAGTGTGATATGGCTATCACAGGAGGATCTGAAGCTCCGGTCTCAGAAATAGGTTTGGCTGGATTTAACTCTATGAAAGCAATGTCCACCCGAAACGATTCGCCCGAAACGGCCTCGCGTCCCTTTGATAAAACACGCGATGGATTTGTATTAGGGGAGGGTGCCGGTATCTTCTTCCTTGAGGAACTGGAACATGCCAAAAATCGTGGTGCACAAATATACGGTGAGATTTCCGGATACGGTTTCTCCGCTGATGCCCACCATATTACCGCTCCCGATCCGGACGGAAAAGGAGTGATCCTAGCAATGAACCGTGCATTTGAATCAGCGGGAATTAAGCCGGAAGACATTGATCACATCAATATGCATGGAACTTCCACACCATTGGGTGATATTGCTGAAACCAATACTATAAAGAAGGTATTCGGTGATTATGCCTATGACATCAATTGTAATTCCACCAAGTCGATGACGGGTCACACCCTCGGGGCAGCCGGAGCGATAGAATCGTTGGCAACACTGCTTGCCATCTATCACGGCATGGTTCCTCCAACGATCAATCTTGAGAATCCCGATCCCGATTGTGATCTCAACTATACTCCAAACGAAGCGGAAGTTCGTGATATCGACTATGCCATGAACAATGCTTTTGGCTTTGGAGGACACAATACCGCCCTGATCATGAAGAAATTTGAAGCATAATCCGATTGATGTTTGATAAACTCAGGGCATATTTTAACAAACATTCTGAGCTTCCTTCCAAACATCAAAAACGGATAGAACAAATTGAAAGGATGATCGATACTCCAATCGATGATCCTTTTTTATTTATAAAAGCCCTTCGACACCGTTCTATCTTGGCCGATGACAGTTTCTCTTCCACTGACTCCTATGAACGTTTGGAGTTCCTTGGTGATGCGGTATTGGATCTAATTGTTACCGAGATCATCTATTATGAATATCCCGATGAAAACGAAGGCTTCCTAACCAAGCTACGAGCCAAGCTCGTGAAAGGGGATGCATTGGCGGACTATGCCAGACACCTGAAGCTCAGTGAAATCTTGGTTCTCGGAGACCGCGCCAGGGGGCAGGGCATTGAATTTTCCAAGAGTGTACTGGCCGATGTATTCGAGGCCCTCATCGGTGCGATTTACCTGGATTCCGGCTACGAGTCAGCCTCCCGATTTGTCAAAAAGCTCATCAAAAAACATGTAGACATAGATAGCCTATCTGAAACGCTCGACAACTATAAAAGCCTGCTCCTCGAATATGCCCAGGCTAACCAGATGGCCATACCTCGATATGAAGTCATCAAGGAATACGGTCCGGGTCATGATAAAACCTTCGAAGTAAAAGTACTCGTCGACAACCAAGAGATGGGGCAGGGCAAAGGAAAGAGCAAAAAAGAAGCCGAACAGCGCGCTGCCAAAAGCGCTATGCAAAGCCTGGAAGATTAATAGAACGCGGAAGCCGCGGGTACTGCGGATTTACGCTGAAGGTTATTTGTGTAAGGTATATTTATACGACTTCAATCAATATTGTCCGTAAAATCCGTGTTCCATAAAAAAAGGGATTCAAAGTTGCCTTTGAATCCCTTTTTTATATTTAATAGTTTGTTATGAGCAAATGCTAGGCATCAGGATCGAATCCTTCTACATCGGCATGGGCAATGAAGTAAATGGCACCACTTAAACCACTGATTTCAATAGTATATGTAGTCAGGTTGCTTAAAGGATCATGAACCTCAGTATACTGCCCGGGAGCTACTGTATATTCTCCACCATTTGTAGGATATGCATCACCTCCCGCATATAAATGAGCCGTAGTCATTGTATATAATTTATTAGTATAAGGTGATGTCACTGTCATATTATACGTAGCTGTCAGAGTACCTCCAGAATAGCTAACGAACAATTCTCCAACTAATGTACCTTTAGACAGATCGCATTGGCCTGCCCCTGCCCAGATGTCAAAAGTGTCTTCGAAACCATCAGATATTGGTCCATTCGTCCAGCCCCAATTTGGGAAAGTAGTATTCGCAATTATCTCTTCATCAAAACAAGTTGAATAATTGGGGTTGTAAGCAAAAGCTGTTTCACCAGCCATCATAATAGTCTGACCATCATTTTCAATGATAGTAGTACCGGAATATTCAGCTTCTAATTTACTAGCTGAATTAACAAAGTGAGCTTCAACCTGATTGACTATATCTTTAACTTTTTGAATATCAAAAAGTACTTCACCATTATTATAAATTCTTGGATTAATGTGACTGTATTCGGAAATATTATCAACATCAAATTCTGGATTATCAACTAAGGACCAAATTACAACTTGTATTTCACGAAAAGTAAGATCGGGATCTTGAGCTCTCAACTTATCTTTAATGTGCATAAAATAATTCAATTCTTTCCATGCTTCTTGTCCTTTCGTAGAGAACATTTTTACTCCATTTTGCTCTCCTTGAACATAGCTTTCATTCCATTCAATACACCAGCCTTCCTTAACAGTTCCGTCATCTAATGTGACTGTAAAGAAACTATCTTGACTATCCCCGGGTTGTAGGTTAATGCGTTCATTTTGAGCTCCTGGAATTGGTGTAACTTGTTTTACTTTTTGAAACGACTCCTGAAACTCATCACTTGTACTTTGATCACAAGATATGAATGCGAACAACAAACCAACAAATAAAGATGCAAATGCTAACACTCCATTCTTTTTCATAATTTTAACTCCCTGTAATTTTAGAATTGATTTAGACCAACTATTAGTCAATTTTAATAGTTATCAAATCCAATAAATAATTAATTTTTATTAATAAAGGGTTTTATTGAGGCAAGGATAACGGAAGGAAAGAGATTGGAGTAAGGGATTTAATAGTAGTGTTTTAAACTCTTTGGAACTATAAAATATCTCTGCGCACCTCTGTGGTATAGCCTTATTTAAGTATCTTTTTAAAACAAATAATATATAGCAACTGAAACTGAGAGATTATTCGGTTTAAATTCTGTATTAGCAGAATTATTCGAATTTATGAGACCTAGCATCAACCGGGTTTCTATTCCAATCTTATTTTGATAGCCATATTCGAGCCCCCCTCCAAATATAATTCCGGTATCAACTTCATTAAATTGTGAAGTGATATCGTTAGAGAAACTCTCTTCAAAATCAACACCTAGTGGAGTCCCGGTATTCGTTCCAGAAAAGTTGGCTTCTAGTAAATAGCTGCCGTAGAATCCTATTGTGGCATGGTAAGTTGTCTCTTCCCAGGGTTTGGGAAACTCTTGCAGATCCGGAGGTGTCGTCGTCAATTCTAAAACTATAGGTAGATGTAGGTAAGATAGTTTTGTTTCGCTCTTTGTTTGAAATTCAAATCCTCTCAATGTGAAAGCTTCATCAAATTGAGCTCCGATTTCTAAAAAGGAAGGTTCAGCTTGTAATCTAAAGTTTGAATGAATGCGATTGCGGTAAATCAACCCAATATTATAACCCGTTGTAATGTTAGGACTTAAATCTAAATTTAAATCTCCTGATTGAAAATGAAAATTATTGAGCAAAGTACTGAAATCCAGGCCGGTTTTTAAACCAATGCCAATGTCTTGTGCGTATGCCGTTTTAATTTGTGTATTGAGAATAGATAAAATGAAAATACAAGAGAGCAGTATTACTTTACCGTTAATCTTTTTAGACATTATATAACCTGCTTGTAGAGGACTGTTAAATAATTTTCATGGATTGAATTCATTGTGTAAATAAACATGCTAATTTATAAAGCTCAAAACCATAATACAGATAAATTAAATTATCTTAATTACTTTGCCAGTTACATATTTAACATAATTAATTTAATCTATTCTTATAGATTGTTTACAATCATGCCAATTAAATAATACTACTATCATAGAGTAGACTATTATCTATATGAAACCGAATTTAATAATTCCAGGAGCGGCGAAGAGTGGCACATCGAGCTTGCATGAGTACCTGAATCTTCATCCGGATATAGAAATGTCAAGGGAAAAAGAACCGTATTATTTTACTCTCAACAAGCGTTATGCTGAGGGACTGACTTTTTACGATAATTTATTTAATAATAAAAAAGCAAGGTATTGGGGTGAATCCAGTACAGCCTACTTTGTAGATAGGGTAGCACTAAAAAGAATTAAAAAAGAACTAGGTGGTGTCAAGTTCATTGTTATACTTCGCGATCCAGTGATGAGGGCAGTTAGCCATTATCTTTGGCAAGTTAGCCTGTTTGAAGAATTTAGAAGCTTTAGAAATGCAGTAGAATATAACATTAGAACACCGGTTGACTTTAGAAAACCAGGTTGGGGAGGTCATTTTAAGTCCTATTATGAAGAGTCACTTTATGGAGAGAAACTTCAATATCTTATAAACGAGTTTGGCAGGAAAAATATTTACGTTATTACATCGAAAGAGTTAATAAATGATGCCAATAAGGCTTTGCACGGTTGTTTTGAATATTTGGGCTTAAAACCTATAACCATTACTGTTGATATCAAAGCAAACACAACTTCAAAAATCGACGATAGGAAAGGGAGACTAAGATCTTTTTGCGCCAAGGCGATAAGAAGGGGAGTTCTTGATTTCAGACTGTTATATCTCGCTGCTAAAAACAAGGTGGGTAATGTATCAAAAGAGGATTTAATCTGGTTGAGGGATATTTTAGAAGAAGATATTAGATTGCTACAAAAATATTATCCGGACATAGATAAGAGGTGGTAGCCATGAATATGTTTGGTAAATTTTATATTCCAAAATGGAACAGGTTAGGTTACTAGAATTACCAAAAATTAAAGATCCGAGAGGCAATCTGACTTTCCTTCAGAATTTTGATCGGATTCCTTTCGAAATTGCCCGGGTATTCTGGACCTATGATGTGCCAGGGGGTGAAGTCAGGGGAGGACACGCTTACTATACGCAGCAGGAGATCATAATTGCTTTAAGTGGTAGTTTGGATATCATAGTAACAGATATTTCAGGAACCGAACAAAAGTACTCGTTAAATCGTAGTTATTTCGGATTATACCTTCCTGCAAAGACCTGGAGGCATATGGAAAACTTTTCAACCAATTCAATGGCATTGCATATCTCCAGTATGGAATTTACAAGAGATGATTACATTTGGGATTTCAAGGAGTATAAGGGAATGATTAATAATGTCTAATATTAATTCAATAAACGATTGTTCTGTCTTAGATCTGCCTCAATTGGGTAACAGGAAAGGTCATATAACTCATATTAACAATAATATTGAAGTACCATTTGCAATTAAGAGGGTCTTTTATATTTACGATATACCGGGAGGAGTATCACGAGGAGCACATGCACATAAAACGTGTCATCAATTCTTAACAGCTGTGAGCGGAGCTTTCGAAGTTTTACTTGATGATGGTTCGAACGAAAAAAAGATAATGTTAAACAGGCCTTACTACGGATTACATATCCCACCAGGGATTTGGGCTTTGGAAATGAATTTTTCTTCTGGCAGCGTTTGTCTGGCTTTGGTATCTCACTTATTTGATGAGGGTGACTACATAAGAGATTATGACAGCTATCTAAAATGGCGAACTTCTTAATAATGATACGTATCGAAAAGTATGATGAATCTAGAAAAGTGGCTTGGGAAAATCTTTTATCCTGTGCGGTAAATGGTACATTTCTACACTCGAGGAACTTCATGGATTATCATAGAGATAGATTCAAAGATGCCTCTGTCCTTGTTTATGAGGATGGGGAATGTGTAGGAATATTTCCGGCAAATTATGAAAGTTCGGGAAAAGTAATATCCCATGCCGGCCTTACTTATGGAGGGCTGATAGTTGAGTTCGGCACATGTTCGAAGGATACCATGAGACATTTAGCTGCGATACTAAAGTTCTTTTATCAGGAAGGAGTTCAAATATTAGACATTAAACTGGTACCCGACTTTTATCACAAGAATATCAGGCAAGATATTGAATACGGGTTGAAATTGGCAAAAGGGAAGATTGAAAAAATGGATTTAACTTGTGTGGTTAATTTGAGATCAAATATTGAAATTCCGAGGCAAAAAAGCAGGATAAAAGGAGCAGAAAAAGCACGTAACAATGAGGTATATATTCAGGAAACATCAAGATTTGAAGAATTCTGGACGAATGTATTAACTCCAAACCTTATGAAAAGACATGGGGTTAAACCCGTTCATACCCTCGATGAAATTCAATACCTGCATGATAAAAATGAAGGTCGCATTCGTCAGTTTAATGTTTACCAAAAAGATGAAATTATCGGCGGTACGACTATATTTGAAACACAAACAACTGCACATACTCAATATATTTCTTCTACTGTTAAGGGAAGAAATCTGGGTGCTTTGGACTATCTCTTCATATATTTGATTGATGAAGTATTTAAAAAGAAGAAATACTTTGATTTTGGGGCAGTAAATGAAGAATCTGAATGGAATCTTAATGAAGGCTTGCTCTTCTGGAAAGAGGGCTTTGGAGCAAGAGGATTTGTTCAAAGACACTATTCGGTAGAAACAAAAAATTATTCATTGATTGAACAAATATTCAATACGTAAATGGGCATTGAATTTTTAAATTTTGAAGCTTTTCATTCTCCGATTCGTGATGAGATGGTAGAAACATTTAAAGAGATATACGATAGCAACTCCCTTATTTTGGGTGAACATCTAAACCAATTTGAACGTAATTATGCCACTCTCAGTAGTACTGATCAGGCTATTGGTGTCAGTAATGGACTGGATGCACTCTTTTTATCTTTAAAAAGCCTGGGAATCGGAAAGGGAGATGAAGTCATCGTACCTTCCAATACCTATATAGCGACTGTCCTTGCAGTAAGCTATACTGGGGCAAAGCCAGTTTTTGCTGAACCTGATACCGCAACTTATAATTTGGATCCAAATAATTTAGAAAATGCTATTACACCGAAAACTAGAGCTGTAATACCAGTTCATCTGTATGGGCAAGCCTGTGAGATGGATAGCATAGTGGCCGTAGCAAATAATCATGACCTTTATGTAATTGAAGATAATGCACAGGCGCATGGTGCAAAATTTCTGTCAAAGCCTACCGGCAGCTGGGGAGTAGTGAATGCCACAAGTTTTTACCCGACGAAAAATCTCGGAGCATTAGGCGATGCCGGTGCAGTTACTACCGATGATAATAAGCTTGCACAAAAAATAAGAATATTAAGAAATTATGGTTCCTCAGAGAAATACATCAATAAAGAGATTGGCTATAATAAACGATTAGATGAGCTGCAGGCTGCATTTTTAAATATAAAAATGAAATATTTAAAAAAATGGACCGCACAGCGCCAGGTAATTGCAGGTTGGTATAATGATGAACTAAATGGAATAGGTGATTTAATTCTTCCTCAAGAACATCCTAATTCAACTCATGTGTACCATCTATATGTAATTAGGACTGGACAACGCGAAGGTTTGCAAAAATATTTAAAAAAACATGATATAGGGACACTAATTCACTACCCGATTCCTCCGCATCTACAGAGAGCTTATTCAGAGCTTAATTATAAAAAAGGTGCTTTTCCTGTGGCAGAGCAACTTGCAAATGAAGTACTAAGCATACCGATTTGGCCTGGGATGAGTGAGGAACAGGCTGATGAAGTTATAAGAGAGATTAAACAATTTTTCTAATGGATATTCATCAAATGAAGGTATTTTTTGGATTGGTAAATTATGGTACTCAATCGGGATTTTTGGCACGTGGTCTCAGGGAAAGAGGTATCAAAGCTTTTTCAGTAACTAGTTATGATCCTTTTGAACGTGTTACTGATCTCACCTTAAAACACAGTGGTACTAATTTAATAGAGAAACTTTATAATTATGTTTGGAACAAACTATATCTATTTCACTGCTTCTTTTACTATGATATATTCCATTTCTATGCGGGGAAAACACTTACAAAATCGCAATGGGAACTGCCATTTTATAGATTATTCGGCAAAAAGGTAGTATTTGAATATCTTGGGCTCGACGTACAAAAATACAAATATTCGGTTGAAAATTTTAAATACACGAATATAGTTTATAGGATTAGTGAAGAAAGGGCTGAGGAGCATGACTATTATGTAAGTGAAAGATTAAGATGGCACAAAAAATATGCTGACTTACAAATCGTTTGTGCACCCCTTTACTCTCCGTTTGTTCCAAGTTCTACAGTTCTTCCTCTCGGAATAGATTTAGACGAATTTACCTATTCCCCAAAGTCGGAGCAAAACAATAAAGTTAAAATAATGCATGCACCAACACACCGTGGGAATAAAGGAACAAAATATATCATAGATGCGATTAATCAACTCAAAGATGAAGGTTATGACATTGAAATTATGCTTGTTGAAAATGTGAGTCATAACCGTTTAAAAGAGATGTATAAAGAGTGTGATATATTTGTAGACCAAATATTATCCGGTTGGTACGGAACTGCTTCCATCGAAGCAATGGCTTTAGGAAGGCCGGTTGTTTGCCATATCAATAAAGAATTTTACAAATACATAGATTATGGAGATATCATACCTATTATAGATGCCAATCCTAATAATATATATAATGTGTTAAAAGATTTGGTTGAAAATAAAGTAGACTTAAAAAAAATTGCTTCAAAAGGTAGATATTTCGTAAATAAAATTCATGATTTAGACAATATTGTAAACGAAGTGTTAAAATTGTACAACAAAAAGCTATAGGCCATTATTTTAATTAATGATTAATTCAATACTAATTAAAGTAAATATAAACTCATATATATCACAATGAGTAAAATGAATTTGCCATTATTTTAGACTTATTGTTAAGCTATAGATTGTCGGTTGCAAATTTTAATCACATTCTATTATGGGTGACCATTTAAAACGAAGCTACAGCAAAGAATTTCAATTGTACG
This sequence comes from Halalkalibaculum roseum, assembly GCF_011059145.1. Taxonomy (NCBI): domain Bacteria; kingdom Pseudomonadati; phylum Balneolota; class Balneolia; order Balneolales; family Balneolaceae; genus Halalkalibaculum; species Halalkalibaculum roseum. The sequence goes on along the minus strand of NZ_JAALLT010000003.1, from coordinate 20,240 downwards.
TAATCCAGAAATGTTATCAGCTAGAAGATATTCGTGAGCTGGTCGATGAGTTAGTAATCAACTCGGGACTTATCTAAACGTGACTTCCGCGTATCGTCGAAAATGCAAGATTATTTAATTAAGGTAATTCAAACACAGAGTTTCAATAACTGTTTGTCAGGTATGGTTTTTTTAGTTGGTGTCTAAGTAGTGATATTAGATTATCGTAGCTATAATTGAACCGCCATTCGACTTCTTTTAAATATATAAAAAAATTTTTGCTGAACGCTTCAGTACATAAACAGCCAATGCTTAGCTCAAAAGGCCTTAAATACCCTTGATATGGTTTCGACCTTTTTTGCTTACTGACAAAAGCGTTAATCTCCCAAAGTGTCAGTGAGGCGTAAGCATGCCATTTATCGGTGTAATACAAGCTGCCGGCCAGGATGTACTCGCCATTCAATGAAAGCAATTTCTTGTGCCCCAAGAACTCACCGAGAAGGTCAAAACTGCACTTTTCGTTTGTAAATGACTAAGACCAAGCTCTAACCCGCTGCGCCCCACGGTCGTTGTCCCGAACGCCGGCCCCCGAACAGGGTCTCATCCATTTCGACTATGGCCAAGAGTACCTTGTCACCCGCCAGACGGTGTTGGTACAGACACATATGAAGCAAACGGTACCTTAGGCGATTCGTCTTTTGGCTGAGCGTCGTAATAAAACGTAGTCGATAGACTGGAACTCCTAGGCAAAAAATATTCGACCAGCTAGGCTTAAAACTGTCCGATGATTCGACTCATATTTCAGAAGGTTAGCTCGGTATACTACCAAGCCGTACATGTTCAACAGCATTATTGGCCGATTCCCAGCACTCAAAGTTTTTGACTCAAACACTTAGTGCATTTTTTATGACAGTAATTCCATGAACTCCAAAGGACTACATAGAAAAATACTGAAACTTTAGTTACCAATTACGTAAGTTGATAACAAAAACTGTTTAAAAGTTTGGCTTAACTTAAATTCTAAATTTTTTGTAGCAGCTTCAATATACTAGACATGCTTTGAGCTATATCACTGAGTAAATAGAGAAAAATAATCTAACTAACATTACAGACAGATTCTTGAACTTTTCTTAATATAAATATGGATAACACCATTTAAGTTTCAGGACATTTTGAGATGGATTCCTAAGCTCTTAAGATCTATTTACAAAGTAATAATTACCAATAAATTTAGAATTCTGTTTTAATTTTTAACTACAAGTCTTATTGAAGAACGTTAAGCTATTGAAGGCATAATTATATTCTGAAGCTAATTAATCATATTTTCTTAGTTCATATTAATTTATCTTAACTCAAATAAGGATCTTGAAAGCGTTTCTTTTCAATTCAATTTTGTACATTTACTTTATATTAACGGAGCGAGGGTAGAATACACATTAAGAATTTATATGAAGTATTCGCATTTTAGTTATAATTAAAATGATGATAGTCTTGGTTGAGACGATAAATACATGAAAGCTACGAAATCCACATTTAGTCAGGATCTTTTTGATCCAAAAAAAATAGTTCCACTGGTTCAGCGACATGTCTGGAGTATTTTAATTTTTACAATATTAAGCGTACTGGTGACTTACTATACCGTAAATAATTATTTGTTACCGGTATACCAAAGTAAGGGAACACTTATTATTACAACTAATGAAAATACCTTACCCGGTTCAGGTGGGGCTCGTGGAGGAGTAGGAAGCGGTGTTGGAGATATAGTTTCACGATCCTTTACTTCTAACTTTGGAAATCCTGTTCAAAATGCTATTTATTTATTTCGGGCACAAGATTTATCTGATCAGGTTGCAAAAGATTTAATAGCTTCATTCGACTCAACCAATTACCAAGGTTATACAACCTTATGGCTAAAATATCCTGAAGATTCTACAATCATTTCTTTAGACAGGGCTTCGAGTAGAATAAGAAATGGGTTATCTGTTAAAACAGTTGAGCCTACCGGTCAACGCTTTGAACCGAACCTTTTGGAAATCAGTTACCAGAGTTATTCTCCTAAGGAAGCAGCAAAAGTTGTTAATCTGGCACTCGAAACATTTCAGGAAAAGTCACTTGAGCAAAAACAAAAATCTGCTAGTCGTGCACTTTCTTTTTTACAAGAAAAAAAGTTGGAGGCTAATGCTCAATTAGATGATGCAGAAGAAAGGCTCGTAAATTTTAAAGATGAAAATCAATTAGTTGCCATCGATGAACAAGCCAGTAATTCAGTTAATTCACTTTCAGAGCTACAAGCTGAAAAGCAGACTTTGGAAATTGAGCTTGAGTCGATTAACACTTCTATTAATAATTATGAACAACAGGTTGAAGCTATTAAGCCCGGACTGAAAGACCAGTTTACAAATGCCATAGGCCCAACGATTTCACGCTTTCAGGATAGGCTGGCTGATTTGAAAACCCGCCGTTTTGTTATTCTTTCTCAAAATCCCCAGCTTAAAGAAAATCCAGACTCTGAGCCGGAGCTTAGAAGATTAAACCAACAGATAAAAGAGGTTGAAGAAGAGATACAAAAATTAAGTGAGGGGTTACTTAATGATACTCAAGGGTTCACCGATACAGGTGACGGTAACCTGGCTGAAGAACTATCTAACATACGCCAAAATTTAATTGGGTTACGGTTGAACAAGAATCAATACGAATCTCAAATTGAGGTATTAAATGAACGCATTAAAGACGCAGAATCATTTTTAGACTCTTATCCCGACAAACAAGTGAAGTTGGCAAGGCTTGAAGCCGAAGTTGAACGGCATAAACAATATCTGAGTAATCTGATTTCGCAGGAATCTGAAATCGCTCTATGGCAACAAACCCAAAACAGCAGTGGTACAATTGTAGACCGTGCCAACCCTAGGTACAGCCCGGTAAAACCAAATAAAATTCTTTGGCTTGGTTTTGCAGCCATGGTTGGAATTATTCTTCCAATTGGATTATTGATATTGAAAAATGGATTTAGCACCATTATTAATAGTTCAGAACAGTTGAAATACTTTCCATACCCATTGCTATCTGTTATCTATGATCACTCACTAATTAAGACAAATAGCTGGTTCTCAAGTAATGATAGTGATGTTAAAGGAACCGGTATTTCCAAGAGTGTAGTTTTTTATCATTATATTGATACGCCTGTAGCGGAATCTTACCGTAAAATTGTAAGCCAGTTGCTTTATACCAATCCAGATTCTATTCCCAAATCTATACTAATAACCAGTAGCGGTAAAGGAGAGGGTAAAACTACATTAACGGCAAATCTTGGAGCCGCTTTTGCTGAAATTGACAAAAAGGTCCTGATTATTGATTGTGACTTTAGAAGACCTGCTGTCCATAAACTTTTCTCAATTGATAACTCGGATGGTATTAATGAAGTACTTTTTGAAGGTAGTAAGTTATCGGGTGCTATAAAGGAGTCGGGAATAGAGGGCCTAAGCCTGTTACCTACCGGTGGAAAACCGATGTCGCCGGCTAATTTGCTTGCAAGTGATAAATTTAAGGAAATGATTAAAGTTGTTTGCCCAAATTATGACATTATATTATTTGATACGCCGCCCCATGGTTTGGTTTCAGATGTAGCATCGTTACTTAACCTAACAGATTCTGTAATTGTTGCTGCTAAGTTTGGAGAAACCAAGATTAATGTACTTTCTCATACCTTAGATGACCTTGATAATAATGAAGAAACGAATTTAAGTCTTGTATTAACAGCTTATAAACCTGATAAAAGTTATGATTCGTACGAAACCAAGGGTCTTCACACTTATAGATATAGTCAATACTATGAATATGAAAAAGTATAAGAGATATAATTTAAATTTAAATATCTAATTTGCCATTAAAATGGGTCTGAAATTAACAATTCGATCACTATTCATACTTTTTCTTTTACTATTTCTGAGTTCACCTTTGTATGCCCAATTTGGTGAAGATGATAACATTAATGAAGTTTTAATACGTCTCGTTGAGCCCGGTCAGTTGGCAGATACGGTTAATGTTTGGGGCGATATTGGAAGATCAGGTCGTTATTTAGTACCTAGGGATATGACCATTGCCCAGTTAATATCTTATGCAGGAGGTCCTAATAGTTTAACAGGTGCTCAACGTGGAGCGGGAGCAGCATTTGCTAAATCCAGAATTAAAGTGACCTTATCAAAATATGATAGCGAAAATCGAAGAGAGGTGGCAAAATACTTTAGTTTCCGCTATTCAGAAAGAGTACCCAAAGAATTTCGTACGTATAATTTATCCAATGAAGAAATTATAACTGTTGAAGTTGAAAGGAAGCCAAGTTTTCTGGACTATTTAGGTATAATCGGCCCCATTTTAGGCACCATTACAACGAGTTATTTTATTTATGACCAAATCATTAGATAAAATATGAACTTCTATGTTCTTAGTATAAGTAATGTGTAAGCTTCCCTATATTTTGGAACATTCTAAAGTAGAGTGTTTTGATTCTATTAACACTTCTATTGGTTTTTTTATTTAAGTAATTTGTAGTAGGTTCGATTTTGTTTATAATCGTATTTGTATGGATTATTTTCACTCGCATTTCGCCCTTATTTAAAGACGCTTAGGCTTCAGCAGCTCCGTTCGGATGCAGTCATTCAGCCGTTCTACATAGGTGTTATGAGTTGGCTTAACCGGCTGGATAAAAGCTAGGGTTACGTTATACTTGCACGAGTTATCTAATTTTCGGAAGATAATCTTCGGTCCGTTGTCTACTCTAATAATATTAGGCAACCCGCGAGAGTATTTGGGATTATCCAGCACACGGATTACCCACAATGTTGGAAGTGAGATGTCTGTTTCAATCTAGAGCACCTGTTGGTTATAATCGTTGATTAAGTTCAGCATGCGAAAATTAAGCCCATTTCATAGGTTTTCGTGTATAAAATCCAGTCTCTACACCTTATTGTGCACCTCCGATTGGAACAGTTATGGGCCAGCAGAAGCTTCTTTGTTTCCGTCTGATATTTAATCTTAAGGCCGTATAGACCCAATAACACCCTCATGTGATTATAACGGTGGTTCTATTACGCGCAGGAGGTAGTAATATTTACAAAACCAATGGCCGGATATTAATTGGTTAACATAAGAAGGGCATCTATCATCGGCTGATCATACTTTGGTTTTCGCTTGTAGCTATAGGCGCTGCGGGGAGAATACCAACGGCTTTGCAGCTCTGACGAATGCTTACCCTGTGACGCTGTTGCATATAGGTAACAAATTCCCGCCTGACAATACAGCTTAGAGCTTTTTTAACAACATAAATCATGGCGGTGTGCACTAGAAAGTGGTCAGTATAAATGCGATTCAGACGAGCGTTTTTGGCTTCTGTTTCCTTAATTCTGGCTAGCTCATTTCCACAAAGGCGGCCATACTTGCTTTCCAGTTATAAAAGGTGGCGCTGCTGTTCCCAAGCTCCTGGCAAATGGCTCCAACTCTTGACCTTTGCTTATTGAGGATAGAGATGACTTATGATTCGCTAATTAATGATTTTACTCAAATTAAATTTCCCTAACTGCAAGTCACTATTTAAAGCCTTAGAATATATGATAGACTTTATATTTTTTATTAAACCAAAATTTTGTGACAGTGAATCAAATTTAAATTTTGTCACACTACTAAAAAAGAACAAAAAGCTTTATTGCTTTTTTATGCTAATAAAATAAGATATTACACAAATGTTAAAGAATATTCTTTATAAGGGGATAAAAAAACTTTACCACTTATCTATAACAGGATTAAACAAGGGGCCTCATGTCACACGTTTCTATATGTATAAATATTTAGTAAAATTCTCAGAATCCAGACCTGCTGATCAAAAGGTATTATCAATAAGTCATTCCGAAAATTTAGCGAGAATAATAGGATTTAAAGACGAACAAATCACTGATGCCTCTTATCCGGAAATAAATATTCTGGATCTGCCTTTTAATGACGCAGAGTTTGATGCTGTTGTATCTGACCAGGTACTGGAACACGTGGAAGGTAATCCGCAGCTAGCTATTGATGAAATGTTTAGAGTTTTAAAACCTAATGGTATTTCAGTTCAGGCTACCTGTTTAATTAATCCAGTTCATGGAGCCCCTAAAGATTTCTGGAGATTTACCCCTGAGGGCTTAAAGCATTTAACAAAACACCATGGAGAAGTATTAGATGTTGGCGGATGGGGAAACCCATACGTATGGCTATTCATATTTTTAGGTTTGCGTTTTGAACCTATACCTAATTCACAATGGCATCCTGCACATTGGCTCGCGACTAAAAATGTGAAAAGCTGGCCTATTTCAACATGGGTAATAAATAAAAAACGGATTACTGACTAGAAAGCATATGTGATATATCATCCCAAAAGTTAGAGAATAACATTTCATACTATTTATTTACTAATCTTGTCAAATTTAAACTTCAGAATGAACAACGAAATCAGGAAGTGATTATCATTGTTACAGCTCTTTATTTTGATTTTTCCTCTTTAATTAAAAGAATAAATACAGTTACAAAAGGAATTACACCCCTTGAAATTTATTTTCATTAGGTCATGTGGTTATAAAATTTCCGTGTGATTTCTGCTTTTCACTGTCATATCAACTATGATCCAATATTTATCCTTTGTGTAATCTTTCCCATTGTTTCTGAAACTTATATTAAGTAAAGTCTAGATAAGCATTTGATTGAATAAAATTGAACTCCCAAAGATATATTTTTTAGACATAAAACTAGAATAGGGTCAGAGGGAAGGATCATTATAATGGTTGGCTTCTAGTATCATCTCCAGACTTAAATTTCACTAATTGAGTAGAATCTTAATTCTAAGGAGATAGTATGGATAAAGAAGAGAAGACTTACCGGGTTGGAGTATTCGGTCATTACGGTAATAATAATTTGGGTGATGAAGCTATTATTACGTCGGTAATTCAAAATATTAGGGAACGCTTCTGTAAAATTGAAGTAGTAGGTTTCTCTCTGAAACCCTGTAACACCCAGGATCGGCATAATATACAATCATTTCCCATTCGATTTGATAGCAGTAATTATTTTAAATCCGAAAAATCGGGAAATGTAAAACCTAAATCACCAAATAATTCAAATATATTTTCCAATTTACGAAGTCTAATAAAAAATATTCTACCTGAAAATATTAAAAAATCTCCGGTTATATTTGGATTTTTATATTTATTAGGAAATATCGGATCTGAAATTCGCTTTCTTAGAAATGCGAGAGAGCAGTTAAAAAACTTGGATGCACTCATCATTTGTGGTTCTCACCAGTGTGTAGATACGCGGGGAGGTCCTTGGGGGCATCCATACACATTATTTAAATGGATATTTCTAGCTAAATCAACAGATGCTAAAGTTCTTATTATGAGTATAGGTGGGGGGCCTATTTTGCATACTTTAAGTTTCTGGATGTTAAAAAAAGCTCTTATTCGTGCTAATTATTTATCCTATCGAGATGTCGGTTCCAAGAAATTAATAGAAGAATATATAAATGGCCCAGAAGGGCCGGTTTATCCGGATCTTGCTCATGGGCTAAAAACAAAGCCGGATGATACTTTGCGTTCAGATAAACAGAAAACAGTGGCAATCAATCTAATGCCGGTATATGATAGCCGCTACTATCCTATTAGCAATCCAGAGAAATATGGAAACTATCTTGACCAAATAGCTAAGTTTATAGATAAAGTAATCGAACAAGGATTTAGAGTTTATTTATATAACAATCATACATCCGACTTACTTGTAATTGATGACATGTTAGCGCGACTTAAGAATACTGAAAGTATAGATATGGAAAAGGTTTATGTTTTTCGTAATGAAAAGGTAGAAGATTTGATTAACACTATCTCATCGGCGGATGTAATTGTTGCTACACGTTTCCATTCAATAGTTCTCCCACTTAATATGTGTAAACCTGTTCTAGGTATTTGTTATCACAGAAAGTCAAAAGAGTTATTAAACGATGTTGGTTTTGAAAACAGTTATGTAGACATCAATAAATTCACAGCAGAAGAATTGTACATGAAGTTCAATGCAACTCTCGAGAATATTACTTATGTGAAGGAAAATTTAGAGTATCAGAAACAACGCTATAGTACTTTAATAGAGGAACAATGGGAACAGGTAGTTCATTTGATTAAAAGTTAATTTAACGAAAATAGATTAATTATTTAGACAAGATTCATTATAAACTTCCAAGATTATCTATCACTTGAAACACCAATAGTGGACTATAATTCAGGTTTTACTGGAGTAATTAAATATTTTTAATTACAGCAAGAACATTATTTCCATTATTATTTCAAGAACAATAAAAAATGAAATAGAGAGTGTATAAGATGAAAGTTTTGGTTACGGGGACAGACGGCTATATTGGATCTATATTGGGGCCTTACCTCATTAAAAATGGATATGCAGTAACCGGATTCGATACGGGATTTTACAGATCGGGCTGGTTGTTCAACAATGGTGAGAGAACCTATCCTGCTTATATCAACAAAGATCTAAGAGATATTGAATTAAGTGATTTACAGGGATTTGAAGCAGTGGTACACCTTGCAGAACTTTCCAATGATCCGCTAGGTAAGCTTAATCCGGAAATTACATTCAAAATAAATCACAAAGGAAGTGTACGAATTGCCAAACTTTGTAAACAGGCAGGTATAAAAAGATTTATTTATGCTTCGTCTTGTAGTGTTTATGGCGTTGGGACTGAGGATTATAAAACGGAAGATTCAACTTTAAACCCTCAAACAGCTTATGCAGAGTGTAAAACTAAAGTGGAAAATGATGTATCAGAATTAGCTGATGATAACTTCTCTCCCACCTTTCTAAGAAATGCTACGGCTTATGGTGCATCTCCCAGAATGAGATTTGATATTGTATTGAACAATCTGGCCGGGCTGGCTTGGACAAAAGGGGTAATTGAAATGACCAGTGACGGAATGCCATGGAGACCGCTTGTTCACATCAAGGATATAAGTAAAGCAATTAGATGTGTATTGGAATCACCTCGAGACATTATTCATAACCAGATATTTAATGTCGGTGATACCGATCAGAATTTTAGAGTAAAGGAGATTGCTGAAATCGTTGGAGAAGCATTTCCCGGTTGCAGATTAACATTTGGAAGCAAAGGGGGAGACAACAGAAGCTATCGTGTTTCATTTGATAAAATAAACAGCCGGTTGCCCGGCTTCTCCTGCGAATATACGGCACAAAAAGGAGCCGAAGAGCTTTATTCCATATTTGAAAAAATAAATATGAGTGCAAATTCATTTAATGGACGTCCTTACACTCGCCTAAAACAGTTGAAATTTCTTTTAGAGTCGAATCAGTTGGATAAAGATTTGTATTGGGCTTGATATTTTAAGTTCATAAGCAGCTTGGTATTGTTACTATGAGATCATCTAGACAATGAAATGAATAGTTCAGATATTTTTTAAAATAGAAAAGAGAAGTTATGAAATTTACTGAGACAAATTTAAAAGGCTCCTATGTAATCGATATTGAAAAAAAAGGAGATAACAGAGGCTTTTTTGCAAGAGCTTTCTGTCAAAATGAATTTAAAAAGCATGGATTAAGTCCTACCATAGTGCAAGGTAATATTGCCTTTAGCAAAAAAAAGGGAACAATGAGAGGTATGCACTTCCAGTATCCTCCCGCAGCAGAGACTAAGCTGGTAAGATGCACCAGAGGCAAAATTCTCGATATCATCATAGACCTAAGGCCGGAAAGCAATACCTTCTTGGATCATTTCTCAGTTGAACTTTCGGAAGATAACTACCGGGCTCTTTATGTACCAGAGCGTTATGCGCATGGATATCAGGTTCTGGAGGATAATACAGAAACCAGTTATCAGGTAGGTGAATTTTATACCCCAAGCACCGAAGGTGGGCTTCCATTTGACGATCCTCAATTCAATCTTTCATGGCCTATTGAGGTTACCGAGCTATCGGAGAAAGATAGCCAATGGGAAACATTTGATAAGATCAAAGATGAGTTAATTCAAAGAATGAGTATTTAATGCTTTTTATAAAAATATATAAATATATAATAATTGGTTCTATATGATATTAGTTGATAATGCCCTGAAACGAAGAGAAGCTGAAGGAAATCCTATACGAGTAGGTCTGATAGGTGCGGGTTTTATGGGCCAGGGAATAAGTAACCAGATCATCAATAGTGTTCCCGGAATGAAATTGTCAGGCATTTTTAACCGCCATATTAAAAAAGCTTATGGAGCGTATGAATATGCAGGGCGAGACCGGATAATTGAAGCAAGTACTGTCAATGAAGTAAATGATGCTATTAGAAATGATAAGCCGGTAGTTACCGAAGACGCTTTTGTACTGGCACAATCAGAATATATTGATGTTCTGTTGGATGTAACAGGGTCTGTAGAATTCGGTGCAAAAGTCACTCTTGAGGCATTTAAGAATGGGAAAGATGTCGTATTGATGAATGCAGAACTGGATGCGACTATCGGCCCTATTTTACAGGTTTATGCTGAAAAGCATAACGTAATTTTATCGGCCTGTGACGGGGATGAACCGGGTGTTCAGATGAATTTAGTAAGATGGGTGGAGGGATTGGGACTCACTCCACGTGTAGTAGGAAATATAAAAGGACTTCAAGATCCATATAGAAACCCTACAACGCAACAGGAATGGGCTGAGAGGTGGGGTCAGAATCCTGCAATGGTAACCAGTTTTGCCGATGGATCTAAGATAAGTTTTGAACAGTCAATTGTTGCAAATGCTACCGGTTTCGTTACTTCTTCAAGAGGCATGTCTCGAGGTAAAAAATATGAGGGTGACATCATGGATATCGGTTCTATTTATGATATTGACCAATTAAGGGAAGCAGGTGGAATTATTGATTATGTGGTAGGTACCCCACATACAAAAGTATTTTGCCTGGCGGAGCATACCGATCCTAAGCAACAGCATTATCTTAAATTGTATAAAATAGGTGATGGTCCTTTATATCCATTTTTTGTTCCCTATCATTTGGTACATTTTGAAGTTCCTAATTCTATTGCCAGGGTGTCCATCTTTCGTGATTCCATTGCAAAACCTTTGGGAGGGCCTGTGGTTGAAGTATGTGCTGTTGCTAAGAGAGATCTGAAAAAAGGTGAGACTTTGGATGATTATGGAATGTATATGACCTATGGTGAAGCCGTGAATACAGATGAAATGAGCAGGCAACGCTATCTGCCTGAAGGCCTGGTGGAAGGGTGTATTTTGAAAAATGATATCTCGAAAGACCAGGTTTTAACCTATGATGATGTTGAACTTCCGGAAAATCGAATAGCTGATACATTACGAGCCGAGCAATATAAACATTTTAGAAACGAAGACTGGTTGGAAGAGTATGTCAATTCAAGTAGTGTTCAGAATCTTATTTCAAACTAAATCAATAAATCCAAGATATTTACCCTAATGAAGGTAGTTTTGTTTTGTGGCGGACTGGGAACTAGGATGCGTGATTATTCTGAAAAAGTGCCAAAACCTATGGTAAAGGTGGGGTATAGGCCTTTGCTTTGGAATGTAATGAAGTATTACGCCCACTTTGGTCATAAGGATTTTATTCTGTGTTTGGGTTATAAAGGAGATTATATAAAACGTTATTTCGTGGAATATGATGAGTACACCTCAAATAATTTTATATTAAATGATGGGGGCAGGAAAATCAAGTTACTCAATAGCGACCTTGATGATTGGAATATTACCTTTGTAGATACGGGTATGACCTCAAACATAGGTGAGCGCTTAATGAAAGTGCGTTCATACCTGGATGGAGATGATGTTTTTTTAGCAAATTACACGGATGGTTTGACAGATTTGCCACTTAATAAAATGATAAAGGAATTTCATAATGTGGACAAAATTGGAAGTTTTATGGCATACCAACCAACTCAAAGTTTTCATGTGGTTAACTTGGGAGATGATGGGAAAGTCAACAGTATCAGTCCTATTGGAGATTCCGGTCTAAGAGTAAATACCGGATATTTTATTTTCAAAAAAGAAATTTTTGACTATATGAAAAAAGGGGAAGAATTAGTTGTCGAACCTTTTCAAAGGTTGATTAAAGCCAATCAGTTACATGGCTACAAATATGATGGATTTTGGACAGCTCTTGATACTTTCAAAGATAAACAGCTGATTGACGATTTATATGCAGAAGGAAAAACTCCCTGGAAAGTGTGGAAAGATAACGGGGATTAATATATGCAGAGTCTTACATTTTTGGATGCTAAGAATGAGGGACTGAAAATCCTTTGTTTAGGAGCTCATTGTGATGATATAGAAATTGGGTGTGGGGGAACTCTTTTAAAATTTATAGAAGAATATGAGATAGACCTAGTAAATTGGGTTGTATTTACTTCCAATAAAACACGAAAGAAGGAGGCCCTTTCCAGTGTGGGTCAATTTATGGGTGCTGTAAATAAAGTTGAAACACAAATACTTGATTTCAAAGACGGTTATTTACCTTCAGAATGGGATACAGTAAAGGATGTTTTTGAAAGTATTAAGGATTCCTTTGACCCCGATATTATATTTACCCATTATAGAAGTGACCTCCATCAGGATCATAAGCTTATTAATAAATTTACCTGGAATACCTTTCGCAATCACCTGATACTTGAATATGAGATCCCTAAATATGATGGTGACATTGGTAACCCCAATCTATTTGTTCCTCTTAAAGAAGAGTATATAGAGAAAAAAAAAGAAATTTTGGTTACCTGTTTTAAAAGCCAGCTCAAAAAGCAGTGGTTTGACGATTCATTGTTATGGTCTTTACCAAGATTAAGAGGGGTACAATGTGCATCTAAAACAAATTATGCTGAAGCATTTTACTGCAGAAAATTGATCATGTGATTAGTATTATGTTAACCCAGATTAATCATCAAAGATGTCTAAATAAAATTTGTTCTTGATTTTAGAAATTTAAAAAAAGCAGGCGGCAATTAATTTTGAAGTTTAAGAATACTAAAAAGAATGAAAACGAGCCCTTTGTAAGTATTGTGACACCTGTTTATAATGGTGAAAAATATCTTACTCAGTGCATTGAAAGTGTGCTTGAACAAACGTATCAGAATTGGGAATATGTAATTGTAAACAATTGCAGTACTGACCGATCGCTTGAAATTGCAGAGAAGTATGCCGAAAGGGATGATAGAATTAGGATTCATAATAATAAACAGCACCTGGAAGTATTAAAAAATCTCAACCATGCATTTCGACAGATCTCGCCGGAAAGTAAATATTGTAAAGTTATTCATGCGGATGACCTGCTTTTCCCCGAGTGTGTGTCACGTATGGTAGCACTTTCGGAAGAATATCCGAGTGTGGGGTTGGTTAGTTCTTACCGATTGGTCAACGATATAGTTGGGCCCAGTGGATTACCTTATCCTAGTCATAAAATATCAGGCAAAGAAATTTGCAGAAGATTTTTGTTACATGAGGAGTACTATTTTGGTGCACCCTCCACATTATTGATACGGTCCGATTTGATTATAAAGAGAGAAAAAGTATATGATGAAACAATACTCCAAGGGGATGTTTCTGCTTGTCTGGATATCTTGAAAGAATCTGATTTTGGTTTTGTTCATCAGGTTTTATCATATACGCGCCGGCATAAAGATTCGGTAACAGAAACAAAAGCAAAAAAATATTCGAGATTTATGCTCGGATATTTAAAAACCCATCTTGACTATGCGCCGTACTTTCTAACTGAAGAAGAAATGGAAAAGAGAATTCCTGAAAGGATAAACATCTTTTATGTTCAATTTGCCAGAAATATTCTTTCGGGAAAATCAATTGAAGCTTACTACAGACACAAAAATGATCTTGAATCGCTTGGTATACCCGTCAAACATCTAAAATTACTGGAACATATTCTGAAGGAGATAATAAAGTTGCCGATAAAAAATCTGGTTGAATCTAATGAAGGGTTTAATAAATAACTACATTAATTATAACACTTATAATGACCGATTTAGGATAGTGAAATTTATTGAAATAGAACTACAGCATTTAAATATCAGCTTGTCCCTAGGTTGAAGCTGAAAGAAATACTTTTATTAAATAAAATTAATCAGCTCATATCCATCAAAATATTTTTTAAACTTAACAGTCATTATGAATCTTGAAGATAAATCTTTATTAATTACGGGAGGCACCGGATCGCTGGGTAAAGCCCTTACCAAGCACATTCTTAGTCTTACACCCACGGTAAGACGACTCGTCATTTTTTCCAGGGATGAACAGAAACAATTTCAAATGGCTCAGGAATTTCCCAAAGAAGAATTTCCACAAACCAGATTTTTTATTGGGGATGTTCGTGACGCGGATCGTTTGAAGAGAGCCTTGAAAGGAATTGATTATGTGATTCATGCGGCGGCCTTAAAACATGTACCGATTGCCGAATATAATCCTATGGAATGTGTCAAGACCAACGTACTTGGTGCAGAAAACCTGATTAATGCCTGCCTGGAAACCGACGTAGAGAAAGTGGTCGCGCTTTCAACGGATAAGGCAGCTGCTCCAATCAATTTATATGGTGCTACAAAGTTGACCTCAGACAAGCTGTTTATAGCTGCCAATAATATTAAAGGTTGGAATCCCATTACATTCTCAGTAGTGCGATACGGAAACGTAATGGGATCAAACGGTTCGGTTATACCTTTCTTTTTAAAGAAAAGAGAAAAAGGAGTGCTACCCATTACCGACCCGGAAATGACGAGATTCAATATCACGTTACAGGGTGGGGTAGATATGGTTTTGTATGCTCTTGAACATGCCTGGGGGGGGGAATTATTCGTACCGAAGATTTCTTCTTATAAAATTACCGATGTGGCGGAAGCCATTGGTCCAAAATGTGAAAAGCCGGTTGTTGGCATCAGGCCCGGTGAAAAGATTCATGAAGAAATGATTACAACTTCCGATTCCTATAATACCTACGATCTGGGTGATTATTATGTAATTCTGCCTCATTCGCCCCGTTTTAAAATGGAAGATTTTATTGAACACTTTGGTGCCGAAAAGGTTGAACCCGGATTTTGCTATAACTCCGGCGAAAATTCAGAATGGGAAACCATAGATTCCTTGAGAAAGCTCATAAAAGAACACGTCGATCCAACTTTCTCAGTGGATGGGGAACAGGCTTCTGAAGTAGGGAAATAAAGGTATACATCCACTGCAAAAAGTCATACCTGATAAAAGAATGGGAAACCATTTAAGAGGAACCTATTCGGTTTTGTTAAATTCAAGCTTGCAGTTTAGTGGGATGGCGATGGAACATGAAGGAAAATTTATTTTATTTTTAAAAAATAAATTTAGTCCTAATAATTAAAAAATTAATATTCATATTTAAAGTGGTAGAGCGTAGAAAAGGTACTAAAAATGGGACAAATACAAAAAATCATTGTAACAGGCGGGGCAGGATTTATCGGTTCGGCTTTAGTCCGGATGATCATCAATGAAACGAATCATAAAGTTTTGAATGTTGACAAGCTTACTTATGCCGGACATTTAGAATCCTTGGAATCTGTCGCTGATTCTGACCGCTACCAATTTGAGCAGGTTGATATTTGTGATGGTGAAATCATTAATCGGATAGTCAATGACTATCAGCCGGATGCCATTATGCATCTTGCAGCAGAATCTCATGTAGATCGCTCTATTGATGGTTCTGCTGAATTCATTAAAACCAATATTAATGGGACGCATGCGCTATTAGAGGAAGTCAAGAATTACTGGCAGGATTTAGAGGATGAGCGAAAAGACAACTTTCGATTCCTTCATGTTTCTACGGATGAGGTATATGGTGAATTGGGAAAAGAGGGTTTTTTCACCGAAGAAACGCCTTATGATCCTCGTTCACCCTACTCATCGAGTAAAGCTTCTTCCGACCATTTGGTAAGAGCATGGTATCATACTTATGGTTTACCAACCATGATCACCAACTGTTCCAACAACTACGGCCCCTACCAATTTCCTGAAAAACTAATTCCTGTTGTAATTTTAAAAGCCCTGCAGAGAAATGAAATTCCTGTTTATGGAACCGGCGAAAATGTACGTGATTGGCTCTATGTAGATGATCACGTCCGGGCATTACTAAAGGTAGTACAAGAAGGCCTACCCGGTGAGACTTACAATATCGGTGGTCACAACGAAAAGCAAAACATTGAGGTAGTTCACACTATCTGCTCCATACTGGATGAATTGGTACCAAAAGATTCAGGAGAAAGTTACAGAAGGCAAATTTCATTTGTCACCGACCGACCCGGACACGATTTCCGCTACGCTATTGATGCCTCCAAAATTGAAAGAGAATTAGGATGGACACCCGAAGAAACCTTTGAAAGTGGAATCAAAAAAACCATTCAGTGGTACCTGGATAATAATGATTGGTGTGAAACTGTGATGGAGAATAACTTTACACTATAAATTGAACCAATGTTTAGTCAAGTAAAAAGATAAATGAAAGTAGACATTTTAAAGAGATTTAAAGAAAATGTAAGATACTATTATGAGTATCTCGGTTGGCGAATTTTTCCTTTGCTGGGTATTGGTCTATTTGTAGGCCTGCTTGATGGGTTTGGGCTAGCCATGTTTGTTCCTCTCCTTGAAATGGCAGCCGATGGAGAGCCAAGCTCTGGTGAGTCAATGGGGAATCTTAAATTTATCATAGACTCGATTGAATTTTTAGGTCTTGGAATATCACTGTATTCTGTTTTGGTTACTATGATTTTCTTTTTTGTGTTCAAAGGTATTGCAGTATATGTCTCAAACTACCTTTATGCGGTTTATTCTGAACTTTTTATTCGATCTATTCGAGTTCAAAATATTGATGCCTTGTCAAACTATAGCTTTACATCATTTGTGAAGGCTGACGCCGGTAATATTCAGAACTCCATGAGTGGAGAGGTGCAAAAAGTTGCCAAAAACTTTCAAATGTTTGTTTATATGGTCAGGACGGGACTAATCCTTTTGACTTACATTGGATTGGCCTTTTTAGCAAACCCACAGTTCTCAGTGTTGGTCATAATAGGAGGACTTATCAGCCACCTGATTTTTTATAAGTTATATAAAAAGACTGAGCAGCTTGGTATTGATTTGGTCAAAAGTAATCATGCATTTCAAGGCTTGCTTATTCAAGAAGTCAATTTTTTTAAATATCTGAAAGCAACAGGGCTTGTTAAAGAATTCTCTAAATATTTAAAAAACAAGGTTTATGATCTTGAGGATCAGAATCGCAGAGTGGGCATTTTAAGAGCTATTATGCAGGGTAGTAGAGAGCCCATTATGATTCTGTTGGTAGTGATGATTATTTTGATTCAGGTAGAGTATTTAGGGGGAGAACTCGGAGCCATTATACTTGCATTGCTATTTTTCTATCGTGGTTTATCAACTTTAATGTCGCTGTTAGACTCATATAATTCCTATTTAAGTACGATTGGTTCACTACAAAACATGAAAACATTTACGAATGAACTTATCTCTAACAAAGAAAATGAGAGGACACATGTAAATACAGTAGAAAACTTTGAAATTGAAATTCAGAATCTTTATTTCAGCTATAATGGTAATCAGGATTATATCCTTAAAGATATAAATTTATCTATTGAAGAGAATGAAACAGTTGCGTTTGTTGGGGAGAGTGGTGCGGGAAAGACTACATTGGTAAATGTAATTGCAGGGTTGCTTAAACCATCAAAAGGTACTGTCAAAATTGGTTCTTCTGGATTGGATGACATTGATATGAACCAGTACAGGAAAAGCATAGGGTACATCACCCAAGAACCGGTTATTTTTGATGACACGGTTTTTAATAATGTTACATTTTGGGGCGAAAAGAGCGAGAAGAATATTGCCAGGTTTAATAAGGCCTTGAAAAAAGCTGGAATTTTTGATTTTGTTCAACAACTGGATCATAAAGAAGAATCGCGTTTGGGGAATAATGGTATTAGTCTAAGTGGAGGCCAAAGACAGAGAATTTCAATCGCGAGAGAGTTATATAAAAACGTGAATATATTGATGATGGATGAGGCGACATCAGCCCTTGATTCTGAAACGGAACTGGTAATTCAAAAAAATATCGAAAAACTACAGGGAGAACATACTATTTTAATCATCGCTCACCGATTAAGTACCATCAAGAATGCAGATAGAGTAGTCATTATGGAAGATGGTAAGATTGAGCGAGTTGGGACATATGATGAACTCGTAAATAATAGTGTATCATTCAGACGAATGGTTGAACTACAGGAAGTATAACACTAAGTGACAATTAATTTAATGAAAGGAATAATACTCGCAGGCGGCTCAGGAACACGGTTATACCCCATAACCAAAGCTATTAGCAAACAGCTGATGCCGGTGTATGACAAACCGATGATCTACTACCCGCTTTCGGTGCTCATGCTTGCAGGCATTCGGGAAATCTTGATCATTACTACGCCCGAAGATAACAAGAGCTTTAAACGATTGTTGGGCGACGGCTCAGAATGGGGCATTCAGCTTTCCTATGCTGTGCAGCCCAGCCCCGACGGACTGGCACAGGCCTTTATTATTGGTGAAGAGTTTATTGGAGATGATAATGTATGTTTGATCTTGGGAGATAATATTTTCTACGGTCACGGACTACGACCAAAACTGAAAGAAACAGTCCAGAACTTAAATGGTGCAACTGTCTTTGGATATCAGGTAAGTGAACCGGAGCGATTTGGCGTTGTTGAGATTGATGAGAACCAAAAAGCATTAAGCATTGAAGAAAAACCGACAAAGCCTAAAAGTAACTTGGCGGTAACCGGGCTTTATTTTTATGACAACCAGGTAGTAGAAATTGCTAAAAATGTTAAACCATCTGATCGCGGAGAACTGGAAATTACTTCTGTTAATAAAGCTTATTTGGATATTGACGCGCTAAATGTAAAAGTTCTTAGAAGAGGATTCGCATGGCTGGACACCGGAACGCATGAGGCGATGTTAGAAGCTTCACAGTTTGTAGAGATCATAGAGAGACGACAGGGATTGAAAATAGCTTGCCTTGAAGAAATTGCCTGGAGAAACAATTGGATTGACACTGATTTAGTATTAGAGAAGGCTACTGAATTGAAAAAAAATGGATATGGTGAATATTTAAAAAATCTGTTTAAGTGAGAATGAAAAAAAAATTAGCAATAATTGGAGCCAGTTATTTACAAAGACCTTTAGTAGAGAAAGCCAAAGAGATGGGTTTAGAAACACACGTCTTTGCATGGCGAGAAGGTAATGAAGTAGATGATATCTCAGACTACTATTATCCAATCAGTATTTTAGAAAAAGAAGAAATTCTAGCTAAATGTAAGGAAATTGATATTGATGGAATTACTTCTATTGCATCAGATATTGCGATGCCAACAGTAAATTATATTGCAGAAAAATTAAATTTAGTTGGTAATAGTATTGCTGCTACGACTATTTCTACTGATAAATTTGAAATGAGAAAAGCCTTAATAAATTGTGGGGTATCTTGTCCTAAATTTAAGCTTTACACTGAGCCGACTTTTAATGAAAAAGAGTATTACAAATTCCCGGTCATAGTAAAACCTACAGATAGATCAGGTTCCCGAGGTGTTACAAAAGTTCAAAATCCTGAAAACGTTAATGAAGCAATATCTAAAGCATTAAAAAACTCTATTAATGGGCGAGCTATAGTCGAAGAGTTTATTGAGGGGCGTGAATTCTCCGTGGAATTTATTTCATTTAAAGGGGAGCATGAATTTTTAGCTATTACTGATAAAGTTACAACGGGTGCCCCTTATTTTGTTGAAATTGAACATCACCAGCCTGCTGCTATATCAGATCAAATCAAAGAAAAAATAATTGCAGAAGTTCAGAAAAGCCTTAAATGCTTAAACCTAGTGAATGGTGCAAGTCATTCTGAAGTGTTATTGACAAAAGATGGTGAAGTAAAGGTCGTAGAAATTGCAGGACGAATGGGAGGTGAGTTAATAGGTTCACACATGGTGCCATTAGCAACTGGCGTGGATTTTGTAAAAGCTGTAGTCAAAGTTGCATTAGGAGAATTTAATTTAGAAAACTTTAAACCAATAGAAAAAGGGTTTTCTGGTGTTTATTATGTGATTCCTAAAGCAGGAACGATTTCCAAAATCATTGATAATTCACATCAGTACTCTGATATAGTATTTG